>CAXTVI010000022.1:69292-77530 GCA_964247695.1 uncultured Acetobacteraceae bacterium
GCAGCGCCTGCGCCTCCCGGCACCTGGGCCAGCACGATCACCTGGGGCCTGCAGGGCGATGCCGGAATCCAGGGCAACGGCGACCGCCCTGGCGACGGCCTCAACTATGGGCGCCTGTTCGACGACAAGGCCAACACGGTGCTGCTGAACCAGATCCAGGCGACCGTCACCCGGCCGATCAATTCGAGCGCCACCGGCTATGATTTCGGCTTCACCCTGCAGGGCACCTTCGGCACCGATGTGCGCTACCTGCATTATGACGGCGAGTTCGACGAGCTCACCACCAACAGCCGCTACCAGTTCACCGTGCTGCAGGCGAACGCGCTGATGCACGCGCCGTGGCTGACCGCGGGCGGCATCGACTTCAAGCTCGGCCAGTTCGTCACCCCGATCGGCTACGAAACGATCGATCCGAGCACCAATCCGTTCTACTCGCACTCCTACATCTTCAATTTCGGGCCGTTCCAGCACACCGGCCTGCTCGCCGAATGGCACGTGAACCCGACGCTCGACATCTACGGACAGGTCGATACCGGCGAGAGCACGACGTTCGATGGCGGCGACAACAACGGCGAGCCGGCCGGCCTGGTCGGCTTCGGACTGAACAACCTGCTCGGCGGCAAGCTGACCCTGCTCGCGCTGACCCATCTCGGTCCGGAGAACTCCACCCTCTCGGTGCCGAACGCCAACAGCGAGATGCGCTACGAAAGCGACTTCATCGCCACCTACAAGGCCACCAGCAATCTCACGCTCGTCACCGAACTGAACTACCAGCATGACGACGCCTTCGGCGCCGACAGCTACGGCGCCGCTCAATACATCTCCTACACGCTGAGCCCGACCTGGACCGCAAACGGCCGCGCCGAGGTGTATCGCGACAATGCCGGCTTCTTCGTCTATGCCTTCCCCGGCGACAACGACCCGATCCGCAGCCTCAAGGGCCTGCCGAACAGCTCGTTCACCGCGGGGCGCGCCACCTACAGCGAGTTCACCGCGGGCCTGACCTACAAGCCGACGATCCCGAAAGTGGCGCTGCTCGCCTTCCGTCCCGAGATACGCTGGGACAAGACCTTCAGCGGCACCCGCGCCTATGACGGCATGACGCAGACCGGCAACTTCACCTTCGGCGGCGACGTCATCCTGGGTTTCTGAACCGCCACCGCCCGTCGCGGTTAAGGCCACGCGACGGGCGGGACGGCAAGGCGATGGGCTGGACAATGACGGGCGGCAGCCGAGCCAACGGCCGTGCGCTCGATCTCACCAACCTGCTGCTGGCCGACGTCCAGGACGGCATCGGCCCGTTCCTCGCCATCTACCTGCTGAGCGCGCAGCACTGGAAGGCGGGAGCGATCGGCGTGGTGATGACCATCGCCGGCATCGCCACCGTGCTGGTCAGGACGCCGGCCGGGGTGCTGATCGACCGCCTCTCCTGCAAACGCGAGATCATCGTCGGCGCCTGCGCGGTGATCGCCTGCGGGGTCGCTGTGCTCGCCAGCCTGCCGCGCTTCTGGCCGGTCGCGGCGGCGCAGGTCGCGATCGGCGGCGCCGACGCCGTGATCCCGCCGGCCCTGGCGGCGATCAGCCTGGGACTGGTCGGGCGCGGCGCCTTCACCGGCCGGATGGGCCGCAATCAGGGCTTCAACCATGCCGGCAATACCGCCACCGCGCTCCTTGCCGGCTTCGGCGGGACCTTCCTCGCGCCGGTCGCGGTGCTGTGGGTGGTGGCGGCGCTGGCCGCGGCCGGCGCGGTCGCGACCTTGCGGATACGACGCCGCGACATCGACGACAGCGTCGCGCGCGGCTGCCCGGGGCCCGACGACGAGGCGCCCAAAACCGAGCAGGACAGCGGCGGCGGTATCGGCCGCCTGCTCCGCGACCGCACCCTGCTGATCTTCACCGGCTGCATCACGCTGTTCCATTTCGCCAATGCCGCCATGCTGCCGCTCGCGGGCGAGGAGCTGGCGCACGACCACCCGAGGATCAGCGCGCTGTGCATGGCCGCCTGCATCGTCGCCGCCCAGCTCGTGATGGTCCCGGTGGCGCTGCTCGCCGGGCGCCGCGCCGATGTCTGGGGACGCAAGCGCCTGTTCCTGGCCGGCTTCGCAGCGCTCGCCGTGCGCGGCGGGCTTTATACCTTCGTGCGGGACCCGATCGGCATCGTCGCCATCCAGCTGCTCGACGGCATCGGCGCCGGCCTGTTCTCGGTGCTGTTCTTCGTGGTCGTCTCCGACATCACGCGCGGCAGCGGCCACACCAACCTCGCCCTCGGCGCCACCTCGGCCGCCTGGGGCCTGGGGGCGGCCTGCAGCAACGCCGTCGCCGGCTTCGTCGCCCAGCGGCTCGGCATGCAGGCGGCCTTTCTCGGCCTCGCCTGCTGCGCACTTCTTGCCTTCGTGCTGTTCCTGGTTCTGATGCCGGAGACCGGACCGGATGCCGGAACGGGCCAAGGCGGCCACCCGGCACCTGGCTCCGCCGCCGACCCCGCCGTCGCCACCCTGCAGCCGGCGAACTCCTGATGTTCGGATACCCCGTGGAGACGATCGCGATCTGGGCGATCGTGCTGGTGGCGACCGCCGGCGTCATCGTCCGGCCCTGGTCCTGGCCGGAGGCGGTCTGGGCGGTCGGGGGTGCTGCGTTGCTGGTGCTGACCGGGCTGCTCGGCTGGCATCCGGCGCTGACCGCCGTCGGGCGCGGCACCGATGTCTATCTGTTCCTGGTCGGCATGATGCTGCTCTCGGAGGTCGCGCGCGAGGTCGGGCTGTTCGATTGGCTGGCCGCCTGGGCGGTGCAGCATGCGCGCGGCTCGGCGCGGCGGCTGTTCCTGCTGATCTACGGCGTCGGCACGGTGGTCACGGTGTTCCTGTCCAACGACGCCGCCGCCGTGGTGCTGACGCCCGCGGTCAGCGCCGCCGTCGCCGCCGCCGGCGTCACGGACCGGGACCGCAAGCTGCCGTTCCTGTTCGCCTGCGCCTTCATCGCAAATGCCGCGAGCTTCGTGCTGCCGATCTCCAACCCGGCCAACCTGGTGCTGCACGGCAGCCACATGCCGGCCCTGCTGCCATGGCTCGGCGCCTTCCTGCTGCCCTCGGTCGCAGCCATCCTGGCGACGCTGGCGGTCCTGCTGCTGGTGGAGCGGCGCTGGCTCGGCGAGCCGATCGAGCGCGAGATCCCGCGGCCTGCGCTGTCGGCCGCCGCCCGCACCGCGGCGGCCGGGCTGGTCGTGACCGGCGTGGCGCTGCTGGTGGCCTCGGCGCTGGATGCAAGTCTCGGCGCGCCGACGGCGGCGTGCGGCGTTGTCACCCTGGCGATCGTGCTGATGCGCGAGCGCCGGGCGCCCTGGCAGACCCTGCGCGGCATCTCGTGGCTGATCCTGCCGCTGGTGGCCGGGCTGTTCGTGATGGTGGCGGCGCTGCAGCAGACCGGTGTGCTGGGGCGGCTCGCGGCCCTGCTCCGGGAACTGGCGCGCTGGTCCGACACCGGTGCCGCCTGGGCCGCCGGTGCCGCGATCGCGCTGGCCTGCAACCTGGTCAACAACCTGCCGGCCGGCCTGGTCGCGGGCCAGACCCTCGATGCGGCGCAGGCGTCCGCGATGGCGCGCAACGCGCTCACCATCGGCGTCGATCTCGGGCCGAACCTGTCGATCACCGGCTCGCTGGCCACGATCCTGTGGCTCACCGCGCTGAAGCGCGACGGCATCGAGGTCGGGTTCGCGAGCTTCCTCGGGCGCGGGCTGCTGGTGATGCCGCCTGCCTTGCTGCTGGCGCTGGCGGCGCTGCGCCTGCATCCCGGCTGAACGATCCGGAGCGGTTTGCACGGTGTCGCCCGCCTCACTAGAACCGGAGCCCATGTCGCTTCCCTCGCCGGATGGCGCTTCCCCGGCCATGGCCCAGTGGTTCACGCTCAAGGCGGCGCATCCGGATGCGCTGCTGCTGTTCCGCATGGGCGATTTCTACGAGCTGTTCTTCGCCGATGCCGAGGCGGCCGCGGCGGCGCTGGACATCGCGCTCACCGCCCGTGGCCAGCATGGCGGCGCCCCGATCCCGATGTGCGGAGTGCCGGCCGCCGCCGCGGGCGCCTATGTCTCGCGCCTGATCCGGCGCGGCTTCAGGCTCGCCGTCGCCGAGCAGACCGAGAAGCCGCGTGCCGGCCAGAAGGGTCCGCTGGCGCGCGCGGTGGTGCGGCTGATCACTGCCGGAACACTCACCGAGGACGACCTGCTCGAGGCCGGACGGCCGAACCTGCTGCTGGCGCTGGCGGCTCCCCCGACCGGGCGGGCCGCAGCCGAGCGCCAGGTCTTGGGCGCAGCCTGGATCGACATCTCCACCGGCCTGTTCGAGACCGCCGGCCTCGAGCGCTCGGCGCTCGGCGAGCTGCTCGGCCGGCTCGACCCGGCGGAGATCCTGGCCGGACCCGACATCACGCTGCACGACCACGAAGCGCTGCGCGCGCCGCCCGGCTCCCCCTCGCCGCCGCTCGCCGCGCGCGCGCGGCTGGCGGAGGCCTTCGGCGCCGCCAGCCTCGACGCCTTCGGCAGCTTCTCCGATGCCGAGGCGATGGCGGCCGCCCTGGCGCTGGACTATGTCCGCCGCACCCAGGCGGGCGCGATGCCACGGCTGTCGCGGCCGGCGCCGCAGGCCGACCGCGCAACGCTGGGGATGGATCCGGCCACCCGGGCCAGCCTCGACCTGCTGCGCGCCCGCGACGGCGGCGAGACGCACACATTGCTCAAGGCGGTCGACCACACGCTGACCGCGCCGGGCTGCCGGATGCTGGCCGGCTGGATCGCAGCACCCCTCACCGACCCGGTGGCGATCGGCGAGCGCCAGCAGGGTTGGGCCTGGCTGGCGGCGGAGGCGGACAAGGCGACGGCACTGCGGGCCGCGCTGCGCGGGATGCCGGACATGGTGCGCGCACTCGGCCGGCTGTCGCTCGGGCGCGGCCAGCCGCGCGACCTCGCCGCCCTGCGCGATGGCCTGCTCTGCGCCGGCGAGGCGCTGCGCGCGCTCGGCGACAGCAAGCCGCCGGAGCTGATCGGACGGACGGCCCGGCTGCTGGACCAGGCCGGCGGCCTGCGCGACCTGCTGTCCCGCGCCCTGGCGGACGACCTGCCGTCACGCCTCGAGGATGGCGGCGCGATCGCGCCCGGCCATGACGGCGAGCTCGACGCGGAGCGCGCCCTGCGCGACGACAGCCGGCGGGTGATCGCCGGGCTGCAGAACGACTATGCGCAGCGCTACGGCGTCGCCAGCCTGAAGATCCGCCACCACAGCCAGCTCGGCTACGTGATCGAGGTCGCGGCCTCCGCGGCCCCGGCCCTCGCAGGCAGGGCCCTGTCGCCGCTGGCCGCCTCCGGCCATGGCCTGACCCTGCGCCAGGGCACCGCCAGCCTGGTGCGCTACAGCACGGACGAGCTTTCGGCGCTCGACCGCCGGATCGCCGAAGCCGCCGAGCGGGCGGGAGCGCGCGAGCGGGCGCTGTTCGACGACCTGGTGCGGCACGCGCTGGACGAGGCAGGCCTGCCGCCGATCGCGGACGCTCTGGCGCTGCTGGACGTGCTGCAGTCCGCGGCCAGGCTTGCAGCCCTCGGCGACTGGTGCCGCGCCCAGGTCGGCGACGGCGAGGCGTTCCACCTGCGGGCCTGCCGGCATCCGGTGGTGCAGGCGGCGCTGCCGCGGTCGCAGCGCTTCACCCCGAACGATTGCGACCTGTCGCCCGAGCACCGGACCATGCTGCTGACCGGTCCGAACATGGCCGGCAAGTCCACCTTCCTGCGCCAGACGGCGCTGGCGGTCATCCTCGCCCAGGCGGGGCTGCCGGTCCCGGCGGCGAAGGCCGAGTTCGGCGTCGTGGACCGGCTGTTCAGCCGGGTCGGCGCCTCCGACGACCTGGCGCATGGCCGCTCCACCTTCATGGTCGAGATGATCGAGACCGCCGCGATCCTCAACCTGGCCGGCCCGCGCTCGCTGGTGGTGGTGGACGAGATCGGCCGTGGCACCGCGACCCTGGACGGGCTGGCGATCGCCTGGGCGGTGCTCGAGGCGCTACATTCCGGCACCCGCTGCCGCACCATCTTTGCCACCCACTTCCACGAGCTGGCGCAGCTTGCCGGCAGCCTGCCCCGCCTCGCGCCGCACACCATGAGCGTGCGCGAGTGGAAGGGCGAGGTGGTGTTCCAGCACGAGGTGGTGCGCGGTGCCGCACGCCGGAGCTGGGGCGTGCATGTCGCGCGCCTCGCCGGCGTGCCGGATGCGGTGGTGGGACGAGCCGCCCGGCTGCTCGCAACCCTGGAACGCGACCATGAGCGCCATGCGGCGCCCTTGCCGCTATTCGCATCTTTCGGGGACGACCCGGTACCCGCCACGCCGGAGCCGGCCGCACACATGGCTGATGAAGCGGCAGGACGGGCGCTGCAGATGGTCGCGGAGCTGGCGGCGATCGACCCGGACACCCTCACGCCACGCGAGGCGCTTGACGCGCTGTATCGCCTGCGTGCGACGGCTGGGCGCCACGGCCACAGCATCCCCTCCGATCAATGCCGCACTGCATGATGATCCTGTCGCGCGGAGCGAGACTGCGCTAGACTTGTGACAATGCCGACCTCATCCCCAAGCGCGCGGAGCGAGCCCGGGCGCCCAGACGCCCAGGACAGCAACGCCCGGGACAGCATGATTGGCCGCCTCCAGCCAGGACAGGCCGACATCGTGGCTCACAGCAAGGCGCTGCGCGAGGCGCAGCAGGTTCTTTCGGCGGCGCTGGCCCGTCCGGCCGACGCAACCGAGCCGGTGCCGCGCGAGGAGGCCGTAGGCCTGTTCCGCCGGCACCTGTCGCGCGTCCAGCAATCGGTGCGCGACAGCTTCGAGAACCAGTCGCTCTCCGGCGTGGAGGCGGCGGTCCAGCTCTCCGCCCTGACCGACGGGCTGGTGGCCGCCCTGTACGACTACACGGCATCCCGCTTCGGCGAAGCCGGCCGTGCCGGCGAGATGAGCATCGCCGCCACCGGCGGCTATGGCCGCGGCCTGCTGGCGCCGTTCAGCGACATCGACCTGCTGTTCCTGACCGAGGATGCGCCGTCGCCCGGCATTCTCGGCGCGATCGAGTTCATCCTGTATTTCCTGTGGGACCTCGGGCTGAAGGTCGGGCATGCCACCCGCACGGTCAGCCAATGCATCGAGGAGGCGGCCGACGACACCACGGTGCGCACCACGCTGCTCGATGCGAGGCTGCTCACCGGCGAGCCCGCCTTGTTCGCCATGTTCCAGGCCCGCTACATCGTTGCCTGCATGGAGGCGGGGCCAGCCGGCTTCATCGCCGACAAGCAGCGCGAGCGCAGCCTGCGGCACGAACGCTACGGCGAGAGCCCGTTCCTGGTCGAGCCGAACATCAAGGAAGGTCGCGGCGGACTGCGCGACATGCAGACGCTGTACTGGCTGTGCCGCTACGTGTTCGGCCGTGGCGAGCCGCGGCAACTGGTGGGCATTGCCGCCCATACCGGATCGCCTGCCAGCGCATCCGGCGGCGGCCTGCTGACCGAGCAGGAGGCCAAGCGCGCGCGCCGCTCCTGGGACTTCCTGTGGACCGTCCGCTTCCACCTGCACTACATCGCCGGGCGCGCCGAGGAGCGCCTCACCTTCGACATGCAGCCGGTGGTCGGCGCCCGCATGGGCTACACGCGGCACGGCCGCCAGGTCGGCGTCGAGCGCTTCATGCGGCACTATTTCCTCACCGCGCGCGAGGTCATGCGCCTCACCCATGTGCTGGAGCCCGCGGTGCTGCGCCAGGCGTTGGGTCAGCCTGCGCAGGCTGGGGAAACCGACGATGCGATGCGCGCCGCCGGCTTCATGCTGTCGGACGGCCAGATCCTGCCCGCGCCGGAGACCGATTTCGACCGCGAGCCGATCCGCATGCTCCGGCTGCTGGCCCTCGCCCGCGAGCGCAACCTGCCGCTGCATCCGCTGGCGATGCACGAGCTGATCCGCTGCGAGCGCCGCGCCGCCTCGCTGCGTGGCGATCCAGAGGCCTCGGCGCTGCTGCTGTTGCTGATCTGCGGCGACCGGCCGCCCCGCCGCGAAGCGGCACCTTCGGGTTCCAAGCGTGAGCCGCCCGCCGCGTCCAACCGCGACCGCAAGATGCCGGCGCCGGTGGAGACGCCGGTCCGGCCGCACGGCGCGCGCTGGCTGCACGTGCTCAACGAGACCGGGCTGCTCGGCCGGCTGATCCCGCCCTGGTCGCGCATCGTCG
>CAXTVI010000023.1:0-75401 GCA_964247695.1 uncultured Acetobacteraceae bacterium
GAGCGCCGGTCTCCAAAACCGGAGGTTGCGGGTTCGAGACCCTCCGCCCCTGCCACTTGCCTGCCTGTCCCGCTTGAGATTGTACGGCGCAGGGTTCCGTCCGCTCCGGACGGAACTGGATCATTGGTGTCTGGAAAGGTGCGGCGTGGCGGTCAGTCCTGCGAAGTTCATCCGCGAAGTGAGGTCAGAGGTGACCAAGGTCACCTGGCCGACCCGGCGCGAGACGCTGGTGACCACCGGGCTGGTGCTGGCCATGGCGGCGATTACCGCAATCTTCTTCTTTGCGGTCGACCAGATCATCGGCCTGGGCGTGCGCGCCCTGTTTGGCCTGGGAGGCTGAGGAGCAGGTCATGGCGAAGCGTTGGTATGTCGTGCACGTCTATTCTGGGTTCGAGAAGAAAATCGCCCAGCAGATCAAGGAGCAGGCTGCCCAGAAGGGCCTGGCCGACCATTTCGACGAGGTGCTGGTGCCGTCCGAGGAAGTGCTCGAGGTCCGGCGCGGCCAGAAGGTGAGCGCGGAACGCAAGTTCTTCCCAGGCTACGTGCTAGTGAAGATGGAGCTGACCGACGACGCCTGGCACCTGGTGAAGGACACACCGAAGGTCACCGGCTTCCTGGGCACGCGCATGCGCCCGTCGCCGATCAGCGAGGCCGAGGCCGACCGGATCATGAAGCAGACTCAGGAAGGCGTCGAGCGCCCGCGTCCGTCGGTGCTGTTCGAGATCGGCGAGCAGGTGCGTGTCGCCGACGGTCCCTTCACCAGCTTCAACGGCACCGTCGAGGATGTCGACGAGGAGAAGGGCCGCCTCAAGGTCAGCGTGTCGATCTTCGGCCGCTCCACCCCCGTCGACCTCGAATACGGACAGGTCGAGAAGGTCTGATCCTTCACCGCCAGCCGGATCAGGCCGGCGGCGGGGGCACCGGCGGCAGCGCCCGGATCATCTGCGCGACCTGGTCGGAGGCCTGTCCCAGCAGCGTGCTGAGGGAGGCAACCAGGGGGCCGGTCCCGGGACCGTCCGGCTGGCGATAGAGATGCAGGCTGCGGCTGGCGACGGGTGCACTGTCGGGGCGATGCACCGACAAGGTCGCCTGCAGTTCGGCGCGACCATCCTTGTCGGCGGCGAAACGCTGCACGTCCATCTCCACGAGGGCCAGCGGCGTCGTCGAGATCGCGCTGCCCTCGGTGAACACGCCGGTTCCCGGCAGGCGCTGGTTCAGGTCGAGGGCGAGCGTGCGGCCGATCATCTCGTCGAGCCCGTCCGCCCAAGCGGCATCCTCGACGGTGCGAAGCCGGTAATCCTCGTCGTTGCGCACGATATGGTCGCGTTGCAGGCTGGGGGTGACACTCGGCGTGCGGACCTCGACCGTCAGCGGGCCACCCGGGGCCGGCTGCCCAGGCACGAACGCCAGCGTATAGTAGCTCGGGTCCGACCCGCCGCAGCCGGCGAGCAGCAGCGGCATCCCCACAGCCAGGATGCCAGCCAGCACGGCCCGACGCCTCGGGTGCAGGACACCCTGCTGCAGGGATGCGGCCAGATGTCTCATGGGTTGCTCCGGCCGAAGATCAGCGACGAGGGGTGGCGGTTCAGGTAGTCGGTGAGCGACCGGATCGAGTGCGCGGTCGCATTGAGCTGGTCGAGCGTGCGCTGCAGGCTGTTGTGGAAGTCCGAGTTGCCGCCATAGGACGCGAGCGCGCCGTTGGCGTTGTCGATCGCCTTCTGCAACTGGTCGGTGATCTGCGGCAGCCGCTGCATGAACGGCGTCAGCCCGTGGTCGGCGTTCTGCACCAGATGGTCAGTGCTCGCCAGGGTCTGGTTCAGTTCGACCAGCGCCTGCTTGAGCTGCGGGCTCGCAACCGTTGCATCCGCGTGGGCGAGCAGGCTGCTCAGGCTGTCGCCGATCTGCTCGAGCGGCAGCGCCGCCAGCTTCGCCGACACTGTCGACAGGCTGTCCATGATGCCGGCCATGCCGCCCGGCTGGCTTGGCAGCACGATGGCGTCGCCCTCGAGCGAGATCTTCTCCGGCTGCGCCTTGGGCACGAAAGCCAGCGAGATCATGGCGCTGCCGGTAAGCAGGTTCTCGGTGTCGGTTTCGGCGCGCAGCCCGCGATTCACCATCGCCTGTGTGATGGTGAAGATCGAGCTGCCCTGCATCTCCTGGTCCGACAGCACGCGCTCCGGCTGCACCTCCATTGCCACCCGGACCTGGGCATCGCCGGTGTTCTGGTCGATCTGCAGCTTGACCTCGGTGACCTCGCCGACCTGGATGCCGAACATCTCGACCGGGCTGCCGGTATCGAGACCCTTCACCGAGCTGCGCAGGTAGGTCACGACATGCACCCGCTCATGGTATCCCGCGGTGTCGGCCGCCTGCTTGCTCTCGTAGAGCTTGAACACGGTGCCGCCTGGGGCCTGCTCGGACTGCTTGCCGCGCCGCTGGCTCGGCAGACCGAAGGCGATGCCGCCGGAGAGCAGCGCCTGCAGGCTCTCGACCTGGAGATGCAGCCCGCTGCTGCCGCCGAAATCCACCCGCAAGCCGGACACGTCCCAGAAGCGAGTGTCGCGCCGCAGGAACGCGTCATAGGGATGCTTGACGAACACCTGCACCGGGATTTGGCCGCGCCCGTTCGCCGGCAGCTTGTAGCCGAGCACCTCGCCAGCCTGGACGTCGCGGAAGAACACCGGCGAGCCCTGGCCGAGCGAGCCGAGCGAGCCGGTCATCAGGGTGAAGGTCTGCCCCGGCTCGTCGGAACGCACGCCGGGCGGCGAATCGAGGCCCACGAAATGCGTTTCGCCGACAGGCTCCCCTGGCTTGCCGGGATCGATGGCGATGAATGCACCCGAGATCAGGGTATCGAGGCCGCTGACGCTGGCGCCGCTGAGGCGTGGCCGGACCACCCAGAACTTGGCGTTCCTGGTCAGCAGCGGCGCCGACTGCGAACTCATCTGTACACGCACGTCCACGTGCTGCAGGTCGTGGCTGAGTTCGATCCCCTCGACTGTGCCAAGGCCGACCGCCTTGTGCTTGACCTGAGTCTGCCCGGCGGTCAGGCCGTCGGCGCTGTCGAACTGGATGGTGATCTCGGGCCCGCGCCGGGAGATCGTCTGCCAGCCGAGATAGGCGCCGATCGCCACCACGATGATCGGGATCAGCCAGATCAGCGAGAACCGCGTCGGCCGCGCCCCTGCCTCGGGCACGCCGCCGCCGCCGGATGCCGGCGGCTGCCCACTGCCGCCGCCGCCGGACGACGGCACGCCTTGCCCCGGCTCCGCTTGCCCCGGAGGACCCCCTGCATTCCCGCTCACGCCTGTGCTGGCTCCGCCCTTGCGGCGCTTCCAGGCAACCGCGTTTCCCCGAAGGCCGGCCCGTTCAGGCCGGCGGCGTCCCACATGACCCTCGGGTCGAAGCAGTCGGCTGCAAATATGGTCAATATCACAACCGCGGCGAACGACATCATTCCGGCATCGGCATTGACGTTGGCCAGCGCGCTGAAGTGTACCACCGCGACCAGGATGGAGATCATGAACACGTCGATCATCGACCAGCGGCCGACGAAATCGATGATCCGGAACAGCTTGGAGCGCAGCACCAGCCGGTTGGCGGAGCCGCGCCAGGTCGCAAAGCACATCACGCACAGGCCCAGCACCTTGAGCACCGGCACCGTCACGCTGGCGAACAGCACCAGGATCGCGAGCGGCAGCATTCCGGCCTCATACAGCTCGCCCACCCCCTGCAGGATGGTATGGTCGCCGCCGCGGTTGAGCTTGATGATGGTCATCACCGGTAAGGCGTTCGCCGGCAGATAGAGCACCACGGCGCTGAAGATGAGCGCCATGGTCCGCCTGACGCTGTCCGGCTTGCGCCGGTACAGCCGCGCGCCACAGCGCGGACAGCCGCCGACGCAGACCTCGAGGGAAAGCTTCGTGGGCGAGCAGCTGACCAACCCGCAGGACAGGCACGAGACCATGTGTTCCGGCGGCGGCGGCACCTCGTGGATGTCGATCTCCGGGCCGAACGGGCGATGCACCGGATGCCGATGCGCGAGCCGCACCCGGCGCCGCGACCAGATCACGTCGGTGTCGAGCGTGGAGTCCGTAACCCCCAGCGTCAGCATCAGGCCGGCCAGCGCATAGACCGCGGCGCCCACCTGGATGTCGGCGAGGTCGATCAGCTTGGTGTAGGCGACGAGGACGCCCAGCATGTACACCTCGATCATCGACCAGGGCCGCAGCCGGTCGTACCAGCGCATCATCGCGGTGACCCGCAGCGGCAGCCGGTGATGCAGCGCGCCGAACAGGATGCCCAGCATGAGCAGGATGACCACGGCCGGGAACACGATGGTCACCAGCGCGATCAGGCCCCCGGCGATGCCCCAGCCATCGCGCAGCAGCTCGATCGGCCCGGTGAACAGGGTGATGGTGCGGCTGCGGCCATAGATGCTGATGGTCATCAGCGGTTGCGTGATGCTCAGCAGGTAGAGCACCAGCGAGGTGAGGCAGAAGGCGAGCGGAGTTGCGATCGGCGGATTGGTGCGGCGGCGCCCGAGCATCGTGTCGCAGCGCACGCAATGCATGATCTGACCGGGCGCCAGCCCCGTCGAGCGCTGCACCAGGCCACAGCTGCGGCATTCGCAGAGATGCGGCAGTCCGCGCAACGTCGATCCGGGCGCCCCGAGCAGGGCGCGCAGCCGGGCGGTGCGGGAGCTCATGGCCGGCCGGTACCGGGAAAACGAAGCAGGTCGGGCACCGGGGGGTCTCCGTGGTAGCGCCCGGGCAGATGGTGCGGGGCAGATGGGACGACAAGCAGGCTGAAGACAGTATGGCAGGCAACCGTCAACGGGCCATGAACGGTGTTCAGGTTGCAGCATCAGCGCGGGTTTTGTATAGGGCGCACGCAGTCTGCCGACATAGCTCAGGGGTAGAGCAACTGATTCGTAATCAGTAGGTCCTCGGTTCAATTCCGAGTGTCGGCACCATTGTCCTCGTCCGTGTCAATTCTTGAAACGGCTGGCTGGAAATTGCGACGGCGGGTGCGCCGGCCCCTCCGGCGGCGCGGCCGGCGCAGCCTTGTGTCCCCCAATGCGTGCGGCATACTCGCAGGCATGCAGGCCGATCCCGATCCGGGCGCAGCGGAGACCTTCGCGGCAACAGAGGCGCCGGCCTCGCCGCAGGTGCCGGCGGAAGCGGTCACCGGTGTGGTTCCCGCCGGCGATCCGGGTGCCCCGGCAGCCGACCCCCTCTGGCTGCAGCCGGAGCGGCAGAGCGTATCAGCCCTGCGACGTGCGCCGGTGCTCGCCCGGCACGCCCGCACCAGCGGCAGCACGCGACGCATCGAGACGACTTACTACGACACGCCGGACCGCCTGCTGTTCGGGGCAGGACTGTCGCTGCGGGTGGACCGGCTCGGACGCCGCCTCGTCCAGACCCTGTCCAGGCGCACGCGCCAGGCCGCCGCCGCCACGGATGCCTGGTCGTGCTCCCTGCGGACCGGCGTGCCGGATCTGGCCGGTCTCGCGCATCCGCAGGCGGACTGGCTGCCGCCCGGCGTGCGCGATGGCCTGCTGCGCGGCCCGCTGGCACCGGTCTTTGCGGTCACGCTGCGTCGTCACATGCGTCGCCTCGAGCTGCCTGACGCCCTGGTCGACGTCGTCTTCGAGGATGGCGAAATCGACGCACAGGGGCGGCAGCACCCCCTCGACCGGATCAGCCTGGTGCTGCGTGCCGGCGAGGCTCCGGCGCTGTACGAGATCGCACAGCGGCTACTCGAGGTGGCGCCGCTGCGGATCGGCGCCGATGACCCGGTCCTGCTCGGCTATGCCCTGGCCACGCAATCCGACATGCGCGCGGAGAAGGCGGCTGCCTCGACCCTGACGCCAGCCGCGACGATGGACGACGCGATCGCCGGCATCCTGGGGGCCTGCCAGGCGCATCTGCAGGCCAACCAGGGTGTCGCCCTGAACGGCCGCACACCGGATGGCGTGCACCAGATGCGCGTCGCGCTGCGCCGCGCGCGCTCGATGCTGTCCCTGCTGCGTCGCGACCTGCCGTCCGGCACCATGGCGGGACTGGCGCGCGAGGCGAAGTGGGCCGCCGATCAACTCGGCCCGGCGCGCGGCTGGGATGTCTTCCTGGCGCACACCCTGAACGACGCCCTGACGGATCGGACCCGGTCGGACGGCAGCGGCCCGGACTTCCAGGCGCTGCGTCAGGCCGGCGAGGCGCCCCGCGCGCGTGCCTACCGGACGGTCAGGACGTTGATCACGGCGCGGCGCTTCAGCCGCTACCAGCTCACGCTGGGCCAGTGGATCGCGCGGCGCGGCTGGCGCAACGAGGTCACCCCCGAACGGCTTGCGCTGCTGGCGGACCAGGCCGCACAGGTGGCCGCCCGGATGCTGGGCCGGCTGCATCGCAAGGCGCTCAGGCAGGGCGCGCACTTCAGGCGCCTGTCGTCCATCGAGCGGCACGAGCTGCGCATCACGCTGAAGAAGCTGCGCTACGCCACCGAGTTCTTCCTGCCGCTGTTCGAGGCACCCGATCACGCGCACCGCTTCGTGCGGCGGCTGAGCCGCCTGCAGGAGGCGCTCGGGCTCGACCATGACGCCGCCGAGACCCGGCCCCTGCTGGATGAGCTGGGGCGACGTGGCGGCGCGAGCGGCGTGCACCAGGCGATCGGTGTGGTGATCGGCTGGCAGGCCCGCGAGGAGCTCGTCAACCTGGAGACGCTGTCGGCGCAATGGCAGCGGTTCAAGGCCCTGCCGCCATTCTGGCCGAAACTGCCAAAGCCGGTCAGTGCCGCAGCAGCGCCAGCAGGACCTCGGCCAGGATGAGGATCACGATGATGAACTCCATCGCCGCCGCGCGTCCGCTCGAGGCCTCCTCGTAGAGCGCCGCATACGTGTCGCGGATGATCGCAAGCTTGCGGTCCACAGCCGCGCTGACCGTGCTGACGCGGAACAGGTCGCGGGCCGCGGCATAGATGCGCGCGAGATAGACATCCTCGGTCACCTGCAGCGATATCGACCTTCTCGGTCAGCTCGGTGACCTCGGCCACCAGCGTGTACAGCCGGCGCGCCAGGCTGGCGAAGCGGCGCGAGCTGAGCAGGCCGCCGATGCGCTGGGTCTTCTCCACCAGATCGTACATGCTCGGCAGCTCGTCATCGAGCAGCTCGTCGTAGTAGCGCATCTCCAGCAACTACGCGTTCGCGACCTCGATCACGTCCAGCACGTCGTAATTGCCGCGCGGCTCGTAGATGAAGGCACGGTCCCAGGTGAGCACGGCAAGATCGTCGGTATAGTACGAGAACCGCTTGCGCAGCAGGTCAGCGCGCGCGCCCTCCGAGAGCGGGCGCCTTTCGCCCGACAGCAGCGGCACCAGGTCGCAGCGTTCCATCAGGGCGACGGCGCTGATCGGCGCATCGAAGGCACGCACCACGCCAACCAGGTAGTCCTCCTGCAGGATCGACCGCGCCGGCCGCGTCGGGCCGGTCCCAGCACCTCGTGCAGGTCCGCGTTCAGCCGGGCCCGGACCGGATGCGGCGAGTTCGGCCCGGTCGCGGCGTCCACTGGGTTGAGCCGCGCGGTGAAGGCGGCCCAGTCGCCGCCGCCGGCCGTCACCGAAAAAGGCACCTCGCCGTCCGGGAGTAAGCCGCCCCTGGTGCTGCTGCTGGAGGCGGTGCCGGCACGTCATAGGAGATCGCCTTTGGCGAGGTGGCCCGCAGCGTCCTGCGGGCGCTGCCGACGCCGGTATGCAGGCGCCAGATCTCCTCGGCCCGCACCAGGTCGGCGGCAGAGGCGAAGTCGAACAGCCGGTAGACGATGATCTCGGCACCGACGACCTGCGGCTCCGGCAACGGCCTAGACCCTTACATTGCTGAACCGGAACGGTTCCGTGTGGTCGAGGTCCTCGGGGAACAGCCGCGCGCGATCCTGCAGCGGTGTCCAGTCGGAATAGACTCCGACCAGCTCTCCGAGATAGGGACGCATGATCGCGAGGATGCGCGCATGGTCGAGCGCATCGGCCTCGACCAGTCCGGCATGCGGGTGCTCCATCGCCCAGACCATGCCGGCCAGCACCGCGGCGGTGACCTGCAGGCTGGTCGCATTGTTGTAAGGCACCAGGCGACGCGCCTCCTCGATGCCGAGCCGCGAGCCGTACCAGTACGCTCCGCGCGCATGCCCGAGCAGCAGCACGCCGAGCTCGTCCATGCCGGAGGCGATCTCGTCCATCATCAGCCGCTGCGTCGGCTGGATGTGCCAGTTGCGTCCGGCCAGCTCATGGATCGACAGCACCGCGTCGTCGCACGGGTGGTAGGCGTAGTGCACAGTCGGGCGGTACAGCACGTCACGGCCTTCGCGTACCGTGTAGTAGTCGGCAATCGAGATCGACTCGTTGTGGGTGATCAGGAAGCCGTGGAACGGGCCTTCCAGCGGGGTCCAGCTCCGCACGCGCACCGAAGCGCCTGGCCGCATCAGGTAGATCGCGGCATCGCCGCCGAACGCGTGCCGGTGGCCGTCGGACGGCAGCGCGCCCTCATGCGTGCCCCAGCCCAGTTCCGCCGGCTGGCAGCCTTCGCCGACGAAGCCGTCGATCGACCAGGTATTGACGAACTCGCCGCGGCGCTTGGCGACGTTGCCGACCTGCGTGTCACGCTCGGCGATATGGATGGCCTGCACGCCGAGCCGACGCGACAGCGCCGCCCACTCCGCACGGGTTGCCGGAACCTCGCCCTGCGATTCCGTATCGCATGCGATATCGAGCAGCGCCTGCTTGACGAAGTGCGACACGAGGCCGGGATTGGCGCCGTGTCCCACCACCGCGGTGGGTCCGGCATTGCCGTCGGCGGCGAGCGTCAGCGCGCTCTCGCGCAGCGCGTAGTTCGAGCGTTGCGAGGGCGACAAAGCCGGATCGGTATAGCCGCCAGCCCAGGGTTCGATACAGGTGTCGAGATAGAGCGCGCCGCACGCGCGGCAGAGCGTGATCAGCGCGACCGAGGAGACGTCCACCGAGAGATTGAGCAGGAAGTCGCCGGCGCCGAGCAGCGGTGCCAGTATCTCGCAATGGTTCTCCCGGTCGAGTGGCCGCACCAGCGTACGGATGCCGCATTCGGCCGCCACGGCGGCGCCGCGCGCATCGGCGGTGACGATGGTGATGCGCTCGCGCGGCATGTCGATATGCGCCAGGATCAGCGGCAGCACGCCCTGGCCGATGCTGCCCAGCCCGAGCATGACGAGGCGGCCGCCGAATGCGACGTGGTGCATGTCCTGAACTCCTGGAGATCGCTCCGCTGGCAGCTACGCGGCGAGCAAGTCTTCCGGGTAAAGCACCACGCTGTCCAGGGTCGCGGCCTCGCCGGACGCCGGCAGCGGCGGGTCGCGCACCTCGAACATCTGCATGCGGTCGAAGCCGTTGAACCCGGTGCGCAGGCAGGCCTCGTAGGCGCCGAGCTGGCCGATCTCGATCCAGTCGCCCTCGCCGATATAGTCAGGCAGTTGGAACGGACCGTGCATGACGTCGGCGCTGTCGCAGGTCGGGCCGAAGAAGCTGAAGGGCATCAGGGCCGCGGACGAAGCCGGTGTCTCCGGGCGCAGCAGCCGCACCGGGTAGCGGAAGCCGAGCGCACCCGCGTCCGAAAGGCTGCCATACACGCCTTCGTTCATGTAGAGCGCGTGGTCGTGGCGCATCTGCACCTGCACCACCACCGACGCCCCGGATGCGACAATCGCGCGGCCGGGTTCCGCCCAGAGCCGGGTCGCGGCAGGCAGCCGGAGGGCCGCGAACGCCTCCTCGATCTGCGCAACTACGCCTGCAGCGGCGGGGGCGTCAGGTCGGGGTAGGCGACGGGGGATCCGCCGCCGACGTCGACGATCTCGACCGCGAGGTCTCGGCGTCTCCGGCCACGGCGCGGATGCGGTCAGCGACGGCGGCCGGCCCGATCTCGTGCACCTCCTGCGCGGTCAGGATATGACCCCCGGCCCCAGCGTCCAGTCCCACACCTCGCGCTGCACCGGCGAACGGATGCCGACCTGCACCATGCGATGCGGATCGGCCAGTCCCTTTCGGATCGCGTGGAAGACCGGCAAGCCGTGGCCGAAGGCCTGGCCGAAGCTGTCCGGCCATGTGTCGGCGTGGGCGTCGAGATGCACCAGCCCGACCGCATCGACGGTGCGGCGCGCCGAAGCACGCAGCAGCGGCAGGGTGATGTCGTGCTCGCCGCCGAGCGCCAGCAGGTGCGTGCAGGCTGCGGCCGGCTGCTCGATCAGGCGCAGGCTCTCCGGCACGTCGCCGAGCGCCACCGCGAAATCCCGGGTATCGGCGAGCGACAGTACTGGTCCTCGATCACCGACAAGGGGCAGGGCGCATGGTTCCGGGCCAGCCTCGAGGATCCGCTGAAGCAGTGGAAGCTCAGCCGGATAGACCTCGAAGCCGGAACCGCTGGGAGGCCTATGCGTGGCCAAGGAAGTGGCGCTCCAGCGCACCCATACCGCCGAGGCGCCGTGGTGGGTCATGCCCGCGGTGGACAAGAAGCGCACGCGGCTGGACAGTATCAGCCACCTGCTCGGCCAGTTGCCGTACCACGAGAGCAAGCCGCTGACGATCGAGCTGCCGGAGCGCGTGTTCCACCCGGACCATATGCGCCATCCGGACCCGGCCGAGATGATGGTGTCCGAGAGATGCTAGCCCAGCGCGCGATCATCCGGAGGTCATGACCGACATGGACGAGATCCTGAACGAGCCGCGGCTGCACCCGGCATACCGCACGGTCCAGCACTGTATCGACGAGCGCCCGGTCTGGTCCGCCGGGAGGCTTTTGTCGTGTTCATGACCGGGGTGGCGCTGCCGCTGTCGCGCGCGAGTTCGGCATCGACGCGTCGCAGGACGGCTTCCTGATGTTGCCGATCTTGTGCGGCAACTTCTTGCCGCTGGTGATCTGCCTGTTCGGCCTGGGCATGGCGCTCGGCTGCGACCACCCGACCGCGCACATGATCATCTCGGAGAGCATTCCCAGCCTCAGACGGGGAAATCTCGTGCTGGCGGCGTTCGGCCTCCAGGCCCTTGCGGCTCTCGCCGATACCGGCGTCGGCTTTGCGGTGCTGTCGCTGATGCTGCCGGCGACGTTCGTGAACGGCTTCTTCGGCATGAACACCGGAGGCATGTTCCTCGCGAATGCGCACGGCCACGCCGGAACCATCACGGCCGGCATCATCTGCCTGCCCTCGTTCGTTGCGATGTTCGGCTTTCTCAGGGCCAGGACACTACTCTAGCCTGCCGCTGTCGAGGGCCGGAGCTCCGGACCTCTGACCTCACCTCGCGTTCGACCGAACCTTGCGGGCGAAGCCAGTGGCATGGGTCTGAATGCCGGCATCGGCTCCGGCCGGCCGAACAGGTAGCCTTGAACCAGTTCGCAGCCCTCCGTGCGCAGGAAGTCGAGCTGGAAGCCGGTTTCGACACCCTCGGCGCACACCGTCATGTCGAGCGCGCGGCCCAGCGCCAGGATCACACGCGCGACCTCGCGCGCCCTCGGTTGTGTCTCGATGTCGTGGATGAAGCTGCCGTCCAGCTTCAGCGTGTCGAATGCGAAGTCCTTGATGCAGGCGAGCGAGGAGTAGCCGATTCCGAAATCATCGAGTGCCAGCCTGAGGCCGAGTGAATGCAGCGCATGGATGCGTTCGCGGACCTGCATCGGGAAATTGATCACCGTGCGTTCGGTGAGTTCGAGCACCAGGCGCCCCGACGCGAGCGCCGTGCGGTCCAGCAGGCTGGCCACGGTCGTGGCGACATCGACCGTGCAGAGCCAGTGCGGCGAGACGTTGACCGAGACACTCAGCGACACGGGCCAGAGTGAAGCGGAGGCACAGGCCTGCTCCAGCACCCAGGCATCGATGCCCACGATCAGGCCGCTCGCCTCCGCCACCGGGATGAAGACGGCCGGCGATACCGGTCCATGGCCAGGGCGATCCCAGCGCAGCAGCGCCTCGAACCCTTCGACCTGTCCGGAGCCTGCCCTGAAGTAGGGTTGCCAATGCAGTTCGAATGCACCGGCGGCAAGCGCCTGGCGCAGATCGCGCTCCATGTCGGACGCCCCGGCGGCCAGCAGATCCGCAGGCTCATGGCACTCCTGCGAGGCAGCGACGATGCTGCCGCGGCCCAGATCCTTTGCCTTGTAGAGCGCGATGTCGGCGGCGCGGAGCAGCAACGCACCATCGCGATGCGGCGGCGTGCTGGCGTGGCCGATCGAACTGTGGATCGCCAGGCTGATGCCATGCAGCAGGGCCGGCTGCGCAAACGCCGCCAGCACGCGCTCGGCCAGGCGCTGCGGCGCACCCGGCGGAAACGGGCCCCGCATCAGGATGGCGAACTCGTCGCCACCGAGCCGGGCGGCGAGGTCGCTCGGCCGGATGATGCTGCGCAGGCGCCGCGCGGTCTCGCGCAGCAGGTCGTCGCCGATGGCATGCCCGTAGGTGTCGTTGACCAGCTTGAAGCGATCGAGATCCAGGCACAGCACGGCGCAGTCGATGCCGTCCAGCGCTGCCTGCGCGGCCGCCTCCAGTTCGGGCTCGAACAGCGCGCGGTTCGCGAGACCCGTCAGGCAATCATGCGTCGCGGCCCGCTGCATCTGCTGCAGCCCGCGATGCAGCTCGAGCATCGAGGCGACGCCGGTGGCAAGCGACGCCAGTTGCCGCCGGCCGGGTCGATCGAGCCGCCGCGGCTTCGTGTCGATGATGCATAGGGTGCCGAGCGCGTGGCCGCCCGCGCCGAGAATGGGCGCCCCTGCATAGAAGCGTATGTGCGGGCTGCCATTCACCAGCGGGTTGTCGATGAAGCGCGCATCCTCGGCGGTATCCTCGACAACCATGACCTGGTCGGGCGCGAGGATCGCCCAGGCGCAGAACGAGGCGCCGCGCGAGGTCTCGCAGACGTTGCCGACGCCGGCTGCGGCCTTGAACCACTGGCGCTCGGCATCGACCAGCGACACCAGCGCGATCGGCACGTCGTAGATCTGCTGCGCCAGCCCGATGAAGGTCTCGAAGCGGGGATCGGCGGGAGTCTCGAGAATCTCGTAGGAGATCAGCTCGGCAAGCCGGGCGGCTTCGTCGTCCGGG
Organism: uncultured Acetobacteraceae bacterium; assembly: GCA_964247695.1. Classification (GTDB taxonomy): domain Bacteria; phylum Pseudomonadota; class Alphaproteobacteria; order Acetobacterales; family Acetobacteraceae; genus Lichenicoccus. The sequence goes on from CAXTVI010000023.1 coordinate 13,101, forward strand.
AGCGGCGCGGCTGGCATCTGGTCAAGGTCCTGCGACGGGGCACGCCCAGGATGCGGCATGGCGCCTTAAGGTTCGATGAACGCCGCTGCGGGGGAATGACCGGAATGACAGGCGTGCCGGCCCCGGTTCAGGCGACGCCCAGGACCACCCGCAGCTTCTGCGCCAGCTCGTCGCGCCGGTACGGCTTGTTCAGCATCGGCAGGTCCTGGCCGGTGGTCTGCCCCGCACCATTGTCGCCGACATAGCCCGAGGTCAGCAGGACCTTCAGTCCAGGCCGAAGCCGTTGCGCCTCCACCGCAAGCTGCGCGCCGTTCATGCCGCCGGGCATCACCACGTCTGAGAACAGAATGTCGATCCGTTCCGGCCCACGCAGGTGTTCCAGCGCCTCGCGGGCATTGCGCGACACCACGACCTTGTAGCGCAGCTCCTCCAGGCTCTCGACGGCCATGCCGAGCACCTGCTCGTCATCCTCGACCAGCAACACGGTATCGCCGCTGGAGGCGCGGCGCAGCGGCACCCTGCTGTTGGCATGGTGACGCTCCTCGGCGGCCGCATCCTCGGAGCGCGGGAAATACAGCCTGACGCTGGTGCCAAGGCCGGGCGTGCTGTCGATGACGATATCGCCGCCGGCGCTGCGCATGAAGCCGTATACCTGGCTCAGGCCGAGGCCGGAGCCGCGGCCGACCTCCTTGGTGGTGAAGAACGGCTCGAACGCCCGCTGCAGCGTCTCAGGCTCGAAACCGACGCCGGTATCGGTGACCGAGACCATCACGTAGGCGCCCGGCGAGATGCCGCGTTCGGCCACGGCCTCGGTCGGCAGATGCACGTTGCGGCACTGCAGGCGGATCGTGCCCGCCGTCGGCATCGCATCGCGCGCATTCACGATCAGGTTCAGCACGGCGGACTCGAACTGCGCTGGATCGACACGCACCGGATCGACCCCGGGGTCGAGATCGACCTGCAGGTCGATCGCCTCGCCGACGGCGCGCTGTGCCAGGGCGCGGAACTCGAGCAGCAGGCGGTTCGGGTTGAGCGTCTCCGGGCGCGACATCTGCCTGCGCGAGAACGCCAGCAACTGCTGGGTGAGCTGCTCGCCGCGACGCGCCGCAGTCATCGCGGCCTCCGCCAGACGCACGACGCGGTCGGTCCGCTCGGGTCGCCGGATCATCATGTCGAGGCCGCCGACGATCACCGTGAGCAGGTTGTTGAAGTCGTGCGCGACGCCGCCGGTCAGCTGCCCGATCGCCTCCATCTTCTGCGCCTGGTGCAGCGCATCCTCGGTGCGGCGACGGTCGGTGGTGTCCATGACGATGCCGGCCATGCGAACCGGCTCGCCGCCCGGCGCATACTCCACCCGCCCGCGCGCATCGATCCAGCGCACGGCGCCATCACCGCGCGTGATGCGGCATTCCAGTCCCAGCGTGCCGCTGCCGAGCGCCTTGTCGAAGGCGCTCGTGGCTGCCTTGCGATCCTCCTCCAGGACGTGGCGCAGAAAGGCGGAGCGGCCCCAGGCGCGCTGCTGATCGCGAGGCGCTCCCGGCCCGGCTTCCGCATCGAGGCCGAAGATGCCGTCATGCCGTCGCGAGTTGCGGGCGGTGTCGGTGCGCAGATCGAGGTCCCAGGACCCCATGCCGGCGCTGTCGAGCGCGAACGCAAGCGTTTCGCGCGCCGCCTCAAGCTCGCCGGTGCGCTGCCGGACGCGTTGCTCGAGGCTCTCGTTGAGCTGCACCAGCGCTGCCGCGCTCTGCTCGCGTCCGAGCAGCAGGTCGCGGGTCTGGTATTGCCGCAGGCGGGCCCGCAGCGCCGAGCCGACCGCGCTGGTCAGGGTTTCCGCGTTGATCGGCCGCTCTAGCAACACGACATTGCCGAGCTGGTCCAGGATCGTGGCGGCGGACGCCGGGCGTGGACCGGTCTGCCGGGTCGCGAGCACGATGAACGGCAGGTCCGACCAGGGCATCTGCCCGGCGATCCAGTCGAGCACCGGCCGCAGGTCCGCCCCCGACAGCGCCTCCTCGGTCAGCACGACCCCGCCGATTTCGCCGTTGAGGCTAGCGCGGAGTGCTGCAAGGTCGACGCAGACCACGCCCTCGAGGCCGCCCCGCTGCAGGACCTGGCCGATGATGGCGGAGTCGCGTCCGCGCGGTGCAAGGATGGCGAAGTGCTGCGGCACCTGGATCAGCCCACCTCGCCTCTGGGATGGTCCGGCGTGGGAGAGAGCAGCTCGAGGTCGCCCTTGTAGGAGGGCAGCCCGCTGAGCACGCCGTCGAACCCGCTCAGCGCTTCGCCGACCTGCAGGCCGCCCGGACCGAGCTTGAATTCGCGGATCGCGCGCTCATGCGCGCTGGTGCGGCTCTTCACCATGGAGACCGCGGTGCGCACCTCGCCGCGCGCCTCGAAGAAGCGGAACAGCAGGATGCTGTCGCTGAGATAGCTGAGGTCGAGATCCGAACGCACCTCGCCGACCAACCCGTGCTGCCCAAGGATCAGCAGCGTGTTGATGCCCTGCTGGTTCAGGTAGTTCAGCAGCTCGTGCATCTGCAGCAGCAGGTAGCGCTCGCCCGGCATGGCATGCAGGTAGGCGTTGAGGCTGTCGATCACGATGAAGGTCGCGCCCACGACCTCCACCGCCTCGCGGACGCGCGCCGCGAACTCCCCGGGTGACAGCTCGGCCGGGTCGATCTGCTGGACGACGAGCCGGCCGTCTTCGAGAAACGGCCGCAGGTCCATCCCGAGGGCGGTGCTGCGGGCCAGCAGCGTCCCGATGCCCTCGTCGAACAGGTAGTACGTCGCGCGCTCGCCACGGCCCAGGGCCGCCAGCATGCAGTTCACCGCCGTCGTGGTCTTGCCAACCCCGGACGGTCCGCTGAGCAGCGTGTTGGTGCCGGCCATCAAGCCGCCGCCGAGCAGCGCGTCGAGGCCGGCATTGCCGCTCGAGACGTGCCTGATGTCGAACGCGCGATGGTGCTCGTTGGCGACCAGGCGCGGAAACAGCCTTAGGCCGCCGGTATCAAGCAGGAAGTCGTGATAGCCGCCGCGAAACCTGATGCCGCGCATCTTGACCACGCGCATGCGGCGCCGCTCGGCGCCAAAATCGCGCGGCGCCTGCTCGAGCGAGATCACGCCGTGCGCGATGCTGTGCAGCTGCAGGTCGGTGGGTTCCGAGGTGCGGTCGTCGAGCAGCAGCACTGTGCACTGGCGGCTGGCGAAGAAGTGCTTGAAGGCCAGGATCTGGCGCCGGTAGCGCAGCGGGTTCTGCGCCAGCAGGCGCATTTCCGACAGGCTGTCGAAGACCACCCGCGCCGGCCGTAGCGCCTCGACCCGCTCCATCACCTCGCGCGTGGTCTCGCCGAGTTCCACTTCGGAAGGATGCAGGATCGACTGCTCGCGCTCGGGATCCAGGCCGATCTCGCCAACCATCTCGAACAGGGTCAGCGCGTCCAGCGACCAGCCGTGGCTGGCGGCGACGGCGTGCAGCTCGTCGGCCGTTTCCGACAGGGTGATGTAGAGGCCGGCCTCGCCTCGGCGCGCGCCCTCGAGCAGGAACTGCAGGGACAGGGTGGTCTTGCCGGTGCCGGGCGTGCCCTCGACCAGATACACACGGTCCTTGGTCAGGCCGCCGCCGAGGATGTCGTCGAGCCCCTGGATGCCGGTCGCGGCGCGTGCGGCACCCGGAAGACCGGCCGGAGAGTTTTCAAGCATCGTTCATCCGTGACTGGCCGCAGCATGTTCTCCTAGCATAGCCCCGGATCCTTCAACAGGGCATCCGAGGCAGGGCCGGCGGCGTGCCTCAGCCCTTGCCCTTGATCCACCACTTGACCGGCTTCGGCTCGCGCGTGCTGACCCTCGGCGCGGCCTGCTGGCGGCGCACCTTGGGCTCCCTGGCGACAGGCGCACGCTCGGGCGCCAGCACCGGAGGCTCGGCCGCGACAGGTGCGGCTGCTGCAGCCTGGGCACGCTCCGCCGCCAAGAGAGCGGCCTCGTCCTGGACCGCCCGGTTTGCCGACCGCGCCTCTTTAAGGTCGAGTTCCAGATGCGCGAGGCGCGTCTGCAGGCCCTGCAGGGAGAGCCGCGTCTCGTTCAGAGCGCGCTCGGCTTCCTCGCGCGCGCGCCGCTCGCGGACAACCTCCTCGCGGAGCGCGTCGAGCGCCGACCGGCCCTGGTCACCCCGATTCTGGTCACTGAAGTCGTGATGGCCCGGCCGGTCCCGCCCGGCATATTCGACCACGACGTCGCCATCCTGGACGAAGGCCGGCCGCTTGAGCTTGTGCATCGGGGCGGCACCACGGCGCTGGTTGCCGCCACCCTGGTTGCCGCCGCCCAGGCTGCCGCCGCCCAGGGTGCCACCGCCATGGCGGAACGGGTCTGCCGGCTCGCGGCCCGGCTCCGGACGGCGCTCCTCGGTGGTATCAGGGCTGGAGCCGCGGCCGAGGCGGGCGAGAGCCTGGCGGACGCCTTCCTCGGACAGCGCGGTTTCGGACGAGGTGTCTTCGGGGAGTGTGCCGCGCAAGACAAGCTTATCAGGCAAGCTGGATCCTATCGAACTTGAATAAAAACATAGAATTCATCTCAGCCAGCGGCTCGATGACGACATTCCGGTCGCCACCCTGGCGAACCCAAACCCACGTCTCGCTCACGGTGTGGACGAATACTTGTCAGGTAGCAGCATTCTCTCGCGACGACAACAACACCGGGATCGAGTCTGCGACAACGGCCGGATGGCCGGGCGGTTCATCGGCGACGATCCGGGATCGGGGGCGCCTCGATCAGCCGGCGATAGAGGTGCCAGGTCGCATGGCCGAGGATCGGGATCACCACCGCCAGCCCGACGAACAGCAGCAGGCTGCCGACCAGCAACGAGACGGCGACGATCAGGCCCCACAGCAGCATCGTCACGGGGTTGCGGGCCATCGCCGCGAGAGAGGTCCTGATCGCGGTCGCGACATCGACGTTGCGGTCGAGGATCAACGGGAACGAGACGACACTGATCGACAGCACCAGCAAGGCGAACAGCAGCCCCATGAAGTTGCCGATGACGATCAGGGCGATTCCGGCGCCGCTTACCATCTGGTACATCATATCGGACAGCGAGTTCATGCTGCCTTCGTCGAACAGCGCCGTATAGGTGGATTGCGCGACCACCATCCACAGCACGAAGACCACGAGAAGCACCAGCGCCATCTGGATGACGTGCGGCAGGGATTTCGATTGCAGAACCGCGAAGGCATCCCGCCAGGAGACCGGCAGGTTGCGCTCGCGCCGCCGGCTGATTTCATACATACCGAGTGCTGCCACCGGCCCGACCAGGGCGAAGCCGGTCGCCATCGGGTAGAACAGCGGCAGGACCCGGTAGCCGGCGGTGAGCTTGGCGGCCAGGAGGGCGACCATCGGATAGATGACGCAGATGAAGGCGAGCTGTGTCGGCACCTGGCGAAAATCATCGAAGCCGTCACGCAGGGCCGCCACGAGATCGGCGGGTGAGATCCGCCGGATGACGAATTGGACAGCCGGGACTTGCTCACGCCGCGCAGTCAGGGGAACACCCATCACGCACTCCGCATCGGCTGAAGAGGGCTCCGGGACCGCCGGTCCTGGAGGTCAATGGCGCGAGGCTAGCACCGTTCCGTAACGGCTCCAAAACTGCCAGAGAGTGGTCCGATCGATCATTCTCTGCTTGTCGATGGATGCAGCAGCCTTATTCGTCACCTGGCATCGCGGAGCGGTTCCGCTTGGTCGGATGCTGCTCTGGCCAGCGTGTCGATTACCGCGTTGGCACGCGGCTGCCACAGCCCACGGGTGATCGCGTCGCGAAAGCGCGCCCGCATGTCCTCCCATGCCTCGAGATTGCTGCGGCGCAGGAAGTCATCGACCCCAGGGTCGCCCAGCGTGGCTGCGAACACGAGATCGTACTGGCGGTCGAGCCGTTCGGGCAGCGTGCGGCCGAACCCGTGCAGCCCGGCAACGCTCCGGGCGATCTCGGCGGCGCCGCGATGGCCGTGCCGCATCATGCCGGCGATCCAGTCCGGATTGGCGAGCCGCCCGCGCACGATGCGCGCCACCTCCTCGGCGACGTGGCGCAGCCTGGGCGTGTCCGGCCGGCTGCTGTCGGCGTGGTACAGGGCGGGCGAGGCCCCCAGCAGCGCCGCCGCCGCGGCATAGCCGCCCTCGTGCGCTGCATAGTCCGGGCTGTCGAGCAGGTCGGTCTCGGCATGGTCCTGCTGGTGCAGCAGCGCCTGGCTGGCGGCGACGCGGGCGGCAAATCCATCGGCGTCGTCACGTCCCGACGCCATGGCACCGCCGGCATAGGCGGTCGAGGAGGCCTCAAGATACGCCTGGCCGATGGCCTCGCGGCTGGCATCGCCGAGCAGGGTCGCGGCGCCGGCGCCATAGGCCCCCGCCGCCGGGCCGAAGATGCGCGCGGGCGCCGCTTCGCCGAGGGCGGCCAGCGGATTGAACTCGGGGCTTTCGCCGCGCGCCGCCACCGCCCGCACCGCCTCGTCGAACAGTAGGATCTGGGCCTCGAAGCTGTCGCGGAACAGGCCCGAGATGCGCAGCGTCACATCGACGCGCGGCCGGTCGAGCAGCGCCAGCGGCACGATCTCGATGCCGGTGACCCGGCCCGACGCCGCATCCCAGAGCGGCTTGGCACCGATCAGCACCAGGGCGAGGGCGAGATCCTCGCCGCCGGTGCGCAGCGTGGTGCTGCCCCATAAATCGATCACCAGCGACGACAGCTCCTCGCCGCTCTCCCGGCGGTGCCGCTCGAGCAGCAGCGAGGCCATTCTCTCGCCAAGCACCATCGCACCCGGCGTCGGCACCGCGCGCGGGTCGATCGCATAGAGGTTGCGCCCGGTCGGCAGCACGTCGAGCCGGCCACGGCTGGGCGCGCCGGCCGGACCTGCCGGAACGAAGCGCCCGTCCAGCGCCGCGAGCAGGGAGGCCGCCTCGCCCTGCACCGAGGCCGCGACGGCCGCCTCTAGCAGCACCGGGTCGGCGCCCGGAGTGCCGGCGAGCAGGCCGTCACGCAAGGCCGCGAGCGAGGCGGGCGGCTCGCCGAACACGTGCAGCCCGTCGCGTATCTGCAGATCCTTCACGTCGCACAGCCAGGCATCGAGCCGGGCCAGCGCCTGGTCGTCGTCGTGCTCGCGATCGGCGCCGCTTTCGGCGAGCAGCCCGAGATCGCCGGCGCGGGTCAGGATCTCGGACCGGAGCATGGCTCCGCGCCTGCGGTCGAGCCCGTCGGCGGCGGCATAGTCGTCGATCAGCCGCTCCAGCGCGCGGGCGGCCTCACCCGCCTGGGCGGCCATCATCGGAGGCGTCAGGTGGCCGATGCAGACCGCGCCGAGCCGCCGGCGGGCCACCGCGGCCTCGCCGGGATTGTTCACGATGAACGGGTAGATCACCGGCAGGCCGCGCAGCAGCGCCACCGGCCAGCACGCGGCCGACAGGGCCGCCGCCTTGCCGGGCAGCCATTCCAGCGTGCCGTGCGTGCCGAGATGCAGCATCGCATGGACATCCAGCGACAGACGCAGCCAGAGCATGAAGGCGACATACGCATGGCGCGGCGGGCTGTCCGCGTCGTGGTAGCCGCCCCTGCGGTCGGTACGGCTGCCACGGTCGGGCTGCACCGCGACGACCACGTTCCCCAGGCGCAGGTGGCGCAGCCGGAAGCCGCCATCTGCACAGGCCGGATCGGTGTCCGGCGCGCCCCATGCGGTGTCGAGCGCTTGGTTCTGTGTGTCCGGGAGGGCGCGGCGCAAGGCGGCATATTCGGCCAGGGCGATGAACGCTGTCGGCGCCGTCTGGCACAGCGCGGAAGCGAGCGAAGCGGCATCGGGCGGCCGCGTTACGGCATGACCCGCCTCGTGCAGGCGACCGAGGATCGAGCGCAGGCTGGCGAAGCTGTCCAGCCCGACCGCGTGCGCCTGCTGGCCGCCGATGCCGGGATAGTCGGACAGCACGATGGCGAGCCTGCGCTCGCCTCGCTCGCTGGCGCCCAGGCGAGCCCAGCCGGCGGCTCGGTCGGCGGCGAGTGCGATGCCATCGGCATCCGGCCGGTTGATCGTGCGGCCGATGCCCGGGTCGCGATCGTCCCCTTCCGCCGCCTTGAAGGAGATCGCGCCGGTGAGCAGCCTGCCGTCCAGTTCCGGCAGCACCACCTGCATGGCAAGGTCGGTCTGCGACAGCCCGCGGGGGCTCGCCAGCCACGCCTCGCGCGCGCCGACCGCCAGCACGACCTGCAGCACCGGCACCCCGGCCGGGTCGAGCGGCGAGGTGCCGCTTCCAGCGTCCTTGGCAGAGAATGCGGTGGCGCTCAGGATCACCGCGGGCTGCCACGCCAGCAGCCGCGCCCGCACCAGCGACGCCGCGTCCGCGTGCTTGAGGCTGCTGGCGAACAGCGCGCGCACCGACAGGCCACGCGCATGCAGCGCCTCGGCGAGGGCGCGCACCGCGTGCGTGTCGCCGGAGGCCAGGTGCGAGCGGTAGAACAGGATCACCGCGAGCGGCGCTCCGGCTTGCTGCGGGTTACGCTGCAGGCCCGGAAGCTCGTACTCGCCGGCCTCCGGCAGCGGCTCCGGCTCGGCGCCGTCATCCGCCCCGAGACCGGCCAGGTGTGCTGCCAGCGCCAGCGCCCGGCCGGCGTTGCGCGGGCCGCCCTGCCGCAGGAACCCGTCCATGCGCGCCCAGGTCGCGGGATCGACGGTGCTCCACTCGGCGAGCCGCGGGTCGCGCCGCTCGCAGCCGGGCAGCAGCAGCAGGGCAACGCCGTGTGCCCGGCAATGCGCCGCGACCTCCTCGACGCCATAGCGCCAGTAATCGAGGCCGCCGAGCAGCCGGATCACCACGCAGCGCGCGGGTGCGACCACCTGCTCGACGAGCAGGTCCACCGACATCGGATGCCGCAGCCGCGCCAGGCTCTCCAGCCTGACCGCCGAGACGGATTGCTTCGCCGCCTGCGCCCAGGCGCCGAGATCACTGTCGGAGAACGACAGGAACAGCAGCGGCGCCGCCGACGTGCCCGGGTCGCAGGCGGCCTCCGCCTCGTCGAGCGTCCGGCTCTCGCGGACCAGCAGGTGCAAGCGGGGGTCGCCTCAGGCCGGCTGCAGGCAGGTGGCCGACAACGCCTGCTCGATCGCCGCACGGTCGAGGCCGCGGCAGCCGATCACCACGATGTGCCCGTCGCGGGCTTCGCCGGCATGCCAGGCGCGGTCGAACTGGTGCCGGAACCGTGCGCCGACCCCCTGCACCGCCAGCCGTCGCGGCTTGCCACGCACCGAAACGAACCCCTTCATGCGCAGGATGTCGTGACCTGCGGCAACCTGCGCCAGTGTGGCCAGCAGATGTTCCGGTGTCTCGATCTCGCCAACCTGCGCAACGAAACTCTCGAAATCGTCGTGCTCGTGGTCGGCGTCGAGATCGTGGTGCGACGGCCGCGAGTCGAGGTCGTCCTGCGCCGACGCGGCCAACCCGAGCAGGATCGCCGGATCGATGCGACCCTCGCTGGCGCGCAGGATCTTCACCGCGCGCGGGATCGCGGCCGCGATCCCGCGCTCCAGCGCCGCGCAGTCCGCCTCGTCGAGCAGGTCGGTCTTGTTCAGCACCACGAGGTCGGCGCACAGCAGCTGGTCCTCGTACACCTCGGCCAACGGGTTGTCGTGGTCGAGCGACGGGTCCTCGGCGCGCTGGCGGGCCACCGCCTCCGGATCGTCGGCGAACCGCCCGGCCGACACCGCCGGCGCATCGACCACGGTGATGACCCCGTCCACCGTCATGCGGGTGCGCACGCTCGGCCAGTTGAACGCGCGCAAAAGCGGTTTCGGCAAGGCAAGGCCGGAGGTCTCGATCACCACATGCTCGGGCGGATACGCACGGTCGAGCAGGCGCTCCATCGTCGGCAGGAAATCATCCGCGACCGTGCAGCACAGGCAGCCATTCGCCAGCTCGATCACGTCGTCGTCGGTGCAGCCCTCGATGCCGCAACTGCGCAGCGTGTCGCCATCGATGCCGAGTGCTCCGAACTCGTTGACGATCACCGCGATGCGCCGGCCATTAGCATGTTCCAGCACATGACGCAGCAGCGTGGTCTTCCCGGCGCCGAGGAAGCCGGTGATGATGGTGGCGGATACCAGGCTCATTCGATGGTTCCTGCAGGCAAGGGAAGTGCCGGGATGCGGCCGTGCACCATGTTGGCCAGCGCCGCCGGACGCCGCGACGGCATCACCACGCCGGTCAGGGACGCCGCGTAGATCGCCGCGTAGTCCAGCAGGTCGGATGCATTCTCGAGATCCAGGCCGCCGAGCAGGTAGCTCCACTTGCCCGGCATGGCGATCGCCGCGGAGCAGCCGCCGGCGCAGTTGGCCAGGCACTTCGCCTCGCGCACGCGAACCCCCTCCGCCTCGCGGGCCAGGGCGAGAGCCTGCAGGTGGGCATGCAGCAGCGCTCCCGGCGTGGCGTCGCCCTCGCGCACCTCATGACCGGCGCGGCAGGTCGTGCAGACATGCAGGATGGCTTCGGTCATCGAGGGTGGCGCCGCTCCGGGGCTGCGTGGCCTCATCGGCCCGGGATGCTAAGACTAGGCTCCCGCCCCTCGCCCGGTCAAAGCCATCCCCTTGCCAGCCCCCCGATCCCCGCCTCCCCATCTCGCACTTGTGCTGGGCGGCGCACGCTCCGGAAAGAGCGCCCATGCCGAGGCCTTGCTGGCGCCAGCCCCGGCACCCTGGCTGTACGTCGCGACCGGCCAGGCCTGGGACGACGAGATGCGGGCCCGGATCGCTGTTCACCGTGCCCGGCGTCCTGGCGGCTGGCAGACCGTCGAGGTGCCGCTGGCGCTGGGCGAGACGCTCGACGAGGCCGGCGCGATGCCGGCCCTGGTGGACTGCCTGACCCTGTGGCTGACCAACCTGCTGCTGGGCCGGCACGACGTGGCCGGAGCGACCGCGCGGCTCGAGGCGGCGCTCTGCCGGCGGCGCGCACCCACCGTGCTGGTGGCGAGCGAGGTCGGCCTCGGCATCGTGCCGGAGAACGCGCTGGCGCGGCGCTTCCGCGACGAGGCTGGGCTGCTGCACCAGCGCCTGGCCGGCATCGCGGATCACGTGGTGCTGGTGGCGGCAGGCCTGCCGCTGGTCCTCAAGCAGGGAATGACGGGATGACGGACGAGGCGGCGGACCGGCATCGCCTGAAGATGGAGCACCGCAAGGCGGTGCAGGATCGCGAGGTGGCTGGCAAGACCATCGAGCGGAAAGGCCTGCTGATGGTGCATACCGGTCCTGGCAAGGGCAAGTCGACGGCGGCCCTGGGCCTGATGCTGCGCATGATCGGACGCGGCCGCCGCACCGCCATGGTGCAGTTCATCAAGGGTGCGTGGGACACCGGCGAGCGGCGCGTGCTCGAGAGCTTCGGCGAGCTGGTCGAATGGCACACGATGGGCGAGGGCTTCACCTGGGAGACGCAGGATCGCGACCGCGATGTCGCCGCCTGCGCGCAGGCCTGGGAGACCGCGCGCGACTTGCTGTATCGCCCAGATCTCTCGTTGCTGGTGCTCGATGAACTCAACATCGCGCTGCGCTACGGCTACCTGGAGCTGGACACCGTGCTGGACGCGATCGCACGGCGTCCGCCGATGCTGCATGTCGTGGTGACCGGCCGCAACGCGAAGCCGGCGCTGCTCGAGGCCGCCGACCTGGTCACCGAGATGACGCAGGTGAAGCATCATTTTGCCGCCGGCATAAAGGCGCAGGAAGGCATCGAGTTCTAGGAATGCCGGCGCTGATGATCCAGGGCACCGGCTCCTCGGTCGGCAAGTCGACCCTGGTGGCCGGGCTGGCACGCGCGCTCACCCGGCGTGGGCTGCGGGTGCTGCCGTTCAAACCGCAGAACATGTCGAACAATGCGGCGGTGACCGCGGATGGCGGCGAGATCGGGCGCGCTCAGGCGTTGCAGGCGCAGGCCTGCGGCGTGGCGCCCACGACCGACATGAACCCGGTCCTGCTGAAGCCGCAGAGCGAGGTCGGCGCGCAGCTCGTGGTCCGGGGTCGCGTCCGCGGCAACTACCGCGCCCGCGAATACCAGCTCCTCAAGCCGTCGCTGCTGCCGGTCGTGCTGGACAGTTTCGCGCGCCTGCAGGCCGCGTCGGACATCGTGCTGGTGGAAGGTGCCGGCAGTGCGTCGGAAACAAACCTGCGCCAGGGCGATATCGCCAACATGGGGTTCGCGCGCGCCAGCACCACGCCGGTGGTGCTGCTCGGCGATATCGACCGCGGCGGCGTGATCGCGAGCCTGGTCGGCACGCAGGCCGTGCTCGATGCGGACGATGCAGCCTGCATCAGGGGTTTCATCGTCAACCGCATGCGCGGCGACGCCTCGCTGTTCGCCGACGGCATGCGCATGATCGCCGCGCGCACCGGCTGGGTGCCGCTCGGCCTGGTGCCGTTCCTCGACGCGGTTCGCGCCCTGCCGGCCGAGGATGCCGCCGACCTGCACGCGCAGCCCTCTGCCGCCGGCGGCCTGCGCATCGCGGTGCCGATGCTGCCGGGCATCGCCAATTTCGACGATCTCGACCCGCTGCAGGCCGAGCCGGGCGTGGCGCTGATCACGGTGCCGCCCGGAAGGCCGCTGCCCGCCGGCTGCGCCCTGGTGATCCTGGCCGGCTCCAAGGCGACCCTGGCCGATCTTGCTTCATTGCGGGCGCAGGGCTGGGACATCGACCTGCACGCGCACCATCGGCAGGGCGGCCGGATCCTTGGGCTTTGCGGCGGCTACCAGATGCTGGGGCGCCGTATCGCCGACCCTGACGGCATCGAGGGGCCGCCGGGCGACGCGCCGGGCCTCGGCCTGCTCGACATCGAGACCGTGCTGACGCCGCACAAGCGCTTGTCGCTGGTGCACGGCATCATGCTGGCGGCGGCCGAGCCGGTGCAGGGCTACGAGATGCACCTGGGCGTGACCCGGGGCGCCGATGCCGAGCGGCCGATGCTGCGCCTGCAGGACGACAGGCCCGAGGGCGCCACCTCGCCGGACGGGCTGGTGAGCGGCACCTACCTGCACGGGTTGTTCAACGCGGATTTGGCGCGCCAGGGCTTCCTGCGCCGGCTCGGCCTGCCGGTGCCGCCGCGCGACCACTCCGCCGGCGTGGAGGCGGCGCTCGATGCGCTGGCCGCACACCTCGAGGCGCATGTCGATATCGACCGGCTGCTGCGGATCGCCAGCTCGGCCTGACGACGGGTCGCGCTTTCGTCTCCGGGCTTAGCCGCGGCCTGCTGCTTCCGGGCTCCTTCATCGCCGCGCTGGATGGCAGCCGCCTCGCCGTGCAGGCCGGCGACTGGGTACTCGAAACCGCATGCCGGCAGGCGGCGCTCTGGCGCGCAGGGACTGGCGAACTTCCAGGTGGCGGTGAACCTGTTTGGCGCGCAGTTCCGGTCCGGCGACTTCGCGCGCAAGGTCCTCGACGTGCTGCAGCACACCGGCCTCGCCGCCGACTGACTGGAGATCGAGATCACCGAGAACGTCATCCTGCGGCACGACGATGCGATCAGCGCGGGCGTGTTCACCCGGCGCTTCGCCGGGCGCTCAGAGCCTGCCGTAGGCTCGGCTGGTCGGGGGCACCGGTACCAGGGAGTAGCGCAGGCCACCCTGTGACAGGTCCGGGCGCCCGTCGGGCATGACCGGCACCAGCACGTGGTTCTGCAGCATGGCATAGGTCGAGATCTGGGTGTTGGGCAGGTTGTGCAGGTGCAGGATCGGCACGCCGGATGCGGCATCGCGGGTGATGGTCCACCAGTCGCCCCAGACCAGGTTGCGTTCGCCGATATAGTCGAAGGTCGTCTGCGCCTGGGTCGCCTGGATGTCATACTGGCCCTCGATGTCGCCAGGATTGCCGTGCAACACCAGGTCGACAAAGGAGGGGTTGATCCCGAAGCCGGATGGCTGGCGCCCCTGCCAGTCCCCGAAGACCGGCCCGGTGGGTTCGCAACCGGCGAGGCCGGCCAGGGCGACGACCGCCATGATCCTGCAGGTTCGAGCGACAATCGTGTTCATGACGTGATGCCCAGTGGCTGGTGACAGCAACGCCCGCGGCGTGCTTTCGGTTCAGGCTGCCCTTGGCGCCCTCACCGTCCACACCGACATGGGACGCCATGCCTGATTTTCGACCCTGGATTCCCAAGCGCGTGCTGGTCACGCCGGCCGCCCTGGGCTTCGAGCATGGCGCGCAGGCGGTCGAGCGCGCGGCACGCGCCGGCTCCGAGATCGTGCGCCTCGCCTCGGATCGCCTGACCGGGCTGCCGGGCAACTACCGCGACGCCAAGAGCACGATGGCGGTGATCGCGGCGTCGCCCAGCCGACGGCGCCCGCAACCGATCCCGCCGAGCGCCGACTGGCGCTTCGATCTCGCCGAGGGGTGCCCGGCGCATTGCCAGTATTGCTACCTGGCCGGCTCGCTGTCGGGGCCGCCGATCATACGCACGTATGCCAACCTGCCGGAGATCCTGGCCGAACTGCCGCCATTGCTCGGTCAGGGAACCGTCACCTCCCGCTCGGTCGCGCGGGCGGCCGAGGGCACGACCTTCGAGTGCTCCTGCTATACCGATCCGCTCGGCATCGAGCACCTGACCGGCGGCCTCGCCGCCTGCATCGAGCATTTCGGCCGATGGGATGCGCCGGTGCAACTGCGCTTCACCACCAAGTTCGATGCGGTCGAGCCACTGCTGCGTCTCGCGCACCGTGGCCGCACGCGCATCCGCTTCTCGCTGAACGCGGCGTCGGCGGAACGGCTCGAGGGCGGCGCGCCGCGCATGGACCGGCGGCTCGCGGCGCTGCGCGCGGTGGCGCAGGCGGGCTACCCGGTCGGGCTGACCATCGCGCCGATCCTGCCGCTGCCGGACTGGAAGCGCGAGTACGACCGGCTGCTGGCCCTGGTCGCCGAGGCACTCGACGGCATCCCCGATCCGGGGCTGACCGCCGAGCTGATCACCCACCGTTTCACCGACAAGTCGAAGGCGGTGCTGAACGGCTGGTACCCGGGCAGCGCGCTGCCGATGGACGAGGCGCAGCGGACGCGCAAGCTGACGAAGTTCGGCACCGGCAAATGGGTGCTGCCGAAAGCCGAGATGACCGAGATGCGCTGCTTCATGACCGAGGCGCTGCATCGCCGGCTGCCGGACGCTGCAATGCTGTACTGGACCTGAGCCGCATGCTGATTGCCGGCTCGCCACTGGCGGCACTTCTGGCGGCGCCGGCGCGGCCCGGCAGCGTGCAGTGGATCGGGATACGTCCGCAGCGTCGCATGCCGCTCGAGGTAGTATCGGCGGTGCGGCTCGATCCCCGGCAGGGGGTCGAGGGCGACCATTACACGAACATCACCAATCGCACCCGGCAGGTGACGCTGATCGCCGCCGAGCAACTGGCGGCCATCGCGGCCTATCTCGGGATCGACCGGATCGAGCCGCAGCAACTGCGGCGCAACCTGGTCGTCGCCGGCTGCAACCTGCACGGCCTGAAGGGCGCGATGCTGCGCGTCGGACCGGCGCTCCTGGACGTCACCGGCGACTGCCATCCCTGCTCGCGCATGGAGGCCGAGTTCGGCCCCGGCGGCTACAACGCGGTGCGCGGCCACGGCGGCGTGACCGCGCGGATCATCGAGGGTGGCGAAATCCGGATCGGCGATCCGGTCCTGCGCGTGCTCCCGGATCAGTCCTCGCGGAAGGCCGATACCGGGTAGCCCTGTGCGAACAGCAGCGCGCGCAGGTCGGCATGGTCGATGCGCGTCTCGATCGCCTGCGCGACCACGGGCTTTGCGTGAAAGGCAACGCCCAATCCAGCCTCGGCCAGCATGTCGAGATCGTTGGCGCCGTCGCCGACGGCAAGCGTCGCCGCGAGACGAACGCCGCGCGCCTCGGCCAGCGCGATCAGCCGGGCGCGCTTGGCGCTGCGGCCCTGGATCGGCTCGCCGACCTCGCCGGTGAGCCGCCCGTCCGCTTCCAGCAAGCTGTTGGCATGGTGCTCGTCGAAACCACAACTTGCCGCGATCCGCGACGTGAACCAGGTGAAGCCGCCCGAAACCAGGGCACAACGCGCGTTGTGCGCGCGCATGGTGGCGACCAGGGTGCGGGCGCCGGACGTGAGCGTGGTCTCGCGCAGAACCCGCTCCATCGCACCAGTCTCCAGCCCGCGCAGCAGGGCCACCCGCGCGCGCAGCGCCTCGGCAAAGTCGATCTCGCCGTTCATGCTGCGCCGGGTGATGGCGGCGACCCGCTCGCCGACGCCGGCGTGGGCGGCAAGGTCGTCGAGCGTTTCCGAAGTGACGATGGTGCTGTCCATGTCGGCAACCAGCAGGCCCTTACGGCGTCCACGCGCGCGCGTGATCAACACATCGACAGCCTGGCCGGTGAAAGCCGCGCGCAGCACCGCCGGGCTGGGCTGGCTGAACGAGTGCGCCGGACAGGGGATGTCCACCGCCTCGCCCGGCGACAGGATGAACGGCTCGCCGCCGCTGACCATCTCGCGCGCCACCCGGATCATCGCCGGCGTCAGCGTCGACGCCTTGCGGTCGGCGACCAGGGTGAGGATACGGGGGAACGCCATGTTCGGGCGTTTCGCAGGGATGGCTTCGTGAATCAAGCGCACCCGATCGATCCGGACGCCCTCGAAGGGGATGCGCTGATCGTCGCCGGCCCGACCTGCAGCGGCAAGTCGGCACTCGCACTTGCTCTCGCACAGGCACTCGACGGCATCGTGATCAACGCGGACTCGATGCAGGTCTATCGCGAGCTGCGAGTGCTGACGGCGCGTCCCACCGAAGCCGAGGAAGCGCTGTGTCCGCACCGTCTCTACGGGGTGCGACCGGCATCCGAACCAGGCAGCGTCGCCTGGTGGCGAACGGAGGCGCTGGCGTGCCTGCGCGAGGCGTGGGCACAGGGCCGGCTGCCGATCCTGTGCGGGGGCACCGGGCTGTATTTCCGCGCCCTCACCGCAGGGCTCGCCGCAATCCCGGATCCCGGGGAGGCGGCACGAACCGAGGCGCGCGCCCTGCTGGCCGGGATCGGGCCGGCCGCATTGCACGACCGGCTGGCAGGGCGCGATCCGGAGAGCGCGGCGCGCGTCCGCCCGTCGGACGGCCAGCGCCTGGCCCGCGCCTGGGAAGTGCTGGCCGGCACCGGACGCGGACTGGCCGCGTGGCAGCGCGCCCCCGGCCTGCCCCCGGCACCGGCGCGCTTCGCTGCCGTGCGGCTGGCGCCGCCACGTGCGGATCTGCGCGCCGCCATAGCGGATCGCTTCGGATCCATGCTGGCGCAGGGAGCGTTGGCCGAGGTCGCTGCGTTGCTGGCGTTGGACCTGCCCCCGTCGCTGCCGGCCATGCGTGCCCACGGCGTGCCCGAGCTTGCCGGGGTGCTCCGGCACGGCGACCGGCTGGAGGATGCGATGCGGCGCGCGGTGCTCGCGCAGGGCCAGTACACCAAGCGCCAGGCCACCTGGTTTGCGCATCATGCCCTGGCTCCGGCCGCACAATGCGACATAATCACCCAGCGCATAGCTGGTATCGCGCAATTTCCGGAAAGGAGATGGCGAGAAATCTTATCATTTGTTCAATGGTGCGTTGACGCGCCGCATGGACCTCGCCCATAACCCCGGCACCGCGCACCATGCGGATAGTCCGGGCCGGGCAATCCCGGGAGGAGTGAGGACATGAACGCGACCACCGATCTCGGGGACCGCCGCCACCAGGCCAGCCAGGGCAGCGAGGCGGTCTCGACGCCCGCGCTCAACGGCGCCGAGGTGCTTCTCCGCGTCCTGCAGGAGCAGGAGGTGGAGGTCGTGTTCGGCTATCCCGGCGGCGCGGTGCTGCCAATCTATGACGCGCTGTTCAAGCAGAACTCGATCCGCCACATCCTGGTGCGGCACGAGCAGGCCGCGGTGCACGCCGCCGAGGGCTACGCGCGCTCCACCGGACGCATCGGCGTGGTGCTGGTCACCAGCGGCCCGGGTGCGACCAACGCGGTGACCGGACTGGTGGATGCGCTGATGGACAGCGTGCCGCTGGTCTGTCTCACCGGCCAGGTGCCGACGCACATGATCGGCAACGACGCCTTCCAGGAAGCCGACACCACCGGGATCACCCGGCCAGCGACCAAGCACAACTACCTGGTCAAGCGCGCCGGCGATCTCGCGCGCACCGTGCACGAGGCGTTCTACGTGGCGCGCAGCGGCCGGCCAGGCCCGGTCGTGGTCGATCTTCCCAAGGACATCATGGTCGGTCCGGCCAGCTATGCGCCGGCCTCGACCGCGCCGCACCGCTCGTATCGCCCGATCACCGAGCCTCGCGCCGACGCGATCCGCCAGGCGGTGTCGCTGATCAAGCGGGCGCGCCGGCCGCTGTTCTATACCGGCGGCGGAGTCATCAATTCGGGTCCGGCCGCGGCCGAGGCGCTCGGGCGCCTAGTGCGGCTGACCGGCTATCCCTGCACCTCGACCCTGATGGGACTCGGCGCCTATCCCACCACCGACCCGCAATTCCTCGGCATGCTCGGCATGCACGGCACCTTCGAGGCCAACCTAGCGACGCACGGTTGCGACGTCCTGATCAATCTCGGCGCCCGCTTCGACGACCGCGTGACCGGGCGGCTGGATGCGTTCTCGCCAGGCTCCGCCAAGATCCACGTCGATATCGACCCATCCTCGATCAACAAGATCGTGCCGGTGGATGTCGCCGTGGTGGGCGATGCCGGACGCGCCATCGAGATGATGATCGAGGCCTGGCACGAGGATCGCGCCGAGCCGGACCGCGAGGCGCACGCCGCCTGGTGGCGCCAGATCGAGGCGTGGCGCGGCATCGACAGCCTGCGCTACGTGCAGGACCCCGCGCCGTCCGCAATCATCAAGCCGCAGCATGCGGTGCGACGCCTGTACGAACTGGCCCGCGAGACCGGTCGCGACAGCTTCGTCACCACCGAAGTGGGTCAGCACCAGATGTGGGCGGCGCAGTATTTCGCGTTCGACCACCCGAACCGCTGGATGACCTCGGGCGGCCTCGGCACCATGGGATACGGGTTGCCGGCGGCGGTCGGCGTGCAGGTGGCCCACCCGGACGCGCTGGTGATCGACATCGCCGGCGAGGCCAGCACGCTGATGAACATCCAGGAGCTCGGCACGATCTGCCAGTACCGACTGCCGGTGAAATTGTTCATCCTGAACAACCGCTACATGGGCATGGTGCGCCAGTGGCAGGAGCTGCTGCATGGCAGCCGCTATTCAGAGAGCTACAGCGAGGCGCTGCCGGATTTCGTCAAGCTGGCGGAGAGCTTCCACGGTACCGGCATGCGCGCCACCTGCCTCGGCGAGCTCGACGACACCATACGCGCCATGCTCGCGCATGATGGTCCGGTGATCGCCGATATCTGTGTCGATGAAAAGGAGAACTGCTTTCCGATGATCCCGTCGGGAGCGGCGCATAACGAGATGATCCTGGGTCCCGACCAGAACGAGCAGGCAGCATCCATCACCAACGAAGGCATGATGCTGGTCTGAAGCCATGGCAAGCACGGACGAAACCGAGATCACCGCCGTCATCTCGGTGCTGGTCGAGAACGAGGCCGGCGTGCTCGCGCGCGTGATCGGCCTGTTCTCCGGCCGCGGCTACAACATCGAGAGCCTGACGGTGGCCCCGGTCGAGGACGGGCGCAACCGCAGCCGCATCAACATCGTGACCTCGGGCACGCCGATGATCATCGAGCAGATCAAGGCTCTGCTCGATCGCCTGGTGCCGGTGCATCGCGTAGCCGACCTCACCAAGGACGGACCGCACGTCGCCCGCGAGATGGCGCTGATCAAGGTGGTCTCGACCGGAGAGCTGCGCTCCGAGGCGCTGCGCATCGCGGACGCGTTCCGTGCGCGCCCGGTCGACACCACCACCGGCAGCTTCGTCTTTGAACTCACCGGCGCCACCGACAAGCTCGATGCCTTCATCGAGCTGATGCGCCCGCTCGGACTGGTCGAGATCTCGCGCACCGGGATTGCCGCGATCGCACGCGGTCCGCATACCATCTGACTTTGGACAATAAGGAACAACGCCCATGCGCGTGTACTACGACAGCGACGCCGACGTGAACCTGATCAAGGGCCGCAAGGTCGCGATCATCGGCTACGGCAGCCAGGGGCATGCGCACGCCAACAACCTCAAGGATAGCGGCGTTACCCAACTCGTGGTGGCGCTGCGCCCGGGTTCCGCCGGCATTGCCAAGGCGCAAGCCGCCGGCCTGCGGGTGATGAGCCCGTCCGAGGCCGCCGCCTGGGCCGACGTGGTCATGGTGCTGACGCCGGACGAACTGCAGGGCGACCTCTACGCCGAGCATCTGGCGCCCAACCTGAAGCAGGGTGCGGCGATCGCGTTCGCGCATGGCCTCGCGGTGCATTTCAGGGTCATCGAGCCGCGCCCGGACCTCGATGTCTTCATGATCGCGCCGAAGGGCCCGGGTCATACCGTGCGTTCGGAATACCAGCGCGGCGGCGGCGTGCCGTGCCTGGTCGCGGTGGCACAGGATCCGTCGGGGAACGCGCTGGAGATCGCGCTTTCGTATGCCAGCGCCGTCGGCGGCGGCCGCGCCGGCATCATCGAGACCAGCTTCCGCGAGGAATGCGAGACCGACCTGTTCGGCGAGCAGACCGTGCTGTGCGGCGGCCTGGTCGAGCTGATCCGGGCCGGCTTCGAGGTACTGGTGGAAGCGGGCTACGCCCCCGAAATGGCGTATTTCGAGTGCCTGCACGAGGTGAAGCTGATCGTGGACCTGATCTACGAGGGCGGCATCGCCAACATGAACTACTCGATCAGCAATACCGCCGAATACGGCGAGTATGTCACCGGGCCGCGCATCATCACCGCCGAGACCAAGGCCGAGATGAAGCGGGTGCTGCACGACATCCAGAGCGGCACCTTCACCCGCAACTGGCTGCTCGAGAACAAGGTCGGCCAGGTCGGCTTCAAGGCCACACGCGCCCGCGCCAACCAGCACCAGATCGAGGAGGTCGGCGAGAAGCTGCGCGCGATGATGCCCTGGATCGGCAAGAACCGGCTGGTGGACAAGACCCGGAACTGATTGCACCGATTTGCGAGGGAAGCCGATGCGACACGAGATCATCCCGAACTTGCGTTACGCGGACGCGGTCGCCGGCATCGACTTCCTCTGCAATGCCTTCGGCTTCGAGCGTCGAGCGGTGTCTCTCGCCGCAGAGGATGCCCCGGTCGTGCAGCACGCCCAGCTCACCTGGGCCGACCGCATGGTGATGGTAGCCAGCATCAATGACACCCAACACGCCTGGGCCACGAACATGAAGACGGTCGTCCAGGCCGGGGGCCACACGGTGGGGCTCTACCTCGTCGTGGCGGACGTGGACGCCCACGCGGATCAGGCGCCTCGTGCCGGAGCGGACATTATGCTGGGGCCGCAGGACCAGAGGTGGACGCGGATATTCCGCTCGCGATCCGGAAGGCGACATCTGGAGTTTCGGGAGCTACGACCCCTGGTCCGACGCCTGAGCCAGGATCGCCGCAGGCTTCCCGGGTTTCAGCTGTCGAAACGCTCCGCAGCGTTGTTCTCCGACGTCGCGGCGGCCCGTGCCTCCGGGGTTTCGTCGCGCACGATGCGGTAGCCGGCGCGGCTCAGCGAGCGAATGCCCAGCAGGTCGAGACCCGGCACGGCATCGCGTATCGCCATCAGGTCCTCATGGCTCAGGTGCGCGGTCATGATGTCGGGCATTGACGAGATCCGTTCGATCCGGGGGTGTTCGCGTCCGGTCAGCCAACAACGAGGCCGGGCGGAAAGCGTTGCACGACGTTTGCGATCAGGGCAACGGGGCGCTTCGCAGGGCTGCCTCGAGGCGCGCCCAGGCCTCAGCTTCACCCGGCAGCCCGAACCGCAGCAGGCCCGGATCGTGGTCGAAACGGCGGACCAGCAGCCCGGCCTCCCCCAGATGCCGGTGCAGCGCCGAGGCCCTCGAACTGCCATAGAGCCGGAACAAGGCGGTCCCGCCGTGGCACCGAAGCCCGTGCCGCTGCAGCAGCCGGTCCAGATCGGCGCCGGCTCGACGCAGCCGGTCCGCCATCGCCGCGCGCCAGGCGGGGTCCGCAAGCGCCAGGCAGCCTGCCTGTATCGCAACCCCGCTGATCGCCCACGGGCCGAAGGCGTTGCGCAACCGTGCGGCGCGTTCCGGCGAAGCGAGCACGAAGCCAAGCCGCACTCCCGCCAGGCCGTAGCTCTTGCCGAACGAGCGCAGCACCAGCAGGCCCGGATGCGGCAGGCTGCTGCCGAGCCCGGCCAGGTCCGGCTCGAGATCCACGAAGGCCTCGTCGCAGACCAGCATGCCGCCGTGGCTGGCCTGCTCCGCCGCCAATTCGAGCAACCGGCCTACAGGCAGTCGCCTGCCGTCCGGGTTGTTCGGGTTGCACAGGATCGCCGCGGTGCCGGGCTGCAGCGCCCATTGCGTGAAGGCCTCGATGCCGTACGCTGCCTCGACCGGCAGGCCGGCATTCTCCCAGGCGGCCCGGTGCTCGGCATAGGTCGGCTCCAGGACGACCGCGCGCCGGCACCCTAGCAGGGCGGGCAGCAGGCTGATCGCGATCTGCGTCCCGGGGGTGGCGACGACCATGCCCGGGTCCGCGACCCCGTAGGCAGCAGCGGCCACTGCCTGCAGCCGCAGGATGTCCTCGGCTTCCGGCAGCCGCGCCAGGGCGTCGGTCGCGATCGGCCCGACCGGGTAGGCGTGCGGGTTGATCCCGGTCGAGAGGTCGATGAACGGCTCCGGCGCCGACGGAAACAGCCGGCGCGCCTCGATCAGCCGGCCGCCATGTGCGATGCCCGATCGCATGCCGAACGCAGGAGTCGTGACCACCGCCAGACTTGCATTGGAGATAGCGCTCTGCGGGCTGGTGATCGAAGGCATCCTTGGCTACCCGGCCCTGCTGTTCCGCCTGTGGCGCCATCCGGTGGTCTGGATCGGCACCTTGATCGGCTGGCTGGACGGCAGGCTGAACCGGGACAGCTTGCCGGATGCAAGGCGCCGGCTCAACGGCGTCGCTGCCCTGCTGCTGGTGGCCGGCATCCCGGCGCTCGCGGCAGGGCTGGGGCAGGCGCTGGTCCTGCACTGGCTGCCGCGTCCGGCAGCCGTGCTGCTGTGCGCCGCGGTCGCCAGCACCCTGCTGGCCCAGCGTAGCCTGCACAGCCACGTGCGGGCCGTCGCGGACGCACTCGAGGCGGATGGCCTGGCGGGCGGCCGCGCGGCGGTGTCGCACATCGTCGGGCGCGACCCGGCGAGCCTGGACGAGCCGGCGGTGGTGCGGGCCGCGATCGAGAGCCTGGCCGAGAACTTCTCCGACGGCATCACCGCTCCCCTGCTCTGGTGCGCGCTCCTCGGCCTGCCGGGCATCGCCGCCTACAAGGCGATCAACACCGCCGACAGCATGATCGGCCATCTGAGCCCGCGTCATTGCGCCTTCGGCTGGGCCTCGGCGCGGTTGGACGATGCGGCGAACCTGCCGGCCGCCCGGCTCGCCGCATTATGGATCGCCCTGGGCACGCCCGGACGCCTCCGGGCGTGCTGGCGTATCGTGTGGCGCGATGCCGGGCTGCATCGCTCGCCGAATGCCGGCTGGCCGGAAGCGGCGATGGCCGCCTGCCTCGGCATCCGCCTCGCCGGGCCGCGCGACTATGCCGACGGGCGCGTCGAGGATCCGTGGCTCGGCGACGGCGACCGGCCGGCCCGCCTCGCCGACCTGCGGCGCGCGCTGGTGCTGTACCGGCGCGCCTGCGTGATCCAGCTGCTCGCCACCTCCGTCTTGCTCGCGATCGTGGCGCTCGCTTGACCGGCACCGGAAAGCCGCCTTGTCTCGCCTGCATGCCCCGGCCTCCTCCACCGCCTTTCGATGCCGGGTTCCGCCGGCACCTGCACACGCTGTTCTGCTGGCGGCGCGACGTCCGGCATTTCCGCACCGATCCACTGCCCGAAACCCTGCAGTCCCGGCTACTGGCGAGCTGTGCGCTGGCGCCCTCGGTCGGGCTGAGCGAGCCCTGGCGGCTGGTTGTCGTCGACGATCCGGACCGGCGTCGGGCGATCCGGCGCAATTTCCTCGCCAGCAACAACCTCGCGCAACAGGCCGTGCAGGAGAGCCGGGCGCAGGACTATGCCAGGCTCAAGCTCGCCGGACTCGACCAGGCCCCCTGGCACCTCGCGGTGTTCTGCGAGTCCGATCCCGTGCAGGGCGGCGGTCTCGGACGGCAGACCATGCCCGAGACGCTCGCCTTTTCCGCCGTCATGGCGATCCACACGCTCTGGCTGGCGGCGCGCGCGGAAGGTGTCGGCCTCGGCTGGGTGTCGATCCTTGATGCCGGGGCCATGAACGGCATCCTGGATCTGCCGACGGATTGGCGCTTCATCGCCTATCTCTGCCTGGGCTACCCGGCGGCGGCGGACGACGTGCCGGAACTCGAGCGGGCGGGCTGGGAAGTGCGCGGTGCCGCGGGGACGGCAATCGTGCAGCGATAGGGTATCGTTGCGCCGAAGTGACAGCGCGGCACTTCGGGTCTAGTCAGGGATGAAGGTCGAACGACCACGCACGGGGAGGAAACAAGATGCAACGACGGTCTTTTGTCGGTGGTATTGGCGCGGCCGCTCTGGCGGCGTCGCTCGCGGCAGGCAGGTCGAGGGCGGCCGGTCGAGAATACACCGTGGCGCTGGTTCCGGGCCTGACCACGGACGCCTTCTACATCACCATGCACCGCGGCGCCGCGGCGGCCGCCCGCGCTCTGGGCGTCAAGCTGGTGTTCCAGGGCGCGCCGGCCTTCAATCCGGTGCAGCAGGTCCCGGTGCTGGATGCGGTGCTCGCCCGTCGCCCCGACGTGCTGCTGATCGCGCCCACCGACAAGACGCAGCTCATCGTGCCGCTGCGCAATGCGTTCACGTCGGGCGTGCCGGTGATCACGGTGGACACCTATATCGGCACCGGCGTGTACCAGACCGGCAGCGGCAACGCCGACTTCCCGCTCTCCTATATCGCCTCGAACAACGCGCTCGGTGGCGCGATCGCCGCCCGCGCGCTGGCACGCGCGATCGGCGACCGTGGC
Source organism: uncultured Acetobacteraceae bacterium (assembly GCA_964247695.1). Lineage (GTDB taxonomy): Bacteria > Pseudomonadota > Alphaproteobacteria > Acetobacterales > Acetobacteraceae > Lichenicoccus. The sequence continues at coordinate 38,201 of CAXTVI010000023.1, forward strand.
AAGGTGTATGTCTCCAACATCGAAGCCGGCGTCTCCACCACCGACCAGCGCGAGGCCGGCTTCAAGGAGGAGATGGCCAAGCATCCCAACATCACCGTGCTGTCGACGCAGTTCAACGACGACGACGCCAACAAGGCGGCCTCGCAGGCGCAATCGGTGCTGGCCCGGCATTCCGACCTCGTCGGCGTGTTCGGCACCAACCTGTTCTCGGCCATGGGCGCCGGCAACGGAATCCAGCAGGGCGGCAGCGCCGGCAAGGTGAAGGTGGTCGCGTTCGATGCGCCGCAATCCATCGTCGGCAACCTCAAGAGCGGCCTGGTCGACATCGCGATCGCGCAGCATCCGGCGGAGATCGGCTGGTTCGGCGTGGCGGCGGCGTATGCGCACCTGACCGGGCAGTCGATCCCGCCGGCGATCGCCACGGGCTTCACCATCATCGACAAGGCCAACGTCGACGATCCGGCCACCAAGCAATATCTCTACTCGGAATGAGCACAACGGGTGCCGCGGCAGGCGGATCGCGGCGCAATGTCCTCGCGATCCTCGCCGCCGGCCGGGCCTGGCTGTTCCTGCTTGTGCTGCTGGTCGTCTTCGAGATCTGGTCTCGCGCGGCCTATGGCGGCAGCTTCGTGTTCAACACCTTCAACCTGCGCTCGGTGGCGGTGTTCGCGGTGGCGCCGGTGCTGCTCGGCCTCGGCCAGACCCTGGTCATCATCTCGGGCGGCATCGATCTATCGGTCGGCTTCACCATGGGGCTGGCCGCGGTTGTATCGGCGCATGTCGCCAACAGCGTGGGTGCGGCCGCCGGCGCGCCGGCGGGGCTGGCAGCGGGCATCGTGGCCGCCCTGCTTGCGGTCATGCTGCCCGGCTGGATCAACGGCCTGCTGATCGCGCGCCTGCGTGTGCCGCCGTTCATCGGCACGCTTGGCATGTACGGGGTCGCGCGGGGCGCGGCCTACCTGATCGCCGGCGGCACCACGGTTCCGGTCGAGAACGCGTGGCTGAACTGGCTCGGCAACGGCACCATCGCCGGCATCCCGGTGGTGGTGGTGGTGGCACTCGTGGTGGTGCTGGTGGTGCACTACCTGCTGTCCGAGAGCCTGTTCGGGCAATACACCTATGCGATCGGCGGCAACCGGGCGGCGACGCTGCGCGCCGGCGTCAATGTCTCGCGGGTCACCATCCTGCTCTACATGCTTTCGGCGCTGACCGCGGGCATCGACGGCATCCTCTATACCGGGCGCTTCGCCGCAGGCGCCCCGCAGGCCGGCGAGCCGCTGCTGCTCGACAGCATCGCCGCGGTGGTGATCGGCGGCGCCAGCCTGTTCGGCGGCTCCGGCACCGTCACCGGCACCATCATCGGCGCGCTGATCATCGCGGTGATCCAGTACGGGCTGGTGTTCCTCGATGTCGAGCCGTTCTGGCAGTTCATCGCGGTCGGCATGGTGATCATCATCTCGGTGCTGGTCGACCAGAGCCAGCGCCGGTTCGGCGGCGGCCGCCAGGAAGAATGAGTGCCATGAGTGACATGCTTGCGGACCCGGTGCTGGAAACGAGGGGATTGTCCAAGCGCTTCGGCGGCGTGCATGCGCTGGAGCGGGTGGATTTCACGCTACGCGCCGGCGAGGTGGTGGCGCTCGCCGGCGACAACGGCGCCGGCAAGTCCACCTTCACCAAGATCATCTCCGGCGTGTTCCAGCCGAGCGAGGGCGAGATCCGCTATTGCGGGAAGATCGTGACCTTCGACGGCCCGCAGGGGGCGCGCACGCAGGGCATCGAGACGATCTACCAGGACCTGGCCCTTGCCGATAACCTCGATATCGGCGGCAACGTCTTCCTGGGCCGCGAACTCAGGACCCGCTTCCTCGGCCTGCCGCGCATCGATCGGAAACGGATGCGCGAGGAGGCGGCAAAGGCGCTCGCAGTGCTCGACGTGCACCTGCACCAGCTCGACCGTCCGGTGCGCGCGCTGTCCGGCGGGCAGCGCCAGGCGGTGGCGATCGGGCGCGCGATCTACTGGGACGCCCGCGTGCTGATCATGGACGAGCCGACGGCAGCACTCGGGGTGCCGGAGCAGCGCCGGGTGATGGAGCTGATACGCGGCCTGCGCGACAAGGGCATCGGCGTTATCTTCATCTCGCACAATCTTGCCGACATGTTTGCCGTCAGCGACCGCATCGTCGTGCTCAGGCGCGGCATCGTTGCCGGCGAGCGGCAGGTGGGCGCCGTCGATCCGGAGGAGATCGTGCGCATGATGGTGGGACGCTAGCAGATGTCGCTCTATGACCGTTTCGAGCACGCCATCATGCTGGTGCTTACGGCAGCGGTGGTCGTGCTGGTGGCGCTCGCCACGGTGCATCTGGTCGCCGCCATCGCGATGACGCTGATCGACGACCGGCTCAACCCGGCCGACCCAGCCACCTTCCAGCGCGTGTTCGGGATGTTCTTCACGGTGGTCATCGGGCTCGAGTTCAAGCACTCGCTGGTCACCACGGGCGGCCTGGAAAGCGTGGTGCGGGCGCGGTCGATCATCCTGATCGGCATGCTGGCGACGGTCCGCAAGTTCATCGTGCTCGACCTCGGCACCGTCGACGCGCTGGAGCTGTTCGCGATCGCCGCCGCCGTGCTGTCGCTGGGCGTGGTCTACTGGCTGGTGCGCGACCAGGACGGCAAGATTGCCGTCATGAAGGCGGCCAGGCGCGAGCGGTCAGAGCTGGCGCCGTCGCTCGAGGAGCATGTCCGCCACCCCTGACAGGTCGGCCGCCACGATGTCGGGTTGCGGCACGCCTTGCACCGGCAGGACTGCGTTTCCCGGACGCGTCACCAGCGCCGCCATGCAGCCGGCAGCCTGCGCGCCGAGCGTATCCCAGGGGTGGGCAGCGACCAGGCACATCTCGCCCGGCGGCACGCCGAGCGCGTCAGCGACGTGGGCGTACGTCTCCGGCGCCGGCTTGAACCGGCGCACGCTGTCGACGCTGAACATGCGCTCGAAATAGCTGTCGAGGCCGGTGCGCTGCAGCGGACCGCCCTGCGGATCGGGTGCCGAGTTGCTCAGCGTCACCAGCCGGAACCCGGCATCGCGCAGCCTTTGCAGCGCCGGCACGACATCGGGATGCGGAAGCATGTCGCGCATGCGCGTGCGCAATTCATTGATGTCGAACTCCTCGACGGCCACGCCCCGCGTCTGGCCCATCATGCGCAGCGTGCCGACACCAAGCTGGGCGAACGGCGCGTAGAGCCCGGCCAGCGTGAGCGACTGCGAATACAGCAGCAGCTGGGCGAACCACTCGTGCATGGCGCGCGCCTCTCCGAACAGGCGCAGGAACAGCGGCTCAAGCCCCGCCATGTCCAGCAGGGTCTCGTTGACGTCGAAGACGATCACGACAGGATTGTTCTGGAGGGTCATTGCAGGCTCCTCGAGGATAGCTCGATCGCTCTATCGCCTGCTGTACTACGCCGCCTCCGGGCAGGGAATGACGAGGATCGCGCGCAGGCCGCCGCTGCGCCGGTTCTCCAGCATGATGCGGGCGCCGAAGGTCGCGGCCTGCGCGCGCGCGATGGCAAGCCCCAGCCCGGTGCCTTCGCGCCGGCCCGGGCCGCGCGCGAACGGCGCGAACACCGCCTCGAGCCGGTCCTCCGGCAGGCCGGGGCCGCGATCCTCGACCAGGATGCGTATTTCGCCCGCAGCCTGCTCCGCGCGCAGGCAGGCAGGTCCTGCATGATGCACGGCATTGTCACAGAGGTTCTGCAATGCGCGGGACAGCGCGTGCGGCTTGACCCGCGCGCGTAGGGTCGGCGATGGCTCATAGGACAGTTCCTGGCCGGTCTCCTGCGCGTCGGCGGCGATGGAGTCCAGCATCGCGCCGAGGTCGACCACGGCCCAGCTCTCACGGGACTCGCCGCTGGCGGCAAGCTCCAGGCCGTTGCGGATCAGATGCAGCGTGATGCCCAGGTCGGCCAGCAGGCGCTCGCGCAGTGCCGGGTCCTCCACCTGCTCGATGCGGATCCGGATCCGGGTCAGCGGCGTCTGCAGATCGTGGCTGATCGAGGCCAGCAGGTTGGTGCGCGCGGTGAAGCCGTCCCGCACGCGCTGCTGCATGAGGTTGAAGGTGCGCAGCGCCAGGCGGATCTCGCGGGGACCGGTCTCGGGCACCAGAGCGGGATCGAGCGACACGGCGAAGGCCCGCGACGCATCGCTCAGGCGGCGCAGGGGTGCGAGCGTCAGGCGCGAGATGATGACGGCCAGCAGCACGCTTTCGAGGGCGATCACCGCCAGGTAGATCGGCTCGAAGAGGGCGAGATCGTAGTTGCGAACGGTGTCGCGATCGATCTCGAGCGCGTAGGTCTGCCCGGCCGGGTAGGTGAAGCGCACGTACCAGCAGCCGAACTGCGGGAGGTATTCATGCAGGTGCAACGACAGCGGCTGGATGCAGCGGGCGCGTTCGTCGACACGCACGACATGCGGATCCGAGTCCGCCCCGAATTGTGCCTTGAGTTCGGCGCGCAGGCCCTCGTCCTCGCGGCGGCCGTGCGGCCAGGGGTACGGCTGCGGGGCGTAGTCGTGGAAGTGGAAGTGACGCAGGCGATCGTCGAAGGCCGGCTTGTCGTGGTCGAGATGGTCATGGATCTCGCCGATCGCTTCAGCAAACTTGCCGAGCTGCAGCGACTCCATCTCGTGCGACCAGAGAAAGGCCGCCAGCGCGAGCGTCGCCCCGGCGGTGGCGGCGATCACCGCGCACACCACGAACACGAGACGGCCGCCGAGCGACTCCAGGCGGTGGCCGAGGACGCGCCACGGTCGGGCGGTCATCGGCCTGCCCCAGCGACCAGGGACGGCATCGCTCACCGGAACGAAACCTCGGCAGCCAGCATGTAGCCTTCCCCGCGCACGGTCAGGATCATGTCGGAGGCTCCCGGCTCGAGCGCCAGGCGCTGGCGCAGGCGGCTGATGCGGATATCGAGCGAGCGGTCGAACGATACGGTGGCGCCCCGCTCGGGCAGCAGTTCCTCGCGCGACAGCACCTGGCCGGGATGATCGATCAGGCGCCGCAGCAGGCCGTATTCGGAAGCCGGCAGCATCACCAGCCGCCCGTCAGTCGCGATCAGCCGGCGATGCAGCAGGTCGAGTTCCCAAGGGCCAAACCGGGCCAGGCGGGGCTGGTGCGGCCGCCAGTCGCCAACGGAGCCCGGCCGCCGGCTCAGCAGCTTGCGCGCCCGCACCAGCAGTTCACGCGGCTCGAACGGTTTGGCGAGGTAGTCGTCCGCGCCGAGCTCCAGCCCGAGCACGCGCTCGATCGGCCCGGTGCGCGCCGTGAGCATGAGGATCGCAAAGGTCTGCCCGGTGGCCCGGAGCTCGCGGCAGAGGGCGATCCCGTCCCCGTCCGGTAGGCCGAGATCGAGGATCAGCAGGTCGATGGGGTGGGCCGCGAGCGCCGCACGGCCAAGCGCCGCACCTGACGCGCCCTGCGCCTCGTAGCCGTCGCGCGTGAAGATCTCGATCAGGAAGTCGCGGATGGTGTCGTCGTCATCAAGGACGAGGACACGCGGAGGCGATGCGGCCGACATGCGGGAGAGGCCTTCAGGTGCGATGGGCGGCGGACGCCAAGGCCGCAAGCTAACAGGCGGCGGCCGACGCGTGGGGGAAACCGGACTTGGCGAATGATTCGATTTGTAGCCATCCCTGACAGCCGATGCGAGACCGTCGAACGGCCTAGAGTCTCATGATTGCAGTTGCATGACAGGCCGCCGCGAGCCTTCCTCGGGTGCTACGTTCACCTACCAAACTTGGGTATTCTTTGAATGCCCGTCCCTGCTTCCCTGTGCTCGAGGCAAATCAGGAAGCAGCAAAATGACCAACAGAACGACGATCTTGACTGTTCTGGCGTGCGCGTTGATGGCGGGCCACAGCCTGCCGGCGCGAGCCCAGAGCGTGGCCAACGACGGGCGCTTGGACACGGCGCAGGAGACGGTGCATCTGGGCGATCTCGACCTGGCATCGCATTCCGGTCAGGCAGCAGCTCGGCTGCGGCTGCTGGAAGCGGTGCATGCGGCCTGCGACAGCATCTACGCGGATGCAGGCAACCAGGCGCCGATGGACGGGTGCCGCAGCAAGGCCCTGGCCGACACACAGCCGCAACTGGCGCGGCTGATCCAGCAAGCCCGTGGCAACCGGATCGAGCTGGCGAGGCAATAGCGGTCGCATTTGTTGCCGCTGCAGACGCAGGCCATCCAGGCGCGTGACCCTCTCGGGGCCGCCATGTTCGATGGACCAACACAGATGACGTGGACGCGACGCACACCCGCCTTCCTGTTGCTGCCAATCCTGCTGGCTTGTGGCCTCGCCACGTTGTGGCATCGCCAGCAGCCGCCCCCAGGTCCGGCGGCGGCGGCCGACGCGACTCAGGTGGTCTCGGCCATGACGGTGCATCCCGAGCCGTGGCAGAGCCTGGACAAGGCCTATGGCCAGGTGCGTGCGGTCGAGGGTGCGGACCTGGCGGCGCAGGTCTCCGGGATTGTCAGCGAGATCGACTTCCGGTCCGGCGAAATGGTGCATGCCGGAACGGTCCTGCTGCGGCTTCGGCTCTATGACGATCCGGCGAAGCTGCAGCAGCTGCAGTCGCAGGTGGAACTCTATGACGCCGATCTCGCCCGCGACCAGAAGCAGTTCGAGGCGCAGGCGATCAGCCGGGCCACTCTCGATCTGGACACGGCCAACCTGCACAACGCGCAGGCCCAGGTCGCAGCCAAGATGCAGCTGATGGACGAGAAGGTGATACGCGCGCCGTTCGACGGCAGGCTCGGCATCCGCGAGGTCGATCTCGGCCAGTTCCTTCCGGCAGGCAATGCGGCGGTCAATCTCGAATCGCTCGATCCGATCGATGTCGATTTCAACGTGTCGCAGCAGCAGGTGGCAAGGGTCGCGCCTGGCCAGCCGGTAGCACGTCGCGGGCTTCAAGGACCTGGTCGTCCGGCAGACCGGCCTCGGCATCGTCCGGCTCGGCGACATCGCCGAGGTCGGTCTGGGCAGCGATCCGGACGATGCGCTCGACATCAACAATGGCTGGCCGAGCGTGCATCTCAGCGTGCGGTCGACACCGGCCGCCGACGCGCTCACCGTCGCCGCCGGGATCGAGCGGCAGCTCGCCGCACTGCGCACCCGGCTGCCGCCGAGCTTCCACATCATCGCGGTGGAGGATACCGGGGAGTATATCCGCGCCTCGATCCGAGAGGTCGTGGTTACGCTGGCCGAAAGCCTCGCGATCGTGGCGCTGGTGGTGTTCGTGTTTCTCGGCTCACCACGATCGGTTCTGGTCCCGCTGGTGACGATCCCGCTGTCGCTGACCGGCACCTTCGCCATGATGTCGCTGATGGGGTTCTCGATAAACCTGCTGACGCTGCTGGCGCTGGTGCTGGCGATCGGGCTCGTCGTCGACGACGCCATCATCGTGGTCGAGAACGTCAACCGGCACCTCGCACTCGGCCTGCGGCCGGTCGCCGCGGCGTCGGCGGCGGCTCGCGAACTGATGCAGCCGATCCTGGCGATGACCGTGGTGCTGATCGCGGCCTACGTGCCACTCGGGCTGCAGGGCGGCCTGACCGGGGCGCTGTTCATCGAGTTCGCCTTTACCCTGGCAGGTGCGGTGACGATGTCGGCGCTGCTGGCGCTGACCCTGTCGCCGATGATGAGCTCGCGCCTGCTGCGGGCCCGCACCGCGCCCGGTGGCCGGATGCCGCTGCCGGAAAGCCTGGAGCGCGCGAGCGAACGGGCGCTCGAGGGCGTGCAGCGTGCCTACGCGAGGGCGCTGCGTGCGGCGCTCAGGTTACAGCCCCTGGTGTTGCTGGCCGGTCTCGCGATACTCGGCAGCAGCGGGTATTTCTACGCCCACGCGCGCCACGAGCTCTCGCCGGCCGAGGATACCGGAGAACTCGATCTGTCGGGCAACGATGCCCCCGACGCGACCTCGGATGCGCTGCAGCGCTACGACGCGAAGATCATCGCCATCTACAAATCGGTGCCCGAAGCGACGCACTGGTATCTTGCTCCCGAGGCACCCTCGATCGACGGCGGCCTGGATCTGTCCGACAGCGGCAGGCGCGCCCGCAGCGTCTTTGCCATCGGCGACGAGGTGCAGTCGAAACTGTCGCGCATCGCCGGACTGGATCTCGCGATCTATGTGCCGCCCTACCTTCCCGGCTCGGACGGCATGCCGATCGGGTTCGTGCTGCAGGGCACCGGCAGCTTCCGGCAGCTGAACGAGATCTCCAGCGCTTTCCTGGCCAAGGCGCGGGCCAGTGGGCTGTTCAGCTACATCGACAAGGACCTGAAGATCGACCAGCCGCAGGCGACGGTCGTGATCGATCGCGCCAAGCTGTCGGCGCTGGGCCTGACGCTGAGCGACCTGAGCGTCTCGCTGAACACCATGCTGGGCGGCAACTACACAGGCTTCTTCGCCGCCGACCAGCGTTCGTACAAGGTCGAGCCGCTGGTCATGCGGCGCTACCGGCTCAACGCCGACCAGATCCTCGACTACCCGATCAGGTCGATCAACGGCGTGTCGGTGCCGCTGCGGTCGGTCGCGCATATCGAGAACAGCGTCGTGCCCGAGTCCGTCAGCCATTTCCAGCAGCTCGACGCCACGACCATCAGCGCGCTGCCGGCACCCGGCGTGACCCAGGGACGGGCCTACGCCTGGCTGCAGGATCTCGCCGCCCGGATGCTCCCCGCCGGCTACGGGACCGACACCGTCGGCCCGCTGCGCCAGTTCGTGCAGGAGACCGGCGGCTTCGGGCCGACCTTCGCGCTGGCGCTCGTCATCACCTACCTGGCACTCGCAGCCTTGTTCGAGAGTTTCCGCGATCCGCTGATCATCCTGGTGTCGGTGCCGATGTCGATGGCCGGCGCCCTGCTCTTCGTCTGGCTCGGCGTCGGCGGCGCCAGCATCAACCTGTTCACCGAGGTCGGGCTGGTCACCCTGATGGGCCTGATCAGCAAGCATGGCATCCTGATCGTCGAGGTCGCCAAGGAGGGCCAGGCGCTGGGGCTGGACAAGCGCGATGCGATCCTACGCGCCTGCACGCTGCGGCTGCGGCCGATCCTGATGACCACGGCGGCCATGGTGCTGGGCGTCATGCCGCTGGTGCTGGCGACCGGCGCGGGCTCCGCGTCGCGCTACGTCATGGGGCTGGTGATCGCCGCCGGCCTCTCCATCGGCACCCTGTTCACCCTGTTCGTGCTGCCGGCGGTCTACATGCTGCTCGCGTCGCGACGGCACGGCATCCCGGCTCCGTCCCGGGCCACTGTCGCGGCCGAATGACCGGGATCGATGATAATCGGCCGCGCGGCTTCACCGACGCCACGCACTATCTCACCATCTTCATCGCTCCCAGCATCCTGTCTTTTGCGGCGCCCTGCAGCTGTTCGATCTGCACGAGACTGGCTAACTCCAAAGCTCCTGCGCCGCCGCCGGCTCGGCGTCCTCGTCGAGCGGCAGCTCCAGCAACGACGCCGCCTGCGCCGCATCCGGCGCCTCGATGCCGCGCAGCTTGCGGGCCACCACACGCGTGCGCCGGCGCGCTTCCTCGATCGAGCTCGACATCGCCGACGCGTTGCGGCCAAGCTTCTCAAGCACACCATCCATCTTGAGCATCTCCTGCCTTGTCGCACCCAAGAGCTGGCTGATGATCTCGGTCTTCTCCTCCAGCGCCAGCGTCACGTAGCCCAGGTGGATGGTGCGCAGCAGCGCCGGGATCAGGCTCGGGCCCATCACCATGACACGCTGGGTGCGGCCGATCTCGTCGATCAGCCCGGGCACGCGGGCGATCTCGGCATACAGCCCGTCGGTCGGCAGGTAGAGCACCGCGAACTCCACCGTGACCGGCGGCACGATGTACTTGGCGGCGATCTTACGCGCCTCGAACCGCACCATCTGCTCGAGCGCGCGCCGCGCCGTGCGCTCGCCATCGGCATCGACCTGCTCGACCGCCTGCAGCAGCCGCTCGTACGCCTCGGTCGGAAACTTGCTGTCGATGGCGAGCAGCGGAGGCGGGCTTCCCGTTGAACCGCGCCCAGAGCCTCCGCGCATGGGCATGCGCACCGCGAACTCCACCACCTCGGCGCTGCCGGCGGCCAGACGGCAGTTGCTCTCGTACGCGCCGGTCGGCAGCACGTCGTCGAGGATCGCGCGTAGCTGCGCCTCGCCCCAGCCGCCGCGCGTCTTGACGTTGGAGAACAGGCGCTTGAGGTCGCCGATCTGCGCCGTCATCGCGGCGACCTCGCCCATCGCCTTCTGCACCGCGCCGAACTGCTCCAGCACGCGCTGGAAACTGGTCTGCATCTGCTTCTCGACGGCGGCGTGCAGCTGTTCGTTCACCGAGGCCTGGATCGCGGCGAGCCGGGTCGCCGACTGCTCGGACATCTCGCGCAGAGCGTTCGCCATCGCGACCCGCGCCTCGCCTTGCTCGCGCGCCATCATCGTGGTCAGCGTGCCGAGCCGCTCGCTGACGTCGTTGCGGTTCTGCTCGATGCGCCCGACCACGATGCGCTCGATCTCCGCGAGCCGGATCGCGGTACGTTCCGCATCCGCGACGCGCGCCGCCTGCTCGCGTTCCGCCAGCACGCCGAGCCGGTGCAGCAGCTCGGCCTCCTCGCGCGGCGCCGGGTCGTGCAGCGCGCGCAGCACCAGCAGGGTGGCTGCGAAGGTGGCGACGGTGACCAGGAGCGCCAGCAGGGCGAGCAGGAAGGCGAGAGACATCGGCGTGGCGGCGGCCTTTCGCGACCCACTTCGCCATTTGGCGCAATTGGATCGCCTTGAAGTCAATTGACAGCATGCCTATAGTAACATTTCAACAGGATCAATCTTAGTCATGCATCCGCCCGCCACCGCCCGGCTCAACGACACCCTGCAGCCCGGATCGTTGGCCACGCCGGTGACCCAGGAGGAGGCGTTGGCGATGCTGCGCGCCGCCTTCAACCTGTTCATGCGTTGGCAGCTCGATGCACAGCAGAGTCGCCGGCTGCTCGGCTCGCCGAGCGAACGGACCTTCCAGCGCTGGAAAGCCGGTGACGTCGCCAGCATCCCGCACGACACCGTCTGCAGACTCGGCGATCTGATGGGCGTCCACAAGGCGCTGCGCTACCTGTTCACCGATCCGCAGCGCGGCTACGACTGGATACGCAAGCCGGGGCCGGCCTTCGGTGGCCATTCGGCGCTCGACCGCATGCTGCAGGGCGCGCCGGCCGACATTGCCGCGATACGCGCCTATCTCGATGCGGAACGGGCGGGCTGGTAGCAGACCCCGGGAACCAGAGCATCATGGCCTTGCGCCTGCGCTGGAAGAAATCGCACCGCATCATCCGCACGGTCTATCCGACGGTGCATCTGTTCGAGGACATCGCCGATCCCGCTGACTGGGACAGCATCGCGCGCGCCGAGGCCCGCAGCAACCCGCGCCTGCGCGACGAGATCGGCAATCTCGGGCTGGTGCCGGTGCATCGCCGGGTCAGCGGCAGCACCGCGACGCTGGTGATGGGCGCCTTCACGCACGCCTCGCCACTGCGCCCGAGCCGGTTCTCAGATGGCAGCTTCGGCGTCTGGTATTGCGGCGACCGCTTCGAGGTGGCGCTGGCCGAGACTGCCTACCATTTCGAGGAGTTCATGCGCGCGACCCGCGAGCCGGCCGCCGATGCGGATTTCCGCGAGCTGAATTGTGCGATCTCGGGCAGCGTGCACGACCTGCGCAAGGCCGATCCGGACCACACGCTGGTGCCGGACGACTGGAGCGCCGGCCAGCGCCTCGGCCGCGGGGTGCGCGACGAGGACCTCGACGGCGTCGTCTATCCGAGCGTGCGCTATCGCGCCGGCATGGCGGCCGGCCTGTTCTGGCCAAACTGCGTGACCCTGCCGGTGTTGCAGGCGCGGCAGTTCCGCTATCGCTGGAACGGCAGCCGCATGACCGCCTGGTTCGAGCACGGCACCCGGGACTGGGTCCCGTACGAGCCGCAGGCCTGACATAGGGCAGCATCGATGAGTCCACCCGACTTCTTCCCCGGCTTTGCGACCCATCGCGTCGAGACAGGGTCCGACATCTTCATCCATGCCCGCAGCGCCGGGTCCGGCCCGCCGCTGCTGCTGCTGCACGGGCATCCGCAAAGCGGCGCCACCTGGCACGCGGTGGCTCCGCGGCTGGCGCAGGACTACGCCGTCGTGGTGGCCGACCTGCGTGGCTACGGCGACAGCAGCAAGCCGGAGAGCGATGCCGACCACGCGCCGTTCTCCAAGCGCGCCATGGCCGCCGACTTGGTGACGGTGATGCGCGCCCTCGGGCACGACCGTTTCGCCGTCGTCGGCCATGATCGCGGCGGCCGCGTCGCGCATCGCATGGCGCTCGATCATCCGGGTGTCGTCGAACGGCTTGCCGTGCTCGATATCGCACCGACGCTGACGATGTACGACCGCACCGACCGCGCTTTCGCACAGGCGTATTTCTGGTGGTTCTTCCTGATCCAGCCTGCCCCCCTGCCGGAACGCCTGATCGGTGCGGAGACCGCCTTCTTCCTGGACCGCCAGTTGCGCACGCAGAGCAAGACCGAGGGTGTGCCGTCAGCGGCGCTCGCGGCGGAATACCTGCGCTGCTTTGCAGCACCCGGCACGATCCACTCGGCCTGCGAGGACTACCGCGCCGCGGCGAGCATCGATCTCGAGCATGACCGCGCCGACGACGCGGCCGGACGACGCATCGGCGTTCCGCTGCTGGCGCTCTGGGGCGGCAAGGGCACCGTCGATGCGCTCTACGACGTGCCGCAGACCTGGCGCGACAAGGCCGCTTCGCCCGATCTGGTCTCGGGAGCCTCGCTGCCCTGCGGACACCTGCTGCAGGAGGAGCAGCCCGACGCGCTGCTCGCGCACCTGCTGCCGTTCCTCTCGAGACAGGCGGCCTGACCCTGGCCGGCCTGGCGCCCGGCCTCGCCATCAGCGGCCTGACCCTGGCCTATGGCGCCCACACGCTGTTCCGCGACCTCGAGCTCGGCGTGCCGGCGGGACGGTTCATGGTGATGCTGGGCGCCAGCGGCGTCGGCAAGAGCAGCCTGTTGCGGGTCGCGGCCGGCCTGGCGGCGCCGCTGGCCGGACGCGTCGCCGCCACCGACGGGCAGCCTCTGGACGGGCGCATCGCCTGGATGGGCCAGCAGGACCTGTTGTATCCCTGGCTCAGCATCCTCGACAACGTCATGCTCGGCGCCCGCCTGCGCCACCAGAAGCAGGACCGCGGGCGCGCGCTGGATCTGCTGGATCGGGTCGGGCTCGGCGGCCGCGGCGGCTCGCTGCCCGCGGAACTCTCGGGGGGCATGCGACAGCGTGCGGCGATTGCCCGGACGCTCTACGAGGACCGCCCGATCGTGCTGATGGACGAGCCGTTTTCGGCGTTGGACACCATCACCCGCACCCGCGTGCAGGACCTCGCCGCCAGCCTGCTCGTCGGCCGCACCGTGCTGATGATCACCCACGATCCTCTGGAAGCCTGTCGCCTGGGGCAGCTGCTGGTGGTGCTGTCCGGATCCCCCGCGACACTGTCCGCGCCGGTGGCGCTTTCGGGCAGGACGCCGCGGCCGCCGGACGATGCCCACGTGCTGAGCACGATGGGGCATCTGATGCGCACGCTGGCGGCCGCCGCCTGATGCTGCGTTCGGCCGGCCGGCCGCTGCTGACCCTGCTCGGGCTGCTGGCGGTCTGGTGGGCGATCAGCCGGACCAGCGGGATCCCCGCCTATCTGCTGCCCGATCCTGGCTCGGTGGCGGTGGCGCTCTGGCAGCAGCGCAGCCTGCTGCTCTGGAGCACGCTCACCACCCTGACCGAAACCGTGCTCGGCCTGCTGATCGGCACTCTCCTCGGCGGTGTCGCGGCGCTGGCGATGGTGTTCTCGCCGCTGCTGGCGCGTTGGCTGATGCCGCTGCTGCTGCTCAGCCAGGCGGTGCCGGTGTTCGCGCTGGCACCGCTGCTGGTGCTGTGGTTCGGCTTCGGCATCGCGTCCAAGGTGGTGATGGCGGTGCTGGTGATCTTCTTCCCGGTCACCGCCGCGTTCGCCGACGGCCTCCGCCGCACGGCGCCCGGCTGGCTCGACCTCGCGCGCACCATGGGCGCCTCGCCGCTCGCCATCCTGCGGCACGTGCGGCTGCCGGCGGCGATGCCGGCCTTCGGCTCGGGCCTGCGTGTCGCCACCGCGATCGCGCCGATCGGGGCGGTGATCGGCGAGTGGGTCGGCGCCTCCGCCGGCCTCGGCTACGTCATGCTGAATGCGAATGCGCGCATCGAGACCGACGTGATGTTCGCAGCCCTGTTCGTGCTGGCGCTGATGACCGTGCTGCTCTGGACCCTGGTCGACCGGTTGCTGCGCCGGCTGCTGTACTGGGTCCCCGAGGCCTGAGACCGGCCCTCAGTCGTCGACCGTCACCACGATCTTGCCGACCTGCTCGTTGGCTTCCATGTAGCGGTGCGCCGCGACGATGTCGTCGAAGCGGAATGTCCGCGCGATCACCGGCTTGAACTTGCCGGCTGCCAGTCCGTCCAGCACGTACTGCATGCCGGCAGCGAGGCGCACCGGGTCCCGGTTGATCTCGAACAAGGTGTAGCCGCGCATCGTCAGGCCCTTGCTCAGCGCCGTGAACAGCGGGAACGGGGTGGGGTCCGGGCTCAGCGCACCGTACTGGAACAGGATGCCGCCGGGGGCCAGCGCCGCCGCCAGTTTTTCCACCGTCGGTCCGCCGACCGGGTCGAACGCGATGCGCGCACCCTTCCCGTCGGTCAGGCGCATCACCTCGGCGACGAGATCCTGCTCGCCGGAACGGATGATCGGCGTCCCGGGCACCGCCTGCTCGAGCGCGGCCTGCTTGGCGCCGCTGCGGGTGAGTGCGATCGGCTGCGCACCGGCGGCGGTGCAGATCTGGATCGCGGCGAGCCCGACGCTGCTCGACGCGGCCGGCACCAGCACGGCATCGCCCGCGCGCAGGCCGGCGATATCCACCAGCGCGCCCCACCCGGTCAGGTACTGCATCCAGCAGGCGGCGGCCTCGGTGAAGCTCAGGCTGTCCGGATGCGCCACCACGGCGTGCACAGGCGCCACCACCTCCTCGCCATACATGCCGTACTGCGTCATCGAGAAGGCCGGAACCGTGCTCACCGCCTGCCCCGGCGCGAAACCGGTGACTCCGGGCCCGATGGCATCGACCACCCCCGCGGCCTCGTAGCCCAGCCCGGACGGCAGGCGCGGCGTCTCCAGGTACTGACCGGCGCGGAACATCGCCTCCGCCCGGTTCAGGCCGATGGCGCGCACCCGGATGCGGACCTCGCCGGGGCCGGGCGGCCGCGACGGCAGGTCCTCGATCCGCAGCACCTCGGGGGCGCCGGTCTCGTGGAAGCGTACAATGCGCGGCATGGCGATCTCCTTGAGAAGTGCGGTGCAGGTTCTCGCCCCGCCCCCGGGGGTCGCGCAACGCCTGCCTGTCGCGTCCCGGATCACGAGCGGTTGCTTCACGCAGGGGTGCGCGACCAGGCGACCGCCTCGGGCGCGAAGCGATGCGCAAGGAAGTCGAGCAGCACGGCAACACGCGGCGGTCGCGGACCACCGGACGGAGTGATCAGGTTCAGCGCCGTGTCCGGCGACGACCAGTCGGCCAGCACGATGACCAGCCTGCCGTCCCGGACCGCCTCCCATGCCAGGAAGTCCGGCTGCAGCGCCAGCCCCTGCCCGGCCTCGGCGGCATGCGCCAGCGCGTCCGCATTGGTGGCACTCAGCGGGCCGCTCACCTGCACGGACTCCTGCCGGCCGTCATGGGCCGCGAAGTGCCAGGTCTCGCCCGAGGCCAGGTAGCTGTAGCCCAGGCAGGCATGATGGCGCAGGTCGCGCGGCCGCTGCGGCGTGCCATGCCGTCCGAGATAGGCGGGTGCGGCCACCACCCAGCGCCGGATCGGGCAGAGGCGGCGGGCCAGCAGGCTGGAGTCCGGCAGGCGGGCGATGCGCAGTGCGACGTCGACGCCGCCCGCGATCAGGTCCACCACGCGGTCGTCGAGCTGCAGGTCGATCGACAGGTCGGGATAGAGCGCCAGGATCTCCGGCAGCGCCGGCGCCACATGGCGCAGGCCGAACGACATCGGGGCGGCCAGACGGACGCGCCCGCGCGGCGCGGCGGCGCCGGCCAGCGCCTGGGCTTCGGCCGCCTCGCCTTCGGCCAGGATGCGGGCCGCGCGGGTGGCCAGTGCTAGCCCGGTCTCGGTCAGCGTGACCTGGCGGGAGGTGCGGTGCACCAGGCGCTCGCCAAGCCTTGCCTCCAGCCGCTTCAGCGCCTTGGAGACGGTGGCGGTGGATACCTGCAATTCGCGCGCGGTGGCGGCGAAGGAGCCGGTGGCCGCGATCCTGGCAAAGATCGCCCAGGCTTCCAGGTCGGGCAGTGCCACGGGCTCTCCAGTTCGGAAACGATGAATTGCCATCCTTTCCGTTCTCAATAGCTGGGTCGAGGCCCATCTTGGGTGTCCCGACCTTGGGTGTCGAAGAGGAGGACGCACAGATGATCGAACACAGGCCGTTCAACAGCCTCGGTGGCGCCGACCATGGCTGGCTCAAGGCAAAGCACCATTTCTCGTTCGCGAGCTATGCCGACCCTGACCGCATGGGCTGGGGTGCGATCCGGGTCTGGAACGACGACGAGATCGCACCGCAATCAGGGTTTCCGCCGCATCCGCACGCGGACATGGAAATCATCACCTATGTCCGCGACGGCGCCATCACCCACCAGGACAGCCTGGGCAACAAGGGTCGCACCGAGGCCGGCGACGTCCAGGTGATGTCGGCCGGGTCCGGCGTGCGCCATGCCGAGTACAACCTGGAGGACGCGACGACGCGCATCTTCCAGATCTGGATCCTGCCGGACGGACACGGCGGCACGCCTTCCTGGGGGGCCAGGCCGTTTCCGAAGACCGACCGGTCCGGCCGTTTCGTGACGCTGGCGAGCGGCTATGCGGAGGATTCCGAGGCGCTACCGATCCGGGCCAGCGCCCGGGTCATGGGTGCCACGGTGAAGGCGGGCGAGAGCGTGCCTCTCGACCTCGATCCCGCGCGGCACGTCTATCTGGTGGCGGCGCGCGGCAGCGTGGAGATCGACGGCACCCGGATCGCCACCCGCGATGGAGCGGCGATCACCGGCAGCGAGCGGATCGAGATCCGCGGCATCGAGGATGCGGAGATCGTGCTGGTGGACGCGGCCTGAACGCCACGGGTCATCCGGGACCGCCCAGGGAGAGCCGCATGCCGAGGCGGACGACGTAGCGATGCACCGCCTCGGCGCCGTCCGCCTGCTCGTTCTGCAGGAGATCGAGCGGCGTGCGGCCGCGGAACGGCGCCACCTCGACCGGCTGCTGCAGCCATCGGCGCGGGTCGAGGTCCAGCACCGACAACGCGTCGTCCATCTCGCGGAGCCGGCCCAGCGCCGCCGCTTCATCGGCGCTCAGCCTGAAACGCGGCCGGGTGCCTTTGCGGGTCAGGCCACCCGGGTGGCCGAGCAGGCCCAGGGCGTCGAGGTCTCCGATGCCCCACCTGTCGATGAGCGCCCAGAAGGCGGTCGACGAACTCGCAACCGGCGGCGCTGCGACATGGATGGCGGGGCGACTCACCGGCGGCGACCGCGGCACCTCTTGCTGCGGGTCGGCAGCCGGTTCCGGCATCGGAGGCTTTGGCGTGGCCGGCACGAGGTCGGTGCGGCCGGCTGGTTCGTCGCTTTGCAGCGTCACGGAGAACAGTGCGACCAGTTCGTCCAGCAGCGCCACAGCAGCATCGAGAGCACGCTGTGCGCTCGGTCGATCCGGCGAAGCGGGCAAGGCGCCATCCGCCGCCGGCTGCGTCGGCGCGTTGGAAGCCTGCATGGCTTGCATCCGCGACCTGAATGGGTTCCCGGGGTCGAGATCGTCGGCACGGCGCATGGCCGGCGCACCAGATCGGCCGCGCTCGGCGACACCGACCGCCTGTACCAGGTAGTCCACCGCCGACGCGCTCAGCGAGCACCCGCCGCGCAGCCTGCCGCGTTGCAGGAGAATGCGGGCGTCGCCGAGACCTTCGTCGGCCAAGCGGAGCAGGGTCGCGATCGCTGGGCGTAACGATGATTTGTTCGGCATCTGCAACCGTCACGCCGCCGGGGTGTTACCGCTAAGTCTCTCCACCACGAGCGACCAGTGGTGGCAATCCCGAGGAGGTGGACCCCATGTTGATCGTTCTGTGCCTGTTCCTGCTTATCGTTCCGACGGCTGCCGTTGCGGTGCTCGGGTCGAAATAGGCTCTTGGGCCACGCTGGCGCCCCGGCCAACCGGGGCGCCAGCAACATCACGCGGATCCGGTTCTAGTGCTGGGTCCAGCCGGTATAGCTGGCCACTGTCGCCGCGGTGATCAGCTTCGGCGCCATCAGGGTGATCTTCTCGGCCGGCGGATGCCCGTCCATGATGTCCACCGCCGTCTTCAGCGCGAGCTTACCCATCGTGTAGGGGTCCTGCGAGGCCGACGCCTTGATCTGGCCGTGGCTCTCGATCGCCTGGACAATATCCGGCGCGCCATCGACCGACGTGAAGACGATGTTGTCGCGATGCGTCTGCTTGGCCGCCAGGCTCGAGCCGATCGCCTGTGGATCGTTGATGGTGAACACGCCGGCAAGATCCGGATAACGGATCAGGTAGCCCTGCATCACCGACATGCCGCCCTCGCGGGAGCCCTTGCCGTCCTGGTCGCTCGACAGCAGCTTGATGTCTGGCGACTTCGCAAGCGCTTCCTTGCAGCCCTTGACCCGATCCGTCACCGCGGACACCTGCGGGCCGTTCTGGATGATGACGTTGCCCTTGCCGCCGATCTCCTTGGACAACTCCTCGCAGGAGATGCGGCCGGCGGCGACGTTGTCGGTCTCGACCGTGGCATCGGCCCCGGTGGCGGCCACGTCGGCGGCGACCACCACGATGCCGGCCTTCTGCGCCCGCTTGATCGCCGGCAGGATCGCGTTCGGATCGACCGCATTCAGGACGATCACGTTCACGCCGGAGGCGATGAAGTTGTCGATCTGGGTGAACTGCTTGTTGAGGTCGTAGTCGGCCGAGACCGCGACGACACGCGCGTCCGGGTTGAGCGACTTGGCCTCGGCGGTGACGCCCTTGGTCAGTGCCACGAAATACGGATTTCCGAGCGAGCCGAGTGTCACGCCGACGCTCTCCAGCTTGGCTGCCATGGCGGGCTGCACGCCGGCGAGGCCGAGGGCAGCGGTCGCCGCGAGCAGAAGGGTCCGGGACATGTTGTGTTCCTTGCGGTCAGTCAAAGGTTGAAGTGGAAACGCTGTTGCCGCGGCAGGCTCAGGTGCGCACGCCGCCCTGCTGGCGGAAGCGGTCGAGTGCCACGGCGCCGATGATCACCAGGCCCTTCACGATGAACTGCCAGATGTCCGAGACACCGAGCAGGATCAGCCCGTTCGACAGCACAGCGATGATCAGCGCGCCGATCAGCGTGCCCCAGATCGAGCCGATGCCGCCGACGAACGAGGTGCCACCCAGGATCACCGCCGCGATGGCGTCTAGCTCGTACGACTGGCCAAGCTGCAGGCCGTTCGCCGCATACAGCCGCGCCGACGACATCACGCCGCCCAGCCCCGCGAGCAGGCCGGACAGCGAATAGACGAACATCAGGATCAGCGGGACGTTGATGCCCGACAGCCGCGCCGCCGCCGGATTGCCGCCGACCGCGTAGATCCGCACGCCGAGCACTGTCCGTTTCAGCACGTACCAGGAGGCCAGGATCACGGCGAGCGCGATGATCGCGAGCCACGGGATCGAGACGCCCGGGAAGATCGTCAGGCCGTCATTGCCGACCCAGGCATAGGACAGGTTCGGATTGAAGATGGTGTTGTCCGCCCCCATCAGCCGGGCGAGGCCACGCACCGCGGTGAGCGAACCAAGGGTCACGATGAAGGGCGGCAGCTTGCCGTAGGCGATCAGCGCGCCGTTCAGGCCGCCGATGACGAGCCCGACCAGCAGGCAGACCGGCACCGCGAGAAAGCCGCCGAACGACCACAGCGAGGCGATCAGCGCGCCCATCGCTGACGCCGCCAGGATCGAGCCCACGGACAGGTCGATGCCGCCGGTCAGGATCACGAAGGTCATGCCGGAAGCCAGCACGCAGTTGATCGCGGCCTGCTGCGCCACGATGGAGAGATTCTGGCCGCTCAGGAACCGGTGCCCGCCGAACAGGTGGAAGCCGATGGCGAGCAGGATCAGCACCGGCAGCATGCCAGCGGCCTGCAGTGTCGAGCGCAGCTTGACCTGTTTCGCGGACAGACCGGCGCCGCCTACCGGGGTTTCCATGGTGGCCTGCGGCAGAACCGCCTTGGTGGGGGTCTCGGTATCGGTCGGCTGCATTGGCGTTGTCCTAGGCCGCTTCCATGCCGGCGGCATATGCCATGATGTTCTGCTGGGTGATCGCCTCGCCGCCTGGCCCGCCGACGCTGCCGACGATGGAGCCTTCACGCATCACCAGCACCCGGTCGCAGATGCCGACGATCTCGGGAAGTTCCGACGAGATCACCAGGATCGCGATCCCCTTGCGCGCGAGCTCGTCGATGATGCGGTAGATCTCCGACTTGGCGCCGACATCGACGCCGCGGGTCGGCTCGTCGAGGATCAGCACCTTCGGGCCGGTCTCCAGCAGCCGCGCCAGCAGGATCTTCTGCTGGTTGCCGCCGGAAAGGCTGCCCACGGTGACCAGCGGGCTCGCGGCGCGCACCCTCAGGTTGCGGAACGCATCACCCGCGCGCTGCGCCGCGCGCTTCAGGTCGAGGGCCACGCCACCCTTGGCGTCGCGCGCGATCACGCCGAGATTAATGTTGGCGCCGCACGACATGTCGAGGAACAGGCCGAGCGCCTTGCGGTCCTCGGTCAGGTAGGCGATGCCCTGGTCGAGCGCCTCGGCCGGTCCCTTGACGGTGATCGGGGCGCCGTCGAGTTTCACCTGGCCGCCGGTCGCGCGGTCGGCGCCGAAGATCAGCCGGGCCAGTTCGGTGCGCCCGGCGCCCACCAGTCCCGCCAGCCCCAGCACCTCGCCGCGATTGATCGAGAACGAGCACGGCTTCACCCGGCGGCCGCCATCGGTCAGGCCCTCGACCTCCAGCACCAGATGCGGGTGCACCACGTCCGGATCGTGCTCCTTGGTATAGAAGCTCGACAGGTCGCGCCCGACCATCATGCGCACGATGGCTTCCGCATTGATGTCGTGCCGGCCGAGGTCGCCGGCATAGCTGCCGTCGCGCAGCACGGTGACGCGATCGGCGAGCTCGTACACCTCGGCCATGCGGTGGCTGATATAGATGATCGCGATGCCCTCGGAGCGGAGCTGCTTGACCAGCCGGAACAGCCGGTCGGTCTCGCGCGAACTGAGCGCGGTGGTGGGCTCGTCGAGCACCAGGATGCGCGACTTGCCATGCAGGGCGCGCGCGATCTCGACCATCTGCTGCTCGGCGATCGACAGCGTGCCGACCAGCGCCCGCGAGCCGAAAGGCGCACCGAGCCGTTCCAGCACCGGCGCGCAACTGGCCTCCATCGCGCGCCGGTCGATGCGGCCGCCGGCATGGCTGATCTCGTCGCCGAGATAGATGTTCTCGGCGACCGTGAGGTTCGGGGCGAGGGCCAGCTCCTGGTAGATGATCGCGATCCCGGCGCGCTTGGCCGAGTGCGGGCCGTCGATCTGGATGGGCTGGCCGTCGATCAGGATCTCGCCGCCGGGATCGGCGCGATGCGCCCCGGACAGGATCTTCATCAGCGTGGACTTGCCGGCGCCGTTCTCGCCCATCAGCGCCATGATCTCGCCGCCCCAGGCCTTGAGCCGGACGTCGCGCAGCGCCTTCACCCCGGTGAAGGTTTTCGAGATGCCACGCATCTCGATTGCCGGCACCCCAGGCGAGGGTCCGGCGGGGTCGTAGCTGGACTGGTCCACGGTCGCGCTGTCCACCGGATCGCTCCTCCCAGGGAGCTTGATTGTTGCGCGTATTGAAGCGCTTGAGCAGGGCGGATGCAAGAGCGCCGGTTGGCGACGTGGATTGCGGATACAGCCTGGCCGAACTCGCGTCGCCAAGCTTGTCGAAGCCTGCGTAGATGGACCTCACGCCAAGTTCCTGTCCGGAGTGATCCGTTGCCTGTTTCGATCGAGACGTTGCCGCTCACCGGCGGTCGACATGTGGATATCCTTCTCGGTGGCGATCCCTTCGGGACGCCGATCGTGATGCATCACGGGACGCCTTCGGATGCGACGACGTACGCGAGCTGGAGCGAGGACTGCGCGGCCCGGCGGCTTCGCCTGGTCTGCATGAGCCGCCCGGGCTATGCGAGCTCCAGCCGCCAGCCCGGCCGGTCCGTCGCCAGCGCCGCGCGAGACACCGCCGAGGTGCTCGACCACCTCGGCGCCGAGACGTTCTTGTCCCTGGGTTGGTCAGGTGGCGGTCCGCACGCCCTCGCCTGCGCCGCAATGCTCGGGAAGCGCTGCCGTGGCGTCGCCGTCCTGGCCGGGGTGGGTCCTTACGAGATGGCAGGCGTAGAATTCGCAGAGGGGATGGGTCCGGAGAACGTCTCGGAATTCGACGCGGCGGCAGCGGGCGAGACGACGCTCCGCGGCTGGATGGATGCGCATGCAATGCCGTTCCGCTCGGTGACGGGCGAGTTTCTCGTGCAGGCATTCGGGGGTCTCCTGCCGCCGGTCGACCAGGACGTGATGCAAGCTACTTTCGCCGAGGAAATGGCCGCCGTGATCCGGCGGGCCTTGTCGCAGGGCTTTGACGGCTGGATCGACGACGACCTCGCCTTCACCCGGCCGTGGGGGTTCTCGCTCGGCGAGATCGCCGCTCCGGTGACGCTGTGGCAAGGCGAGTTCGACCTCATGGTGCCCGTCGCCCATGCACGCTGGATGGCGGAACGCATACCGGGTGCGCGTTTCGAGTTCGTTCCCGGGCACGGGCACATCTCACTGGTGACGCAATTCCGCCATCACATTCTGGACGATCTGCTCAAGTCGGAAGCATCGGCGCGCCACCCGCCCGGCAGGTGACTCGAGGCCGGGCGCGGAAGATCCGAGATCGGTCGGGCCATTGGCAATCGCCGACAGCGACGCCGATGAACAGTTGCCACAAGGCCGCGTTGTCGGGGCGGACGATGGGAGAATTGAGATGAACAAGGGTGACACCTGGTACGTGGTGGCGGACGGCGGCAAGGCCCGCATCCTGACAGGCGACAGCAGCACGCTGCGGACCCTGCAGCAGTTCGACGCGAGTGGTCATGGGGATACCGATGACGATGCCAGCGCCGGCAGCAGCCAGTTGAAGGCGCCGAAGTCGGATCCGCACGATCAGTCCAAGGCGCATTTCGCCAAGCAGATCGCAGCAAGGCTGAACGAAGCGGTTCGCACCGGAGGTGTCGGCGAAATCATGCTGGCCGCGCCGGCGCACGTGTTGCACGACATCCGCGAAGCACTCGACAAGGCGGCATCGGCAAAATTGGGAAAGTCTCTCAGCAAAGACCTGACCAACACGCCGGACCATGACCTGGCATCGCATTTCGCCTGACCAGGCAGGGAGGATGACGGGTCAGGGACGTCATCCTCTATAGGCCGAGCTTTCGATGGCGACCGGGCCACCAGGATCAGCAACGAAGGCTTCAGCGCATCGGGCCCGAACGGCAGGTATTCAAGCATCGGCCTGCCCGGAGCCAGCAGGACTTCGGCCTCGCTCATTGCGATACCGCCCGCACCAGGATCTGCTGCGCCGGATCCAGCCTGTCGGCGACGGCATCGGGCAGGCCGGCGTCTCGGAGCACCGCCCCGACTGGATGAAAGGCGATTGCCGTCTGGCCGTCCTCGCGCACGCGGACGAGCACGCGCAACGGCAGGTCGAGCGCCACCAGGGGGGCGGCGAGCATCAAAGGCGTGCCACCCGTCGGATGCCCGTAGGTCAGCACCATGGCAGGCGGCATCTCCAGCCCCGCCTGCCGCGCGCCTGCCTGGTGGTCGATCCGGTTGAACAGGATCAGGCCCGCCCGGTCGATGGCCTCGGTCAGCCGATCCAGCGTCGCATTGAACGACACGACCGAGAGATGCTCGATGGTCTCGATTGCTTGCGTCGCCATCCCTCACCTTGTAGTCGTGGTGTTTCTACGAAGCATGATGCACCTCGCCGAGCCCGTAGACCGGCGTCGGAATAGTCTCCAGCCGCGCCTTGAGCTGCAGCGCGAGATACAGCGAGTAATGCCGCGACTGGTGCAGGTTGCCGCCATGGAACCACAGCGCTTCCTGCTGTGTCGGCTTCCACATGTTGCGCAGTTCGCCTTCCCACGGCCCCGGGTCCTTGGTGGTGTCGGAGCCGAAGCCCCAGCATTTACCGACCTTGTCGGCCACCTCCTGCGAAATCAGCCGCGCCGCCCAGCCATTCATCGAGCCGTAGCCGGTGGCATACACGATCAGATCGGCCGGCAACTCGGTGCCGTCGGTCAGCAGCACCGAGCGCTCGCGGATCGCCTCCACGCCGACCCCGCTATGCAGGTGCACGCTGCCATTGGCGATCAGTTCAGACGCGCCGACGTCGATGTAGTAGCCTGAGCCGCGACGCAGGTATTTCAGGAACAGCCCGCTCTCGTCGTCGCCGAAATCGAGCAGGAAGCCGGCCCGCTCGAGCCGCGCATAGAAGCCGGCGTCGCGCTCGCGCATCGCCTGGTACACCGGGATCTGGAACTCGTGCAGGATCCGGTACGGCAGCGATGCAAAGGTGAGATCGGCCTTTTCCGTGGTCATGCCGCCGGCGACCGCCTGCTCCGAATACAGGCCGCCCAGCGCCAGCTCCATCAGGCTGTCCGAGCGCGCGATCATCGTCGAGGTGCGCTGCACCATGGTGACGTCGGTGCCGTTCTCCCACAAATCGGCGCAGATATCGTGCGCCGAGTTGTTCGACCCGATCACGACCGCCCGCTTGCCGTGCCAGGCGTCGCCGCCCGGATGCCTGCTGGAATGGTGCTGCTCGCCGGTGAAGCTCTCGGCCCCTGGATAGGCCGGCACGTTCGGCAGCCCCGACATGCCGGTCGCCAGCACGAGCTGCTTCGGCCGCAGGGTGATGGGGCGACCCTCGCGCTCGACGGTCACCTCCCATTCGTGCGCGGCCTCGTCGTAGCGCGCCGATTTGCAGACAGTGGAGTGCCAGCAGGCCAGCTCCATCGTCTTCTCGTACGCTTCGAGCCAGTCCGCGATCTTGTCCTTCGGCGCGAACACCGGCCAATGGTCCGGGAACGGCAGGTACGGCATGTGGTCGTACCAGACCGGATCATGCAGGCAGAGCGACTTGTAGCGGCTGCGCCACTGGTCGCCGGCATTGGGATGCGCGTCCACGATCAGCGCCGGCACGTCCAGATGCCGCAGCCGCGCGCCGAGTGCGAGACCGCCCTGGCCACCGCCGACGATCAGCACATAGGGCTGCGTGGTGACGCCGAGCGCTGCGGCCTCCGCCTCGCGCCGGTCGCGCCAGCTCTGCCGCCCGGGTGCCGCACCGTGCGCGGCGCCGAGCGGGCGCGTCGGGCCGCGCTTCTCCTCGTGGCCCTTGAGTTCGTAGGCGGTGGTCAGCAGCGTCCAGCACAGGCCGTCGCGAAGCCGCAGCAGGCCCTTGCCGCGGGCGACGGCAGTCTCGAAGCTGAACCAGGCGGTGATGACGCCATCCGCCTCGGTCGCCGGCTCGCTCAGGCGCCAGTTCAGCGGCCGCGTATGCGGGAGGGTCGCCGCGAGCATGGCGGCGATCTCGTCCCGCCCCTCGAGGGTCTTGATGTTCCACGTGAAGGAGATGAGGTCACGCCAGAAGCTTGCGCGCGCGAACAGCCGTACCGCCTCGACACCGTCACCACTTCGCAGTGCATGGTCGAACTGCGAGAGCCAGTCGGTGGCCGTGCGCGTCGGCGCATCGAGAACGGCTTCAGGCTCAAGGGTAGTCGACATGGATCGAACGTCCTCGGACTTGCTGTTTCCCCTCGGGCGGCAACGGCCAGCGCCGGCACTGCCTCCCGTCTTTTAGTTGGGAGCAGCATCCTCCCAATCCGGGGCAAAGAGCAATGCCGAGGCCTGGAGCGTCCCGATCAGGCGCCGCGTTCTGCTTCCGCCGCCGTGGCTATCCTGATGTTGACCACAATCGATCCGAGCGATGCCGGTGCCGAAGCGATCCGGTGGTGCAGCCCCGCCGGCGCTCAACCCGGCCACGCCGAGCCACGGATGACGCTGCAGAAGTTGCCGCGATGGAAGTGCGGATCCTTGTCGGCGAGGACATCGGCCTTGACGTTGCCGAACGTGCTGTCCGGCTTGTGCTTGATGCCGTCGTAGAAGGCCTGGATGATGTCTTCCTTGAACGACATGGGACGCGGGTAGGCGGCGACCACGGCCTCGCGGGTCGCGGAAGCCAGCTCCGCATAGGTCAGCCCGAGCACGTCCATCTCCACGCCGGCGGTGACCAGGGCGACCACCGGGTGCATGTGCTTTGGAATCCCCGGCGTCGTATGCAGGGCGATCGCGGTCCAGACCAGGTCGATATCCGTCTGCGCGATGCCGTAGCTCTTGAGGAATTCTCTTGCCGCGTTGGCGCCATCGACCTCGAAACGCTCATCGCGGCTGCTGTGGGCCGGCATCAGTCCGACGTCGTGGAACATCGCCGCGGCATAGAGCAGCTCGGCATCCGCCTCCAGCCCGCGGTCAAGTCCGGCCAGCGCTCCGAAATAGTAGACACGCGTGGAATGGTTGAAGAGCAGGTCGGTCTCGGTGTCGCGGACGAATGCCGTCACGGCGCGACCGAGCCTGGTATCCGGGATGGCGGCCCCGTGGATCGCGTGCGTCATGCTGTCATCTCCTCAACTCGTTCCCGGCCGGCGCGACACCGGTGGGTGATGGGCGGCCGTACGACATGGTCCAGACCGCCTTGTCGCCCTCGTGGTATTCATTGCCATCCCATGGCGTGCCGCAGATATGCAGGTAGGCGTATGGGGTTCCCGCGAACATGACCCACGCTCCGCTGTCACGAGCCGTCGTCGGAAGACCGTTCTCGGCTGCATCGAAGGGCCACGTGATCATCCAGTGGGGGCCAATCGGGATGGCGGGACCGGTCCTGTCCAGGGGGTTCGTCGTGCTTCTCTGCGTGGCGCCGCACAGCATGTAGATCGTGCCGGGGATCGGGTTGGTCGGCCGGGGCTTGCCCCGGAGGGCATCTGTCATCCAGCGCATCCCCATCGCGTTCATGCACATCGGCGGATCGCCGATCCTGTTCTCGTCTCCGGGCACGCAGGTCCATGCGTTCGATCCCTGAACCAGCACCGTCATGGTGCCGTCGCGTTGCAACTCGGCGACAGTGGCGTCCTTCGTCACCTGCTCAGGCCCGGATAGCCGCGCCCTCGTGATCCTTGGATCCTCGGACCGGTCGTTCATGTCGCGCTCCTCCTGGGCTGCCGGATCGCGACGCGAGGCGGCGGCGCCAGCCGGAACAGCCTGGGAGGCGTCGGCGATGGATGTGGCCGTCATGATGCCCCCGGCCTCGATGAGAACGGTTCTGCGCGAGATCACCGCCTTGAGGCCCGGCCAGCCTATTCCGCGGCCAAGATCCTGGCCTGGATGACCGTCGCTTCCGCATGCTGCTGGGAGGGCCGGAGCTTGCCGAACAGCATTCCCAGGCCTTCGGCCATGGTGGGATGCGCGAGGATGCCGTCGCGCAGCACCGTGTAGGGGAGGCCGCCGAGCATCGCCATCTGCACGGCCGCCATGACCTCGCCTGCCTGCGCGCCCAGCATCGCGAAGCCGAGGATCCGATCGTCATCGGCGACGAGCGCCTTCATGAAACCGGTCTGCTCGCCGAGAGTACGCGCACGCGGGACAACGTCCACCGGAAGCTTCGCCAGGCGATAGGCCACACCATTCTTCTGCGCCTCGGTTTCGCTCAACCCGACGCGCGCGAATTCCGGATCGATGAACACCGTGTAGGGCACCATCCGCCCGGTGGTGGTACGCGTGCCGCCGGCGATGGCGCTCCTGGCGACGCGGTAGTCGTCGAGCGAGACATGCGTGAACATCGGACTGCCCGCCGCCTCGCCCATCGCCCAGATGCCCCGAGCGCTCGTCTGTAGCGTCTCGTCGACGCGGATGAAGCCGCGCTCGTTGAGATCCACGCCGGCGATGTCGAGTCCGATCCCGTCGGTCATCGGCGTGCGGCCGGTGGCGACCAGGAGATGGGAACCGGAGAGTCTGCTGCCGTCCTCCAGGTGAACGGTCACGTTCGTGCCGGACTGGCCGGAGACACGGGCAATCCGCGCGCCGAGTGCGAGTTCAATGCCGTCGTGCTCGAACAGACCGCCGATCGCGGCCGCAACGTCCGCGTCCTCCCGGGCCGCCAGCTGCCTGCCGGTCTCGATCACGACGACTTCGCTGCCCAGGTGGCGGAACGCCTGGGCCAGTTCCATGCCGATATAGCCGCCGCCGATGACCAGGAGGCGCTCGGGAAGCACCTCGAGCAGCAAGGCCTCGACATGGGTCAGGGGATCCGCGTCGCGCAGACCCGGGATCCCGGGGATAGCTGCCCTGGTGCCGAGGTCGAGATAGATCCGCTCGCCGGTGATCCGGCGTGTGCCGGCGTCGCCAGCGACCTCGATGATACGGGTGTCAACAAAGCGGCCCCAGCCGAGGAGGAGATCCAGCCCGCTGGCCGCGAATGCCGCACGGTTCATGGCGACCATGCCGGCCACGATGTCCGCCGTGCGGCCCGCGATCCGGCGCATGTCGGGAATGACGGGGCCGATATCCGCGAGGCCGAGCGCCGCTGTCTGCCTCGCCGTGTCGACGAGTTGCGCGCTTCGGACCAGCGCCTTGGTCGGAATGCAGGCGATGTTGATGCAGGAGCCGCCGATCATGCCGGCCTCGACGACGGCCACACGCTTGCCGGCGGTCGCCTGGTCCATCGCCAGCGTCTTGCCGCCCTTGCCGCCGCCGAGGACGACGATGTCGTAATGCTCAGTGTCAGCCATCAGGCGGGTATCCTTGATCAGACATTGTATGCGGTCTGCGGCGGACTCCGCTTCCTGGCAGGATGGCAACCTATGTCGCCAAGTCAGCACCAAGCTCGCCAACCGGTGCACCTGCACCGGTCATCGAGGACAGGCCAGACCTTCACAAAACATGGGGAGGTTGCCAGAGCTGGGGGGTTCGCCGATAGGGTCGGCAACTACTCAGTTCCGGCACCGGGCCATGCCGCGAGAGCCATAGGCTCTCAATGGCGGCAGGACGCCTGTCCCCGCCCTCCGCGGGTCCTGAGGTCCCAGTTGAAGGCATCAGGTCGCGCCAGAAGCCCGCTCGCTCGGAGAGTCGGGCAACAGGGTCGGTGCTCGTCTCTGCCTCATGTCTCTTGGTTTGAAGGCATCATCCCTTCAATGCGGAGCGCTCGTGCGGCGCTTCCGGCTAATTGCCGACAGCGGGCGTCATCACGGGACGGGGATGTGACGGCAAGGTCTTGAGGCGATCGTTCAGCAGGCCAAGCACCCTCGCCCGGTCGATATCGAGGCAGGCACGCACGTTCGCGGCGCCCGGTTGTTCGATGGTCGCGCCGTTATCCAGCACGGCCAGGCGGATCGGCACCGGCTGACAGACCGACGGATCGAGCAGCCATGCGACCGGAACCACGTCGAACAGCACCGGAACCGGACCCCATGGATTGTTCGCGGCCCACTGGGTATAGAGCGCGGCGAGCGCCCGATCGGCAGGATCGGGCTGGCCGAAGATGTTGCGGCGCATCGCCAGCGGCAGCGCAACCTCGGTGGCATCCAGCGGCATCAGGACGACCGGGACGCCACTCGCAATAAGCCGCCGGAGATCCTCCGGATCCGAGCGGATGTTATATTCGTTGCTCGGCGTGTCGCTGGTGGTGCCGGCAGCCTTGCCATAGCCACGACGCACCGATCCGCCCATCAGGATCACCTGCCGCAAGCGACGGGAATTCGCCGGATCGCGTGCGATCGCAGCTCCGATCGTCGTGAGCGGCGCGATCGCGACCAGGGTGATGCTGCCGCTCGGCGCCGCACGCAGCCGGTCCAGCAGCAGCGCCACCGCATCAGGGGCCGGCGCCACCGGGCCAGCCGACGCCCACGCCGCCTGGGTGAAACGGGTGCTGTCCGCGGTCGACGGCCCGGTGCCCACCGCGATGTCGTCACGGTCCGCCTGATGGAGGAAGCGCCGGACCAGCCGTGTCCGGAGCGTCGTGTCACCGAAGCTCGTGATGACCGCTCCGATGCGCACCTCCGGGGCTCGCAGCAGCAGCGCCAGGGAAAAGGCGTCGTCGATGTCGTCGCCGATATCGGTGTCGACAATTACAGGCGGGGTCTCAGCCGCGCGGGCGACGCCGGCTGGCAGCAAGAGCGGCAGCATGGCCGCGCATCGGATCAGCCATTTCAAACGCCACGTCCTCCCGAACTCGAGTCAGGCGGCGCGCTCTCCGCCTGCCGCGGTGATCACCGCGATGATGACCAGCCCGGTCAACACCATTCGCGTCCCCGCCCCGAACCCCAGCGTGTTCAGCATCGACACCAGCAGGAACAGGAACAATGCCGCTCCCCAAACCCCCGCCGGGCTGGCGCGGCCACCATTCACCGACGTTCCGCCGATCACCACCACCGCGATCGAGGACAGCAGATACTCCACCCCCATGTCGAGCGACGCACCGCCGGAGAAGCTGGCCAGCAGTACGCCGCAGACCGCGCTCAGCACGCCGGACAGCGCATAGGTCGCTACCGCCACCCGATTGACCTGCAGCCCCGCCAGCCGTGCCGCCCGGCGGTTCTGCCCGATCGCCGACACCGTGCGTCCGAAGATCGTCCGCGCCAGCACCAGGGACACCAGCAGGCTGAGCGCCAGCGCCACGAACGCCGCCAGCGGCAGTCCGAGCGGCGCCGCCGTGCTGAACCATGCCAGCGCCGGCGGCGGCTTGACCAGCAGGCCGCCGCCGACGTCGATGGCAACCGACTGCACGATGAAGCTCGCCGACAGGGTGGCCACGATCGGCGGGATGCGCAGCAGGAACACCAGCCCGGCATTGGCGAGCCCGACCGCCGCCCCCGAGGCCAGTGCTGCCAGGATGCCCGGCACGATGCCGCCATTGCTGCCGTCCATCACCTTCATGGCGATGACGCCGGCGAGCGCGATGGCGGATGGGATCGACAGGTCCACGTTGCCGGGACCGAGCGTCACCACCACCATCTGGCCGAGGCCGACGATCACGTAGAACGTGCCGAAGGCCAGTGCCGCGGTGAGCGCCCCGCCGGCGCCCTGCCCGGCCGCGACCGCCGCCACCAGCCAGACCACGATGGCCGCCGCGAACGACCACGACCAGGGCTGCCGGACCAGCCACCGGAGTGGTGCGAACAGCCTGTTCATGCCTCGCGCTCGCGGCCGGTGAGCGCACGCAGCGCCAGCACCGCGATCAGGATCGCGCCCTGCGCTCCTACCTGCCAGTCGGCGCCGAGATGCAAGAATGTGAGCGCGGAACTGGCGAGCGCGAGGGTCAGCGCGCCGATCACGGTCCCGATCGGCGCGATGCGGCCTCCGAAGAAGCTGCAGCCGCCCAGGATCGAGCCCGCCACCGACAGCAGCGTGTAGCGCTGCGCGATGTTGGCGTCCGCCGAGGTGGTCAGCCCGACCAGAGCGAGCCCGGACAGCACGCCGAAGCAGCCGGCCAGCGCATACAGCGTCATGCGCGCGCGCAACGCCGACCAGCCGGCGCGTTCGACGGCGCGCGCGAAGCCGCCCATGCCACGCAGCACCACGCCGAACGAAGTCCGCATCATCAGCACGTGGGTGAAGAGGCCGATCACCACGCAGGCGACGATTGGCAACGGCACCAGCGGCATGTGGTAGCCGACGAAGCTGCTGAGCCAGTCGGGCGCGTTGCCGCCCGGCGACGGCAGCACCAGGATCGCAAGCCCGAGCCAGACGAACGATAGGCCCAGCGTCACCACGATCGAGGGCAGTTGCCGCCACTGCACCAGGGCTCCGACTGCGGCATAGCCCGCGATGCAACCGAGCAGCGCGAGCACGCCGAGCCAGGGCCGGTCGTGCAGCCAGGTCGCGGTGATGCAGGCCACCAGACCCACGAAGCTGCCGATCGACAAATCGAGGTCGTTGATGGTCAGGAACATCATCTGCGCGATGGTGGCCAGCGCCAGCGGCACCGCCAGGTTGAGCATCAGGTTGAGGCCGAAATAGCTCATCGTGCGCGGCTGCAGCCAGAAGATCGCGCCGAGCAGGAGCACGAAGGTCGCCACCGGCAGCAGCAACCTTGCATCTGCACGCAGGCGCAAGGCAGCAGGGGCGGCCATCAGAACGACGCCTGCAGGACGCGTTCCTCGGTGATCTCGTCCGGACCCAGCGCCGCCATGATGCGTCCCTCGCGGAACACATAGACGCGGTCGCACTCGTACAGCTCGTCCATCTCCGTGGTGTACCAGAGGAAGGTGCGCCCGGCGGCGGCCTGCGCGCGGATCATCGCATACACGTCCTGCTTGGTCTGCACGTCGACGCCACGCATCGGGTCGTCCATCAGGATGATGCGCGCGTCGCTGTCGAGTGCCCGCGCGAACAGCGCCTTCTGCTGGTTGCCGCCCGAGAGCGACAGGATCGGGTTGTCCATGTCCGGCGCCCGGATCTTCATCAGCCCGCGCCAGTCCTCCGCCGATGCCTGCTCGCTTGCCAGATCGAGCAACCCGTGCCGCAGATGCTTGCGGTATGCACCCACGGAAATGTTCTCGCAGATCGACCAGAGCGGGAACACGCCGTCGCGCTTGCGGTCACCCACGACCATCGCCATCGAATGCGCCGAGAAGAGATCGACCAGGAACTCGGTCTGCCCGTGTCCCGCGAGGCCGCCGAGACCGATCACCTCGCCTTCGTTGGCGACCAGTTGCCGGCCTCCCCTGGCGCCACCCTTCGGCGTCGCCTGCAGCACCTGGCTGCTGCCGGTGCGACGATCGGCCGCCAGCCGCGCCACCGAGGCACGGTGGGTGCCGCCGCTCATCAGCGCCACCAGGCTGTCGCGGTCATGCGCGCTTGCCGGATCGCAGCCGACGACGCGGCCGTCGCTCATCACCGCGATGCGGTCCGCACTCTCCAGCACCTCGTGCAGCATGTGCGTCACCAGCAGCACGCTGCAGCCCTGCTGGGTCATGCGCCGGATATGCGCGAGCAGTTGCGAGGCGGTGGAGGCGTCCAACGACGAGGTCGGCTCGTCGAGGATGACCAGCCTGGGTGCGATGTCGGTGGTGGTGAAGGCGCGCGCGATCTCCACCATCTGGCGCTCGGTCAGCGAGAGCGAGGCGACCGCAACGCCGGCGCGTATGCGGTGGCCGGGAAACACCGTGTCGAGCGACGCCGCGATCAGCGCGGCCGCCCGCCGC
The DNA here is from genome assembly GCA_964247695.1 of uncultured Acetobacteraceae bacterium. Lineage (GTDB taxonomy): Bacteria > Pseudomonadota > Alphaproteobacteria > Acetobacterales > Acetobacteraceae > Lichenicoccus. Next base: position 71,689 of record CAXTVI010000023.1, read on the forward strand.
GACCAGTTCCAGCCGCGCAGGGTCGGATGCACCAGCCGGGTGTTCTCCGCCACCGTCAGGTTCGGGCAGAGCGACAGCTCCTGGAACACGCAGCGAATGCCCAGGCGCCGCGCCGCGCGCGGGTCGTGCACCGAGCCGGGGGCGCCCGCGACCTGCATGCTGCCCGAACTCGGGGTCAGCGCGCCGGTCAGCAGGTTGATCAGCGTGGACTTGCCGGCGCCGTTATGGCCGACCAGCCCGAGGCACTCCCCCGCCTCGATGCTGAGGTCGACACCGTCGAGTGCCCGGACCGGGCCGAAGCTCTTGGCGACGTCGGTGAAGCGGACCAGGCTCGCTGCCCTGTCCGCGAGGCTGTGGTCAGTGGGCGACGGCACGCAGTTGCTCGGCGTCCTGCTGCGTGTAGAGGTGGTTGGCAAGGCCGCCGCTCGGCGTCTTGGCGAGCGTGGCGTCCAGCGTGTCCTGGGTGATCTTGAGGTACGGCACCTGCAGGTCCTTCGGCGGCGGGTGGCCGTCGAGCACCTGCTGCGCCACCCAGAACGCCAGCGTCACCACGCCCGGCGCGATGCTCGACGACATCGTGGTGTAGCCGTCCTTGTCGTGCTGCTGCTTCCACCAGGCGAGCTCTTCCTGGCGGTTGCCCATGATGATGATCGGCTCGGGGCGGCCGACCGACGAGAACGCCTGCGCGGCCCCGTAGCCGTCACCGCCCTCTGTCAGTACGCCCGCTATCGTCGGCAGGCCGGGCAGCACGCCGGCGACCGCCTTCTGCGCAACAGTCTGCGTCCAGTTGCCATTCACGGTGCTGACAACATGAAGGTTTGGATGCCGCTTCAGGGCCTCCTGCATGCCGGTATGGAAGCCGTCATCGATCGAGGTGCCGGCCATGCCGCGTATCTCGACCAGGTTGCCGCCCTGCGGCAGCCGCGACGCAAGGTAATCCACCTGCTCGGCACCCATGCCTTTGAAGTCGACGGTCAGTCGCCACGCACAGGGTGCGGTGACGATGCCGTCGAACGAGATCACGGTGATGCCGGCATCGCAGGCCGACTTGATGGCCCCGTTCAGCGCATCCGGCGAAGCGGCGTCGACCACGATGGCGTCGAAGCCCTGCAGGATCATGTTCTGGATCTGCGCGGCCTGCTCGGTGACCTGGTTCTCGGCGGTGGTGAAGGCCGGCGCCGCCTTCACGATGCCCATCTTCACGGCGTGGCCGGTGGCGTCGGTCCAGGAGGTCAGCATGGTCTGCCGCCACGAGTTGCCGGCATAGTTGTTGGAGAGCGCGATGCGCTTGCCCGCGGTGTCGGCATTTGCGTGCGCCGCCGACATAAGCAGCATTGCTGCCAGACCCAGACCTGCAACCCGGCTTTTCATCGACAAATTCCCCTTTTGCTGGCGTCTCTTATCGGTATGGGACCGCCTGTCAACGCATCAGGCGGCGTCCTGCAGCACCGCGCGCAGCCGGTCCATCCGATGTTCCGGCGCCACCCGCTGCGCCAGGTTCAGCACGCCGCCGACCCGGATGCGCACCTTGCTCTGGTGGTTGCGCGCGATGTCGGCAAGCTGGTGGTCGAGGAACGGATTGCGGAAGCGGTCCATGGTGGTGGCGCGATAGGTGGGCGCGCCGGCATCGCCCAGGGCCGCGAATAGCGGCAGCACTTCCTGCTCGTGCACGGCGTCGAGAAATTCGCGCTGCTCGGGGATGTCGAGGATCTCGCGCACCGTCATGCCGGGTGCCAGGCCCGCCTGCTGCCAGCGCGACACCAGCACGCTGTGGCCGAGATTGAGGATGAACAGCTTGCGCTGCTCGTAGCGCTCCAGCGAGTCCGCGACTTCGATGCACGGGTGCCGGCAGAACGGCACCAGTCCGGGCTGCGCCTCGATCGCCCACAGCGCATACGGCTCGGCCACCGCGCCGATCGGCTCCAACGGCGTCGGCACGATGCGATCGACCAGCGTGTTGACCCAGCGGCAGCGCGTCGTGAGCCACTCGCGGTAGCCATCGGGCACATCCCACGTGCTGCTCGCCTGCAGCACGATGTCGCGCAGCATGCGGCCGTTGCCGACCTGCAGCTCGCACGGATACAGGTCGAGCGGCTCGGCGCGATGCCGGTAGCGCGCCAGCAGCAGCCGCGCCAGCCGGGCCGGGAACGATCGCGCATGCTCCGGGCCCAGCGCGTCCTCGGGATGCAGGTCGAAGCCGCGCTCCGCGGTATTGGAGACCAGCACCTGCGCCTCGTGCACGACGATGCTCTCGATCGCGTCCCAATCCCGCGCGGCCTGCAGCGCCCGGACCACGCTCGCAACCTCGACGCGCCGGTCCACCACGGCCCCGTTCTCGATCCCGCGCACCTGCACCGGGAACGGCCCGGCATTGAAGGCGGCGATGCGGCGCGCACTGTCGGCGCTGTCGGTGGTCTGCACGACGGTGATCGGCCCGGGGGCGTCGCCGGATGCGAGCGCCTCCGAGACGAACAGATCGACATGCGCCTGCAGGAAACGGCTGGTGCCGAACTGCACGATGGGAGTGACGGTCACGCTATACCTCGATGGTCGCCTTGATCACGCCGGCCTCCGGCCGCAGCCAGCCGGGAAACTGCGCCGCCGCCTCGTCGAGCCGGGCATGGTGGGTGCGGAGTGTCGCCACCGGAATGCTGCCCTCGCGCATGCGTGTCACCACCTCGGCGAAATCCGCCGGCAGCGCGTTGCGGCTGGCCAACAGGGTGGTTTCTCGCTTGTGGAATTCCGGGTCCGCAAAGCCGATCTCCTCGCGCACCACGCTGAGCAGCACGTAGCGGCCGCCATGGCCGACATAGCGCAACCCGTTGCGGATCGAGTCGACATTGCCGGTGGCGTCCACCACGACGTCGAAGAATTCGCCGCCAGTGGCGTCCGAAAAGGCTGCCTCGGTGTCGGCATTCGCAAGCAGCGCGGCGTCCGCCCCCAGCGAAGCCAAAGCCAGGTCCAGCCGGTCCTGGCGCATGTCCACGACGCTGACCTGCGCCCCGCGCGCCTTCGCGAACAGGATCGCCGCGATGCCGATCGGACCTGCGCCCACCACCAGCACCCGATCCCCTGCGGTCACCGCTCCGCGCGCGATGCCGTGCGCGCCGATCGCCAGGAACTCCACCATCGCCGCCTCGTCCAAGCCTATGCCCTCGAGCGGCACCACGTTGGCGGCCGGCACCGCGAGCAGTTCCGCCATGCCGCCATCCTGGTGCACGCCAAGCACGCTGATGTTGCGGCAGCAATTGCTCAGGCCGCGCCGGCAGGCCCCGCAGTGGCCGCAGGACAGGTACGGCACGACATACGCCGCCTGCCCGGGCCGCAGCATGCTGCCGGGCGGCGCGTGCACCACCTCGCCGGCAAGCTCATGGCCCATCACCCGCGGATAGTGCAGGAACGGATGCTTGCCCTCGAAGATATGCAGGTCGGTGCCGCATACGCCGACCCGCCGGATGCGCAGCACGGCCTCGCCGTCCTTGGGAACCGGGTCGGGCCGCTGCACCACGGCGAGCCTGCCTGGCGCCTCGCACAGCAGCGCCTTCATGAGCGCCGCCGCCTACGCTGGTCGAAATACACGATCACGATGATCAGCCCGCCGGTAATCACACGCTGCCAGAACGGGTTCACGTTGAGCAGGTTGGCGCCGTTGTTGATCGTGGTGAGCAGGATCGCGCCCAGGATCGGGCCGATCACCGTGCCGACCGCGCCGA
>CAXTVI010000024.1:0-70377 GCA_964247695.1 uncultured Acetobacteraceae bacterium
TGATGTCGAACTGCTGGATGCTGTCGAGCATGCGGAACAGGCTCGCGGTCAGCAGATAGGGCAGCAGCATCGGCAGCAGGATGCGGAAGAACACGAAGCTGCCCGGTACGCCATCGAGTTCGGCGGCCTCGAACGGCTGCCGCGGCAGGCCCCGCAATCCGGCGAGCAACAGGATCGCGATGAACGGCGTGTAGACCCACACATCGACCAGCACCACGGTGAACAGCGCGCTGTTCGGCGAGGCGCCCCAGCGGAAGTCATGAAACCCGAGCCGCGAGACCAGGTAGGACAGCACGCCGAAGTTGGAGTTGGTCATCAGCTTCCACATCAGCGCCGCAATGGCGGGAGCGACCATCAGCGGCAGGATGAGGAGGACGGAGAGCAGGTTGGTCAGCCACGACCGGCGCCAAAGCAGCAGCGCGATGCCCAGGCCCAGCAGCAGCTCCACCCCGACCGTCAGCACGGTGTAGGCCAGCGAGACGTACACCGTGTGCCAGAAGCTGGAACTCCGGAACAGGCTGATGAAATTGCCGAACCAGATCCATCGTCGACCCATCGGGAAGGCCAGGTTGTAGCGCTGCAGGGAATACAGCACCGCTGTGATGAACGGCACCAGGATCCCGATGCACACCAGTAACGCCGGCAGGCTCAGCAGGTAGGGCAGCACCCGCATGGAAACCCGCGATCCGCGTCTGATGCGTCGCTCGATCGGCGGGTAGGTCGCGGCGTCCATTGGCGTGCCCCTTCAGGCGGTCAATCCGTGATGCCGGCGTTCGTGAGCTGCGACTTTATGTCGGATGCAAGCTGGTCGAGGCCGTCTTCGACCGAAACCTGGTTCGAGTACATCTTCTGCAGTGCCGCCGCCCAGTTGGTGGTCACGTTGAAGAACAGCGGCTGCGGGGTGAAGTAGATCTTGGCACCGGGCGAGGAGGCCGCGAACTGCTCCAGATAGCCCGGATAGCCCTGCATGCGCGTCTTGAAGTCCTGGTTGTCCCAGACGACCTGCCGCGTCGGGTCGATCAGGTCTGCCTTGGTGGCGCCGAGCATGAGCTGCTGCGTGCTGGTCGCCCACTGCATCAGCTTCCAAGCCGCCGACTGCTGGCGCGAGAAGTTGCTCATCGCCAGCGACCAGATCCAGACGTTCGGCGTCGGCCGGCTCGCCTCCGGGTTGGGTGTGAAGGCGTGATAGACGATATTGCCGGCTTCCTTGGTGCCCTTCTCCTGGAAGAATGCCGCGCTGTCCGCATCGTAGACCATTGCCGAGGTGCCGGCGCCGAGATCGTTCGCAACCTCGTACCAGGTATAAGTAGTCCAGTTCTTCGGGCCGCCCTTCTGCACCATCTCGATCCACAGCTTGGTGAAGGCCTTCGCCTCCTTGCTGTTCATCGCCGGCACCAGCTTGCCGCCGCTGGTGTCGAAATCCTTCGCCCCGTAATTGGTGAAGGCGGTGAGGTAGCCGGCATGGATCGTTGCCCACGAGCGGCTGCCGCGCGTGCCGATGCCATAGACGCCAGGCATATCCTTGGAGATCTTCGCAGCCATCTCGATCAGGTGCGGCAGGTCCTTCGGCGGCTCCATATGCGCCGCATCGAGGATGCGCTTGTTGTAGGCGATCGAGTTCAACTCCCAGGCCCAGGGCATGGCCCACTGCTTGGCCGTCGGACCGCCGAGTGCCTCGCCCGGCACGCCGCTCCACGCGGTCGAGGCGCGCAGGTTCGGCAAGATCCCGTCCCAGTCATAGTCGGGCGAGGTCTCGGAGGGATCGTTGATGAATTTCTTGAGGTCGACCAGCCAGCCGGCCGGGCCATATTGCCAGGTCTGGTAGGCACCCGACATGAACACGTCGTAGGTGGTCGACTTGCTCGACAGCGCCGCGGTGACCTTGTCGAAATAGACGTCCTCCGGAAACACGTCGTAGGTCACGTCGATCCCGGTCAGCGTCTTGAAGCTGTCGATGTTCTTCAGCAGCGCATCCGTATAGGGGTGCTTGTTCATCAGCAGCTTGATCGACTTGCCCTTCTGCGCCATCCAGTCATAGGACGTCGCCGCAAGCGCGCTGGACTGCATGCGGTTGAGCAGCGTGGTGGCCGCCGCTGCACCGATGCCGTACTGCCCCATGCGGGCCAGCATCTCGCGCCGGCCCATCCGGCCGGCCGCAAACGCCTTCAACGTGTCCTGGATCTTGTCGGCCATGACGGGTTTCCTCCGGTTGTTCTTGTTAGGGGACCAGGATGATCTTGATCGAGCCGTCGCCCTTCTTCATCAGGTCGAAGCCATGCTTGAAGTCGGCCAGCGGCAGCTGGTGCGTCACCACGCCCTCGGTCGGCAGGCGCCCGTCGCCGATCGCCGCGATTGTCAGCGGATAGCAGTAGGGTCCGAGATGCGCGCCGTACAGGTCGAGCTGCTTGCGGTCGCTGATGATCGACCAGTCCGCCGTCACCTCGTGGCCGAACACCGAGAACTCGACGAAGCGGCCGAGCTTGCGGATCATGTTCAGGCCTTGCGTCACGCTGGATTCATGCCCGGTGGCCTCGATATAGACGTCGCAGCCGTAGCCGTCGGTCATCTCCTTGACCGCGCTCACCACATCCACCTCGAACGGGTTCATCACGATGTCAGCGCCGAATTTCTTGGCGAGGTCGAGCCGGTCCTGCTTGCCGTCCAGCACGATCAGCTTCGACGGGTTCTTCAGCCGCGCCGCCCCCACCATGCCCAGGCCGAGCGGCCCGGCGCCCGACAGCACCACCACGTCGTCAAGCTGGATCAGGCCGCGATTGACCGCATGCACCGAGCACGCATACGGCTCCGCCAGCACCGCCTTTTCCAGCGGGATGCTGTCCGGCACCTTGTGCGTGCGGCTCTCCTTGGGAAACCGCATGTACTTGGCCATGCCGCCATTGACGTTGTTCTGGAAGCCGTAGACGTCGTGCCGCTCGCACATCCAGTATTCGCCACGGCCGCAATAGCGGCAATGTTCACACGGCACGATCTGCTCGGAGATCAGCCGGTCGCCGACCTTGTACACGCCGCGGCGCACGACGTTCTCGCCGACCTCCACCGCGCGTCCCACGAACTCGTGCCCGGGGATCATCGGCGCCTTGACGTAGCGCGCCTGGCCCTTGTTGTCGCCCCAGAACGACGGCGCGCCCTGGAAGGTCTTGATGTCGCTGGCGCAGATGCCGCAGGCCTCGACCTCGATGATGATGTCGTCGGGCCCCGCGCGCGGCACGTCGACCTCCTCGAGCCGGTAGTCGCCGGGAGCATAGGCCACGACCGCCTGCATACGCTTCGGCAGGTCGACACCCGGCGGCCTGGCGGTCTCGATCACGGTATCCATCGTGGGGTCCTCTCGCAGGATCGAATTGGTTGGTCAGGCAGATTTCAGGCGGCGCAGCAGGCCGTCGGCCAGCGCCTGCAGGATCAGGTTGCACGAGCAGGCGCCCGCATCGAGCGTGCCGCGTGACCGCTCGCCCAGCCGCGCGGCGCGGCCGAGCCTCGCCACCATGTCGCGCGTGGACTCCAGGCCGGCGGTGCTGGCCGCCTTGAGAGCGTCCAGGCTGGCCGCGAAATCGCGTCCGTCCTTGGCGGCCGCGATGAAGGCGTCCCGCGCGGGCACCAGCACATCGATCAGCGTCTTGTCGCCGATCTTCGCCTCGCCGAGATCGACGATGGCCGCCTCGCCAGCCGACAGCATGGAGGCGAAATTGTCCCGATCGAGCGCGCCGACGCCTTCCAGCGCATCCGCCATCTCGGTGAAGAAAGACCCGTACAGCGGCCCCATGGAGCCACCGATATCGCCCAGCAGCGTGTCGCCGATGGTGGCGAAACCGTCGCGCAGGTCGAAGCTCTTGCCATCCAGGCGCTCGATGACGAGCCGGAAGCCCTTCGCCATGTTGATGCCGTGATCACCGTCTCCGGTGGCGCCGTCGATCTCGGAGAGCAGCCCCTGGTTCTCGATGATGACGGCGGCGATGTCGGTGGCGATCGGTGCCGCGTCGGCAAGTGTCACTGTCTCTGGCATGGCAGCGTCCCCTAGCCGGCAACCGTGAGTCCGATTGAGCGCGCGGGCGCGCGCAACAGGCGATCGAGTTCATCGTCCAGGCGCGTCAGCGTCACGGACACACCCGACATCTCCAGCGAGGTGAAGTAATTGCCGACGTAGCGGAGACGCGGCGTGATCTTGTGTGCGCGCAGGATCTCGTCGACATGGCCGTACAGCAGGTACAGCTCCATCAGCGGCGTGGCACCGAGGCCGGATATCAGCACGCCGACATCCTCGCCGCCGAAGGAAAAATCGGCCAGGATGCGTTCCAGCATCAGGCCCGCCATCTCCTTGGCCGGCGCCACCGGCAACACCGCGATGCCGTGCTCGCCATGGTGGCCGATGCCGACCTCCATCTTGCCGTCCTCGATGGTGAAGTTCGGCTTGCCGGCCGCGGGTATCGTGCAGGCGGACAGGCCGATGCCGATCGAGCGCGTGTTGTCGATCGCCTTCTGCGCCGACGCGATCACGCCATCGAGATCGGCACCCTCCGCCGCGCGCGCACCGCCCGCCTTCCACATCAGGATCTCGCCGGCGACGCCGCGGCGCTTGTCGGCCTCGTCGGGCGGCGCCGACGCCACGTCGTCATTGGCGATCACGGTCTTCACAGTGATGTCGTCCTTGGCCGCGAGCTTCGCCGCCATCTTCACGTTCATGTTGTCGCCGGCATAGTTGCCGTACAGGCAGGCGACGCCCTTGCCGCCATCGGCTTCCTTGAAGGCGGCGTGGAAGCTCTTGGCGGTCGGCGACGCAAAGACCTCGCCCACTGCCACCGCATCGCACAGGCCCGGGCCGACATAGCCCAGGAATGCCGGCTCGTGCCCGGATCCGCCACCGGTAACGACCCCCACACGACCACGCGGCCGGTCGCCCGCCCGGCGCAGCACGCGCGGATGGTCGGTCGCCACGAGCAGGTCCGGATGGGCCGCGAGAACACCGCGCAGGGTGCCCTCGGTGACCTGGTCCGGATCGTCGATCACGCGGTTCATGCCGCCTTCCTCCGCCGCCTGCATGCGATCAGAACCTTGTCCGCAGGCGCACGAAAGTCAACATCGTGCGCGCTTGTGCAGCTTGATCTAACCCATAGCGAGCGCTGCGCGATGGATTGGTCTTAATCACCCCAATGCGCTTCGGCTAAATGAGCATCAAGTCGTGAGCAAATGAGCGTCGACGTAATAATTGTGCGGTGCATTAAATGCACCGCCGACTGTGGGAGAGCATGCAGTGGGCGCCCGTCAACCCGAGCGCGCGGAGGTCAGGATCGAGACCCTGATCGAGATCGCCACGTTGTACTACTACGACGATGTCACCCAGGAGGACCTGTCCCGCCGCTTCGCGCTCTCGCGCGCGAAGATCGGCCGGCTGCTCAAGCGGGCGCGTGCCGACGGGTTGGTCGAGATACGGGTGCACCAGCCGCCCGTGGTCGGGGCGGAACTGGAACAGGATTTCATCCGCCGGTTCGGCATCGACCGGCTGCTGGTCTCGATCGACCATCGCGATCCGGTGGCCCAGCGCAATGCCGTCGCCGCCCTCGTCGCCTCCCATCTCGAACGCACCCTGGCGGCGGGCAGCACTGTCGCTGTCGGCATGGGCCGCAACGTCGCCGCCATCGCCGACACGCTCGGCGTCCGCGCGCGCGGCAGCACGGTGTTCGTCTGCGCGATCGGCGGCTCGCAGCGGGCTGGCGAGCACATGAACCCCGACCATATCTGCCGCAGGCTGGCGGCGCGCTTCGGCGGCGAGAGCGAGACGCTGTACGCGCCGGCGCTGGTCACCAACGCCGAGCTGCGCGCCGAGCTCTACCGCAACGAGACGGTGAAGCTCACGCTGGACCGGGCGCGCCGCGCCAACGTTGCCCTGATCGGCGTCGGCGATCTTTCGGAAGAGAGCAACATGGTGCGCATGGGCTGGTTCTCGGCGGAGGAGATCGCCGAGGCCCGGCTGGCCGGCACCATCGGCGATACCATGGGCTACGACTTCATCGACATCCACGGCCGCCCGGCCAACACCGGCATGCAGGGCCGCGTCATCGGGTTGAGCCGCCAGGACCTGGAGCGCATCCCGGACGTGATCGCGATCGCCAGCGAGAACACCAAGGCGCCGGCCATCCTCGGCGCGCTCCGGACCGGCGCCATCGATACCTTGGCGACCTCGTTCACCAATGCCCACACCATCCTGCGGCTGGACGACGCGACCCGGTCACCGGCGGCGCGCGACGGTCCTTAGTCAGCCGACCAGCTTGGTCAGCTCCTCCGGCGCCGCGGCCGCGATCCGGCTCACCGGCAGCTTGCCGCCGGTGGCCAGCGTGTACTGGTCCAGCACCTCGTCGGCGGGCCCGTCCGCACGTACCCGGCCGGACTCCAGCCACAGCACCCGGGTGCACCAGGTTCGCAGCACCGACACCGTGTGCGAGGTCAGCACCAGGATCTCGGCGCCACGCACGACGCTCTCCAGCCTGGCGCGCGCCTTGTCCTGGAACGCCGAGTCGCCGGCCATGAACCACTCGTCCATCAGCAGCACCTGCGGCGCGATCGCGGTCGCCAGCCCGAAGCCGAGCCTGATCACCATGCCGGACGAATAGGTCCGCACCGGCATGTCGAGGAACGCGTCCAGCGCCGCGAACTCCTCGACATCCTCCTCGAGCAGCCGGATCGCGCCGGACGACAGCCCGGCATAGCGGCCACGCAGCACGATGTTCTCCCGGCCGGTCAGGTCGATGTTCATGCCGAGATTCGGATCGAGCAGGGCGTTCAGCGTGCCGCCGACATGCACACGGCCGGCTACCGGCTCGTAGATCCCGGCCATCGCCCGCAGCAGGCTCGACTTGCCGGCGCCGTTATGGCCGACGATGCCGAGCCGGTCGCCCGCCACCAGCGACAGGTTGATGTCGCGCAGCGCCTGCACGACGACACGCCGGGTGGCCGGGCCGCCGGACACCGTGCCGCCGGGCGCGCCACGCGCCGGACCGAGCTTGCCGGACGCCACCGACAGCACCGTCTTCTTCAGCGAGCGGGCGCCGCCGTGATAGATCGGGAAATCCAGCGACAACGCCTCGATGCGCAAGAAGGCGGCCTGCCGGGCCGGTTGCTGGCCGCTCATACCCAGAACGCCAGCCGCGGCCGGGCCCGCGTGAAGATCATCAGCGCCGCGAGCCAGAGCAGCACGCTGTAGCCCAGGGCCGATCCCCATGTGACGAGGCCCGCAGGCACCCCGAGCAGCGGCGAACGCACGGTTTCCAGCAGGGTGTCGAACGGGTTCAGCGGCAGCCACCAGCCATGCGCGCCGAGCTGCGACGGCTTCCAGACGATCGGCGTGATGTAGAAGGCGATCTGCATGACGCTGCCCACGATCGGCGGGATGTCGCGGAATCGCGCGCAGAGGCTGCCGAGCAGGAAGCAGGCGGCGATCCCGTCCGCCACCCACAGCACCAGGCCGGGCAACGACAGCAGAGCCGTGAGGCCGGGCCACGCCCGGTAGATCGCGAACACCCCGACCGGCACCACCAGGTTGTGCGCCAGCACGATGGCGTTGCGTGTCACGCAGCGCAGCACCTGCACGGTGAAAGGCATGCGCATCGCCCGGATGGTCTGCTCGGCTTCGAGGAACACCGTGCAGGCCTCGCCTGTCAGGCCGCCGATGAACGACTGCCACAGGATCATCGAGAGGGCCAGGAACGGCAGGTAGTCGCGCAGCACGATGCCGAACAGCCGGCCGTAGATCAGCCCCATCGAGGCCACCATGATCGCGCCGGAGAGCGTCAGCCAGAGCGGCCCGAGTGCCGATCCGCGATAGCGCAGCTTGATGTCGAGCCAGCCCAGCGAGAGGGCCAGCCGCCAGAGGGCGAAGCCTTCGGCGAGATCCTGCCGCACCGCCCGCCGTCGCGCTGCAGCCCCTCCGGTCGCATCGAGCAGCAGTCCGGTGCCGCGCAGCGGGACATGTGGCGCTGCGCCCGCCCGTTCGGCGGGATGATCCGCCCGTGCCACGATATCACCAGCCCGCGAAGCGACATCGACCTTCCGCGCAGCGACATCGACCTTGTCCATGGCGGTCGCGTAGCCGATCCGCCTGCCCGCCGCAACGTGCTCGGCCGGTCGATCCGGCGCGCGAAGCCGGCCGCGATGGGTGCGCAGCCAGATCATCTGACAGCAAAGACAGGTTAGTTGTAGCGAGTTAGAAGGGGTTCCTGCATGATCGCGCGAGCTTTCGCTGATAGGGCCGCATCTGACATGACACGAGAGACTGGACGCCGGGGGCAGATACGCACCGCCATGCGTCCGGTGACGCTGCGCCCGATGCTGCGGCCCGCACTGCTGAGGCCCGGACTGCTGAGGCCCGGACTGCTGAAGACTGCGGCCAGTCTTCTGCTGCTCACGCTGCTGGCCGCCTGCGCCGGGACGCCGCGCGGCCCGATGATCCCGGTCGCCCAGGAAGCCGCCGACTATCGCGCCCATGCCCGCAACTACTATGCCCCGCCGGGTCCGGCGGACGATCCATGGGGCCCGTACATCGAAGCCGCCTCGCAGCGCTTCGACGTTCCCGATGCCTGGATCCGCGCCGTCATCCACCAGGAATCGGGCGGTCACGAGTTCATCAACGGCCAGTTCGTGACCTCGGTGCCCGGGGCCATGGGGCTGATGCAGCTCATGCCGCCGACCTATGACGACATGCGCAACCAGTATGCGCTCGGTCCCGACCCGTACGAACCGCACGACAACATCATGGCCGGCACCGCCTACCTGCGGCAGATGTACGACATCTACGGCTCGCCCGGCTTCCTCGCTGCCTACAATACCGGTCCCGGCCGCCTCGACGACTTCCTGACCCGCAACCGGACGCTGCCGAACGAGACCCGGCAGTACGTCGCGATCATCGGTCCACAGATCGCCGGGATTTTTCCGAGCAGCCGCTCCCAGGCGGACCTGATGGTCATGAACCATGCCGGCGCGGCCAGTGTCATGTACGCGTCGGCGCAGGACCAGCAGCAGACCCGATCGATCCGCATGGCGTGGGCGCGTCGCCGTGACCACTCCGCAGGCGAGGATCAGCCGGTCCAGGTCGCGGAAGCGCCGGCGGTTCCCATGGCCGCACCCGCCTATCAGGCCGCCTGGCACCGCGTGTCGCCTGCGCGGCCGCTGCCGTTGTCGCCCGTGCAGGCAGCGGCACCCGTGCAGGTTGCGAGCGTCAGCAGCGTGTGGGCCAGCCGCCTCGCCGCGAGCCCAACACCCCCTGTCCGCCCGGAGCCGGCGTCGGTCCCGACTGCAGCACCGACCCTCATCGCTCGCGCCGAGCCGGCTCCGCGCCGCTTCCACCTGGTCGCGCCGGCGATGGCAATGAGCATTCCGAGCGCCCGCACGGCTGGAGGTACGCGCGACTGGGCCATCCAGGTCGGCGCGTTCGGCACGGAAGGACAGGCCAGCGAAGCCGCCGGCAGCGCCCGGTTACGGGTGCGCGGGCTGCTGCCGGGCGCCCAGACCGAGATTGCCGGCGTGCGCGCCGGACGCGGTGGCGCGCGCATCTATCGCGCCAGGCTGACCGGGCTTTCGCGCAATGGCGCGGTCGAGGCCTGCGAGCGCCTCAGCCGCGGCCGTGGCGAGTGCATGGTGGTCTCACCGGACGGCCGCCTGTGAGCCTGAGGCGTGGGAGCACAAGGCGTGGGAGCACGCGACGGAGCGCCCTGCGGCTCGCCATCCCGGCGGCCATGCTCGTCCTTGTGGCGCCCGCCACCTGGGCCGCACTGCCGGTCGGCGCCAAGGCGCCCGACTTCGCGGCGCAGGCGGCGCTCGACGGCCACGAATTCCACTTCTCCCTGGCCGACGCGCTCCGTCGCGGTCCGGTCGTGGTGTATTTCTACCCCGCCGCCTTTACCCAGGGCTGCACCATCGAAGCGCACGACTTCGCGGCCGCGATCCCCGACTACAAGGCTGCCGGAGCCACGGTGATCGGGGTATCGGAGGACCGCATCGCGACCCTCGACCGGTTCTCGGTGAGCGAGTGCCAGGGCAGGTTCCCGGTCGCGGCCGACGCCGATGGCAGCATCGCGCGGCACTACGACGCGCTGATGCCGGTGGTGCACTACGCCAACCGGACCTCGTACGTGATCGCGCCTGGCGGCTCGGTGCTGGAGAGCTATTCGGCGATGAACCCCGACGGCCACGTGCAGAAGACACTCCAGGCCGTGCAGGCCTGGCGCGCGCAGCACAAGAGCTGAGCCTTCAGAGGCTCTCGAGATAGGCGGTGTATTCCGCCTCTTCCATCAGGCTGTTGAAGGCCTCCGGATCGGCCGGCTCCATGCGGAAGAACCACGCCTCGCCCTCGGCGTCGCGATTCACCAGGCTGGAGTCCTCGGCCAGCACCTCGTTGATCTCGAGCACCTTTCCGGCGAACGGCGCGAACACGTCGGACGCCGCCTTCACGCTCTCGACCACGGCGCAGCTTTCGCCTTCGGCCAGGTCCCGGTCCGGCTCCGGCAGCTCGATGAACACCACGTCGCCGAGTGCTTCCTGGGCATGGTCGGTGATACCGATCGTGGTCGTGCCGTCATCCTCCAGACGAACCCATTCATGTTCCTTGGTGTAGCGGATGTCTGCCATTCTCGTGACTCCAGGAGTAAGCGGGCCAGGGTTCAGCGAGGCATATGCGCGCGGTTGTACGCAAGTTGCTCCGGCGTAAGCTGGAAGCCAACCTCCAGGCGGTAGCTGTCGCTGCTCATCCGCCGGGTGATCGGCAAGTCCAGTTCCAGCGGATCGCTCTTCAGCGCCAGCCGGTCGGCATTCGGCGGGAAGGTCGCCTCGATGCTGAGATCATGCTTCTCGACGATCTGGTCGCCGTGCAGCACCGCCACGAAATACGGCACGCTCAGGGTGCGGAAGCTCGCCGCCGGGCCACGCTGCACGCCGATCGTGACACTGACCGAGGTGTGCAGCGCATGCCCCTGCTCGGCGTTGCTGCACGTGCCTCCGACGGCCGCGATGCTGGCGTGCGTCACCAGGGTCGCGACGTCGCGGGACGGTCCGGCATAGCTCGAGAGGTCGGCCGCATCCGCCAGGATCCCGACCGGCACGCATTCCGGCGCGAACGCGTTCGGGTTGTCGGGACCGCAGGACGCGAGCGCGATGAGCGCCAGCAGCGCCACCATGCGCACGGGTGCAACACGCACGGCGGATACGACGCCGGTCGCAGCGGAACGGGAGCAGATCGGCAGGTTCATTCTCGACTTTCGGCCTGTCCCGCCTGTAAGGCAGGGTCCCGTGGCGGGACGGGTTGCGGCATGCGCCCCGCTCGGGTCGCCTTTAGGATCGCGCTCGCCATATACTGCCGACCGCTCGGGAGGGGAACACCATGCCGGACCAGATGCTCGATCAGCCAGAGGCCCACCTGCTGCAGGACCCCGTCCTTCTCCAGGATGGAGCCGCAAGTACCGCGCTGCGTCCGCTGCGGGTGCTGCTGGCCGGTCCGCGCGGCTTCTGCGCCGGCGTCGACCGAGCCATCCGGGTGGTCGAGGAGGCGATCCGCCGCTATGGCGCGCCGGTCTATGTCCGCCACGAGATCGTGCACAACCGCACGGTGGTCGAGCAGCTCGAGGCGCAGGGTGCGATCTTCGTCGAGGAGCTCGACGAGGTCCCGGCGGATGGCCAGGTGGTGTTCTCCGCGCACGGCGTGCCGAAATCGGTGCCGGCCGAAGCGCAGCGCCGCAACCTGCTCTATCTCGATGCGACCTGCCCGCTGGTCAGCAAGGTGCATCGCGAGGCCGAGCGGCACTATGCGGATGGCGGCCCGGACAGCCGGCACATCCTGATGATCGGCCATGCCGGCCACCCCGAGGTGGTCGGCACCATGGGCCAGTTGCCGCCCGGCGCGGTGACTCTGGTGCAGGATGCAGAGGAGGCCCGCCGGGTGCAGCCGGCCGACCCCGTGCGCCTCGCCTTCATCACCCAGACCACGCTGTCGGTGGACGACACCGCCGAGATCGTCTCGGTGCTGCGCGGCCGCTTCCCGATGCTGGAGGGGCCCAAGCGCGAGGATATCTGCTACGCCACCACCAACCGCCAGGAAGCGGTCAAGGCGATTGCGCCCGGCTGCGACCTGGTCATCGTCATCGGCAGCCCGAACTCCTCGAATTCGCAGCGCCTGCGCGAAGTGGCGGAACGCTCGGGAGCGCCGCGCGCCCTGCTGGTGCCGCGCCTGCGCGACCTCGACTGGTCGGCTCTCGACGGTGTCCATACGCTCGGCATCACCGCCGGGGCCTCAGCGCCCGAGACGCTGGTGCAGGAGATGGTGAACGCCTTGTCGGCGCGGTTCGCGCTGGAGATCGAGGAGCGCACGGTCAAGCAGGAAGACGTCATCTTCAAGCTGCCCGCGCCTTTGGGCTGAAGGCTGCCCGTATCCCCGGATGGCCGTCTATACCGACGTCTCGGACGAGGCTCTGGCTGCTTTTCTCGGCGACTACGACATCGGCGGACTGGTCGCCTTCCGCGGCATCGCCGAGGGTGTCGAGAACAGCAACTTCTCGCTGCGCACCACCGCAGGCGACTTCATCCTCACCCTCTACGAGAAGCGCGTGGACCGGCGCGACCTGCCCTGGTTCCTCGGCCTGATGCGCCATCTGGCGGCGGCCGGCGTCACCTGCCCGCAGCCGCTGGCCGGACGCGACGGCGAGGCCCTGCGCGTGCTGTGCGGCCGCCCGGCGGCGATCACCAGCTTCCTGCCCGGCGTGTGGCCGCGCCGGGTGCGGGCCGAGCATTGCCGCCCGCTCGGCGAGACGCTGGCACGCCTGCACGTCGCCGGGCTCGGCTACGCGCCCATACGTGACAACTCGCTCGGGCCGGGATCCTGGCTGCCGCTGCTGGCGCTCAGCCGCGACCGCGCCGATGAAGTGCAGGCCGGGCTCGGTGCCGAGCTCGACGCGGCGCTGGCGGCGATCCTGCCGGCCTGGCCTGCGTCCACCGGTCCGGCTGCGTTGCCCGCCGGACAGATCCACGCCGACCTGTTCCCCGACAACGTGTTCTTCCTCGGACGCGCCGTGTCCGGCGTGATCGACTTCTACTTCGCCTGCAGCGACCTGCTGGCCTACGACATCGGCATCTGCCTGAATGCCTGGTGCTTCGAGGCCGGCTGGCAGTTCAACGTCACCAAGGCGCGCGCCCTGCTCGCCGGCTACGAAAGCATCCGCCCGCTGGCCGAGGCCGAGCGCGCCGCCCTGCCGGTGCTGGCGCAGGGTGCCGCACTGCGGTTCGTGCTGACCCGGCTGTTCGACTGGCTGCACCAGCCGCCGGGCGCGCTGGTCACGCCGAAGGACCCGCTCGACTACCTGCGTCGCCTGCGCTTCCACCTCGCCGCAAAGGACGCGCACGCCTATGGACTCTGAGGCGCCCCTGCCGAATGTCGAGATCTGGACCGACGGCGGCTGCCGGCCCAATCCGGGGCCGGGCGGCTGGGCGGCGCTGCTGCGGCTCGGCGAGCGCGAGCGCGAGCTCAGCGGCGGCGCGGCGCAGACCACCAACAACCGCATGGAGTTGACCGCCGCCGCCGAGGCGCTGGAGGCGCTGACACGGCCCTGCGTGGTGGCCCTTCACACCGACAGCGAATACCTGCGCAACGGTGTCACGCGCTGGTCCACCGGCTGGGTGCGGCGCAACTGGCGCAATGCCTCCGGCGACCCCGTCGCCAACATGGATCTGTGGCGCCGCGTGCTGGAGGCCGCGAAACGGCACCAAGTGTCCTGGCACTGGGTGCGCGGCCATGCCGGCCACGTCGAGAACGACCGGGTGGACCGGCTTGCGACCGCCGCCCGGATCGCGGTCGAGCAGACCATGGCCGGCTGAGCGAAATCCTGGATCGTTTAGGGGCGATCCGGCGTGACAGGGGTTGCGCCTGCGCCCGCGCGGGGGCGAGCCGCACGAAGCGCGCGAAAGGACGGGATCGCGCGCCGCACGATCGGCTGATCCGCCAGCACGCCGAGCAGGATGACGGTCCCCATCACGGCGAAATTGAGGGAGCTCGGGATGCCGAGAATGTTGACCAGGTTCTGCAGCACCTGGAGCAGCGCGGTTCCGAGCACGATCCCGATGATCGAGCCCTCGCCGCCGCGCAGGCTGCAGCCGCCCAGCACCGCAGCCGCGATGGCGTAGAGCTCGTAGAAATTGCCGAACGACGAAGGCGAGACGGAGTTGGTGTAGAAGACCAGGCAGATCGTGGCCACGCCCGCCAGGCCGCCGCTGATGATGTAGGCGCCGGTGATCACGGCATCGGTGCGTATGCCGGAGAAGCGGGCGGCCTCCTCGTTGCGGCCGATCGCGAACAGGTAGCGGCCAAAGACCGAGCGGTGCAGCAGCACGCCCATGATGACGGCGACCACGATCAACAGCATGAACGGGTGCGGGATCCCCCAGCTCCGGCCCGAGGCGAGCCAGGCGAGCCAGTCGAAATCGTCGGAATAGCCGAATCCCATGGTTGCATCGGTGGTGTAGTACCGCGCGGCTCCCCGGTAGATCAGCAGGCCGCACAAGGTGACGACGAAGGGCTGCAGCTTCGCCTTGGTCACCAGCAGGCCCTGCAGCGCACCGAGCACGGTGCCCCCTGCCACGATTGCGAGGATTGCCAGCGGCCAGGGCACGCCGCGATTGACCAGCAGGTCGATGAACACGACGCCGAGCAACGCGAAGATCGAGCCCACCGACAGGTCGATGCCGCCGGTGATGATGACCATGCCGACGCCGATCGAGAAGATCCCGAACAGGCCGATGAGGTTGGCCATGTCGAGCAGGTTGACCGCGGACAGGAACCGCGGATTGAGGATGGCGGTAATGCCGCCGACCACAAGCAGCAGCAGCAGCAGCCCCCAGTCCTTACGAGCCATCAAACAGACTCCAGATGCTCGGCGGGCTGGCCGATGGCCAGTCGCAGGACGTTGAGTTCGGAGAAATCGGCCCGGTCGAGCAAGCCGCTGATCTCGCCCTCGTGCATGACGGCGACGCGGTCGGACACTCCGATGACCTCCTCCATGTCGCTCGAGATCATGATGACGCCGACGCCCTGATCCGCCAGCGCACGCATCAGGGCGTAGATCTCGCCCTTGGCGCCGACATCGATGCCACGGGTGGGCTCGTCGAAGATCATCAGGCGCGGCGCCATCGACAGCCACTTGGCGAGCACCACCTTCTGCTGGTTGCCGCCGGACAAGGTCGCGGCATGCACCGCGACGCCGGGGGTCTTGATCCTGAGCGCTGCCTGCTGCGCGCGTGCCGTGGTCGCCTCGGCCTCGCGGTCGACGAGGTTGAAGCGGGCATAGCGACGCAGGCTGGCGAGCGAGATGTTCTCCGACAGCTTCATGTCGAGGACGAGGCCCTCGCCCTTGCGATCCTCGGGCACCAGGTAGATGCCCTGGGCGATCGCCTGCCGGGGGGAACGCACCGTGACCTTCTGTCCAGCCAGCCACACATCGCCGGACAGGATCGGGTCGACCCCGAACAGGGCGCGGGCCAGCGAGGTGCGGCCGGACCCGACAAGCCCGGCGATCCCCAGGATCTCGCCGCGATGCACGTCCAGCGAGACATGGCGATCGGGAAAGGCGCTGGTGACCACGTGGTCGACTACGCAGATCTCGCCGCTGGGTGGCGCGCGTGGCGGGGTGTAGAGCGAGCGGAGTTCACGGCCGATCATCAGCCGGATCATGGCGTGATGCTCGATCTCGTCGCGGGCCAGTTCGCCTGCGACGCGGCCGTCGCGCAGGCAGACAACCCGGTCGGCGCAGACCTTCACCTCGTGCAGGCGGTGGCTGATATAGATCACCGAGACGCCGGAGGAACGAAGCTCGGCGATGACGGCCAGCAGGCGTTCGGTCTCCTGCAGGGTGAGACTGGAGGTCGGCTCGTCCATGATGATGACGCGGGCATCGACCGAGAGCGCCCGGGCGATCTCGACGAGTTGGCGCTGGGCGATGAGCAGCTTCGACACGCTGGTCTCGGGACCGAAATCGGCGCCGAGCCGCTGAAGCAGCGGCCGGGCCAGTTCGTGCATGGCACGGTTGCGGACGAGCCGGAGCGGGCCGCCCGCAACCGTTTCGCGGCCCAGGAAGATGTTGGCCGCGACGTCGAGATTGTCGAGCACGGTCAGTTCCTGGTGGACGAAGGCGATCCCGGCCCGTGCCGCGCCGGCCACCGTCATGGTGCCGTGGGCGACGCCGTCGATGACGATGCTTCCGGCGCTGGGCTGGACCACGCCGCCAAGGATCTTCATCAGCGTCGACTTGCCGGCGCCGTTCTCACCGATGAGCCCGAGCACGGTGCCGGCCGCGATGCCGAGGTCGACGTCGACGAGCGCATTCACGCCAGCATAAGACTTGCTGATCCCGACCAGGGAGAGCAACGCGGGGGCGGTCATGGGCCGGGACCTCGCGCGGGCTACTTGGCGGCCAGCATCCGGCGCATGCTCTGCTGGAACTCGTGCACATTGTCCTTCTGGATGACGCGCGTGGGGATGATGATCAGGTGGTTGGCGGGGATGAAGGACTTGTCCCCGTTGATGTATTTCACCAGGTCGGTCATCGACTGGTAGCCGAACTGGAAGGGCTGCTGGACGATGGTCGACTGGATCGTGCCATCTGCGACACCGCGCAGCGTCTGTGCGTCCTCGTCGAAGCCCACCACCTTGATCTTGCCGGCCTGGCCGGCATCCTTCACGGCGGAATAGATCTGCGGCGTATTGTAGTTGTAGAGGCCGACGAGCAGGTCCAGCCCGCCCTTGGCAAGCGCATCCTGCACGTTCGCCTTGGCCTTGGCGAAGTCGCCGCCATCGGTGCGAATGTCGACGATCTGTATGTTGCTGCCCTTCAGGCCCTCCCGGATCCCCTCGACGCGCTCGCGGGCGTTGTCGGCGTCCATCGTGCCGACGAAAGCCATGAGCTTGCCGCCGTTCGGCAGCGCCTTCCTGATCTCGCCGGCCGCCTGCAGCCCGGCCGCCTTGTTGTCGGTGCCGATATAGACCACGCGGTTCGAGTTCGGCGCGTCGCTGTCGGTGGTAAAGAGGACCGCATGGCTGGCGACCTTGTTGAATTCCTCGGTGGAGTTCTTCGGGTCGATGGCGGAGATCGAGATACCGGCGACGCCGGAGGCGAGCAGGTCATCGAGCTCGCGACGCTGCTCGGCCGCGGTCGCCTGGCCGGTCACGATGACCTGCATCGCGAAGTCGGGATGCTCGCTCTGGGCCTTCATGACCCCGGCGCGGGCGACAGTCCAGAAATCGGCCGAGACATTGGTGACCAGGGCGAGGGACTTCTTCTGCTGGGCCACGGCCGGCGCGCCGAGCATAGCGAGGCTGGCCGCCCCGACGAGGGTGGCCTGGATCAGTCGACGCATAGTTCCTCCGGGTGAAATTATGTTGTTTTTATGTTCTGGTATCCGGCGTCTTGTCCAACGCCGGCTCAGGCTAGTCCAGTTCCGTGCGCCTTGGACAGAGCATCCCGGCAGTCCCGGCGACGTGATGCCGGTCACCGCGTGCGGGCTGCCTGGGCTGAGACCGGTGCGGGCATGGGCGGTGCTGCAGGCCGTCAGTATCCGATCGCAGGCTCGGGCTCTGCGCCGACGCGGGCCGTCGGACGCGACTGGCTCATTACCGAATGCCGGATCGAGCGCTGCCTCTCGATACAAAAGAAAAGGGCCGCACCTTCCGGTGCGGCCCTCGTCCGACATGGTGCGCAGGCTTTAGAAGCTGGCGCGCATCGTGAAGGTGATTGCCGCAGGCTCGCCTGGCAGCGCGTCATTGAAGGCCTGCGTGCAGCCATAGTTGCTGATCGTTTGCCCCGCGAATTTGCCGGTCTTGAAGGTCCCGCAAGAGGAGGGCGAGATCTGGCTATAATAGTACTGGAAGTAGCGGGTGTTGAAGATGTTGAGCCCGTTGAGGTCGAAGTCGATGGTGTGCAACGGACCGGCATGGCCATGCATGGGTAGCTTGTAGTTGATGTCGAGATTGAAGACCGCGAACGGCTGGATGCCGCCGTTGGGGTTGTAGGTGGTCGCTCCGGCAGTAGCGTTATAGTACCCGTAGGTGCCGTAGGCCGGGAAGCCGGGGATCGGCCCAAGATTGCCCAGGCCGTTCACATCGTAGGTTGTCGCCTGCTTGCCGGTGTATTGCCCCTCGAAGCGGACGTTGAACTCGTCGCCATGGGTTAGCAGCGCGTGGTGGTCATAGTTGACGCCGAACGTGGACAGCCAGTCTGGCACCCCGGTCTCGGGATCGCCACGGAACACCAAGCCGAACTGGTCTTCCTGCACCGTGACATCGGCGGTGTACGTCTTCAGATACTTCGCAAGCGTGTGGGAAACGTTGCCGAACAACTGCCAGTCGCGCGAGACCTGGTAGATCGCCGCTGCCTCGATACCCTTGCTCTCGCGCTGCCCGGTTGCCGAGTAGAACGACGTGCCGGTGAGCGGTCCGCTCTGGTACTCGAAGAAGCCGAAGTCGCGCTCGATGTGCTGGTAGAAGTAGTCGAACGATAGCGACAGGTTCTGCCGGTTGTACTTCACGCCGGCCTCATACATATGGACGATCGAGGCAGGAGGCGGCGGAATATTGAGACCGTTCGGGCCGAAATCGGTGGTGGGGGCGAACAAAGCCGAAGTCGCGTAGCTGGCATAGAGCGACACGCCGCGCGCGGCGGGAAGGATCTTGTCCAGGTCATAGGCCACGTTCATGAACGGCAGCCACTCGCGGTCCCACTTGTGGGCCTTGTAGTTGCCGTTCGCACAGCCACCACCCGTGGCAGCCTGCTCCTGGCAGTAGGCGGTCGCCAGATCCGATGCGTTCGGCGTTCCGTTCAGGATGTAGTCGCCGGTTGCACTGGAGTCCGTGCCTTCGAGCGTCACACCAGGCGTAAGATGCAGCGTGTTCTGGATGAGGTCGATCTTGTCCTGGGCATAACCCTGGTAGATCGTCCGCTGCGTTCCGCCATCGTAGCCCGCGATCTGATCGGCGGGGGTGTGCGGAAACTCGGACGAAATGCCGAGATAGGCTGGGCCGGCATTGGCACCCGGAGACGCGTCGGATGTTTCCTTCGCCACCAGCCCACCGATCTTGATGGTGTTGGCAATGCCGAAGATGTTCGGCGGCGTGATCGTGACACGCGGCTGGAAGCCATATGTGTCGTTGTGCACGCGGGTATATTCGGAGTTGAACCCGCAAGGGCTGGTCTGACCGGCGGCCGCGAACTGCGCGGTCGTCGAGGCCGGGCATCCGGTTGTCGTCGGATTGGCGCCGTAGAAATAGGCCTGGGGGTCGTAGAACGGTCCACCAGGCTGGTAGTAGCTCTGCTCGCCGAAGCCTGCCACCGTCTGGTTGAACGGGCTGGCGCCTCCCACGGTCGCCGATCCGTTTTCGCCACCTGGCGCGAAGATGGTCGGATTGCCGTAGTTCTCCGTATAGGAGTCCGAGTAAAGATAGAAGCCGGTCAGCCCGGCGCTGATGTAGTCGTTGATGTAGGTGTCGTTCTTCAGGATCAGGGTAAAGTAGTCGTTGTACTGGCGAGTGAATTCCTGGTTCGGGCTGTAATTGCTGAACTCGCCGTTCTGCGCGAGATATGGAAGCGGCACCGGCTCCGGCGTGATCAGGCCGTTGCCTGTGTTGTAAATGGCGGTCGCCTGGAACAGCGACAACCCGTCGCCATAGGGCTTGTCGAACGCGAATTCCATGTTGTTGTAGCGCGCCGGTGTATAGTCGACGAAGCCGGCCGTCTGCAGGTTCGAATACTTGAGCATCATCTTCGGCGCGTCGTCGCCCGTACCGAGCAGCCCGCCAAAGATCTTGTCCAGACGACCGGTATCGACCTCGAAGCCCTCGTTGAAGGTCTTGAACGAGCCAACCGAGCCGAACACGTCCACCTTCGCCTCGTTGCTGGGACGCAGGCTGGAATAGGCGATGGTGCCGCCGATGGTGCCGAAGGTGCTCTTGTCGGGGTAGGCGACGCCCGGGTAGATCGAGACGCCGCTGATCTGGTCGAGGTTGAAGTGGCCGCCGAGCAGGTTCTCCAGGTAGCTGCCGCCGCCGCCGCTGAGCAGATCCTGCATCGGCACGCCGTCGAGTGTCTGAGCCACCTCAAGGCCACGTGCGCCGCGGATCGAGATCACCGGCTCGTTGTCGCCGATGCCCTGCTGATAGACATAGACCGACGGAGCGGCCCGCAGCAGCGTTGCGGCACTACCCTGGACGCCGGTCTGCGCGATCTGCGCAGAACCCAGTTCAGTTACCGCGCTCGGCGAATTCTTCTCACGCAGCAACTGCCGCGCCGCCCTCACGGTTATATTTTCGGACGGGGCAGCCGTGTTGCCATTGGCCGAGCCCGCCGACTGCGTCCCCGCATTGGCCGGAATGCCCGATGGCACGGTGTTGTTCGGGACCTGGGCCAGAACCGCGGTCGTCGAAAGTAGTGTGGAAATCGCGGTTGCGCCAAGCAGATTGCGCTTCCGGTGAAGGGCTAGTGACGTCTGCACACTATAGGCTCCCTGTATCGGGCCCCGGAGAGGCCTGGTCAGGCAGGGTTACCCCAAGGCACGTACCCGTGAAATGGCCTACGCGAGCTCCAGACATGGTTACTAATTAATGTGTCGCATTTGCCACAATTGGAACAATGCACCTCATATCGGGCCCGGACCTGCTTTGCGGGGTCTTCTCTCCCGCGTAACTCGCAATAAATGCAAGAGTCACGGCTCCGTTACATAAGTGCTGAGGCGCAGGCAACGGGATTCACAGCTGTTTTATATTGTCAGTCCGCGAAATGCCTAAGGGATAGGCGGTCAATGCTTAAAACCTGTCCAAACGCCTCGGATCATGTTTGCTATGCCGCATAAGGCTGAACGAGGCCTCTGCGTGGCAGGAGCAACCCCTGGCGACGATGCGGCGCTTGGTGCAAGAGGCTTACGGAGTTCCAGCCATGACCCTGCAGATAAACAGCGCCGGCACCACCTCGGCGGGGGTGGCGGTGCAGCGCGCCAGCATCCGCAACGCGCACGGGATCGCAGTCTCCATCCTGAGTTTCGGCGGCATCATCGCCTCGCTGGAAGTGCCCGACCGCGAGGGACGCCTGGCCAACATCGTGCTCGGCTACCCCGACCTCGCCGGCTACGAGACCCATAACGGAACGACGCATTTCGGCGCACTGATCGGCCGCTATGCCAACCGCATCGCGCATGGCCGCTTCAGCCTCGATGGCCGGGAGCACCGGCTGCCGCTCAACAACGGGCCGAACAGCCTGCATGGCGGCCCGGACGGCTTCGGGCGAAAGCCCTGGACCATGACGCAGAACGGCGAGGACGGCGTCCGCCTGTCGCTGTCCAGCGCCGACGGCGAGGCCGGCTACCCGGGACGGCTGGATGCGGAGGTAACCTACCGGCTGACCGATGCCGACGAACTGGAGATCGACTATGTCGCAACGTGCGACGCGCCCACCATCGTCAACCTGACCAATCACAGCTACTTCAACCTCGCCGGCGAGGCCAGCGGCAGCATCGAGCGGCACGTGGTGCAGATCGAGGCCGACCGTTTCACCCCGGTCGATGCCAGCCTGATCCCGACCGGACGGCTCGCCCCTGTCGAAGGCACGCCGCTCGACTTCCGCCAGCCGACAGCGATCGGCGACCGGCTGCGCGTCGGGCACGAGCAGATGATGCTCGGACGCGGCTACGACCATAATTGGGTGCTGCGCGGCCAGCCCGGCACCCTGCGGCGTGCGGCCACCGTGCATGATCCGGCCTCCGGACGCGCGCTCACCTGCCTCACCACGCAGCCCGGCCTGCAGTTTTACAGCGGCAACTTCCTCGACGGCACCCTGCCCGGCACCGCGGGCACGCTCTACCGGCAGGGCGACGGACTGTGCCTGGAGACGCAGCATTTTCCCGACAGCCCGAACCAGCCGGACTTTCCTTCGACGGTGCTGCGACCCGGCGAGACCTATCGCGAGCGCACCGTCTTCTGGCTGCACCTCATTTGACCGCAGGGGTGGCAGCTTCGTCCTGCCGCGGCCGCCAGGCCTTCAGGCGCAACGCGTTGAGCACCACGCTGACGCTGCTCAACGCCATGGCGCCACCGGCCACAGCCGGGCTGAGCAGCCCGGCCATCGCGAGCGGGATGCCGACCAGGTTGTAGGCGAACGCCCAGAACAGCCCCTGCCGGATCCGGGCGGAGATCAGCCCGGCGATCTCGATGGTATCCGCGACAAGGACAGGGTCGGGCCGCATCAGCGTGATCCCCGAGGCCTCGATGGCGGCGTCGGTACCGCGCCCCATGGCGATGCCGAGATCGGCCGCCGCCAGCGCGGCTGCGTCGTTGAGACCGTCCCCGACCATGGCGACCGATGGCCGGGCGGTGCCGCGCAGTTCCCGGTGCAGGCCAACGATCGAAGCCGCCTTGTCCTCGGGCGACACGCCGGACAGCATCCGGTCGAGACCGGCGGCCTCTGCGACCTGGCGCGCCGCACCCTCCCCGTCTCCGGTCAGCATCACCGACATGATGCCCATGTCGCGCAGCCGGGCCATTGCGCGTGCCGCACCGGGCCGGACCGTGTCCGAGAAGCCGAGCAGGCCCAGGATCCGGCCACCCCCTGATCTGCCCCCGGAGCCGCCGCGGCCGCTCCAGTCGATCTCCGCGCGTTCGGCGAGGAACGACACCGTGCCGCCCTCCGCATCGATGCGCTCCGCCTCCTCGGCCAGGGTTCCCGACAGAAGCAGGCCCTCGGACTCCATCATCCGCCGGTTGCCGAGCAGCAGCGCGCGTCCGCCGACGCGAGCGGTCACGCCACGTCCCGGGACCGCGACGAATCGTTCGGCCGGCAATGCCACCGCGTGGCCGGACGAGGCCCGCACCGCCTCGGCCAGCGGATGCTCGCTGCCCGCCTGCATCGCGGCGGCCAGCGACAACAGCTCGGCCGCCTTTTCATAATGGACGCCTTCCAGGTTGCCACCGCCATCCGCCGGGATCACCCGGTCGAGCACCGGACGGCCCTCGGTCAGCGTGCCGGTCTTGTCGAAGGCGACGATGCCGACGCCGCGCGCCCGCTCGATCGACGCGGCGTCTCGGATCAGGATGCCAGCCCGGGCCGCGGCTCCTATGCCCGCCACCAGCGCGGCCGGCGTCGCCAGGCCGAGCGCACACGGACAGGCGATCACCAGCACCGAGACCGCGTCGAGCAACGCGCGGGAGAAATGGCCGCTTCCGACCCACCATGCGACGAAGGTGACGGCTGCCAGCCCCAGCACGACCGGCACGAAGATGGCACTGACCTGGTCGACAAGGCGCTGCACCGGCGCGCGCGACGCCTGCGCGCTGTCGATCAGCCTCACGATCCCGGCGAGGCGCGTCTCGGCGCCGACCGCGCCGGTGAGGATCACCAGCCTTCCCTCCACGGCAAGGCTGCCCGCGATCACGCTGTCGCCTGGCAGCTTGACGACCGGGCGGCTCTCCCCGGTGAGAAGCTGCTCGTCGACGTTGCTCTCGCCCTCCCGGACGGTGCCGTCCACCGCGATTCGGCCGCCGGGGCGCACCACCAGCAGGTCGCCGACCCGCACGTCGCCGAGCGGGACCTCCTGTTCGAAGCCGGCGGCGTCGAGCCGGAGAGCCGTCTCGGGTCGAAGCCGTGTCAGCGCGCGCACCGAGCCGGCGGCGCGTCGACGGGCGCCGCGCTCCAGCCATTTGCCGAGCAGGATGAAGGTGATGATCAGCGCGGAGCTCTCGAAATACAGCGCGTGCGAGCCGCGCAGCAGCGACACCACGCTGAGGCCCCAGGCCGCGCTCGACCCGAGCGCCACCAGCAGGTCCATGTTCCCGCCGGCGTGGCGCGCGGCGGCAGCGCCGGCACGGTAGAAGCGCCAGCCGAGCCAGAACTGCACCGGGGTGGCCAGCAGGAACTGCACCCATCCGGGCAGCATGACCAGCGCCGCCAGCTGGTCCTGGCGCAGCAGCATGAAGCCGGCATGCAGCAGCATCGAACCAAGCAGCGGCGCCGACAGCAGGCAGGCGAGCACCAGATGCAGGCGCTCGCGCCGATCCAGCGCCGCGGTCTCGCCGGCCGCGCCGTCCGGCTCGGGCGGCAATACCCGCGCGCCATAGCCGGCGCGCTGCACGGCGTCGCGCAGACGGGCCGCCAGCGCCGCATCGTCCTCGCCACGGGCGGCGCTCACCGAAACGCGCGCCTGTTCGGTGGCCAGGTTGACCGACGCCGACAGCACGCCCTCGCCCTGGGTCAGGGCACGCTCGACACGACCGGCGCAGGAGGCGCAGGTCATGCCATCGATCGCCAGGTCGACGACCCGGGCGCGAGCCCGTCCGACCCCGTCCTGCGCTCCATCAGGCGGGGCAGGTATCCCCATGCCGTCCACTCGCGGTTCCCTTCGAGAGTTCAGGCCTCCTATATAGGCGCTCTCATGCTCCACAAGCCGAGCATGATTGGTCGGATCGTGTGCCTGCAAGTCATTCGTGCGGGCCGTCAGCAAGCGGAGGAGACTGCGCCATGGAGTCGAGCGAGCGGCGCATCGAGGTGCGTGGGATGACCTGCGCGCACTGCGTCCGCGCCGTCACGGCGGCGGCGGGCGGGATTGCGGGTGTGTCGCGGCCGCAGGCCGAGCTCGCGACCGGCATCCTGAGCTGGCACGGCAACGCCGATCGCTCGGCGATCAGGACCGCATTGGCACGCGCGGGCTACGAGGTCGTTGAGTAGGTTCCGGTTATTACTAAAAATCAAACATGGTTTAATGATCGGGATTTGAACTGGACGATCCGGTTCATGAAAATTCGATGTGACGGCCGGGGAATTGCTTGAAGTCGCTGTAGGGTTCTTTATCTTCATCGCTGGGACGGCTTGGTTGACCCGCCAGCCGCAACGCCAGAGACGGGGCCCAACCCCGCTGCGGACGGAGACGATGAAGACGAGCCTGCCCACGACCACCGCGGCGCAACGTGCGCTAACTGCCTTCCATAGCAGCCAGGCGATCACCGAGCGCCTGTCGGCGGACCTGCTGTTCCTGGAGAACTGGGAACGCAACCCGGCACCCGGCACCGCGGCTGCGTTGCGGATCGGCCAGATCCGCCGTGCCAACCCCCGCCTTGCCGCCGAGATACGCGAGGAGCTGCTGTGCGAAAGCAGGCCGGCACGGACGAGTTGACGACATAGGCTAGGATCTGTCGGCTGCGCGCACGGCGGCCACGAAAGCCGCAATTCGCAAGGGATCCTTGCGCCCGGGCTCGAACTCGACACCGGACGAGACATCTACCGCCGGGGCTTGTGTGATGCGCATCGCCTCCGAGACGTTGGTGGGCTCCAGGCCGCCCGCCAGCATCCACGGACAGGGCGCCTGCCAGTCCGCCAGCACCTGCCAATCCATGCGCGTGGCGTTGCCGCCGGGCCGGTCGACGCCTTCGGGCGGCCGGCTCTCCAGCAGCATCCGGTCGGCCAGCGCCGCCACCGGCAGATCGGCCGCGTCGCGTATGCCGCAGGCGAGCCAGACCGGCAGCCCGAACCGTGCCCGGATCGAAGCGGCCCGCTCAGCGGTATCATAGATCTGCAGGGCGTCCAGCCGCACCCGGTCCAGGCAGGCCCGGATGGTGTCGTCGCCCGCGCGCACGAAGAGGCCTACCCGGCCAGGACCGCCTGCATGGCGCGCCGACAAGGCAGCGGCGCGGGATGGGTTGACCGCCCGCGGTGACTTGGCGAAGAACACGAAGCCGAGCCAGTCGGCGCCATGCTCGACCGCCGCGTCGATGCCGACCTCATCGTTGAGGCCGCAGATCTTGACCTGTGTCATGCGGATCGGGACCTATGACAGCTCGGCCACGATGGCGGCCGCGGCGGCGCCCGGGTCGCGAGCCCGCGTGATCGGGCGTCCGACCACGATCCAGTCGGCACCTGCTCGTGCCGCCTCGCCCGGGGTCATCACCCGCTTCTGGTCGCCGACCGCAGCACCCGCGGGCCGGACCCCCGGCACCACCAGCACCGGCACGTCACCCAGCGCGTCCCGCAGCATCGCCACCTCGTGCGGCGAGCAGACCAGACCGTCGGCGCCGGCCTGCATGGCCAGCCGGCCCAGCCGCATCACCTGCTGGCGCGGACCGCCGGCGATGCCGGTCTGGTGCAAGGCCTCGGCGTCCAGGCTGGTCAGCACCGTCACCGCGAGCAGCAGCGGCCGCTCCGGCATTCCGTCGCAGGCCTCGCGCGCGGCGGCGATCATTGCCGGACCGCCGGTGGCATGGATGGTGAGCATCGAAGCCCCTGCCGGCGCCAGGCTGCGCAGCGCGCCCGCCACGGTGTTCGGGATGTCGTGCAGCTTCAGGTCGAGGAACAGCCTGGCCGCTCCGGCGACAAAGCGGACGCCGGCAAGCCCCTGGGCATAGGTGAACTCGAGCCCGAGCTTGACGGCCTCGGCATGTGGTGCCACCGCCTCCGCCCAGCGCCGCGCCTCATCCAGGTCCGCGCTATCGAGCGCCGCGATCAGCCGGGTGCGGCGACCCTGCGGCATGGGTAATCAGAACGCCGATGGCGGCTGCGTCGCCGGCAGGTATGTCGTGGTCGTGGGCAGCCCCTGCTGGGCGAGGCTGTGCTGCGCCACCGACTGGGCCAGTTGCAGCCTGAGATCGGCAACCTGCGCCTCGAGCGTGCGGATGCTGCCCTCTGCCTTCCGGGCGCGCCGCCGCTGACGCAGCTCGGAGAACCAGACCGCCAGCCCCCCGATCAGGAAGAACACCAGCGCCACGACGATCACCACCATCGCCAGCGTCGACTGGCCACTAAAGATATAGGGCAGGTCCAGCGTGACAACCTGCTGGTTGTCGAAGGCGAACACGACCAGGGCGATCAGGAACGGCAGCGTGATGATTAGGCGCAACATGATTGGCTCCCAGGGCAAGATCCGGCGGATCATGCCCGGCCTGTCGGTGGACGATGCTCTAGCCCGGTGACGCCTCGGCATCAAGAACACGGCAGCGCAAGGACGCGGCAGCGGGCCCGGCGGTTCCGCGCCGGCAGCAGTTCGGCGTCTGCGGGTCGCGGCGCTTGCGGGGGTCCCGCATCTCGTGGTCTCGTCGACCGCCACGCTGGAGGACCGCATGAGCGAGATCGTCACGCTCGACCAGGTGCGGAACGCACGCCGGGACGACCGGATCTGGGCGGTCATCGCCACCTCGGGCCGCGCGACACGCGTCGCCGAGATCTACCCGACGCGCGACGCGGCACTTGCCGACCAGGCATGGCGCGAGCAGCAGGTCCGCGCCTACGCCCAGTTCCTGCGACTGTCCCGCCAGCCGGTCCCGTCGTACAGCGTGGCGCCGATCCGGCGCGCCGACCTGCCACGGAGCTGGCGACCGCTGCCGGCGCTCGGCTTCCTGCGCGGACGCCTGAACTGACCGTGCCCGTTCTGAGACCGATCCAACTAACGATCATTTCATAAAACCCCCGAGAACTTTACCTCGGGCATGATGGACGTGCTATCCGGTCGGCTCGCTCCGGAACATCATGGCGGTAGTCTCGTGAACGAAGCACGCATCGAGATGCTCCCGGCCGTCACAAGCGGCGACACGCACACTCTCGACCCCGACCCCATCGCGCACAGCCCAACCTGGTCGAAGTTCGACGCAACCTGGTATCTCGGCGAGTATCCCGCGGCAGCCGAGCAGATGCGTGCCGCGGGCGTGGCCGACCTCGAGACCTTCTATCGCGAGTTCGGAGCCCGCCTCGGGCACTCGCCGAACATGTTCTTCGACGAGGCATTTTATCTCGACACCAACCCGGACGTGGCGGCCCTGGTCGTACGTGGAACGATCCGGTCGGGATATTCGCACTATTGTGCCGAAGGTTTCCGAGACCGGTCGCCGCACTGGCTGTTCTCCGAGAGTTTCTACCTCAGCAGCAATGCCGACATCAGCCGCGGCCTCCTCAACCGGCACGGACTGCTCAACGGATATGACCACTACCTGACGTTCGGCGACCGGGAGTATCGCAGCGGCCACTGGATGTTCGATGCGATGCTCTACCGGTACAACAAGCCGGAAGCGGATTGCTCGCCCGTCAGTGCAGGGGGCTCGTTCCTGCAGTTCCTGACCGGCGGCTGCATTGCAGGCTCGTTCGCCCGCGTCTCGTGGTATTTCGATCCGGTATGGTACATGGCGACGCACCCGGATGTCGCAACGGCCATCGCCGCGGGCGACTATCGGTGCGCGCTGCACCACTACCTGACCAACACGCGGCCACAGGACTTCCAGCCGCTGCAATGGTTTTCCGAGGCATACTACGCGGCGACCTATCCGGACGTGCAGGGAGCGGTGGAGAGCGGACGCTTCCGCAACACCTACGAGCACTTTCTCAAGCACGGCGCCGAGGAACGCAGGCGGCCGCACGCCGACATCGACCTGCTGCATTATTATTGCAGCGGCCGCGTGCAGGCCGATCTCGAGGGAGGCGCCTTTCGCGACGCCTTCGCACACTGGCTGTCGCGGCTGGCATCCGGTGCGCTCGGCCGCACCGTCGAGCCGATCGCCGAACTGCAGTGCAAGCAGCTGTTCGCACGCGCCGCCGAGGCGATGCTGCCGCAACTCGCCCGCGACGGCCTCGACTTCCGCGTGGCGACTGGCGTGGAACCAGCGCTCAGCGTCATCGTGGTGCTGCACAACCAGTTCGCGCTCACCATGATGGCGATGGCATCCCTGCGGGCGAACTTCCCGGGCCCCATCGAGCTGATCCTGGTGGATTCCGGCTCATCGGACGAGACGCGCCATATCGAGCGGCATATCAGCGGCGCCAGGCTGATCCGCTTCCCGTACAATGCAGGCTTCGTCGAGAGCTGCAACACCGCCCTCGGCCAGGTCACCGCACCGGCGCTGCTCTATCTCAACAACGACCTGCTGCTCGGCATCAATGCCTGTCAGCGCGCCATCGACCGGCTGTTCTCCGAGCCCTCGATCGCCGCCGTCGGCGCCAAATGCATACGCACCAATGGCCAGTTGCAGGAAGCGGGCTCCATCATCTGGCGCGACGGCACCACCTATGGATACCTGCGCGACGCCGACCCGAACACGCCGGAAGCCAATTTCCTGCGCGACGCGGATTTCTGCTCGGGCGCTTTCCTGATGTTCCGAACCACCCTGGTCAGGCAGCTCGGCGGCTTCGACGACGACTACCGGCCCGCCTACTACGAGGAGGCCGACCTGTGCGTGCGCCTGCGCAAGGCCGGCTACCGCATCCTCTACGACCCGTCGGTGGTGATCCAGCATTTCGAATACGGCTCGGCCGATGCCGCCGCATCGAGCCGGCTGATGTTGCGCAACCACAAGATCTTCCTGTCCAAGCACATGGACTGGCTGCGCTACCAGCATCCGCCCCGGCTGCGCAACGCCGTGCATGCGCGCTCGCCGCGTCCGCGCGCGCGGCCTGGTGACGCCGCATCCGCCGGCCTTGGCGGCGGCGTCGAGAGCCTGCGCATCCTGTTCATCGAGGACCGCATCCCGCTGCGCAATCTCGGCGCGGGCTATGTCCGCTCCAACGACATCGTCCACAGCATGGCGGCCCTCGGCCATCAGGTCAGCGTGTTCCCGATCTACAAGGCCACCGCGAGCCCGATCGAGATCTACCGCGACATGCCGGAGACCGCGGAGATCCTGTACGAGCGCGGCATGGAAGCGCTCCCGGGCTTCATCGAGGACCGCGCCGGCTATTTCGACATCGTCTGGATCGGCCGCACCCACAACCTCGAGCGGCTGCTGCCGATCCTGGGCGACGCCTCCTCGTTGCTGCCGGCGCATGGCTTCGTGCTGGACACCGAGGCGATCGCGGCACCCCGCACCGCCGAGCAGAACCGGGTGCTCGACCTGCCGCAGCCCGACACGCTCGACGAGGCGCTGAAGCGCGAGCTGGCCTGCGCCTATTTCTGCCAGAAGATCATCGCGGTGAACGAAGCCGACGCGGACCTGGTCCGGCGCGCCGGGCACAGCAACGTCTCCGTGCTCGGCCATCTCAAGCAGCCGGCGCCGACGCGCGCAACCTGGAGCAAGCGCTGCGGGCTGCTGTTCCTTGGCGCCATCCACGACGCGAACTCGCCGAACCATGACAGCCTCGAATGGTTCATCGAGCAGGTGCTGCCGCTGCTCGATCGCCGGCTGCCGCCAGACGTCCGCTTCACGGTCGCCGGCTTCGTGCGGCGCGGGATCGACCTCTCCGCCCTGGGACGCCATCCGCGTGTCGACCTGATCGGCAGCGTCGACGATCTCGAGGCGCTTTACGACCACCACCGCGTGTTCATCGCCCCCACCCGCTTCGCTGGCGGCATCCCGTTCAAGGTGCACGAGGCCGCCGCCTTCGGGCTGCCGGTCGTCGCCACCGGCCTGCTCTGCAGCCAGGTCGGCTGGACCGACCAGGCCGAGATCATGAACGGCGGCACCGACGACCCGGCCCGCTTCGCGGACGGGGTGCTGCGTCTGTACGACGATCCCGAAACCTGGAACACGGTGCGTCGCGGGGCGTTGCGCCGCCTAGTGCAGGAGAACAGCCAGGCGCTCTACCTCGACAGCCTGCGGGACATCCTGCACGATATGCGAGCGGGCGGCGGATCGCCGGGGCGGCAGTAAGGCATCGGGTTCTTCATGAGTGCAGACGGCGCAAGCAGGACACTGGCTCACATCGACGCCAACCTGGAACCGAGCCTCGCGCGCCTGTTCGACCTGCTGCGCATCCCCAGCATCTCCACCCAGCCGGACCACGCCGCCGACTGCAGGCGCGCCGCCGGATGGCTGTCGGACCTGCTCGGCGGGATGGGCTTCGAGGCCTCGGTGCGCGAGACGCCCGGCCACCCGATCGTGGTGGCACACGACCGCGCTCCCCCGAATCGCCCGCATGTCTTGTTCTACGGCCACTACGACGTGCAGCCGGTCGATCCGCTGACGCTGTGGGACACGGCGCCGTTCGAGCCCCGCTTGCGCGACGGCGCCATCGTGGCCAGGGGAGCCTCCGACGACAAGGGCCAGGTGATGACCTTCCTGGAGGCCTGCCGCGCCCTGCGCGAGGCGGAGGGCGGCTTGCCGGTCCGCGTGTCGATCATCCTGGAGGGCGAGGAGGAGAGCGGCGGCGAGAACCTGCTGCCGTTCCTGAAGGCCAATGCCGACGAGCTGCGTGCCGACATCGCGCTGATCTGCGACACCGGCATGGTCGGGCGCGAGATCCCGGCGATCACCACCATGCTGCGCGGGCTGGTCGGCGAGGAGATCGTGATCTCGGCCGCCGACCGCGACCTGCATTCGGGCATCTTCGGCAATGCCGCCCGCAACCCGATCCATGTCCTCGCCGACATCATCGCAGGCCTGCGCGACGAGGCCGGCCGCGTCACCCTGCCCGGCTTCTATGACGGCGTGACCGACGTTCCCGAGCAGGTGCGCGCTGCCTGGAACCGGATCGGCCTGACCGACGAAGCCGCGCTGGGTCCGGTCGGCCTGTCGATCCCGGCCGGCGAGCGCGGCTACAGCGCGCTCGAGCAGACCTGGGCGCGGCCATCCTGCGAGGTGAACGGCATTTCGGGCGGCTACCAGGAGCCCGGCTTCAAGACCGTGCTGCCGGCAAAGGCATCGGCCAAGATCTCGTTCCGGCTGGTCGCCGGCCAGGAGCCCGAACGCATCCGGAGCGCCTTCCGCGACTACGTCAGAAGCCGGATCCCGGGCGACTGCTCCGTCGAGTTCCGCCCGCATGGCGGCTCGCCGGCATGCGCGGTGCCGTTCGACGGCGCCCCGCTGGCGGCTGCCTTGCAGGCGCTGGGCGAGGAGTGGGGGCGGCCAGCGGTGATCATCGGCTCAGGCGGCTCGATCCCGGTGGTCGGCGAACTGCAGCAGGCACTCGGCATGAACGCTTTGCTGGTCGGCTTCGCCCGCGACGACGACCGCATCCACTCGCCGAACGAGAAATACGATCTCGACAGCTTTCACCGCGGCATCCGCTCCTGGGCCCGTATCCTGCACGCGCTGGCGGCGGTCTGACCAGGCTGCACGCGGTCGCGGTCGCCGGGAAGCCGCCGATGACCATCACGCGACGTCACCTGCTCGGAGCCACCGGCGTGTTCCTGGGTGCCGGGACACCCCTGGCGCACGCCGCGACGGGCGCCGACGCCGGCACCCTCGACGTACGGCACTACGGGGCCGCCGGGAACGGGCAGGCGATCGACAGCCCGGCGATCAACCGTGCGATCGATGACGCGGCCTCGCGCGGTGGTGGTGGCGTGCTGTTGCCAGCCGGGACCTACCTGTGCTTCTCGATCCGGCTCAGGAGCGGCGTGACGCTGCTGCTGGAGACCGGCGCCACGATCAAGGCGGCCACCGTGCCGCGCAACGGCATGAGGTCCGGCGGCTTCGATGCGGCCGAAAGCAACGCCCCCTGGGAGGCCTACCAGGATTTCGGCCACAACCACTGGCACAACAGCCTGATCTGGGGTGAGAACCTGCGCGACGTCGCGATCCTCGGGCCCGGCCTGATCGACGGGTCGGCGCTGAGCCGGACCTATGACTGGGACAGCGGCTTGCCGCTGGTGCGGGCACCCGGCGTCGCCAACAAGACGATCGCGCTGAAGAACTGCCACAACGTCACGCTGCGGGACTTCGCCATCCTGCGCGGCGGACATTTCGGGATCCTCGCGACCGGTGTCGACAACCTGGTGATCGAGGCGCTGCGCATCGACACCGGTCGCGACGGCATGGACATCGATTGCTGCCGCAATGTCGCGATCTCGAACTGCTTCGTGAACTCGCCCGAGGATGACGGGATCTGTCTCAAGAGCTCGTACGCGCTCGGCTACGCGCGCTTGACCGAGAACGTGTCGATCACCGGCTGCCACGTGACCGGCGGCTATCTCGTCGGCAGCCTGCTCGACGGCACGTTCCGGCGCTTCGACCGGATCAATGGCGGCGAGCGCGCCTATACCGGGCGGATCAAGGCGGGAACCGAGAGCAACGGCGGCTACCGCAACATCACCGTCACCGGCTGCACCTTCGAGACCTGCCGCGGATTCGCGCTGGAAACCGTCGATGGCGGCCTCTGCGAGGACGTGACGTTCTCGGGCAACACGATGCGCGACATCCGCAACGCGCCGCCGCTCTACCTGCGTATCGGCGCCCGCATGCGGGGGCCTGCTGGCGTGCCGGTCGGCAGCATGCGTCGCATCCTGATCAGCGATCTCGTGTGCCAGGCGACCAGTCCGATGCCGTCGATCCTGGCCGGACTTCCGGACCACGGGATCGAGGATGTGCGGATCGACAACGTGGTGATCCAGGCGCCTGGCGGAGGAAGCGCTGCCATGGCTTCGATGCCGGTTCCGGAGGACCCCGGGGGCTATCCCGAGCCGCGCCGGATGGGCACGCTCCCGGCTTCCGGGTTCTTCATGCGGCATGTGCGCAACCTGGAGATGAGCAACGTCGAGATCGAGTTCGACGCCCCGGACGCACGACCGGTCTTCGCGATGGACGATGTGACCGGTGCCGATCTCTTTCGTCTGTCCACAGCCGGGCGAGGCCAGGCGCCTGCCTTTTCGCTGTCCGGGGTGGCCGCATTCTCGGTATCCGGCAGCCGCGGCATCCCGGACCGGTCGGTCACCCGCACCGATCACCCGATGAGCTTCTGATCGACCTTTCGGTCGTCAGCGCAGAACGCTTCCATCCACCTGTTCAATCGCATTCAGGCCCAACAGGGCAAGATCCGTATCGATCTCGTTGCGGAGCAGCTTGATCGCGTGCTCGACGCCGGCCTCGCCGGCAAGTGCTGCTGCGAACAGGAACGGCCGTCCGATCAGGACGCAGTGCGCGCCGAGCGCCAGCGCCTTCAGCACGTCGGTGCCGCGTCGGAAGCCGCTATCGGCGAACACCGTCATCTCGCCGCTCTCGCTGCGTATCTCCGGCAGCACGTCCATCGGCGACACCGCCCCGTCGAGCTGCCGGCCGCCATGGTTCGAGACCACGATGCCGTCCACGCCGCTCTCGCGGGCGATCCGCGCATCCTCCTTCGACAGGATGCCCTTGAGCACGAACTTGCCCTTCCAGTGACGCCGGATCAGCTCGGCCTGCTCCCAGGCAAAGGCGGCATGACCGGTGACGCCGCCCAGCGAACGCGAGAAGATCGTCGGGCGCTGCACCGGATCGATGTTGCTGATCGCCGGCACGCCCCGCCGCAGGATCGTGCGCAGCCCGGTTCCGGCCAGCCAGCGCGGATGACACAGCCCGTCGAGGCTAAGGCGCGGCGTCGGACGCAACGGCATCGTATAGCCGGTGCGTATGTTGTTCTCGCGGTTCGAGCCGACCGGCACGTCCACCGTCAGCATGAACACATCGAACCCCGCGGCCGCGACGCGGTCGCACATGCCGCGTATGTTGTCCGGCTCCGGCTTCTGGTACGCGGCGAACCAGGCATGCGGATTGGTTCGCGCCAGTTCCTCCAGCGGCGTGATTGAGTTGGCACTCAGAATGAACGGGATGTTCGCCTCGCGCGCCGCGCGTGCCATGCGGTTGTCGGCGTCGTATCCGACAACGGCGGACGCACCCATCGGCGCGATCGCGAACGGCGCCGCGTAGGTGCGGCCGAACAACGTCGTGGCCGTGCTGCGTTGCGAGACGTCGCGCAGGATGCGGGTGACGAAACGCCAGCGGGCGAAGACCTCGCGGTTGTGACGCTGCGATCCGCCGGACTCGGCACCTCCGGCGACGTAGCCGAACACCGCCCGTGGCAGACGATGCTCCACCAGGCGTTCGAAATCTTCGAGGTTCAGCGCATGCCGGAGCAGATGCCGGTGGCGCCGCGGCCGCTGGCCGGAGGCGAACTCCGACCGATGCGTCGCCGGGTTTCCGGTGGCGGCGTGA
Organism: uncultured Acetobacteraceae bacterium; assembly: GCA_964247695.1. GTDB lineage: Bacteria > Pseudomonadota > Alphaproteobacteria > Acetobacterales > Acetobacteraceae > Lichenicoccus. The sequence goes on from CAXTVI010000024.1 coordinate 34,886, forward strand.
CTAGACATGGCTTGGTCCCCGGGGGTTCAGGCGTCAGCCGTCGGGCGGCTCGGCCTCGATGATCGAAACCTTGCCGTCTCGTTCGACCACTGCATACTTGATCTGTTCGAGGCGCTGCAGCCCACGCTGGCGAACTGCCGACATGACGTCCGGCCGCTGCACGCGCAGGCGCTTCATCCGCTTCTCGTGCCAGCGTCCGTGCTCGAAGATCACCACCGGTGTGCCATCGACGAGGCGTCCGAACCAGTCGTAGCGGCCCTTCAGGATCGAAACCAGGATGTGCATCAGGCCGATCGTGCAGATCGCGCTGTAGCTGGCAACGAAGGAATGGTCCTCGCCGATCACCGCGGTAATGGTTATGCCCGCGAACAGGAACAGCACGATCAGGTCGAACGGCGCCAGCTGGCTCACCGTGCGACGGCCGATCAGTCGCACCGCGATCAGAAGCGTCCAGTATGCAATGGCGGCGCGGATGACGACGCTCACACGAGCACCCGCCGGGTGACCTTCATGGCAGCACCCACTGGGTCCAGCTCAGCTTGACCCCGTTGCCGTCCCGCGCCAGCAGGCTGACCGGCCCGACCGCGCCCGGCTTCGCCATCACCCGCACCAGGACGTCGGAAGCCCCGGGCGGCAGCGGGAAGCTGAGCACCATTCCCGCATGGGTGGCCTGCGACCGCAAGGGCTGCGGCGAGATCTGCTGCAGCCCGAACGGCTCGACGAAGCTGGAGCTAAGGAACAGGTGGGTGATGTCCGCCCCGGCATGTTCGGAACCGATATGGAAGGTGATCTGGGTGCCGGTGCCGTAGCGGACGGTCGGCTCGTAATCGACGTGCAGGGCACCAGGCGACGCATATCTTGTTTGGTGGTCGAGCGGCCCGTTGCCGAGCAGCCCGGCCACCGCCGCCAGCACGAAGAGCAGCATGAGCACCCGGCCGGCCATTTCGGCCCGGTGCCAGCGCAACTCGAAGTCGGCGTTGAAGCCGACTTCGAGTTCATCATTGACGGGTTCGGCGCCGCGCATCGTGTCCACCGGTTGAAGCCAGCGGCCAAACCCGTTCCCGCCAATCCGGTTGCCTGCGCCGACGCCTTTTGATGCGGACCTCTCAGAGGCGGCGGCTACGCTCCGCCTCGAGCTGCTCGGGGGTGTAGTGCGCGGCGTTGTCGTCGAAGCGCTCCCAGCCGGTTGTCCGGTAGTCCGCCCGCCGCGCATCGAGGTCGACCGCCTTCGCCTGCCGCCCGGCGAAGATCTCCTCGATGATGGCCGTCTGGCTGTCGTCGCCCCGCACGCTCACAAGCGTACCGCCCCGTCGCACGCCTTCCGCATAGGCGTGCGCGTGCTCTTCCGGAACGCCGGCATGCACCAGCGAGCCGAGCAGGCCGCCGCCGGCGGCACCGATACCGGCGCCGGTCAGCGTCGCTACCAGCCAGCCAGCCGCCACGACCGGTCCGACGCCCGGAATGGCGAGCAGACCGAGGCCGGTCAGCAGGCCGACACCGGTGCCCACGAGGGTTCCGGTCGTGGCGCCGGTTCCGGCACGCGTCGTGTCCGCGTCATGCACGCCCGTCGTTGCCGTCGCGGCATGCCGGTCATCGATGTTGTTGCCGACGATGCTGATATCCGTATGCGGCACGCCGGCCGCCTCCAGCGCCGCGACCGTCTGACGGGCGTCGTCGTAGTTGTCATAGAGATGGTTGAACGTGCGTATGGCCATGCAGGCCTCCTGTATCGAATGATTTCGCGACGATGGACGTGGTTATTGCTGCTGGCCGACATTGCCCTTGTAGTCGAGCCACACACGGACCTGCTGGCCGTCCCTGGTGCCCTGGCCCCACCAGATGCCGTTGCCGTCCTTATGCAGGGCGACCACCTTCTGGAACCCGTGGCTCTCGATGCGTCGGACGGCTTGGCCATGGCTGAACGAGTTGGCACCATGCGCCGGCTGCGGCGCATCGGCGCCGGTCGTCGCGACAGCCTGGTTGCTGTTGCCGCTCGCCGCCGCGGTGCCGTTGCTCTGCGTCGTCTGTGCCGATGCGGCACTCGCAATCAACGGTGCAGCGATCAGCGTCGCGGCGAGAGAGAGAGGAAGAAGTCGCATGGTCCGGATCCTTGTGTGATGCCGGCGGCAATGCGCCGCCGGAGAGAAAGTCTTGATGAGATCGGCTTAGATCGTTGGTTTGCGTGGCGCGGTGGGCGACACCGTGTCGCGCTCCGTCGTCGCCGCGGTGGTGTCGGAAACCTGGGTTACCTCGACATCCTCGCGACGAACCGTGTCGCGCACCGTCTCGACACGCTCCGCCGCCTGCTTACGCAGTCCGATCTCCTCGTAGACATGGGCGGTCTTGCCGATGACGGCTTCCTCTGCGGTCTCCGTCATCTCGATGGTCTTGTCGGTGAAGGCCGCATCCGGGATCGAGCGACCGTCGGCAACCGGCACGCGCTCGACCCTGACGGTCTCGTCATGCAGCGCAACCTGCTGCTCCACCGGAACCTCGGTCACGAAACGCCGCACGCTTGTCGTGCCGCGGTTCACAAGCCGCTTGCCGACATCGAGCCGTTCCTCGGCAAGCTGCAACGACGTGGTGTCGTTCGCGGTGCGCTCGGTATGTCCGGAGACGATGTCGGAAGCGGCACCACTCGGTGCGGACTGCCCGAGGCCGTAGCCGGAGGCGCGCTCATCGAGATCGACCGGGCCATGACGCTCGAGAATGGCGCTGACGGCTTCGGCAAGCTCCGCCGGCGGCCGCACGGTCACCACGGTCGATCCGCTCTCGACGCTGCGGTCGTACACCGACGGATCATGGTCGGGCTCGCCACCGAACAGACGCGACCAGAAGCCGTTCTCCTGAGCGGGCCGGACGGCGGCGGGCCGGCTTGCCGTCGTCGAACCGGCATAGTGGCTAATGGCCTCCGCCGGCACCCTGGCAGCCAGTAGATCGCGCACGGCAGCATCGGCATGGGCCGGCGTGTCATACACAGCAACGATCGTTTCATCGTTCATGGGGAGTCCTCCTCGTAAAACCGTTGACCCATCATCGGGCCGCCATAACAGCGTGCATCGCTGGACATCGACCGGAGAGTCGAACAACGCGGCCGATATTCGGGTAAAGCCATCTAGCGCGGAAAGTTCTCGACCTGAAGCGGGCCCGATAAAAACGACGATCTGGTATGTCTGTACTAGAGAATACTAATCCTGCACTACACGGCGTTTGGCCTGTCGAGGAACCTGCTGTTGACGCGCGAGCTTCCTCAAAGCCGGAAGGCCGTTCTCCTGCGCCCAGATCACGACATCGCTGCGCCGATGCACGCCGAGCGTCCGGTAAATCACGGCAAGGTGATTGCGAACCGTGTTCCGGCTGATCCGCAGCCGCGTGGCGATCTCGGCATCGTCGACACCTTTTGCCACCAGATCGAGAACCTCGCGCAGTTTCGGAGTGAGCGCCTCGAGTTCGCGTGCAGCCTTCGGCGCCGTCCGCGCGCGGGTGATCGTCGTCAGCTTCTCGACGATGCGATGTCCGAACCAGGACGTGTCGTGCATGACCGCCTCGACGGCGGCCAGCAACTCCACCTCGGTGCGCTTGCGCTCGGTGATGTCGACCATGACCGTCAGCAGGCAGGGCTCGTCCTGCATGGTCACGGTCTCCGCCGACAACAGGGTGTCCTTGTACCCGCCATCCCGGGTCTTCAGCTCGACATCGAGCCCACGGAAGCTGCCGGTGTGCTTGACCAGGCGGCCGACCTCCAGGCGGGCCTCGCCGCTGCCCCAGAGTTCCAGTTCGGCCTCGCACCGTCCGATGACTTCCTCACGGCGCCAGCCGGTGGCGGCGGTGAAGGCGTCGTTGACGTCCAGCAGGCGCAGGCCGTCCAGCGCCATGATGGCCATCGGCCCCGGCGCCATCCGGAACGCCAGCGAGAACCTTGCCTCGCTCTGGCGCAGCGTGTCCTCGACCAGCTTGCGCGGATGCAGGTCGGCGAAGCTGAACAGCATGCAGCGGGCGTGGCCGACCTCGATCGGCTGCCCCGCCACGATGACGTACCGGCTGGTTCCGTCCGCCACCTTCAGGCAAGCCTCCATCTGCGCGATCGTGGTGCCGGCATGCAGGTGCCGGATCGCAGCCTCACGATTAGCGGCACCGTGCAGTACGTCCATCTCGTGGATCGAGCGCCCGATCACCGCGTCGCGCGTATGACCTGTCAGCTCCAGGAAGCCCTGGTTCACCTTCACGTAGCGCATGTCCGACAGCCGCACGATGATTGCCGGCGCCGGATTGGCGCCGAACGTGCGCTCGAACCGCTCCTCGGCATCGTACTGCTCGGTGAGGTCCTCCAGGATCAGCACCAGGCAATCCGGCACGCCGGAAGGATCGGGCAGCACCAGGCCCCGGACCCGATGCACCCAGTGCGGGCCGGTTGCAGTCCGGGCGCCGGATCGGGTCCCGGTCGGGGCCACCTCGACGATCAGGTCGGTGAACGCCTCGCCGGACGCCAGGCGATGCAGCGGATACTCATCGGCCGGCAGCCGCTGCCGGCTGCGGTAGCGCAGCGAGAAGCGCGCGCGGTAGCCTTGCACGGTCTCCCCAAGGTCCTTCAGCGCCCGGGCGCCGTGCATGGCCAGCGCGGCCTCGTTGGCCCAGGCGATCGTGCGGTTCGGACCGAGCATGATCACGCCATCGGTCAGCCCGACAATGATCTCCTGGAGCTGGGCACGATGGGTCCGCTGCGCGGGGATGGTTCCTGGCATGCGGCTGCAACGCACGGGACCGGCGCGGTTCAACCCGGACCATGCGCAGGGCACGCCTCATCGCCGGAACTCGTCCCGCAGCGCCGCATACAGCGCCCTGAACCGTGCCAGAGCGAGGCCGTGACGAGCATGCCGCGCCGCGTCCGGAACCGTGCGGTCGAGCAGCGGCGGCTTGGTGCAGACACGGTCCGCTGCCTCGCCGGTCACTGCGAGGCGCGCCAGCCGGGCGGCCCCGAACGCCGGTCCGGCCTCGCCGCCGGCATAGCGGATCACCGGAACGCCGATGACATCGGCGATGATGCGGGTCCAGTAGGCGCTGCGCGCCCCGCCGCCGACGATCGCCGCCTCCTCGATCCGGGTTCCGGCCTGGGTGAGGCAGGCGAGCGCGTCGGCCAGGCTGTAGGCGACGCCCTCGAGCACCGCCTGCACGATCTCGGCGCGCGACGAGGCGGGTGTCAGACCGAACAGCACGCCGCGCGCATGCGGGTCGTTATGCGGGCAGCGCTCCCCGGTCAGGTACGGCAGGAACAGCAGGCGCCCGGGACCCTCCTGCGAGGCTTGGGGCTGCAAGGCCTCGGCCTCGGCCAGCAGCGTCGTGGGATCGTCGAGGCCGAACAGCCGGGTCGCCCAGGCCAGCGCGCTGGCGCCGTTCAGCACCGCGCCGGCCTGGAACCAGCGCCCCGGCAGGGCGTGCGGGAAGCTCTGGACCGCGGCCTCTACCGCCGGCCGGTAGCCATCGGTGGTCACGAACACCTGCGCCGAAGTGCCGAGCGAGATGTAGGCGTCACCGTCCGCGATCGCGCCGATGCCGATGGCGCCGGTCGCGGAATCGCCGCCGCCGCCCGCCACCACCACCCGGTCCGACTGGATGCCCCACTCGGCCGCGACCGACGGGGCCAGCAGGGCGGCCGCATTGTCACCCTCAACCACCTCCGGCAGGACGTCGCGGGCCACGTTGCAGACGGACAGGATCGGCGCCGACCACTCGCGCCGTGCCACGTCGAGCATCGTGGTGCCGCCGGCATCGCAGGCATCGGTCTGGGTGCGCCCGGTCATGCGCGACCGGACATAGTCCTTCGGCAGCAGCATGTGGCGCGTGCGCGCGAGCGTCTGCGGCTCGTGGCGCGCGAGCCAGAGCAGCTTGGCCGGCCAGAAGCTGGTCGAGTGCGGCGCCCCCGCGACCGCCGCCAGAGCCGGATGCGCCAAGGCCAGATGCGTGGCCTCGGCGCTCGCGCGGGAATCGTTCCACAGGATCGCCGGGCGCAGCACGCGGTCCTCGGCATCCAGCAGCACCAGCCCGTGCATCTGCCCCGACAGCCCGACGCCCGCGACCCGCGCCATCGCCTCGGGCGCCGCCTGGCGCAGCACGGCGACCGCGCCGCAGACCGCCTGCCACCAGTCCTGCGGCGCCTGCTCGGACCAGTCGGGATGCGGACGCAAGGTTGCGAGCGCGAGCGAAGCGGTCGCCAGCACCGCCTGCTCCATGTCGGTCAGCAGCGCCTTGACCGCGGAGGTGCCGAGGTCGATGCCCAGGTACACCGCGCCGTTCGCGGCCATTTGGGATCAGTCCAGCGAGGTCGGCCGACGCCGCGTCGCCTCGTGCGCCGCCTTCAGATGCGCCTCGGTAAACTGCTTGGCATGGCTCGCGAGATCACGCCCGTCGGTCCACAGATTGCGCCAGATGCCGAGGATGCCTTCCAGCGGCTGCCCGACCACCGCCGACGAGAACGACTCGAAGGTGATCGGGCCCGCATAGCCCGAAGCCACCAGCGCCCGGAAGATCCGGCCGAACTCGATCGAGCCGGAGCCGAGATAGCCGCGGTTCGAATCGCCGGTGTGGAAATAGCCGAGAAACTCGCCGGTCTGGGTGATCGCGGCCGCGACGTCGGCTTCCTCGATGTTCATGTGGTAGCAGTCGAGATGCACCCTGACATTCGGCTCGCCGACCCGCTTGCAGAAGGCGACGCCCTGGGCTGCGGTGTTCAGTACGTTGGTCTCGTAGCGGTTCACCACCTCCATGCCGAGCGTGATGTTGCTCGCCGCCGCCTGCTTTGCCACCCGCCGGATGACCTCGACCGAGTTCTCGATACCCTTCTGCGTCGGCGGCACCGCATATTTCTGAAACGCCGAGTACAGGATGCCGCACAGGTGCGTCGCCCCGAGATCGCGCGCCACCGAGATGGTGTCGGCCAACTGCTGCTCGCCGCGCCGGATGCGGTCGGGATCCTCGCTGGAGATGTCCATCGACGCGTCCAGGCCGAACGACATGGTGATGCCGAGCTTGTGACGCTCCAGCTCGCGCCGCGTCTCGGCCACGTCGACGGTGGTGAAATCCATCACCGACGCCTCGATCAGGTCGTATCCGAGTTCCGCGGTCTGGCCGATGGCATAGGCCGCATCCTGGCGGTTCCAGCCGGCGGTCCAGACAAAGGCATGCACACCCAGCTTGTTCATGGTCGCGTCCCCTCTGGCGGGCTGAGGCAAGGCGAGGGCTCTACCCTCGACCCGCTGGAGCCGTTCGGCTCCAGGCCCGCTTCATTAGCAACCACGATAACAACGAGGCAGCCCCGACCTGGTCAAGGGGCGGCCGCAAACTCTGTCAGACGGGACTGGAACAGGGGAGCGGGACGGACGCCAGTTCGGCCAATCCAGCGCCACCGGGTCTCGCGCCGGATCGACGTGGCGTCAGGCCGCCCGCACCGAGGTCAGGAAGCTCTTCACCTCCGAGGACAGCGTCTCCGCCTGGCGCGACAGGCCGCCCGCGGCATCGAGCACCTGCCCGGCGGATGCGCCGGTCTCGTTGGCCGCCCGGCTGACGCCGGCGATGTTGTCGGTCACCGTGCGCGTGCTGACCGCGGTCTCCTGCACGTTGCGCGCGATCTCGCCGGTGGCCGCCCCCTGCTGCTCCACGGCCGCGGCAATCGAGGTGGTGATGGCGCCAACCTCCTCGATCAGGATCGCGATCTCCCTGATCGCCTGCACCGCGCCCTGCGTTGCCTGCTGCACCTCGGCGATCTGACCGCCGATGTCGCCGGTCGCTCGAGCCGTCTGCTGCGCCAGGCTCTTGACCTCGGATGCCACCACCGCGAAGCCCTTGCCGGCATCCCCGGCCCGCGCCGCCTCGATGGTCGCGTTCAAAGCAAGCAGGTTGGTCTGGCTGGCAATGTTGTTGATCAGGTCGACCACCTGCCCGATGCGAGCCGCGGAATCCGCCAACGCCCGGACCGTGCTGTCCGTCTGCCGGACGCTGTGCACGACCTTGGCGGTCAGCGACGCCGACGCCGAGACCTGGCGGTTGATCTCGGTGATCGAGGAGGCAAGCTCCTCCGACGCCGCCGCCACCGTCTGCACCCCCGCGTCCGAACTCTGCGCCGCCTGGGCCACCGCGTTGGCCTGCTGATCGGTCTGCTCGGCGTTGCCGGTCATCGACCGGGCGGTCGCCTCCATCTCCGTCGAGGCGGCGGCCAGGGCTGCGACCGTGCCGCCGATCTGCCGCTCGAACTCGCCGACCAGGCTTTCGATCCGGGCCGTCCTCTGGGCGCCGGACTGGCGCTCGCGCTCCTGCTCCGACGCCGCCGCATCGGCCCTCATCATGGCGTCCTTGAACACCTGCACGGCATCCGCCATCTGGCCCACTTCGTCCTTGCGGCCGAGCGACGGGATCTCGGCCGACAAGTCGCGCTCGGCGAGCTTTCGCATGGCAATCGTCATCGACTTGATGGGAGCAACGATCGACCGGACAAGAAAAACTCCGGCCAGGACCGCGCTCAGGACGGCGAGCGCACCGAAACCGCCAATGAATGCCCGGCCGCTTTCGTAGGCAGCCGCCCCGGTAGCTCCATCGTCGGTGAAGCTTGCAATGTTGTAGCTCAGGTCTTTTTTTAGATAATCTGCAACCGCGTCGCCGGCCGGTGTCAGCTTGTCGCTCAGAAAAGATTTCGCGATGACAAACTTGCCGCTCGCGAGGAGGACGTGCAGAGCACCGACCTGATCGGTGTAGGTCGCATAGCTTGCCAACAGGGCCTTGTGAATCTCGGTTTCCTTGCCGGGGTCCACCATCGGCGTATATTTCGCGTCGTTATCCTCAAAATCCTTCGCCGCCTCGGTAAAGGCTGTGTCGACGGCCTGAAGCGCCGCTTTGTCGTCAGCCAGCAGGACCGAACGAACCACGGCGGTCCGCTGCCTGGCGAACGCCGTGCCCATCGCGCTGAGGTCGGCGACACTCGGCCCGCTGTTCGTCGCGAAGTTGACGACGGTCGCGTTCAGGGTATTCAGCTTCTGCAGCGCCGTCCCGCACAGCGCCGCGACGACCACCAGGATGACCGCGAACGACGCAGCCAGCTTCGCGATCAGTCCAAGGTGGCGGCCACTCGTGCCCGGTGGCGTTCCGTGCGTGGTTGAAGCCGGCATGATGATCCCCGTGTCGCTGTGTCAGGACACGGGCATGCACCCGATAGATTACCAAATCGTTGAGCGAGCTTGCCCTGGAAGCGTCACTCGATCGCGCGGATCGTTCCCAGCAGCGCATCGACGTCCGCCTCGACCGTGTCGAAGGCGCAGACCAGCCGCACCACGATGCCGCCCTCCTCGAGCCGGCTGGCCCAGCGGTAGAATCCGTAGCCCGCCGCCTCCAGCTGCACCACCAGCGGCTCCGGCAGCAACGCGAACACCTCGTTGGCCTCGGTCGGCTGCACGATCGCGGCACCCGGCAACGCTGCCAGTCCCTGCGACAGCCGTGCCGCCGCGGCGTTGGCGCGCGCCGCGTTCTCCAGCCACAGGCCGCCTTCCAGGTAGCCCACCAGCTGCGCGCTCAGGAACCGTTGCTTCGACCAGAGATGGCCGGCCCGCTTGCGCCGCTGCGCGAACTCGCGCGCCAGGTCGCGGTTGAAGAACACCACCGCTTCCGCTGCCATCGCACCATTCTTGGTAGCCCCGAGCGAGAGCACATCCACCCCGGCCTTCCAGGTCACCGATGCCGGCGTGGCTCCGAGGAAGCTCAGCGCGTTGGCGAACCGCGCGCCGTCCATGTGCACGTGCAGGCGGTTGTCGCGTGCGACCTGCGCCAGCGCCTCGATCCGGGCCGTCGGATAGCAGGTGCCCCATTCGGTGGCCTGGGTCAGGCTGATCGCCTCCACCGGGCTCTGATGCACCCCGCTGATCCGTCGCCGCGCCAGCGCCGCCTGCAGCGCCTCGGGGTCCAGCCTGCCATCCGGGCTCGGCAGGGTCAGCAGCTTGGCGCCGCCGGAGAAGAACTCGGGCGCCCCGGCCTCGTCGTTCATGATGTGGGCGACCTCGTCGCAGACGATCGCGCCGAACGGACGCACCAGCGCCGACAGCGCCAGCGCGTTGGCCGCCGTGCCGGTGGCGACCGGAAACACCGTCGCATCGATCTGGAAGATCTCCGAGACGAGCCCTTCCAGCCGCGCCGTCCACGGGTCGCCGCCATAGGAAGGCACCGCCCCCCGGTTGGCCTCGAGCATGGCCTCGACCACCCGAGGGTGCGCCGGGCCGACATTGTCGCTGCCGAAGTTCTTCCGTATCTCAGTCATGCCGTCTCCTCGCTGCCCGCACTTCCTACTGCCCGAACTTCACGCTGCCCGAACAGGCCTTCCTCATGAGCTCCATCGACACCCGCCTGATCGACGGCAAGCAGCACGCCGCTGCCCTGACCGCCAGGGTTACCGCCGAGGTCGCCCGTCTCGCCCGCGAGCACGGGCTCATCCCTGGCCTCGCCGTCGTCCTGGTCGGAACCGATGCCGCGAGCGAGGTGTATGTCCGCAACAAGACCCGTCAGACAAGCTCGGTCGGCATGCGGTCGTTCGCGCACAGCCTGCCGGTCGAGACAACGCAGGCCGAGCTGCTCGCCCTGGTGGCGCGGCTGAATGCCGATCCGGACGTCAACGGCATCCTGGTGCAGCTGCCGTTGCCGCCCGGCGTCGACAGCACGCTGGTGCTGGACGCGATCGACCCAGCCAAGGACGTGGACGGGCTGGGCCAGGTGAATGTCGGTCGGGTCACGTTGGGCCATCCCGGGCTGGTGCCCTGCACGCCCCTGGGCTGCCTGATGCTGCTGCAGGCCGAGCTCGGCAGCCTGCGCGGCCTGCACGCCGTCGTGGTCGGACGCTCGAACCTTGTCGGGCGCCCGATGAGCCAGCTCCTGCTGAATGCCGACTGCACCGTGACGACCGCCCACATCCACACGATCGACACACCGGCCTACGCCCGTCGCGCCGACATCCTGGTGGTCGCCACCGGCCGTCCCGGGCTGGTGCGCGGCGACTGGATCAAGCCGGGTGCCACCGTCATCGATGTCGGCATCACCCGCATCCCGACCGAGGCCGGCAAGACGCGGCTGATCGGCGACGTCGCGTTCGAAGAGGCGCTCGGGATCGCCGGCCGCATCACCCCGGTCCCGGGCGGCGTCGGCCCGATGACCATCGCCTGCCTGTTGAGCAACACGCTCTATGCGGCCCGGCGGCAGTGGGGCCATCGGGACGTCGCAACCATGGCGGCCTGACCGGCAAGCCTCCCCGCCGGCGCCCGGACCTATCGCGTCAGTGGCTCCGGACCGCCCAGGGCGACTCGGGGCGCCACCGCATGCGCCGGAGGCAGCGGGCGCAGCCGAACCTCGTACCCCTGCGCCAGCGTCCGCACGCTGTAGGCCCGCGCGATGCGCACCGTCGGCGGCGCGGCGCTGCCCGGACGCCAGTTCGGGTTGCGCTCGAGCATCCAGGCCCAGCACAGCGCCACCGGCCGTCCGGGCACCGGGCGCTGCGCAACAGGTCCGTCAAGGCCGATGACGTCGAGGTCGTGCGCGGCGGCGGTCCGGTCGACGTAGGCCACCACATCCGGCTGCGAGCAGGCCTGCGGCGCGCAACCCGCCAAGGTGGCGAGGACGCCGAGCACCGGCAGCAGCCGGTCACGGTTCAGTGGACGATGCGGCATCTCGGTTCCGTGCAGGCTCGACTGGTCGGGGCCCGTTGCTAGCAGATCGGCCGGCGGTGTAGCAGGGCCTATCGACGACGCCTTGTGTTGCTACAAGGCGGGACCAAGCAAGCGGCGGCAGCTGGTCCGGGTCGGTCCCGGCACAGGCTGAGGGAGTATGTTGTTGGACAGCAAGATCTGGGTCGATGTCGAGGACCTGTTCCAGTATGCGGCGGCCAATCCCCGACCCAGCGGCATCCAGCGCATCGAGTTCGAGCTCTGCCGGGCGCTGGCGACCCTGCCGGAAAGCCGTGACCGGGTGCGCTTCGTGCGGCACGCCGCCACCCAGCAATCCTTCACGTCGATCCCGTATGCGCAACTGGAACGGCTGCACGACCAGCTGACCGCGTCCCACCGCGGCGCGCCGACGCCGTCGCGGGTCGTGGACGGGCGGATGCAGCCGGCGCGCAAGCTGTCGGAGAGTCCGTTGCGGCGCCTCGCCTACCGTCTGCCGGAGGGCCTGCGCAACCCGCTGGTCGCCCTGTTCAAGGCGGAACGCGAGGCCGGCAGGGCACTGGTCCATATCGGCAGCGCCCTGGCCTGGGCGGGCGGCACGCGCGCGAAGCGGCTGGCCCGGCAGATCCGTGGGCGCCGTTTGGCCGGCCGCAACACCGGCGCCCACGCTCGTCTGCCCCTCGACGATCCACACGAGCGGGCCGTCGGGAGCACGCCGTTCGGTCCCGGCATGTCGCCGGGGCGCACCTTGCCGCCCTCCGCGCGCCACGCCGACACAGCCGCCTTCGACAGCACGACCGAGCCCGGTGACATCCTGCTGGTGCTGGGGTCGCCCTGGTTCCACCCGTACTATGCCGAGATCGTGGAAAAGGCGCAGCGTACGCGTGGCCTGCGCTTCAGCCTGCTGGTGTACGACATCATCCCGCTGCGCCGCCCGGAATGGTGCGACCACAACCTGGTGCTGCGGTTCAGGGAGTGGACCGGAGGGATCTTCCCGCTGGTGGATGTGCTGCTGACCATCTCGCAGGCCAGCGCGCGCGACCTGGAGATCGACGCCAGGCGGGCCGGCTACGCCCTGCGCAGCACCCCGCGCCCGATCCCGATCGGCACCGGCTTCAGCGACGCCGCGCGAACGCCGGCCAGCGTGCCGGCCGGCAACGCCCGCGACCTGCCGCCGCCGGGCAGCTACGCCCTGATCGTCTCGACCATCGAGGCGCGCAAGAACCACATGCTGCTGTTCAGGGTGTGGCGTCGGATGGCCGAGGAGATGCCGGCGGACCGGATCCCGACCCTGGTGTTTGCCGGGCGTATCGGCTGGCTGGTCAGCGACCTGATGCAGCAGATCCACAATGCCGACTATCTCGACGGCAAGATCGTGCTGGTCGAGGACCCGAGCGACGACGAGCTGCGCCGGCTCTATGCCGGCTGCCGGTTCACCCTGTTCCCCTCCTTCTACGAAGGCTGGGGCCTGCCGGTCACCGAGAGCCTGTCGTTCGGACGGCCCTGCATCATCTCGAACGCGACCTCGCTGCCGGAGGCGGGTGGCGACCTGGCGCGCTACTTCGACCCGGAGAACGCGCACGAGGCCTACGACATGATCCGCCACGCCATCGAGCATCCGGAGGAGACCGAGGCCTGGGCCGAGCGCGTGCAGCGCGAGTTCAAGCCGGTATCGTGGGAGGACTCCGCCCGCGGCGTGCTGCGCGCACTGGCGGGCGCCGATGCCGAGCCAGCAGCGGCGCCCGCGGCGAAGGGCGCCCCGGCGCGCGCTCCGCGCAGGAAACGCGCCTCAGCCCCGCGGGCCTGACGCAACGCGTCCCGCCAGCCGGGTGCTGCGGAGGGCGGGACGCATGAACAGCATCCGCGCCGATTGCAGCACCTGTCGGCGATAGGCCAGGTTCAGCTCGATGGTGTGCGAGTGGTAGTCGCCGACCGCCAGCAGCAGGTTCCCATGCGTCTCGTCGAGATAGAAGCGCATGATCGCCCCGGCGGCGGCGATGTTGTAGCAGGGCCGGTCGCGCAGCCGCAGGAAGACATCGGCGGCCGGCGTCCCCGTGTAGCGTGCCAGCGGCGCCAGCCAGCGCGTATTGATCTGCATCACCCCGACATCTAGGGTCCCGTCCGTGTTGTGGTGCAGCACCCCCGGCCGGCCGCCTTCGACCGCCTGGATCGAGGGCAGCACGCGCGGCGGCAGGTGATAGAGTGAGGCGACCAGCGCCATGCAGGCGGCATACGGAACCAGGACAGATACTCCCTCACGCCCCTCTATCGCAGCATGATCCCGATGTCCAAGCGACGTGTCTCGGACTGCCAGGGTGATTCAGGCTTCACCCTGATCGAGCTGCTGGTGGTGATCGCGATCCTCGGGCTGCTGATCAGCCTGGTGGCGCCGGCGGTGCTGCGTCAGCTCGGGGGCGCCAAGATCTCGATTGCGAAACAATCGATCGAGCGCATCGGCTCGATCCTCGACACCTACAAGCTCGATGTCGGCACCTATCCCTCGACCGAGGACGGCATGCAGGCCCTGGTCACCAAGCCGTCCGATGCGGAGAACTGGAACGGCCCGTACGTTAAGGGCAACAGCGTGCCGCTCGATCCCTGGAACCATCAATATGCATATCGGTCGCCGTCGGACCGTCCGGACCACGACTACGACCTGTGCTCGCCCGGGCCGAACAACAACGCGAGCGCCGACAGCGCGATCTGCAACAAGTAGCGCTTGAGGCGATGCTGCTCCATCCTCTCCCGAACAGAGCATGATGTACGCATCAGGCCGGAAGTCACGCCGACCTGCAACACGCAGTCGCACTCGTTTGCACGAGAACGCAACGAGTTAAAACGATGTCAAACAGGCAATAGAACTCCAGGTCTACCCGGAACTCAGTTCTAGTATGCAACGTCTGTGACGGGCGATGTCGATGGCGGAAGCGTTTCGGTTGCTTCCGTGTTCTCGAGTGTCTCGGACGGGCATGGAATTTCAAGGAGTAGCTTGTGCAGAGCGTCCAGCCGCTACAGCTTGCCGGTGCGATACGTGCATTGTCACTCGATGCGGTCCAGCGCGTAGGCGAGGGTCATCCCGGCGCGCCGCTCGGATGCGCCGAGATCGTGACGACCCTGTTCCGCGCGCACCTGAAATTCAATTCGGCCTGTCCCGAATGGTTCGATCGCGACAGGTTCGTGCTGTCGAACGGCCACGCCTCCATGCTGCTCTATTCGGTTCTGCATCTGACCGGCTATGCCAAAATCGGGCTCGACGAGCTGAAGCGCTTCCGGGAGCTGGGTTCACGCTGCCCGGGGCATCCCGAATACGAACCGGGTGCAGGCGTGGAAACCACCACCGGCGCGCTGGGGCAGGGGATCGCGAATGCCGTCGGCATGGCGCTGGCCGAGGCATTCCTCAATGACCGCTACGGGGCGGACCTCGTGGACCATCGCACCTATGCCCTGGTCGGCGATGGCTGCCTGCAGGAAGGCCTCGGCCAGGAGGTGATGTCGCTGGCCGGTCATATGCGGCTGGGCAAGCTGTGCTTCCTGTGGGACGACAACCGGATCACCGACGATGGCAGCCGGGCGCTTTCCGACAGCGACGACATGCCCGCGCGTTTCCGGGCCTGCGCATGGCACGTCCAGGAGGTTGATGGCCATGACGAGGCAGCCGTATCGGCCGCCCTCGAAGCCGCCAGCGCCGATCCGAGACCATCCATGATCGCCTGCCGCACGATCATCGGACGAGGCTTCACGCGTCTGCAGGGTGAGCGTGGCGCCCATAGCGGCCGTGTCCTCGACTCCGACCGCGTCGCCGCGCGCGCGGCACTGGGCTGGCCGCACGAGCCATTCGTGCTTCCCGATGACGTCATCGAGGCGTGGCGACGGGTCGGGCGTCGGGGCATCGATCAACACCGGTCCTGGCGGGAACGCGTCGCCGGCCTGGATCCGGTGCGGCGCCGGGAGTTCGAGCGGGTGTGCTCGGGAGAGCGCCCGGATGGCTGGCGGGAGGCGCTCCAGGCCTTCGGGCGTGAGGCGCTCGCGCAGCCGGCACCCAGGCCCGGGATCGCGACGGCGGCCGAAATCGTCGATCGTCTCGCCGCCTGCATCCCGGAGCTGCTGGCCGGCGCGCCCGACCTGGAGGGCTCGACGCAGCATAAGCGGCAGCGGACGGCGTTCTCGTTCGAGAAACGCTCGGGGCGCTACGTGCATTACGGGGTGCGCGAACATGCGATGGGCGCGATCATGAACGGCATGGCGGCGCATGGCGGCATCCTCCCGGTCGGCGCCACGTATCTCGCGTTTTCGGACTACGAGCGACCGGCGCTGCGGATGGCGGCGCTGATGGGCCTGCCGGTGCAGTTCGTCTTCAGCCATGACTCGATCGGCATCGGGCGCAACGGGCCGACCCACCAGCCGGTCGAAGTGCTGGCATCGCTGCGCGCCTTGCCCAACATGCTGGTCTTCAGGCCGGCCGATGCGGTGGAGGCGGCGGAGTGCTGGGAGATCGCGATCGGGCACAGGTCCGGTCCGTCCGCGCTGGTGTTCGCGCGCCAGGAACTGCATCCGGCCCGGCTGACCGCGTCCGACGCGAACCTCTGTCGCCGCGGCGCCTACGTGCTCGCACCGGCGCGCGGCGGCGAGCGTCGCGTCACCCTTCTGGCCACCGGCTCCGAAGTGGCGCTGGCGCTGGGCGCACGCGACCGGCTGCAAGCCGACGGCGTGCCGACGGCCGTGGTCTCCATGCCCTGCTGGTCGCTGTTCGAGGCGCAGAGCCCGGACTACCGGGCCGAAGTGCTGGGTCGCCACACCGTCCGGGTCGGCGTCGAGGCGGCCGTGCGGCTTGGCTGGGACCGCTATATCGGCGAGGATGGCGACTTCATCGGCATGAGCGGCTTTGGAGCCTCCGGGGAACGGGAGGATCTGTTCGCGCATTTCGGAATTACCGTCGATGCCATCGTCGAGACCGTGCGTCGTCGACTGCCCGCGGAGCGCCGCAGGCCGTCAGGGCTCAGGGCGCCGGCCGCTGCCGTTCATCGCGCGGTAGGTGCGTAGGACCTGGCTGTCATCGGCTGAGCCGTCTCCGCGCCCGGAGGTCGCCAGGAAGAGCTGATGCGCCGCGGCCGCGAGCGGCAGGGCTACCCCTTCGTGGCGCCCCGCCTCGAGGACCAGGCCGAGATCCTTGACGAAGATGTCGACGGCGCTGCTGATCTCCGGTTCTGCCTGGAGCATCCTTGGACCCCGGTCGCGCAGCATCCAGCTCGACGCGGCGGATCCTCCGAGGATTTCCAGGGCGACGGCTTCATCGACTCCCACGCGCGAAGCCAGGGAGAACGCCTCGGCGGCGGCCGCGAGGTGAACGCCGCAGAGCAGCTGGTTGATGGTCTTGATCGCCGCCCCCTGCCCGGGCCGCTCACCGACATGGAAGATCTTGTTGCCGACCGCCTCCAGCACGGGCCGCGCGCGGGCAAAGGTGTCCGGGGCGCCGGCAGCCATCATCGTCAGTGTTCCGGCCTGCGCTCCGGCCGTGCCGCCGGACACCGGGGCGTCCAGGAAGCGCCGCTCCGCCTGGATCACCCGGGCGGCGATCGCCTCCACCGCACTTGGCGGGCATGTCGCGGAGAGCATCACGACAGCGTCGCGTGGCAGGGCATCGAGCGCGCCCTCCGCGAACAGCACCTGCTCCGCCTGCGCGGCGTTGATCACCATCAGGAGCAGCAGGTCGGCCGCGATCGCCACCTCGCGCACTGACCCGCAACTGACACCTCCCGCCTCGTGCAGGGCGTCGGCTACGGCCGACCGGCGTGCAAAGCCGCGCACGGTGAAACCGGCCGAGAGCAGGTTTCGCGACATCGGGGCGCCCATCGCACCCAATCCGACGATCCCTACGGTCCTGACACTCATGGCAAGTCTTCCCACGGCTCGGTGGACCGGTCTTATCAACAAGATAGTTCGGCGCCAATCCGCTGCCCTACACCGCAGACAGCAGCCACACCCCGAAGGTGGCCGCCGCCAGCCCGGGTCCGAGGGGAAGCCGGCGCGCACGGTCCGGCTTGCGCCGGTGCCACGCCGCTTCCCCGAGCACACCCAGCAACGTGAGCAGCGCCGCACCGCCGAAAACATCCGGCAGCATCGCCGGTCCGACCCAGGCGCCCGCCGCCGCCAGCAGCTTGGCGTCGCCTTGCCCGAGGCCGGGGGCTCCGCGCAGCCGCTGGTAGAGCAACCCCAGCGCGCGGAAGCCGAGCCAGCCGAGCGCGGCCGCGAGCGCATGCAGCCCGAGCAGCTCCGGCGAGCGCAGAAAGCACACGGCGAGGCCGGCCAGCAGCAGAGGCAGCGTGAGTACATCCGGCAGTCGCTGATGCCGCAGGTCGATCAGCCCCAGCGTCAGGCAGGTCCATCCGAGGACGCAACCCGCCCAGAGCACCAGGCTGTCGCCGTCCGCCATCAGGACCATCAGCCCTGCCACCGCCAGCGCCGCCAGCTCGATCATCGGATGGAACCAGCCGATCGCAGCCCCGCAGCCGGCGCAGCGCCCGCGCTGCCAGGCAAAGCTTGCCAGCGGCACCAGCTCGGCCACTCCGAGCACACGGCCGCATCGCTCGCACGCCGACCGCGACGCCACGACCGGCCGCCCCGATGGCAGCCGGCGCACCAGGACGCCGAGAAAGCTACCGACGGCAGGTGCCGTGATCAGCGCCAGCAGGCTCTCAGGCAGGAGGTCGGGCAGCGCTGCATCCTGAGCATTCTGTCATGCAACAAGGCTTGCACTTGCCCCCCGCTACGGCAATCGTCCGCCGCATGAGCGCCATCCTCGAAGTCCCCGGCACCCCCCCCGGGGCGCTGCTGCGCGATCCGGTCGAGAGGCTGGCGCAACTGCTGCTCGAGCAGGGCCAATGCGACGCCCGCACGCTGGATCGTGGACGCCGCGTTGCCGAGGAGAGCGGCACCCGGCTCGACACCGTGCTGCTGCAGCTCGGCCTGGTCACCGAGCGTGGCCTCGCCGACGCCTACTGCGCCTTGCTCGGACTGCCGCGCGCGGTGCCGGAACGATACCCCGCCGAGCCGCTGCTCCCCGAGCGGCTGACTGCCCGCTTCCTGCGCGAGGTGCGTGCGCTGCCGGTCGCCGTCGAGGATGAGGCGCTGGTGATCGCCTGCGTCGATCCGCTCGACGAGTTCGTGCCGGCTGCGATCGCGGCCGCCACCCTCCTGCGGGTGCGGCGCGAAGTGGCGGTGCCGATCGAGCTCGAGGCGGCGTTCGACCGGCTCTACCCGACCGAGACCGGCAGCGGGCCAGACCAGCAGGACGACACCCCGCTGGAGGAGGATGCCGAGCGCCTCAAGGACCTCGCCAGCGAGGCGCCGGTGATCCGGCTGGTCAACCAGATCATCTCGCGCGCCGTCGAGACCCAGGCCTCGGACATCCATATCGAGCCGTTCGAGGACCGCCTGCGCGTGCGCTATCGGCATGACGGCGTGCTGGTCGAGATGGACAGCCCGCCGGCGCGGCTGATCCCGGCGATCATCTCGCGTGTCAAGATCATGGCCCGGCTCGACATCGCCGAGCGCCGGCTGCCGCAGGACGGCCGCATCAAGCTCGCGGTGCGCGGCCAGGAGATCGATTTCCGCGTCTCCACCATCCCCTCGCTGTATGGCGAGACGGTAGTGCTGCGCGTGCTCGACCGCTCCGCCGTCACCTTCGACTACGGCAAGCTGGGCCTCGCACCCGCCGTGGTGGCGCGCCTCGGCGAGCGCCTGGAGCTGCCGAACGGCATCGTCCTGGTCACCGGCCCGACCGGCTCGGGCAAGACCACGACTCTCTATACCGGTCTGCTCGGGCTGAACTCGATTGCGCGCAAGGTGGTGACCGTCGAGGACCCGATCGAATACCAGTTGCGCGGGATCAACCAGATCCAGACCAAGCCGCAGATCGGGCTCACCTTCGCTTCCCTGCTGCGCTCGATCCTGCGCCAGGACCCCGACGTGATCATGGTCGGCGAGATCCGCGACCTGGAGACTGCGCAGATCGCGGTGCAGGCGGCGCTTACCGGGCACCTGGTGCTTTCCACCCTGCACACCAACTCTGCGGCCGCCGCGATCACCCGGCTGCGCGACATGGGCGTCGAGGACTACCTGCTGACCGCGGTGCTGCGCGGCGTGCTGGCGCAGCGGCTGGTGCGCCGGCTGTGCACCGAGTGCCGCGAGCCGTACGAGGCGCCCCCGGCGCTGATCGAGCGCTTCAGGCTGGAGGGCCGGACCGCCGAGCGTCCGATCACCCTGTTCCACGCACGCGGGTGTCCGAACTGCCGGCAGACCGGCTATCGCGGCCGGCAGGCGATTGCCGAGTTCCTGATCCCGGACGCGGCCATCGAGCGGCTGATCTTCGCCCGCACCGACCACTCCGCCATCGAGCGCGCGGCGGTGGAGGGCGGCATGGTGACGATGTTCGATGCCGGCATCGACGCGGCGCTGGCCGGACAGACCACCCTGGAAGAGGTCGCGCGCTCCATACGGGCAGAGAACTGAAAGCTTCCGGGCGATGCCCAGCTACCGCTTCACCGCGATAAACCCCGCCGGCGCCCTGGTGCGCGGCATCACCGAGGCACGCAGCGAAGCGGAAGCGGTCGAGTTCATCCGGCGCCAGGGCAACATCCCGATGCGCACCGATGCTGCCGGCACCGGTGTCGGCTCGGGTGCGTTCGACGCCCTGCTCCGGCTCGAGTTCTCCCGCAAGACCCTGCGCCGGTCAGAAGTCGCGCACTTCACCCGCGAACTGGCCGTGATGCTCGGCGCCGGCCAGGACCTCGACCGCGCGCTGCGCTTCCTCGACGAGACCGCACCCAATCCACGCGTACGCGGCGTGGTGCGTTCGCTGCGCGACCAGGTGCGCGACGGCGCCACCCTGCACGAAGCGCTCGGACGCCATCCCGGCAGCTTCCCGCGCCTGCATATCGGCCTGGTGCGTGCCGCCGAGGCCGGCGGCAACCTTGCCGCCACGCTGGAGCGCATCGCGACCTTGATGGAGCGCGAGCGGGCGCTGGCCGCGACGCTCACCTCGGCGATGATCTATCCGGCGATGCTGACGGCGGCGGCCGTCGGCGCCATCGTGCTGCTGCTGACCGAGGTGCTGCCGCAATTCACCCCGCTGTTCGAGCAGAACGGCGCCAGCCTGCCCGCCTCGACGCAGTTCCTGGTGGATGCAGGAGCCGTGATCAGCAGCTACGGGTTGCTGATCCTGCTGGTGCTGGCGGGTCTTGGCCTGCTCGGCTGGCGGCTGCTGCGCGACGGCCCGGCGCGGGCGCGGCTTGACGCCATGGTGCTGCGCACGCCGATCCTGGGCGGGGTGCTGTCCGAGGTGTTGGCCTCGCGCTTTACCCGCACGCTGGGCACTCTGCTGCTCAACGGCGTGCCGCTGATCGCCGCCATGGGCATCGTGCGCGACGTCATCGGCAACCGGGCCGGGCTCGCCGCAATCGACCGCGCCACCGAAGGGGCCAAGAGCGGCACCGGGCTCGCCCGCACGCTCGGCGAGTCCCGGATCTTTCCCGCCCGCATGATCCACCTGCTGCGCCTGGGCGAGGAAACCGCGCAGCTCGGCGCGATGGCGCTGCGGGCTGCCGAGATCCACGAGGAGACCACACGCGTCCGGGTGCAGCGGCTGGTGGCGCTGCTGGTGCCGGTGATCACCATCGTAATGGGCGCCGCCGTCGCCGGCATCGTCTCGTCGCTGCTGCTTGCCATGCTCAGCCTGAACGATCTTGCCCAGTAGGGACCCGGCGCGACAGGCCGGCTTCACCCTGATCGAGATGATCGTGGTGCTGGCGGTGCTGGGGCTGGTGCTGACCCTCGTGCTGCAGCGCGGCCCGACCCGCTCGGCGACCCTTGACCTGCGGGCGGCCTCGCGCAGTCTGACCGACGCCCTGCGCGAGGCACGCGGCCGTGCGATAGCCAGCGACCGACCCGTCCTCGTCACCGCCCGGCAGGCGCGGGAAGCCCTTGCGGGACTCGGCAGCCGGGTGACGCTGGACCTTCACAGCCCGCCCGGCGAGCATACCGGCGACGGCACCTTGCGCTTCGATGCGGACGGCGGCGCCACCGCCGCGCTGATCCGGTTGAGCGAGGGTGACGAGGCCCTCGATGT
The DNA here is from genome assembly GCA_964247695.1 of uncultured Acetobacteraceae bacterium. Taxonomy (GTDB): domain Bacteria; phylum Pseudomonadota; class Alphaproteobacteria; order Acetobacterales; family Acetobacteraceae; genus Lichenicoccus. The sequence continues at coordinate 56,690 of CAXTVI010000024.1, forward strand.
CGGCATCGACTGGTTCAGCGGGCAGATCCGGCAGGGGACCGTGCATCACAGCGATGGCCCGTGACGAGATGCCGCGCGAGGCCGGCTTCACCCTGCTCGAGGTGCTGGTAGCCTTTGTGATCGCGGCCCTGGCTCTCGGGGTGCTGTTCCGGGGCAGCATCGAGGGGCTGGCCTCGGTGCGGCTCGCCGACCGCACCACCGAAGCGGTGACGCTGGCGCGCTCGCATCTGGCAGCGGTCGGGCACGGCATCCCGCTGCGCACACAGACCCAGGAGGGCGATGACGGCAACGGCTACACCTGGCGGCTGGCCATCCGGCCGCTGACCTCGGCCGCCCTTGCGGACGCCGGCAGCGATCCGCTGCACCCGCGGCGCGAGACCCTCTACGAGATCCGGGTCACCGAGAGCTGGGACGGTCCCCAGGGCCCCCGCGGCACCACGCTGCTGACCCGTCGTGCCGCCCTGGGCGCGTCATGAACGCCCATCGTGCCAGGGACCGGGAGGCCGGCTTCACCCTGCTCGAGATCATCGTGGCGCTGGTGGTGCTCGGGGTGCTGTTCGCCAGCCTGTCGCAGGGGGTGCGGTTCGGCTTCGCAAGCTGGGGCCGCCAGGACCAGGCGCTGCGCCGCGGCGAAGCGCTGTCCGCCACCGACCGCACATTGCGCAGGCTCATCGAGCAGATGGACCCCGGCTCCGAACGCGAGGGTGCCACGCTGGCCGGGCGCGCGCACGCGATGGCCTTCATCGCACCGTTGCCCGGTGGTGCCGGGGCGAGCCCAGCACCCGCCGACATGCGGCTCGGTGTCAACGACGGCCACCTGGTGCTGTCCTGGCTGCCGCACCGGCATGCGGTAAGGCTGGTGCCGGCACCTCCCCCGCAGACCACGGTCCTGCTCGACGGCATCTCCGGCATCGACCTCGGCTACTGGTCGGATGGCAGCCAGCGTTGGAGCAGCAGTTGGACGAACAACACGCTGCCGGACCTGGTGCGCATACGCATCGTGTTCGGCGAGCACGACCCGCGGCACTGGCCGGACATTGTCGAAGCGCCGGTTCGGGCGCAGGTTCCTGGCTGAGAACAGCTTGTATGGAAACCGGGTGGCGGACGATCCCTATACGACCCTGGGTGTCGCGCGCGACGCGGATCCGGAGGCGATCCGCAAGGCGTATCGCAACCTGGCGCGCAAGCATCATCCCGATCTCAATCCTGGCGACAAGGCGGCCGAGGAGCGCTTCAAGGCGATCGCTGGGGCGAACGACCTGCTGTCCGACAAGGAGAAACGGGCGCGCTACGACCGCGGCGAGATCGATGCGTCAGGCCAGGAACGCCATCAGCCGCGCGGTCCCGGCCCATCACAGCAGAGCCAGCAACGCCGTTACCGGGACTACGCCGAAAGCGACGCGGGCGGCCGATACGGTGCTTCCGGGAGTGCCGGAGCGGGTGCCTCCGGCTGGAATGAGGAGAATTTCGGCGACATCTTCGGCGAGTATTTTCGCCATGCCGGCGGCACTGCAACCGGCCCCGCACGCGGGCGTGACGAGATGTATGCGCTGGACGTCGCCTTTGTTGACACCGTCACCGGTGCCACCCGCCGCCTGACCCTGCCGGATGGCCGCACGCTGGACGTGCGCATCCCGCCCGGCATCGAGGACGGCACCACCCTGCGGCTGCGCGGGCGCGGAGCCGAAGGGCGGGACGGTGGCCCGGACGGCGACGCGCTGATCGAGATCCGGGTGCTGCCGGATGCGGCATTCCGTCGCGTCGGCCGCGACATCCATCTCGACCTGCCGGTGACGCTGAAGCAGGCGGTGCTTGGGGCGAAGGTGCCGGTGCCGACGCCGTCCGGCACCGTGGCGCTGAGCGTGCCGGCGAACTCCGATACCGGTCGGCAGCTCCGGTTGCGCGGCAAGGGCGTCGCCGCGCATGGCGGCCACCCGGCCGGCGACCTCTACGTCACGCTGCGGCTCTCGGTGGGCCCGGTGGATGACAGCCTGCGCGACTTCCTGCGTGGCTGGACGCCGTCAGCGAGTCGGGATGCAAGCGACGACGCCGAGGGGGAAGCATGATCACGATCGAAACCCTCTGCGTCGAGGTGTGCGGCCTCACACGCGACGACGTCGAACGCTGGATCGAGCGGAACTGGGTGCGCCCGCGCGGCGGCTCCGGCCGCTACGAGTTCGGCGACATCGACGTCGCCCGCGTGCGGCTGATCCTCGAGCTGCGCGAGGAGCTGCGCGTCGACGAGGAGGCGCTGCCGGTGGTGCTCTCCCTACTCGACCAGCTCTACGAGGAGCGCCGCCGCCTGCGCCGGGTGCGCGATCTGCTGCACCAGGCCGGCCCGGACCAGCGCGCGGCGCTGCTGCGGCTGCTTGGCGACGCCCAGGAGTAACCAATGGCCGCGATCAACTACGTCACCAGCATCCAGTTCGAGTTCGGCGCGGTGCGCCTGCTGCGCCAGGAGTGCGACCGTCTCGGCATCCGGCGCCCGCTGGTGGTGACCGACCCGGGCGTGCAGGCGGCCGGACTCGCCGACCTCGCACTGTCCCAGCTCGACGGGCTGCACCCGGCGCTGTTCGCCGACACGCCGTCGAACCCGACCGAGGCTGCGGTGCGCCGGGGCGTCGCCAGCTACCGCGCCGGTGCCTGCGACGGCATCGTGGCGATCGGCGGCGGCTCGTCGATCGACCTCGCCAAGGCGGTGGCGCTGGCCGCGACGCATGACGGCCCGCTCGCCTCGTTCGCGGTCATCGAGGGGGGTACGGCGCGCATCACCGACGCGGTGGCGCCGGTCATCGCAATTCCCACCACCGCCGGCACCGGCAGCGAGGTCGGCCGCGGTGCCATCATCATCATAGAGGATGGCCGCAAGGTCGGGCTGCTGTCGCCGCACCTCATCCCGCGCGTGGCGCTGTGCGATCCCGAGCTGACCTTCGGACTGCCGGCACGGCTCACCGCCGCCACCGGCATGGACGCGCTCTCGCACTGCATCGAGACTTTCCTCGCCCCCGCCTTCAATCCGCCGGCGGATGGCATTGCGCTCGAGGGCCTGCGGCGCGGCTGGTCGCACATCGAGATCGCCACGCGCTCGCCGCACGACCGCGAGGCCCGGCTGAACATGATGTGCGCCTCGATGATGGGCGCGATGGCGTTCCAGAAGGGGCTCGGCTGCGTGCACAGCCTGAGCCACGCGCTGGGCGGCCTCGATCCAAGGCTGCATCACGGCGTGCTGAACGCGGTTCTGCTGCCCGCGGTGCTTACATTCAATGCCGAGGCAGCCTCGGTGCGCGCCGAGGGCCGAATGGAGCGGCTGGCGCAGGCGATCGGCCTGCCGGACGGCGGCGACGTCGTCCAGGCGGTACGTGACCTCAACCGCCGGCTGGAGTTGCCTGCCGGCCTTGGGGCCTTGGGCATCGAGCCCACGCTGTATCCCCGGATCATCGAGCGGGCGCTGGCGGACCATTGCCATCGCACCAATCCCCGCCTGGCGACCGAGGCGGACTACCGCGAGATGCTGGAAGCCTCCGGCGCCGCTGACTGATCTAGAGCGGCATCCGATCAAGTGAAGTCACTAAGCGATGCCAAGTGTCTGATAAAGCTGCTCGATCAAACGACGGGCGGAGCTTGATCGATCGGATCATGCTCTAGCGGAAGACCGCACCCTGTGACGACGCGCGGGCCTTGCCGGCGCCGCGACGCATCCGACGCACGGCATCCAGCACGCGCTGCCGGATCGGGCCCGCCTCCAGGACATGCTGCCTGAGCAGCCCGCCGAGCCAGGTGTCGCCCAGCCGGCGCCTGAGATCGGCGGTGGCCGAATAATAGCCGCGATGGGCGGCGATCCTGAGGCGGTTGGCAACCGTGCGGCGGAACAGCAGGATGCGGGCGCGCCGCTCGATCACGTTGGTCGTGTGCTGCCGGTAGGCCGGATCCCCAAAACCCATGTCCACATGGGTGAAGTCGGCGCGCTCGATGAGGTCGCGCAGGATGTACTGCCACAGCGCGGTCCCGGGGGAATATCTGTTCAGCGCTTCATCATGGAAGATCTTGTGGACCAGGAAGGTCTTCCTGGATTTCGACCCGATGGCGAGGCCGATCGTCCGGGACTTCGTCCGCAGCACGTAGCAGAGCAGGATGCCGTGCCGGCAGGCGAGTTCATACTGCTCCCGGGTGAGGATCGCCGGATCGCTTGCCTGCAACTGCTCGATCGCCGCATAAAGTTCATGCAGCCGGCCGACGCAATCGACCGCGACAAGGGTGATCTCTTCCGCCAGATGCTCCTGCAGCAGCCGCTCCTGGCGCTGCAGGTTGTAGCGGCGCTTCTTGCTGAGACTACGGTTATAGGCGTCGAGCGATACCGGCACCGCGATTGAGTGGCAGTTGCGTGGCCCCTCCGGCATGTAGACGTAATAGTTCTTCCGTATCAGCCTGGACGTCGTGACGTAGCGCCAGGTGAAGCTGTCGACGATCACCGACATCATTGCGATCGCCCGCGCCTGCGGATAATGCCGCAGAAGGTACAGGAAAAGGCTGTCGAATGCGTCGATGTCTTCCCTGAGCATCGGCTCGCTGCCAAGCAGGAACAGGCCTTGCGGAGCCAGGCGAAGGAATACGTCGGAACCCGCAATGAATTGCAGGCCGATCTCTGTCGCCTTCAGCGGCACGACACCGACGATCGAACCCTGCGCTGTCTCCGTGACCGCCAGCACATCGCCGTCGATGTCGCCGCTCTCGCAGCGGTAGTCGTAGTAGTTGTCGCTCTGATACAGCGCACCGGGCTTGTCGTTGCCGGACAGCAACTGGTTCCAGCACGAGCGGATTTCCGTTCTCGCATGCTGCGTAGCCAGGGCTGTCACCAGGTACCCGGCCCCCGGGCGGCAGGCGGGCGAGGCGGTCTGCCCGGTCGTTGTTACGACACGGCCACACGTGGCGAGGTCTTGCATCGGAGCCCCAGGGAGGTCGTCGCTGCTGTCTGGAAATCCCCGTCTCGGCAGACTGAAAGCAGGGCACCTGACAAGTGGTTACCATGGCTTCTGCAACGACAACAGTGGCTGCCGTTGAGTGGAAAGTTATATTTACGCTACCCCAAAACGTCATCGCAGCCGTGACGATCCGGGCACGCAGCGCCAGTCGCCCCCGGCCCCTGCACACGCCAACGCTCGCCTTCCGGCCCTCGATCCGCTAGGCACGCGCCATGCTTCAGATCGACTCCATGACCTTCAACGCCTGGGGGCGCCGTTTCTTCGACCGCGCCAGCGTGACCCTGCCGCTCGACACCCGCGTCGGGCTGGTCGGGCGCAACGGCGTCGGCAAGTCGACCCTGTTCCGGCTGATCAAGGGCGAGTTCAGCCCGGATGGCGGTGAGATCGGCCTGCCGAAGGCCGCCCGGTTGGGCTCGGTGGACCAGGAGCATCCGGCGACCGCGGTCAGCCTGCTCGACACCATCCTGGCTGCCGACATCGACCGCGAGGCGCTGCACACCGAACTCGAGACCGCCGAGCCCGAGCGCATGGGCGAGATCTACGCCCGCCTGATCGAGATCGACGCCGACCGCGCGCCCGCCCGCGCGGCCGAGATCCTGAACGGGCTCGGCTTCTCCACCGAGGACCTCGCCCGCCCGATGGCCGAGTTCTCCGGCGGCTGGCGCATGCGGGTGGCGCTGGCCGCCGCCCTGTTCGCCCAGCCCGACATGCTGCTGCTGGACGAGCCCACCAACTATCTTGACCTGGAAGGGGCACTCTGGCTGGAGGCCCGCCTCAAGAAATATCCGCACTCGGCGCTGATCATCAGCCACGACCGGGAACTGCTGAACAACTGCGTGGATGCCATCCTGCACGTCACCGACGGCAAGCTCGAATACTACACCGGCGGCTACGACGATTTCGAGCGCCAGCGTGCCGAGAAGCAGCGCCTGCTGTCGTCCGCCCGCGTCAAGCAGGAGGCCGAGCGCGCCCACCTGCAGAGCTTCGTCGACCGCTTCCGCGCGAAAGCCAGCAAGGCGGCGCAGGCGCAGTCGCGCATGAAGCGGCTGGCCAAGCTGGAGCCGATCTCGGCCACCATCGAGGAGCGCGTGGTGCCGTTTACCCTGCCTTCGCCGGTGCGTCCGCTGGCGCCGCCGCTGATGCGCCTCGAGCACGTCTGCATCGCCTACGGCGATGCGCCGCCGGTGCTGCGCAACCTCAACCTGCGCCTCGACGTCGATGACCGGATCGGTCTGCTCGGGGTAAACGGCGCCGGCAAGTCCACCTTCGCCAAGATGGCGGCCGGGGCGCTGCCGATCACCGCGGGCCGCATGCAGCGCGAGGGCCGCATCAAGGTCGGCTGGTTCCACCAGCACCAGATCGAGGCGCTCGATCCCGACGACACCGCGCTCGACATCATGCGCCGCGCCCGCAAGGACGACAGCGAGACGGTGCAGCGCTCGCGCCTCGCGCAGTTCGGCATCGCCTTCCAGAAGCAGGAAACCACCGTCGCAAACCTCTCCGGCGGCGAACGCGCGCGGCTGCTGCTCAACCTTGTTGCGATGGAAGCGCCACACCTGCTGATCCTCGACGAGCCCACCAACCATCTCGACATCGACAGCCGCCGCGCGCTGCTGGACGCGCTCAACGACTACGAAGGCGCGGTCATCCTCATCACCCACGACCGCTCGCTGATGGAGCTGGTCGCCGACCGGCTGTGGCTCGCCGCCGACGGCACCATCGTGCCGTTCGAGGGCGACATGGACGACTACGCGAAGTTCGTCATCGAGCGTGCCAAAGGCGGGCCGGCGCCGTCCCAGAATGCCAAGGCAAACAAGAAGAAGGGCAAGAAGAAGGCCTGACAGCCAATGCTGTTCAACTCGCAGCTCTTCCTGTTCGGCTTCCTGCCAGTGGTGCTGGCCGCGTACTACGCTTGCGGGACCGCCCGACGCGCGCGCCTGCTGGTGCTGGTGATCGCATCACTCGCCTTCTATGCAAGCTGGAACTGGCACTACGTGCCGTTGCTGGCCGGCCTCACGTTGCTGAACTGGCTGCTCTCGAACGCGTACGGCCGCAATGGGCAAAAGGCGTGGCTCACCGCCGGCGTCGTCGCCAATCTCGCGACGCTGTGCGTGTTCAAATACGCGAACTTCCTGGCCACCAACATCGACGCGCTGTTCGGGCAGGTGCACACGCCGTGGCCGATCCTGCTGCCGCTCGGCATCAGCTTCTTCGTGTTCCAGAAGATCGCCTATCTCGTCGATCTGCGTCGCGGCGGCTGGCGCATCCACGGGCTGCTGGAGTTCGCGGCCTTCGTCACCTTCTTTCCGCAACTTATCGCGGGTCCGATCGTGCGTCACACCGAGATCGTGCCGCAGTTCGATCGCGTGCGCCCGACCGAGACGCCGATGCAGGACATCGCGCGCGGGCTTGCCCTCTTCACCGTCGGACTCGCCAAGAAGGCCGGACTTGCCGACAGCATAGCGGTCAACCCGGACGCGTTGTTCGCGCTCGCCGCCACCGGCCAGCCGCTCGGACTCGCCGGCGGATGGGTGGCGGCTGCCTGCTACACGCTGCAGATCTACCTGGACTTCTCCGGCTATTCCGACATGGCGATCGGGCTCGCGCTGATGTTCGGCCTCAAGCTGCCGTTCAATTTCAACGCGCCATACAACGCCGCCTCGCTGCGCGATTTCTGGCATCGCTGGCACATGACGCTGTCGCGGTTCCTGCGCGACTACGTGTACATTCCGCTCGGCGGCAACCGGCGTGGCGAGAGCCGGCAGATGGCGAACCTCGCGGCCACCATGCTGCTCGGCGGCCTCTGGCACGGCGCCGCCTGGACCTTCGTCGCCTGGGGCGGCCTGCACGGCGCGGGCCTGGCCATCAACCACCTGTGGAACCGCGCCGGGCGCCGGCTGCCGCCTCTTGCCGGCTGGCTGCTGACCCTGCTGTTCGTCATCGCCGGCTGGGTGCTGTTCCGCGCGCCGGACTTCCACATCGCCTGGCACATGCTGGGTGCGATGGCCGGGCTGCAGGGCATCGGCCACGTGCATCTGCGCAATGCGGGCATCGTTGCCGTCGCCGCGGTCTGCGTGTTCATCGGGCCGGCAAGCCAGGCCGCCATGCTCGATCGGCTGAAGCCGCGCCCGTGGCTCGCGGTGCCGATCGGCGCGGCGCTCGCTTTTCTCCTGATCCTCGTCGGCGGCGGCATTCCGAGTGAGTTCATCTATTTCCAGTTCTGAACGCGTCCACTCCGAGACTTTGTGGCGCCGTTTCCTGGCGGTGCTGCTGCTCTCGGTCGGCGTCCCGGTCGGCATCGCGTACCTGTTCGTGGTGCTGGTCGATCCATGGGGCATGCTGCCGCTGCACCTGCCGATCACGCGGGTGCCGATCTCGACCAACGCACGCTACTCGTTCCCCGCGCTTGCCACCGATCCGAAATTCGACGCCGTCATCATCGGCACCTCGACCAGCCGGCTGCTGCGTCCTGCGGTGCTCGATGCCCCGTTCGGTGCGCATTTCGCCAACCTCGCGATGAACGCGGCCACCGCCTGGGAGCAGGAGCGCCTGCTGCTGCTGTTCGCGCGCAGCCACCCGCACGCGCGCGCCGTGATCCTCGGGCTCGACGCCTCCTGGTGCCTGGCCGGTCCCGGCGCGCCGCGTCTGACCGGGCGGCCATTCCCGGCCTGGATGTATGGCGGCACCCGCTGGCGCGGCTACGGGCAGATGCTGAGCCTGTATGCGGTGCAGGAGGCCGCCAACCAGGCCTCGGCGGCGCTCGGGCTGAAGCGCAAGCACTACGGCACCGACGGCTACACGAACTTCCTGCCACCGGACTCCGCCTACGACGCCGCACGCGTGGAGGCGATCTTCCGAAGCTGGGGCCATGTCGACGAGACGCCCGCCGGCACGGCGCCCATCGTGCTCCCGTACATGACCGGCCTGCCCGGCCTGCTCGGCCGCTTGCCCGCCGACACCCTGAAGCTGATGTATTTCCCGCCGATCACCGACGAGACGATGGGCGTCCCCGGCAGCCGCACCCGCGCCGCGTGGGCAGCCTGCCACAACTTCGCTGTGGCGGCCGCCGACCGGACGTCGGACAGCATCGTGCTCGACTTCGCGCAGCCGGACGCCGTCACGCTGGCGCACCGCAACTTCTGGGACCCGCTGCACTACCGGATCGGCATTGCGAACCGGGTCATGCAGGACATGGCGACGACGCTTGGCGATGCACACGCAACCGGCCCGGAGTTCCGCGTCCTGGCGTGGAACCGCCATTCCTGATCCGGACTTGTCAGGCAACCCGATGTGTCGTGGCATCGGACGGCAATCAGCTCCAGGAGCTTCACATGCGTATCCTTATCCTCGGCGCGGCCGGCATGCTCGGCCGCAAGCTCGCCGAACGCCTGGCCCACGATGGCCAGCTCGGCGGACAGCCGGTCACCACCCTGGACCTCGTGGACGTCATCACCCCGACGGCGCCTGCGGCCTTCACTGGCGAGACCAACTGTCGCGCCGGCGACCTGTCCGAGCCGGGCACAATGGCTGCACTGGTGCGCAGCCGCCCCGACCTGATCTTCCATCTCGCCGCGATCGTTTCCGGCGAGGCCGAGGCCGATCTCGAGAAGGGCTACCGCATCAACCTCGACGGCACCCGCCTGCTGCTGGATGCGATCCGCCTGGAAGGTGATGGCCGTCCTTCGGGAAGCGGGGGCTGGAAGCCGCGCGTGGTGTTCTCCTCCTCGCTCGCTGTGTTCGGCGGCAATTTTCCGCCGGTGATCCCGGAGGAGTACGTGCTGACCCCGCAGACCAGCTACGGCACCCAGAAGCTGATGGGCGAACTGCTGCTGGCCGACTACGCGCGCCGTGGCATCCTCGAGGGCATCGGCATCCGCCTGCCGACCATCTGCGTTCGACCGGGCAAGCCGAACCGGGCCGCGTCGAGCTTCTTCTCCGGCATCATCCGCGAGCCGCTCGCGGGCCAGGAGGCGATCCTGCCGGTCGGCGAGGACGTGCGGCACTGGATGACCAGCCCGAGATCGGCGATCGGCTTCCTGATCCATGCCGCGACGCTGGAACTCGCCCTGGTCGGCGACCGGCCCAACCTGAGCATGCCGGGCCTGTCGGTCACCGTGGGCGAGCAGATTGCGGCCCTGCGCGAAGTCGCCGGCGACCGTGTGGCCGGGCTGATCCGCCAGGAGCGCGACCCGGTGATCGAGCGCATCGTCGCCGGCTGGGCGCAGGCGCTGGATGCCAGCCGCGCCGAGGCGCTCGGCTTTGTCGCCGAGAAGCACTTTACCGATATCGTACGGGCGCATATCGAGGACGAACTGGGCGGCCATATCGGCTGAACCCGCGCGCTGGTTCGTCCAAGAAGGGCGATCAACAAGGCGCATCCGAGAGGGAACACGGACTTGCCCGACCAGACCTACGACAGCGCCGGCATGGGCAATGCCGCCCTGGTCAGCGCGATCCGCAAGGCGAAACTCCGCCTGATGCCGCTGCTGCTGGTGATGTACACGCTGGCCTTCCTCGACCGCGTCAATCTCGGCGTAGCGAAGCAGGCGCTGCAGTCCCAGGTCGGCATCTCGGGGGGCGCCTTTGCCCTGGGAGCCGGCCTCTTCTTCGTCACCTATGCGGTGTTCGAGCTACCCAGCAACCTGATCCTGCACCGGATCGGGCCGCGCGTCTGGATGGCCCGGATCATGATCACCTGGGGCCTGGTTTCGGCCGCCACGATCTTCGTCACCGGCGACACCTCGTTCTACGGCCTGCGCCTGCTGCTGGGCGCCGCCGAGGCCGGCTTCTTCCCGGGCGCGATCCTGTTCATGACCTACTGGTTCCCGTCCGCCGAGCGCGGCCGCGTCATCGGACTGTTCTATCTCGGCTACCCGCTGGCGCTGCTGTTCGGTAACCCGGCCTCCGGCGCGCTGCTCGACCTCGACGGCGTGCTGGGCGTCGCCGGCTGGCAGTGGATGTTCATGATCGACGGCCTGCTGGCGTCGCTGGTCGGCATCGGCGTGCTGTTCTGGATGCCGGACAGCCCGGACGCCGTACGCTGGCTGCAACCCGAGGAGAAGCGGGCGCTGAAAGCGGCCATCGCCGCCGAGGGCGAGGAGAAGCGTCTCGTCGGCCGGCACAACCTGGTCGACGCCTTCAAGGATGTGCGGCTGCTGCATTTCATCGCGATCTATTTCGCCCTGCAGATCGGCAGCTACGGCGTCACCTTCTACCTGCCGACCCAGGTCAGCGAACTGGTCGGACGCAAGATCGGCTTCATCGTCGGCCTGCTCTCGGCGCTGCCCTGGGCCTGCGCCATCGCGGTCACCCTGTTCTGGCCGGGGCTGGCGGTTCGGCTCAATCGCAGACGCCTGTTTGCGGTCATCTCGATGCTGGCGATCTCGTTCGGCATCGCCGTCTCGGCGCAGTCACCGCCGGTGATCGCCATGATTGCGCTGTGCGTGGCCGCCAGCGGCATCATCAGCGCGCAGCCGGTGTTCTGGACCTTTCCGGCGGACCATTTCGGCGGTGTCGCAGCGGCGGCGGCATTCGCGGTCATCAACTCGCTCGGGAATCTCGGCGGCTTCGTGGCGCCGAACCTGCGCGAATGGGCCGACCATCATTTCGCGGTGCATGGCGCAGGCCTGTATGCGCTCTGCATCTCGGGCATGATCGGCGCCTCGCTGGTGCTGTTGCTGCGCGAGCCGAAGGTGGCGCCGATTGCCTGAGGCGAGCTTACCCGACCTTGCGCAGCAGTTCCTCCGCGACCTGGCGCCGGGCCCGTTCCTGGACAAGTTCGCTGTCGGACGCCACCGCCAGCTTTTCGATCTCGGCCAGGACTTCCAGACGCGCCTCGGCAGGCAGCGCGCGGATCACGAGCGCCACGATATGTTCCAGGGTGCCCATACGACCGGCCAGGCCGATCGGGTCGTCGTCGATGCTCTGCATTGGCCGATTCTAGAGCAGCATCCGATCAAATGGAATCGCTTAGCGAGGCCATGTGGATCTCTGCCATCAGGGCATCGAGCGCGGACGTTTTCATCAGGACGCGGGCCTCCGGATCGAGCGCCAGGCGGCCGTCCGCCTCACCGGACCGCACTTTTCACGAAAAGGTGACCCTCGCTGGCACTATGGCCCTGGTTGAGCGAAAGGGCTTACCGCGCAGATTGTTCCAATGGACAGTTCAACTCAAATCTCAACTGCATCAAGTCTTACCCGCGAATTACCTGACAACCGACAGGCGCGCTGTGCCTTTCCGGTTTATGCCACGCCCCGCTTCCTCCGTCAGAGTGCCGCGCTGATGGCCCAGCGTCCGATATGGCGCGGCCATCTGCGTCTTGCCTTGGTGTCCTGCCCGGTTGCGCTTTACAGCGCCCGTCACGATCGCAGCACAATCCGGTTCCACATGATAAATCCGGAAACTGGAAACCGCATTCGGATGATCAGCCAGGATGGCGGAACCGGCATGGAAGTAGCGCGACGTGATACCGTCAAGGGCTATGAATTCAAAAAGGATCAATATCTGCTTCTGAGCGAGGCCGACCTCAACAGCGTGAAGCTTGAGAGTTCGTCGCTGATGACGGTCGAAAAGTTCGTAGACGTAGCCTCGATAGACCCCATCTACTATGACAGCAGCTATTACGTGGCGCCAGACGGCAAGGGCGCTGACGATGTATTCGCGGTCCTGCGGGAGGCAATCCGAGCAACGGGCAAGGTTGCGCTGACCCGTGTCGTTATCGCCCAGAGGGAGCGCACGATTGCGATCAGGCAGACCGACGTTGGTTTGGTGGCTCATACGCTGAACGAGCAGCGTGATCTCAATGACGCAGCACCCCTGTTTGAGGACGTCAAGAACGTCAAGGTCGACCCGGAAATGGTCAAGCTGGCCGTCCAGCTCGTGGCCAGGCAGACCGGAATTTACGACCCTTCCGACCTCGAAGATCGATATGAGACGAGGCTGCGGGCGATGCTCGACGCCAAGCTGGCAGGCGAAGGCGTGCTAGTCGAAGACGAGCCAGCGTTTGACCATAGCAACGTCGTCGACATCATGGCTGCCTTGCGCAAGAGCTTGGGAGAGCCGGCGCCAGCGGCTAATCAGAAAGCGTCCAAGGCGCCGGTTGCTGCCAAGCCTCGTGGCAAGAAGGCGCCGACGCCGGAGGAAGTCCGGCGGCAGCCTGGCTTCAAGCTGCCGATTGACGGGGGCCGGAAGAACGCCGCGCCAGCGACCAAAGCTCCAGCGCCTATCCAGGAGACGCCGCGGGTCGAGCAAGCGCCTCCGCGGCGGCGCAAGGCTTAATTCGCAGCAAGGCAGTCCGGGGATCGTCTCCTCCCCGCCTGATTTCCCCTTCCTTGCTCGCCTCGGCCGCCCTCCCGCTCCTCTCCGGTCGAAAGGATGACCCCAGTGCCGCCAGTGAGGCGACTGGACGTTGCGGATGTGGTCACACCGGAGTCGGTTTTCTTGTTCTCAAGGGCGAAACTGGCGACGGCAGCCCCATCGTGCCGGGGCAAGCTCCCGACCGTCCACTCCCTCCCGCATGATCGCCGTAAAGGTTGCACACCGGGCAACCTGACGGCGAAGCCTGCTTTGGTCGCTAGCCGAGCGTCTCCGGCAGCCGGTAGACACGACGAACGAGCCGTCTGGGCCGAGGGTGAGCTCGTGTTGTCTACGTCGTCGGAGATGGGCGGCTCCGGTGGCCGCTGAAGAACAGGCGGCTGGCGGTGGGTTAA
>CAXTVI010000025.1:0-1324 GCA_964247695.1 uncultured Acetobacteraceae bacterium
CTGACGCGCCGGCCTGGCTCGGCTACGACCTGGCGGCGCACCTGCAGCCGCTGCTCGACCTGCCGCTGCTGGTCGAAAGCGAGGGCGCCGCTGTCGCGATCACAGAATTGTTCCACGGCCACGGCCGGCAACTCGACGACTTCGCCTGCATCTATATCAACAGCTCGATCGGCGGCGGCGCGGTGCTGGACGGAGAATACCGCCGCGGAGTCACCGGCAGTGCCGGTAATATCGGCCTGATCCCGGTGCAGCGCTCGTCCCTGCCGGTCAACCGCCCGGGCCGTGGCAGGCCGACCACCCTGCAGGACCGCGCCTCCGGGTCCGCCCTGATCCGCCACCTGCAGGCGAACGGCATCGCCATCACCAAGGCTGCCCAACTGCACGCGGTGCTGCGCGAGCATCCGGAGCTGGTCGAGGCGTGGCTGCAGGATTGCGCCGAGGCGCTGGTGATGCCGATGCTGTCGATGGCAATGGTGCTGGACGTGCAGGCGATCATCCTGGACGGCAACCTGCCGCGCGCGATCATCGAGGCGCTGCTGGCCCGGCTCGGCCCGTTGCTGCAGGCCGCCACCCCGAGGTCACGCAAAGCCTCCACGCTGCTGCTCGGCAGCAGCGGCGACCATGCTGCAGCCCTGGGCGCCGCCCTGCTGCCGCTGCATGACCGTCATGGCCAGACCGGCATCGCCTCGGTTGCAGCGGCCTGAAGCCAGGCTGTCGTCAGCGCACCGGGCCGAGCAGCGCCAGCAGCTCGAGCACGATCCCGATCAGCGCCGCGGACCAGGCCAGGCTGCGCAGGACGGTCAGGTTCAAGGCGTAAAGCGGCACGTAGATCGCGCGCGCGACCACGTACAGCCACGCTCCCGCGAGGGTTGTCGCACCGGTGCGGCCGAGCGCCACGGCGGCGAGCACCGAGGCCGCGAAGAGCGGGAACGTCTCGAGGAAGTTCGCCATCGCGCGCCGCAGCCGCGCCGCCGCGCCGTAGATCACCTGGCTGTCGTTCTGGTGGCTTGCCGCCCAGGCGAGCTGCAACAGTCCGATCACCACGGCAACGCCGAGCAGCCGCAGCTCGGTCAGGCCTTCTACCAGGGGCTTCGAGATCATGGTCACACACTCAGCCGATCTGGAGCATGATCCGATCGATCATGCCCCGCTTGTCGCATGGGAGAGCAGTTCGACCCGTCGCACGGAGCGACTCCATGCGGGCGGATGCTGCTCCGGTCGGCACATGGCTGGAGCAAGCCGCGCAGGAATGCAAACATCCCGGACCCGGTTCGAGTCGCGCCAAGCATGATCCCAATCCTGTCCGGTTCCCCCGGGGCCTTCG
>CAXTVI010000025.1:1424-67711 GCA_964247695.1 uncultured Acetobacteraceae bacterium
CCCGCCACGGCGAGGCGGTGGCTCCGGCGCCCGCAAGCCCTGCGACCGCCAATTTGCCGGTCGCCATAGTCCCGGCGGCGCCGATCGACGAGAACGGCAAGCCGATCCTGTTCAACGACCCGCCTGCCCCGCCCGACACGCCGCTATGCGGCCGCGAGGCGCGCGAGCGCAACGCCATCGGAAGCCAGATCCAGGGCGCACGCGTCGCCTCGAGCGGAATCTGCGCCAGCTTCGCCTGCTATGACCCTCTGACCGCGACCTATCTCGGCGCAGACGGCTACACACACGTCTGCCGATAGGCAGACGGCTGCATCCACATCTGCCGATAGGTTGATCGGTCGCTCGAGCCGCCTGCCGGTGCCGAACCATTGATGCCGGCGGGCCGGCCCTCCATCTGCCGGAATGTGAATTCGGCACGAAGGACCGGCACATGGCCCGCACGTACGATGCAAAGTTCGACGATCTCCTGCACGACAACGCAATGCCCGGGCGTGCTGCAGGACTCTCCGCGGCCGAGACCGCCCGACGGCTGGCGCGGCTGCGGCGTGTCGCCTGGCTGATGGACGGGGCGTTCCGCCTGCCCGGTGGCCGGTTCCGGTTCGGCCTGAACAGCATCATCGGGTTGCCGCCCGGTGTCGGCGATGCAGCCCTCGCCGCCATCTCGCTCTACATCGTCTACGAGGCCTGGCAGCTCGGCGTCCCCCGCGTCGCCATCGCCCGCATGCTCGGCAACATCGCGATCGAGACGGCGGCCGGCAGCGTTCCGATCGCGGGCGACCTGTTCGATGTCGCCTTCAAGGCCAACCTGCGCAACATGGACATCATCGACCGGCACGTCCGCGATCGCACCTGATGCTGTCCCGGTAGTCCGGCGGATCAGGCGGCGAATGCCGCCAACTCGTCGGCGTGCAGCAGGACGATGCCTGTCTGCAGCGCCAGTCGCTTTGCCGGCGCGGTGAACGACGCATTCGACACGATTGCGGCGGAGTCCGCCTGCTGCCGTTCGCGCGCCATGCAGGCACGGTCGATGGCCTCTTCGTCGATCGCTGGCATGGCTGGCAGGCACTGCAGGGCCAGCACCCGTCCGTTACGCTCGGCCACCACATCCGGCATGGCCTGTGCGGCCACTGGCCGCACGCTGGTTTGCCAGCCGGCTGCATCAAGCAGGCCGATGCAGTGGCTGCGGAAATCGGCCGCATCCGCCGGTGGCGGCGGCGCCACCGGTGGCAGCGCGAGTTCGGGAAGCGCCAGCACCGGTGACGGCTGCACCTGTGTCGTCTCCAGGCGTCGTGTCTCGTCGTTCCGCGCCACGCGCCGCGCCGGCAGCCGCCCAGCCGCCAGCACCGGCGACAAGCCGGCCGCGGCGTGCGAACCGAGGATCGGCAGTGCCGCCTCGCGAGACAGGCGCGCGTTGCGCAGGATCGTCCAGACGATGCCGGCAACAACCGCCACCAGCAGCCCGATCAGCAGCATCGTGGCCACGAAGCCGACGGCGTAGCCCTGCTGCATGGCCCGTTCGAGATTGGCTGAGTTGGCGGTGATGTCCATCAGCGACGTGTCGGCATCGCCCTGGGTTGCGGGCATTGGGAGGGTCTCTGTTAGGGGTGGCGGAATGGACGTAGAGGGATCTGACGCGGGCGCGGGAAGCGGCTCCGTGCTGATCTGGTCGTCGTCACCGATGGGCGGCGCGTCGGTGGCGGAAATCCGTGCCGCCGGCTCCGGCTGCGCGACCGCATCAAGCTCGCCGGAGGCGGCCGTCTCCGCAGGATTGTCCGGAACCAGGCTTTCCGATCCGGCCGGAAAATACAGCGGCGGCAGGCCCGGGATTGGCGGAGTGCGGCGCAGCAGCAGCAGCGCGCCGCTGCCGAGAATGCGCTCCCAGCGCGCACCCGGCTGGACCGCGACGCAATGGCCGTGGCGCTGCATGGCTGCCAGCCACGCTGCCGGATGCTGTGCCGCGACCCGTGCGTCCTGGAGCAGCAGCGTCGATCTCGGATCGATGCATGCGGTCATCGGCGATGCGATCCGGTAGCTCGCCGCATCGGCATGATGCCCGGCAACCAGCAGGACAATGATGCCCGGCATGGCCTGCCGCATCCCCTCACTCCATACGACAGCTCTTTGCAGTATCATAACGAAACTGCCGGCCGGAGGCTACCGACAAGTGCTGCCGACCCGTCACGTTTGCAAAGTCATTGCAGAGCGGTGTCGGCGGGCTGCCGCGCAGGCTGCGTCATGACGCCCGGATGATGGTCTGATCGAGGGTGAGGCAGAGCGGCCTCATGAACTGGCCGGCTGCTCCAGCAGCGCCGGATCCACAAGATCGAAGAAAGGCTGCCGCTGCACCGTGAAGAACGGACTGTAGAACGGGTCGTGCCGGAAGATCGGCACGTCGCCCCAGCGGGCCAGCATGACCTGGGTCTCGCGGAAGAAGCGTGCCTCGTGCGCCGGCTGGTCGTCGCTGCCGCGCGACAGGCTCTCGTGATGGGCGGCGATGAACTCCGCGCACCAGATCACCCGATGACCCGCCATGCGCACCTTCAGGCACAGGTCGATGTCGTTGTAGGCGATCTTGAGATGCTCCTCGTCGAAGCCGCCGACCTCGCGGAACACGTCGGCGCGTATCAGCATGCCGGCTGCGGTCACCGCGCTGACCTCGTGGCTGAGCATGGCGCGTCCGATGTAGCCGTAGTCGGTGTCCGGCAGCCCGCGATGGGCGTGCGCCGCGACGCCGTCCGGCCCCACCACCACGCCGGCATGCTGGATGGTCTCGTTCGGATACAGGAACTTGCCGCCGACGATGGCGACCTCCGGCGATGTGCCCGCTTCCGCCACGATGGTGGCGAGCCAGGACGGATCGCTCACGAACACGTCGTTGTTCATGAAGAACAGGAAGTCGGCCCGAGTCTCGCGGGATGCGATGTTGTTCAGGCGGGAGAAGTTGAACTCCTCCTGCACCGTGATGAACTTCACCCGGCTGCGTCGCGCCAGCCGCTTGCGGAAGTCGACGGCCTCGTTGGTCACCGACCAGTTATCGACCAGGATGACGTCGAAGTTCTTGTACTGGGTGTTGGCCAGCAACGCGTCGAGGCAGCGCTGGGTGGTCTGGATCTGGTCCTTGAACGGGATGATGATGGTGACCGAGGGCTGCGCCTGGTCGAGCCACTTGATGCCGTACAGGGTGAGCCCGCGGATCGGGCTGACCTTGGCGCGGACGCCGCGGCGGCGCAGATGATCCGACACGCAGCGAACGCCGGCGCCGATGGCGTAGCCCTTCTTGGAGACATCCACCGCCGTCGAGTTCGGCGTCTTGCGCCAGTGATACAGCACTTCCGGGACGTGGTGGATCGCGGACGCCGGCACCGCCTCGGCGAGCCGCAGGATCAGGTCGTGGTCCTGGGCGCCATCATATTCCGGGCGCAACGGCCCCACGTCCGACAGGGTCGCGGCATGGACGAACAGCAGGTGGCAGACATAGTTGCAGCCCAGGACGTAGCGGTAGTTCCAGTCGGGCTTCAGGTTCGGCTCCAGGAAGTAGCCGACCTGGTCGATCTTGTCCTCGTCCGAGTACAGCACGCGCGCACCGGTCGCTCCGGCCGCCGCCACCATCACCTCGATCGCCACATCGACCAGCAGGTCGTCATGGTCGAAGAAGGCGACATACTCGCCCCGGACGGCCTCCAGGCCGGCATTGGTCGCGCCGCTGATGCCGACATTCTTCTCCAGCGTGACGCATCGGATGCGCCGATCGGCGGCGCAGTAGGCCTCGATTTGCGCCGTGATCTCCGGCGCGCGTCCCCCGTCGTCGATGATGATCAACTCCCAGCGCCCATAGGTCTGCGCCACAACGGAATCCACCGCCGCCACGAAGTCCGACAGCATCGGCCGCCAGGTCGGGCACAGGATGCTGACCAGCGGACCGGCCGCCCGGACGTCCGTCTTCGCTCCATCTGCCCCGAGGCCGTGCCGCTCGTGGGCACCGGCGACGCGCGCGCGCAGGCGGTCGTAGTAGCGCCGGGCCCAGCGATCATAGTCGCCGAGCGAGTAGGTCGGCGTCGGCATGACGTTGGCGATGCTCGTGCGCAGGTGCGTGATGTCGCCATACAGCCGGTCCACCATGTCCTGCATGTCGAGCAGGCGGGCCTCGAGCGCATCGTCCACCAGCAGCGTGGTGAGCGGGCTTCCGTTCAGCTCATGGTTGTCGGGCGTCACGACGAAGCGCAGGGTCTGCGCGCCGCCACGCCGGTACTGCTGCGGCAGGATGATCTCGAAGCCGCAGTTCGGATCGCCGCCGAGGGCTGCCGCGACATCGCCGCGATAGCGGTCCGCCTTGACCTGGGCGATGCGCGCGCCGTTCGAGGTCAGCAGGATGTGGCAGCCGCCGGTCCGCTCGCGGCTGTCGGCATCGACACGCTGCACCCAGCCGCGCAGGGCGCCCTGCTTCATGCCGTCGATGAAGCTTGAGAACTCGTAGGACCGATGGAGGACGAACTCATGTTCCTCGGCGAAATCCTCCGGATGCGCCGGGTCGATGAACGGCACCACGCTGCGGTCGGTGAAGCGGAACGCGAGCGCGTGCATCTCGCCATCCACGAAGCGATCCGGCACCGTGAACGAGAAGCCGAGCAGCCCGGTCGGATGGCCGAGCGCCACCTGCACATCATCGCGCCGCCGGTCGCACAGGATGGTCGCGACTTCCTGGCGATCGACCAGCACATGCAGACGCACGGCCTCGGCTGACGGCCGCGCGTCGATCGCCCAGCCGCGCGCCTCCCGCGCGGAGAAGCCATCGAAATAGCCCAGGAACGGCCGGGCCGCGCCGTGCTGGGCGTTTTGGCGCGCCGCGATCGACTTCGCCATGTCCAGGGTGGTCCTATTCTGCCTCGGGCATGATCGGGAGGGCCGTGCCCGTCTCGTCGCGTGAAGCTGCGGTTCCGCGCGAAAGCGGACCGCCAGGACCGTTAGTAGCACGTTACAACGGCGGGCATCGCTGAAACGATCCGACTGGCCGCGAAAGCGCCGCCTAAGGCAAGCCTGATGCCCTGGTCCCGAAAGCGCCGCCTCAGGCAAGCCTGATGCGGGGGATCCTTGCCGCCAGCGCGCGACGCGCCAGCGAGGCGTGGCTGGCCAGGCCCACGAGTGCCGGCACCTGTTGCGGCCGGCGCAGCAGGGAGAGGAGGATGGCGCGCGGCCGCAGCCGGCCGTCGCTGCCCAGCGCCACCAGGGATACAGGCGGCAGCCCGGAGCCCGCGGGATCGCACACCGCACGCAGCGCCGCGAACGGCAACCCGGCCTCGGTGGCCGCCTCTGCCAGGATGCCGCTCTCCATGTCGAGTGCCACGCACCCGCTGGCCGCGAACAGATCCCGCTTGGCCTCCGCGGTCGTCACCGCGGTATCGCTGTGCAGCAGCGCGCCCGGGTTCATGCCGCCGAGGCGCGCGCACAGGGTGAGGTCGGTGAAGTAGTCGCGTGTCCCGCTTGCGGTGGCGACGACGATGCGGGGCGGCACCAACAGGTGGCCGGGCCGCAGATCCGGGTCCAACCCCGCCGCGACACCCACGCTGACCAGCGCCGTCGTTCCGGCGGCAATGAGGCGCGCGACCGCGGCGTGCGCGCCCTCGACGTTGGCCCCGCTGACCTCGACCAGAACGCCTGCGCCGAGCGGGCGCAACAGCCGCGCCTCAGCTTGCAGTCCGACCAGGAAGCCGATCCGGTCGGGCGTCCGGATTTTTCCGGCAGCCCTTATTTCAGAAGCCGTAGGTGACACGCCGGCTGTTGCCCTGGCCCAGGTTGCGGTAGCGCGCCAGGGCCATCAGCGGGAAGAACATCCGGTAGCCGTGGTAGCGCAGGTAGAACACCTTCGGAAACCCGACGGCATTGTAGGGCAGCTCCTGCCACTCGCCGGAGCGCTCCTGCGACGCCGTCAGCCACGCGATGCCGCGTGCCACCGCAGGATGGTCGCGCTCGCCGGCCGCCATCAGGCCGAGCAGCGCCCATGCCGTCTGCGACGGCAGGCTCTGGTTGTAGCACCCGGGCGTGGCACCTTCGAAGCTGGCGCAGTCCTCGCCCCAGCCACCCTCGTCGCGCTGCACGGCGAGCAGCCAGGTCACGGCGCGTCGCACCATCGCATCTGACTGCGGCACGCCGGCGGCGTTCAGGGCGCAGAGCACCGACCAGGTGCCATAGATGTAGTTGGTGCCCCAGCGGCCGAACCAGCTGCCGTCACGCTCCTGCTCGCGCCGCAGGAAGGCGATGCCGCGCTCGATCACCGGCCGGTCCGCGTCGTGGCCGAGTTGGGCCAGGAACGAGATGCAGCGCGCGGCCACGTCCGCCGTCGGCGGGTCGAGCAGCGCACCGTGGTCGGCGAACGGGATGTGGTTCAGGATGTCGTGGTTGTTGTCGACATCGAAGGCGCCCCAGCCGCCGTTGCCGCTCTGCATGCCGACCACCCAGGCGCGCGCACGCTCGATCGCCTGCTCGTTGGCGGGATCGTCCTGGCGGTGCAGCAGCATGCCCACCACCGCGGTGTCGTCCACGTCCGGGTAGTAGTCGTTGCGATACTGGAAGGCCCAGCCGCCCGGTGCCAGGTGCGGGCGCTGCACCGCCCAGTCGCCCTTCACGTCCAGTACCTGCCGGTCGCGCAACCAGGCGCCGGCCGCGGCCAGTCGCTCGCCGCTGGCATCCGGGCTCTCGCCCCTCGGCTGGTCCGCGAGGCCGCTGGCCGCCTCGATCATCGCGTGCCCGGCAAGCCCGGTGTCCCAGATCGGCGAGACGCAGGGCTGGCAGTAGCTCTCCTCGCCATGCTGGACCAGCAGGTTGCGCACCGACTGCCAGGCGATCGCGGCACCCGGATGATCGGGGGCCACGCCGAGCGCGTCGTACATCATCACCGAGTTGGCCATCGCCGGGTAGATCGCGCCGAGCCCGTCCTCGCCATTCAGCCGCTGCTCGACAAAGGCCAGGGCCCGCGTGATGGCGTGGCGGCGCAGGAGACGCGGCGTCAGCGGATCGACCAGCCGGAGGGCATCGTCGACGCGCTTGAACACCCGTCCCCAGACCGAGCGGTAGGGCCCGCGCGTCCAGTGCCGCACCGTGTCCGGCGGCTGCCTGAACAGCTCCCGGATGTGGATGCCGCGCGGGTTGCGTGCACGCGGCCGCAGCGCCGCCAGCACCAGCAGCGGGCAGGTCACGGTGCGCGACCAGTACGACATGTTCCAGATGTTGAAGAAGAACCGACGCGGCAGCAGCATCAGCTCGACCGGCATCATCGGCGTGCCGCGCCAGGGGATCTGGCCGAACAAGGCGAGCTGGAAGCGACAGAACACGTTGGCGCGCTCGGCACCCCCGAGGTCCAGGATCGCCTCGCGCGCCCGGCGCATATGCGGCGCCTCCGGATCGTCGCCGATCGCCTTGAGCGCGAAATAGGCCTTTACGCTGGCCGAGAGATCGATGCGCCCGTCATGGTAGAGCGGCCAGCCGCCATGCGCGCCCTGGATCCGTCGCAGGTAGCGGCCGATGCGGGCCTGCAGCGGCGCATCGATCCGGTCGAGATAGTGCTCCAGCAGCACATATTCGGCGGGAATGGTGGCGTCCGCCTCGAGTTCAAAAACCCAATGCCCATCGGCCGCCTGCATGCCGGCCAGGGCGGCGTGCGCCGAGACGATCGCGCGGTCGAGGGCGGCATCCGAGAGTGCGGCATCCGGTGTCGTCAGCATGGCCCGGTCGGAGCAAATGGGGGCGAACCGCAAGAAGAGGAACGCGACCTGGACAAATGCATTCGCTCCGATTCTGGTCAGGACCCGGCTAGAGCAAGGACCGCAGTCTTGCCGGACCTGATTGCACCTTCAATGGTTGCGGGCAACCCTGTGTCGGTCCAGTCCCCCGCCAGGACGAGATTCCTTAATTCAGTGCGACTTCCGGGCCGCAGCCGCTGTTGCGCGGTGGTGGCCGCGAAGGTCGCCCGCTTCTCCCGAAGCACCCGGTGGGGGGGCGCCTCGAGCGGCAGCGACACGACCGCACCGCCGGCATGACGCGTCGGACGCAGCGCCGGTTGCAGCACCCGGGTGATCTCGGCCCAGACCTGTGCGGCAATGGCCACATTCTCGCGCCCCGCCAGATGGTTGGCGGCGCTGATGGTGACGGACACCACGTCGGGCTTGACGAACACCCACTCGGCGAGGCCGCCGACGATGCCGGCGAAGCCTGCGCGCGCGAGGTCACCGCCAAGATGCTCCTGCAGCGCGATCCGGTAGTGCAGGTTGAGGATGCTCTCGAAGCTGTCCGGAAGGGCAAGGTTCGGCAGCGGACCGGCCAGCAGTTCGGCCGCGACCGGCGCGGTCACCGCCAGCACCACCTGATCGTCCTCGTCCAGGGCCTGCTGGCCCTCCGGCAACACCAGCCGGGTGATCCGACCGCCCTCGTCACCTAGGCCGGAGACGCGGCAGCCGGTGCGGATGACGGCCCCCTCGGCCTGCAGCCGTGCCAGCGCCGGGTCCACCAGGCTCTCCGACAGGCCGAGACGCGGATACCAGGGGATGCAGGCCTCGCCGCCGACAGCCAGGCTCTCGCGCATCATCGCCGCCATCAACCTGGCGCTGCCCGCCTCCGGCTGCGTATTCAGCACCGAGATCGACAGCGGCACCAGCAGCCGGTCGGCCAGCATGCCGGGCGCCAGGCACTCGGACACCGTCACGCCGTCCCGCGCGCGCAGCATGCGCACCAGCGACAGCAGCTCGCGCAGCCGCATCCCGGGAACCCGGCGCGCGGGATCGAGCACCCACCACGGGATGCGCCCGCGCGACAGGCGAAGCGTCCAGTGCAGGTCGGCACCCCGGTCCGACGAGATATCGGAGAACGGGAACACCGGCAGGCCCGGACCGCCGAGGGTGTGGCGTGCACCGACGCGGTCGAGGTAATCGAAGGTGGCGTGGTTCGCCGACAGCAGCAGGTGGTTGCCGTTATCGATGCGGCAGCCGAGTTGGCGGTCCTCGTAGGAACGCGCGCGGCCACCACAGGCGGGCCCAGCTTCGTAGAGAACCACCTGCCATCCGGCGCGCACGCCCTCGAGCGCCGCCGACAGGCCGGCGAGGCCGCCGCCGACAACGTGCAGGCAGCCGCTCATACCGGAGCGAGGGCCCTGGCCGCGATCAGTGCCTTCCGCCAGCGCGGTACCTTGATCCGCTGGCGCGGCGGCTGCCAGCCGGCCCGCTCCTGAGTCGCCAGGATCGCCGCGTAGCTTGCCGCCATCAGCCGGGCCGGACGCATCGCGCGCCGGTTGCACCGCCGCATCGCAGCCCGCGCCTGGGAGAAATGATAGTGCGCCAGTGCCGCCATGCCCCGGCAGGCCGCCTCCAGACCCGGCGCCGCGAGTGCTGCGGGCAACGCCTGGGGGACGCCGGCTGCCTGCAGCCGCTCGCGCGGCAGGTACAGCCGTCCGCGCGCCGCATCCTCGTCGATGTCGCGCAGGATGTTGGTGATCTGCAGGGCGCGTCCGAGATGGTGCGCCACCTGGTCGGCCGCCGGCGAGCTGTCGCCGAACGCGCGCACCGAGAGCCGCCCGACGGCGCTGGCGACCCGGTCGACGTACAGGTCGAGCTCGGTCTCCGCGGGTGCCACGATCACGTGCTCGGCGTCCATCTGCATGCCGTCGATGACCGCCTCGAAATCGGCCTCGCGCAACCGGTAGCGCTCAATGGCGGCCAGCAACACGCGGTCGAGCGCATCGTCGGCACAGCCCTCGTACAGGCTGGCGATGCGCCCGCGCCAGGCGCGCAGCCGCGGCAGCTTGTCCTCGAACGGGGTCTCCTCGTCGGCGACGTCGTCGACCAGCCGGCAGAAGGCATAGATCGCGAACATCGCGTAGCGCCGGTCCGGCGGCAGCACGCGCATGCCACGCGCGAACGAAGTGCCGGAGCGCACGACGATGGCTTCCACCAGCGCGAGGTCGGCCGGATCGCAGCCCAGCGCCGCGCGCCGCTTCGCCATGAGAGCCGGCCGTCGCTTGCCCATCAGCGCCTCCAGGCGCGCGCGGCGCCGAGCAGGCTGCGCGCCACATCGATGCGGTGCAGCTTCACCCGTCCGGCGAGCGGGTCCGCGCGGCGCAGGCGGGCGGCCAGCCGGTGCGACAGGCGCACGATCACCGCGGCCTCCAGCCGCATGCGACGGTCGGCGACCAGGCCGGGCAGTCCTGCCGCCGCACGATTGAGGCCGTCCACCTCGTCGAGCAGCCGGTCGAGCACCCGGCGCAGGGCGGGCGGGGTTGCCGTCGCGCGCAGTACCGTCTCGTCCAGTCCGGCCTCGGCGAGCCAGGGCAGCGGGATATAGCAGCGATCGAGCGTCGCGAGATCGTCGGCGCAATCCTGCAGGTGGTTGAGCACCTGCAGCGCGGTGCACAGCGCGTCCGATGCCGCCAGCGGCACCTCGCCCTCGCCATGCAGCGCCAGCAGGTAGCGGCCGACCGGGTTGGCGGAATAGCGGCAGTACCAGGCGAGCTGGTCCCAGCTCTGGTAGCGCGGCTGCACCGCGTCCTGCCGGAACGCCACGATCAGGTCGGTCGCGGTGGATGCGGGCACGCCGGTCAGCGCCAGCGAGGCGCGCAGCCGCACCGCGTGCGCCAGTTCTGCCGGATGGGCCGCCTCAGTGGCGGCCCCGCCCAGCACCGCCGCCTCCATCGCGTCGAGGCGCGCGATCTTGTCGTCCGGCGAGAGCAGGTTGTTGTCGGCGATGTCGTCGATGGCGCGCGCGAAGCCGTAATAGGCATGCACGTGCGGCCGGTGACGGCGGTCGATCAGCAGCGAGCCGACCGGGAAGTTCTCGTCCTGCCGCCCCTTGCCGGAGGCCACCTCGGGCGCTGCGACGCCGATCTGGTTCATGGCCGGGTGGAGATCCTCTCGCGGTAGGCACGCTGCTTCCAGACGACGCCGCGTCCGCGATGATGGTCCACCGCCGAGCCGATCGTCGCCAGGGTGTAGAACGCCGCCACCGCCGGCAGCAACAGCGCCCAGAACGGCACCAGCTCGAACCGGCGTAATGTCGGCAGGAAGGAGATCGTGGCGATCGCCCAGCCCAGCAGGCCGGCCAGCCTGGCATAGCCGTCGCCGAACACGGCGGCAGCCGGCGGCACCAGCCAGACCAGCACCATGCCGAGCACGGTCGCCAGCAGCAGCAGCGGCGAGTAGCGCAACTGTACGTAGGCGGTGCGCGCTACCATGCGCCAGATGTCGGCCGGCCCCGGATACGGCCGCACCGAGCGCGCCAGCAGGCTGTGCCCGAGCCAGATCGCGCCGCCGCTGCGCTTGACCCGGCGCGCCAGGGTGACGTCGTCGATCAGCGCGCCGCGAAGGCTCTCGATGCCGCCGATGCGCGTGAGCGCGCTGCGCCGGATCAGGATGGTGCCGCCGGCCGCCGCCGCGGTGCGGCTGGTGGGGCGGTTCACCCGCGCGAACGGATAGAGCATCTGGAAGAAGTAGACGAAGGCCGGCACCAGCGCCCGCTCCGCCCGGCTCTCGGTGCTGAGCTCCACCATCTCGGACACCATGTCGAGGTCGTCCCGCAGCGCCTTCATCACCAGGGTCGCGACATGCGCCGGCTCGTGGATGATGTCGGCATCGGCGAGCAGGATGTAGCCGTCATGGTCGGGCATCAGCCGCGCCACCTCGGCGGTGCCCTGCGCCACCGCCCAAAGCTTGCCGCTCCAGCCGGCCGGCGGCTCGGCGCCATCCATCACATGCAGGTGCGGCGAGGCGAGCCCGCGTGCCAGCGCCCCGGTGCCGTCCTCGCTGCGATCGTCCACCAGCACGACGCCGTATGGACCAGGGTAGTCCTGCGCCAGCAGCGAGCCGATGCTGTCCTCGATGGTCTGCGCCTCGTTGCGCGCCGGCACCACGACGCAAACCGCGGGCCAGGTGCCGGCGACCGGCCGCACCGCCTTGGGCACCGGGCCGAGCATCGGGCCGCCCTGCCAGAAGCGGCCATGCGCGAAGAACAGCCCGAGCCAGACCAGCAGCGAGAGCGTGGCAAGCACGAGCATCAGGCGGCGGTATCCTTGCCGCCCTGGGCCGACGTGGCGTGGTCGCGGAACCAGGCGACCGCGTCCGCGACCGCCTCGCGCGCCGGCCTCGGCGCATAGCCCAGCTCGCGGATCGCCTTTGCCGACGAGAAGAACATCTTCTTGCGCGACATCGCCAGCATCTCCCGCGTGACCCGCGGCTCGATGCCGAAGCCGCGCGACGCCCATTCTGAGGCCACCGCGACCGGCCACAGCACGGATTGCGACAGCCGCACCCGGGGTGGCCGTCGGCCGGCAACCTCGGAGACCAGCCCGAACAGGTCGCGCAGCAGCATGTCCTCGCCGCCGAGGATGTAGCGCTCGCCCACCACCCCGCGCTCGAAGGCCAGCGCATGGCCCTCGGCGACATCGTCCACATGCACGATGTTGAGCCCGGTCTCGACATAGGCCGGCATGCGGCCGGCCGCCGCGTCGGCGATCATCAACCCGGTGGGCGTGGGCTTGATGTCGCGCGGCCCGACCGGGGTCGACGGGTTGACGATCACCGCCGGCAGGCCGCATTCGCGCACCAGCCGCAGTACCTCCTGCTCGGCGCGGTATTTCGACTTCTTGTAGATGCCGATCACCGCATGCTCGTGCACCGGGGTCGCCTCGTTGGCGATGCTGCCGTCGCCGACCAGCCCGAGGGCGGCGACCGACGAGCAATAGACGATGCGGGCAACGCCGGCTTCCTGCGCCGCCAGCATCAGCAGCCGGGTGCCTTCGACATTGGCCCGCATCATCGAGGCCGGATCCGGCACCCACAGCCGGTAGTCGGCCGCCACGTGAAACAGCGCCGCGCAGCCGGCGAGCGCGGCGGCAAAGCATTCCGGCCGATTGAGGTCGCCCTCGACCAGCTCAGCCTCGAGCCCCTCGAGGTTACGGCGATCGCTGCCACGGCGGACCAGCAGGCGCAGCGCATGGCCACGCGCGGCCAACGTGCGCGCCACCGCTGAGCCGACGAAGCCGGTGGCGCCGGTGACCAGGGTCGGTGCTGTGCTCATGCGCCGCTCGATCTCCAAGGACAGGCCCGAACGGAAGCTCGTGCGGACGCGAGGCGGCTTATAGCGTTGTGGGGCGCGCTGGTGTAGAGCCAGCGCCCCGCTGTTTCTCCCAGCAGGGCGATCTTCCACCCGGGCAGGTACGCGTTGAAGACAGCCTCGATCCTGCTTGCCCTGCTCGGCGTCGCGCTGATGACCGGGTTCGCCCTGTGGCTCGGCGCCGGCTCGGTGTTCAAGGCCACGCTTTCGGTGGGGTTCGGCGGCTTTGCGCTGCTGGTCGGCTGGCAACTCCTGTGCGACATCGTGCTGGCCCTGGCCTGGCGCACCTCCTGCCCGCGCGGCCTGCTCGATATCGGGATCGGCCGGCTGCTGCTGGCCCGCATGGTGCGCGAGGGCGCGATGACCTGCCTGCCGTTCTCGCAGGTCGGCGGCATCCTGATCGGCATGCGCGCCACCGGCTTCGGCCGCGCTGTCGCCTGGCCCCTCGCGGTCAGCGCCAACGTGGTGGATCTCACCACCGAGGTGATCGGCCAGATCGGCTTCGTGCTGCTCGGCCTGCTGTTCCTGATCGATCGCAAGCCCGACACCGACCTGGCTGGTCCGCTCGCCCTGGGCATGCTGCTTGGGGTCGCCGCGATGGCCGGGTTCATCTGGGCGCAGCGCGGCGCCGGTGGCCTGTTCCGCCGGCTGGCGCGCGGGATGGGCGACCGCGTCGCGGGGCCGGCGATGCGGCGCTCGCTGCTGGCCGGCATCGACAGCCTGCAGGGCGACCTCGATGCCTTCTATGCACGGCCCGGCAGGATCGCCGCTGCCTGCCTGATCCACCTGGCCGGCTGGCTCGGCAGCGCCGCCTGGGTCTGGATGGCCTACCGGCTGCTCGGCGCGCCGGTCTCGATCGGCACCGCGCTGGCCATCGAGGGCGCGGCCAGCGGGGTGCTCGCGGTCTCGTTCCTGGTTCCGGGCGCGCTCGGCGTGCAGGAAGCGGCCTATGTGGCGCTGGGCAGCCTGTTCGGCCTGGACGCCCACCTTTCCTTCGGCCTCTCCCTGCTCAGACGCGCGCGCGACCTCGCGATCGGCGCCCCGATCCTGCTGCTCTGGCAATGGGTCGAGGTCGTCCGGCTGCGCCGCGTCGCCAAGCCTGTGCGCCAGGTAGCCTGACGGATCAGCCCAGCGAGGTGGGACTCGCCGAAGCGTCGAGTCTGCGATGCGACATGACGAGGTCCATGGCGGCATTGGCCGAAAGCGGCGGCGCGAAGAAGAAGCCTTGCACCATGTCGGCGCCGGCCCTGCACGCCAGGGTCCTGCTGCCACTGGGTCTCGATCCCCTCGAATACCACCGGCTTGCCGGCGGCATGGGCGAGCGCGATGACCGCGACCACGAACTCCTCGCCACCCGAACCACCGCCGACATCCTCGAGGAAGCTCCGGTCGAGCTTGACCACGTCGACAGGAAGGCGACGCAGGAAGGACAGCGAGGAATAGCCGATGCCGAAATCGTCGATCGCCACCTGCACCCCGAGCGCGCGCGCCTCGGCCAGCACTAACGAGGCGCCGGCGCCGGTCAGCATACTCTCGGTGATCTCCAGGCAGATCTGACCGGCGGCCAGTCCCTCTGCCTCGATCACCCCGGCCAGGCCCGAGCAAAATCCGGGTTGGCTCAGCTGCAAGGCCGATACGTTCACATTCATGACCAGCCCGGCCGCCGGAGACTCCGTGTGGAACAACCGTCCCTGGCGAAGCCCGCGCTCCATGACCCACTCGCCGAGCGGCAGGATCAGCCCCGATTTCTCAGCGATCGGAATGAACAAGGCGGGCGAGAGCCAGCCGCGACGCGGATGCCGCCAGCGTAGCAAGGCCTCGAACCCGGCCAGGATCCGCCGCCCGGCGCTGAAGCTGAATAGCGGCTGGTACAACATCACGAACTGGTCGCTGCCGCGCAACGCCTCGCGCATGTCAGCTTCGAGCTCGAACTGCTGCGCGGCACGGTCGAACAGCGACGACTGGAATACCACACCCCGATTGCCGCCGTCCTGTTTGGCCGAATACATCGCCATATCCGCTGCCCGTACCAGATCGAGGCCACCTGTCTGATCCGCCAGGACGATGCCGATGCTGGCGGAGATGTGGCATGGCCGCCCCATGATCTCGAACGGAGTCACCATCGCCTGCCGCACCCGTTCCGCGAGATAAACCACCGCCTCCTGCCGCAGCCCGTAGCAGAGCACGACGAATTCGTCGCCGCCGAGGCGGGTGACGAGATGGACCGGTCCGGTGACCGCAACTAGGCGTGCGGCCACCTCGATCAGGAGCGCATCCCCGGCATCGTGCCCCAGGGTGTCGTTGATCGTCTTGAAGCGGTCGAGGTCGAGGAACACCAACGCGGTCGCCAGCCGGCCATCACGATCCGGGGCATCCAGCCTCTCCTGCAAGAGGCTCCGGTTCGCAAGGTGGGTGAGCGGATCGTAGTAGCGCAGCAGCGCGAGTTCCGCCTCCGTACGCCGCGCCGACGCTGTCTCGACCACCGTGCCGACCTGCCTCGCAGCCGCGAGGTCGGCCTCGCTCCAGCTTTCGGAATGTCCGCGAACGATCTCCTTCCAGGCGGCAAATGAGCCACGCGGAGAGAGCCGGCCGGTCGGCATGTCGATGAAGGAATGCTGTCCAGGGTCACCCGCCCACACGACGGTGTGCAGCACCTGCGGGCGCAGCCACAGGATGGCGTCCCCTGACCCTTGACCGAGCGGCAGCAGCAAAGCCCCGGCGGCATCGGCTGTGCCGGCCGGAAAATCAGCCTGCCGCAGGCCGAGGTCGTCATGGACCAGCAACTCGTGGCCGGCGCGGGTCAGCATCATCGAGAGCATCAGGTCGGCTTCGTCCGCCCGTGGCACCAGGCCGACGCGCAACGTCTTGCCGGACATCCGGACGAGGGCTCCGGACGCGCCTACCAGGCACAGCAGTTCCGTCGAACAGTCCGCAAGCGCCTGCAGCAGCGGCACCCGGGCGTCCAGCCGCACCGCCAGCGCGCCCAGCAGGTCCTGGCGCTGCAGACGGTCGGCATGCGCCTCCGCCTCGCCCATGCTGCCGAGCAGCAGCGAGACGACCTTGCCGATCATGTCGATGGCCGCCCGCAGTCCGAGTCCGGCAACCCGCGGCGTCGCATGCTGGCAGATCAGCATTCCCCAGAGCTGGTCGCGATGCACGAGCGCCACCGTGAGGCACGCGCCGACCTGCATGTTGCGCAGATACTCGCTGAACATCGGCGACACGCTGCGGAGCGCGCTGTAGGTCAGATCGAGCGGCTGCACGTCGGACAGCGCCGGATCGACCAGCAACGCGACCGGTCGGTAGCTTGTATCCGCGACCATGCCCACGCGCTTGAGCATGATCAGCCGGCGGGCCTGCTGCGGGATGTCGGCCGCCGGATATCGTAAGCCGAGATAGGGAACATCGCCCGGCCGGTGCGACTCGGCGATCACCTCGCCGTTGCCGCTGGCATCGAAGCGGTATGCCATGACGCGGTCATAGCCGCAGATCGCTTTCAACTCGCGCACAGCAAGAGCGCACACCTCGCTGCGGCTGGTGGCGGACCTGAAGGTCTCCAGGGCTGGAATCACCGCCATGATCTCCTGCATGGCATCCAGCCCCTCGATCAGCGGCTCGATGTTCACGCAGACGTCGGTTCCCGAACGGTGCGCCTGCAGGTGCAGCAGGACGCCCATCGTCACGGGTCAGCGTGTTGAGGTGACCGAGGTTGACCTCGTTGTACGACAGGGATTCATCCGAGGCAGCAGACAGCAAGCCGAAAGCAACCTCTCCGATCGCTTCTTGCAGCGGACGGCCAAGCATGGCTTTCGCGTCCAGACCCAGGATCTCGATGAGGTTGGCGCTGGCGTGAGTGATGCGCCAGTTGAGAATGCCTGCCGCCAGCAACGCGCCATGCGGCTGTGTCGCGCCGGGAACATGGATCGGCTCCTGCTCGCAAACGCTCAGGTCGGCGTCCGTGACCGATCGTTCGAGACGCTCCGTTCTCGACTCTTTAGGCACGGAACGCTCCCTCTCCGGAGGGCGGATCATGTCCGGCACTGGTTAATGCCGGGTTGACGCCATCCCGGCAGGCGGGTGTTCAGCCAGCCGTGGTTCGTCTAGAGCAGCACGCGCGACTGCTCTCGCCACGGGACTTAGACATGACCGAGCCGATCTTCGAGCGGCTGACCTTGATCGGGATGGGGCTGATCGGCAGCTCGCTGGCCCGGCGGGCGATGCTGCCCGGAGGTATCGCGCGCGAGGTCGTCGCCTGCGACGTGTCGGAGACCGTCTGCGAGCGGGTCCGGCAGCTCGGCATCGCCCATTGCGTCGAGTCAAACGCGACGCTCGCGGTGCAGGGGGCGGACTGCGTCGTGCTGTGCGTCCCCGTCGGCGTGCTGGGACAAGTGGCAGGCCGGATCATGCCGCACCTGAAGCCGGGCGCCATCCTGAGCGATGTCGGCTCGACCAAGCAGTCCATGCTGCGCGAGATCGAGCCCATCCTGCGCCGCGACATCGCCCTGGTGCCTGGCCACCCGCTCGCCGGCACCGAGTACTCGGGCCCCGATGCTGGCTTCTCGACGTTGTTCGAGAACCGCTGGTCGCTGCTGACGCCGCCCGAGGGCACCGATCCCGGCGCTATCGCGCGCGTCACCGCATTATGGGTCGCCTGCGGGGCTCGGGTGCGCGAGATGGATGCGGCGCATCACGATCGGGTGCTGGCCATCGTCAGCCACCTGCCGCACCTGCTCGCCTTCACCATCTGCGGCACCGCCGACGACCTCGCCGACGAGACACGCGGCGAGGTGCTGGAATTCGCCGCTTCCGGTTTCCGCGACTTCACCCGGATCGCGGCCTCCGACCCGGTAATGTGGCGCGACATCTTCCTCAACAACCGCGAGGCCCTGCTCGAGATGCTGGCCCGCTTCACCGAGGACGCGCAGGCGATGGCGCGCGCCATACGCTGGGGTGACGACGGCTTCATCGTCGACAAGATCGAGCGCGGCCGCGCCATCCGGCGCAGCCTGATCGAGCTCAACCAGGCCTGATCCCGGCGGACCTCGAAGGCTAGCCCTGGGCGATCTGGTCCCGCCGGTAGGCGCCCTGGCGCTCGAACATCCAGCCGGGATATTCGGGCGGCAGCCGGCTCGCCTCGCCCAGCGTCGCCAGTTGCTCGCCGGTGAGCTTCACCTCGGTGGCGGCAAGGTTGTCCTCGAGCTGCTCGGGACGCTTGGCGCCGATGATCACGCTCGTCACCACCTCCTGGTGCAGCAGCCAGGCGAGCGCAATGCGCGCCACCGACACGCCGTGCGCTTCCGCAATCGGCCGCATCGCGTCGATCACGCCATAGCCGCGCTCGGCATCCACCGGTGGGAAGTCGAAATCCACCCGCCGGCCGCCCTGTTCCGATTTGCCGTCGCGCCCGTACTTTCCGGACAGCAGCCCGCCGGCGAGCGGGCTCCAGACCATCAGCCCGATCCGCTCGGCTTTCAGCATCGGCACGATCTCGCGCTCGAGATCCCGTCCGGCCAGCGTGTAGTACGCCTGCAGGCTCTGGAACTGCGCGAGCCCGCGATGCTGCGCGATGCCCTGCGCCTTGACGATCTGCCAGGCTGCCCAGTTCGAGACACCGGTGTAGCGAACGTGCCCGTGCCGGACGAGCATGTCGAGTGCCTCCATCGTCTCCTCGATCGGAGTCGCCGGATCGAAGCCATGGATCTGGTAGAGATCGATATGGTCGAGCTGCAGCCGCTTCAGGCTCGCCTTGACGCCGTCGATGATGTGGCTGCGCGTGTTGCCGCGCGCATTCGGACCCTTGCCGGTCGGCCCGAACACCTTGGTCGCCACCACGATCTCGTCGCGCGGCAGCTTGAGGTTGCGGATCGCCTGGCCGGTGATCTGCTCCGACAAACCCTCGGCATAGACATCGGCGGTGTCGAGAAAATTGACCCCGCCGTCGATAGCGGTGCCGACAAGGCGCTCAGCCTCGCTCTGCTGCAACGCGCCGATCTTCTGCCACATGCCCTCGCCGCCCCCGAAGGTCATGGTGCCGAGGCAGATCTCCGAAACATAGAGGCCGGTCCGGCCGAGTGCCCGGTTGCGCATTCTGGTTCATCCTTGGTCAGTTGCTGCCCGTTGCAACGGCCGTACAGGCGCGAAGGATGCGTCGACCCCTTTTGTGCGCTGCGCCATTACGCATCAACAACGTGACTCACAGAACCGTGCGGGTTGCAGACCGGCAGCATGGATTGACCGGTGCGGCGACGGACGTAAATCTGTCCAGAACCAATAATGATACTGGCTCGGCCAGGTCCGGGGGCGGGTGCGGGGAATGAACATTCAGACACGCTCGAGCCGTTACCACTCATCGCGTGACACAATCCTGTCCACTGCTCGCGAAATATTTATGCGCAACGGCTATGTCGACGCCAGCATGGACACCATCGCGCAGCATTCCGGCGTGTCGAAGACGACCCTGTACGCGCATTTCGCGAACAAGGAGGCGCTGTTCAACCAAGTCGTGTCCCAGGTGGTGGAGGAACGCGGCAGCCACGCAATCGACGCCTTGCAGGATACCGCGCCCGGTCAGAGCCTACGGCAGCGGCTGGTGGCGATCGGCGGCCACATCCTGGAGCGTCTGCTCGACCCGGAAACCAGCGCCCTGATGCGGCTTTGCGTGATCGAGGGCGCCCGCATGCCGCGTCCGACCTATGACGGGCTCGGCGAGACGCATCAACGCCTGGTCACGACACTGGCGCGGTTCTTCCGCGATCACGCCCAGCCTGCGGGGCTGCATATCGACGATGCCCACGAGGCCGCCGACCTGTTCCTGGTGCTGACGATGCGGGACTTCACGCTCGAAGCCATGCTGCCCTGGTCGGAGGTCAACACGCCGGACGCCCACCGGCAGAACGCCGAGCGCGTGGCCGACATCATCCTGCGTCTCTATGGGGTTCCGGTGACCCCGTCGGTGCGGCTGGAGAGTGCATAAGGGAAGCGGTCGCGCTGCCAGCCGCCGCCGATCGCGATCGTCGTCCCGTCCATGAACTGCTTCTCGATGCCGATGCTGCCGCCCTGTGACGAGATCCGGGGTCCACTGCCGGAGCGGTCGGCCAGATCGGTGCGGGCCTGGCCCAGTGCCAGGAACGCCCGCGTTCCGGTATTGCCGAGCAGGCCGCTCTCGAGTGCGATCGAGCTGGTCTGGGTGTTGCGCGAGCCGAAGCCGACGCTGGCGACGCCGCCAGCCGCCTGGCTCGCCGGCGGCGGAGCCGGGTCGAAGCTGTAGGAGCCGGGCGATGCCAGCAGGCCGGATTGCCGGGCCCTGGCCGGAGACCAGGCCGGTTGGCAGGCCGAGGCGACCAGAGCCGCCGTGAGAAGGCTCGCCGCCCTCACGGCACCCGGACGATGCGCAGCGAGTTGGTGCTGCCCGCCTTGCCGAACGGCACCCCGGCCACCACCACCACCGCATCGCCGGTCGAGGCCAGCCCGTTTTCGCGGGCGAGAACCGCCGCCACCTGCACCACGTGGCCGAAGGTCACGTCGTCCGAGCCCTGGTCGGCCACGCACGAGCGCACGCCCCACACCAGGGACAGCCGGCGTGCCGCTTCAGCGTTGCCGGCGAGGCCCAGCACCAGGCATTCCGGCCGCTCGCGCGCGATGCGCAGCGCGCTGCGTCCCGAGAGGGTGTAGGCGACGATCACCTTGGCGGCCACCGTCTGCGCCACCTGCTGCGCCGCAGCGGCGATGGCGTCCGCGGCATAATGCTCCGGCGCCGGACGCGAGGCCTGCATCAGCGCCTGCCACCCGGCGTCGCGTTCGACGCGCGTCACGATGCGGCCCATGATCTCGACCGCCTCCTCGGGATACTGGCCGGCCGCGGTTTCCGCCGACAGCATCACCGCATCGGCGCCGTCGAACACCGCCGTCGCCACGTCGGAGGCCTCCGCGCGGGTCGGCGCCGGCGAGGAGATCATGCTCTCCAGCATCTGCGTCGCCACCACCACCGGCTTGCCGAGCAGACGAGCCTCGCGGACGATGCGCTTCTGCACCAGCGGCACCTCCTCGGGCGGCAGCTCCACGCCGAGATCGCCGCGCGCCACCATGACGCAGTCGGACAGCGCCAGGATCTCGCCGAGATTGTCGAGCGCCTGCGGCTTCTCGATCTTGGTCATGATCCAGGCGCGGTTGCCGATGATCTCGCGCGCCTCCTGCACGTCCTGCGGGCGCTGCACGAACGACAGCCCGACATAATCGACCCCGTGCGCCAGGGCGAAGTCGAGGTCGATGCGGTCCTTGGTGGTCAGGGCCGGGATCGGCAGCACCACGTCGGGCACGTTCACGCCCTTGCGATCGGACAGGATGCCGCCGGTGATCACCTCGGTGACCAGGTAGTCTGTCCCCTTTTCCAGCACCCGCAGCCGCAGCTTGCCGTCATCGAGCAGCAAGAGCGAGCCGACCTGCGCCGCCTCGATGATCTCCGGGTGCGGCAAGTTGACCCGATCGGCGGTGCCGAGCGTCGGGTCGAGGTCGAGGCGGAAGCGGGTTCCGTGCGCCAGTGCGGCGCGCCCCGCCTCGAACTGGCCGACCCGGAGCTTCGGGCCCTGCACGTCGGCCAGGATGCCGATCGGGCGGCCGCTGCGCGCCTCAAGGTCGCGTATCATCGAGATCCGGCTGGCATGGTCCTCGTGGGTGCCATGCGAGAAGTTCAGCCTGAACACGTCGACGCCGGTCTCGAACAGGCGCTCGATCATCGCCGCCGTCGAGCTGGCCGGCCCCAGGGTGGAGACGATCTTGGTGCGGCGTTGATGGCCGGCTTTGATTGGCGGCATGGTCGAGGCCTCTTCTTCAGCTGTCAGGGCGGCGTGATCGTCTCGTTCGGCAACAGCCCGAACAGGTCGGACCGCTGCAACCAGCCGCTATAGTTATGCACGGATACCCGACACCAGGCCGAACCGGTCGGGCAGGCACGCAGACGGCCTATTACCCCCGGTCGCAGTATCGCCACAACACCCCCATCCTCCTGCGGGTCGTCGCGCATGACGGTTCCAGGCCCGCGATCGGTGCCACCGGTCGCGGTGACGACGAAGGTGCGGTTGCCGACCAGCG
The DNA here is from genome assembly GCA_964247695.1 of uncultured Acetobacteraceae bacterium. Classification (GTDB taxonomy): domain Bacteria; phylum Pseudomonadota; class Alphaproteobacteria; order Acetobacterales; family Acetobacteraceae; genus Lichenicoccus. Next base: position 23,598 of record CAXTVI010000025.1, read on the forward strand.
TCGCCTGGTGCACCCAGCCGCGCACCCCGTCCGCGTCCTCGACCAGACGCCAGACATCGAACTCCCGCATGATCTCGACCGGCAGCTCGCGCCGCTTGTAGAGCCACAGGATCGGGTAGCGGGTGCCAGGCCCGGACCGCATGTTGACCTCGTCCGCCCGCAGCGAGGCGAACCGGGGCAGCGGCAGGTTGGTGTTGGTGCCGCGATTGGCCGGCACCGCGGGCGGCGGCGGTGCGACAGGCGGGGGCACCGGTGCCGGGACCGGCACGACCGGCGGGGCAGCCGGATGGGCGGGATGCAGCGCATGATGCACCGCATGGTCGTGCGGCGGCCGGTGGTGCCGGTGGCGCTCGTGCGAATGCGCCGGATGATGCTCGGGAGCGGCCTGCTGGGTTCCGGTCTGCCGGGCCGAGGCACTGGCCGCGAACAACGCGACGCAGGCCGACAGCAACGCCACACGCACCGGGTGGACCGCAGGCTTCGATGACATGGGGCAGGCTGGCGTCAGCATCGCGGCATCCGTGCCAACACCGCGCCGGCAGGGCAAGAGGAAGTGCCGGAGTCGTGCGACAAGTCGTTTCAGAACGAGACGATCTGACCGCCGGCCACCGCCTCGAGGAAGCTGGCGATGCCTGAAACCTCGACGACATCGAGCAGCAGCGCCGGATCGAGCGCTCTGCCGCGCAGCCCGGCCTCGCAGGCCAGCAGCCGCACGTCGAGCGCCAGCGCCGCCTCGCGCAGCGCCTCCAGGCCGGCCACCCCGCGGCTGGTCAGCACCGCGTCGTGCGCGGCATCCGCAAGCCCGCTCCAGTCCCGGCATAGTGCATGCAGGCCGGCCCCGCTGGCGAACAGGATCACCGTGCGATCCATCGCGGCGGCTCCCGCCGCCATCGAAAAGGCGAAGTGCCCCCGGGCGTGGGTGCCGTCCAGCAGAACCACCCCGAGCGTCGAGGTCCCGCTCATGGTGCGGTCGCCGCGTGGCCGAGCGGGCAGTGCGGATCGGCCGGCACCCGGATCATCGTGAAGCGCATGGCCAGTGCATCCCACAGCAGCAGCCGGCCGGCCATGCTCTCGCCGATACCAACGATCTCCTTGATCGCTTCGCTGGCCTGCAGGGTGCCGAGCACCCCGGTGACCGCACCCAGCACCCCAGCCTCGGCGCAGGACGGCACCAGTCCGGCCTCGGGCGCCTCCGGATACAGGCAGCGATAGCACGGGCCGCCGCGATGCGGGCGGAAGGTCGCGAGCTGGCCCTCGAAGCGCAGCACCGATGCCGACACCAGGGTCCGGCCCGCCTGGACGCAGGCATCGGCCACCAGGTAGCGGCTGGCAAAATTGTCGGTGCCGTCGCAGACGATGTCGTAGGCGCCGACCAGCGCCCGCACGTTGCCAGAACCGAGGCGCACCGGGTGCGGGACCACCGAGATCTCCGGATTGATCGCCAGCATCGCCTCGCGCGCGGACGCCACCTTGCCGATGCCGAGGCGCGCCGTGCTGTGCGCCACCTGGCGCTGCAGGTTGGAGAGTTCGACGACGTCGTCATCCACCAGCCCGATGGTGCCGACGCCCGCCGCGGCGAGATAGAGCGCGACCGGCGAGCCGAGGCCGCCGGCGCCGACCACCAGCACGCGCGCGGCGCGAAGCCGGGCCTGGCCGGCGCCACCGACCTCGGCGAGCAGGATGTGCCGGGAATAGCGATGCACTTCCGCATCCGAGAAGGTCAGGTCCATCCGGCTCCCATCAGGCTGCGCCACATCGAGTTCCTGATAAATGTGGGTGAAGGGCCAGAAATTCATACAGTGGCAACATCTGGTGCGTCATAGTCGGCGGGGCCGGGGCTCATCCGGCTGCTGCCGACAAGGACGCCTATGATGGCCCGTCTCGGACTGAAGCCGCCCGCACGCAGCCGCAGCAGCCGTCGCGCGCGGCGGATCGCGATCTCGACCCTGGCCATCTCCGGCGCGCTCTTTGCAGCCTCCCCCTATATGGCCCTCTGGTCGGCCGGCTATGCCGTCAGCCATCATGATCGGGCAGCACTGCGCGGCTCGCTCGACTGGCAGCAGGTCCGGCTGAGCCTCAAGCATTCGCTCGGGCTGCAGTCCCCGGTTCGTCAGGTCGCGCAGCAGGACGAGCTGCCGGATTTCGGCGAGAGCTTCGCCACCAACGTCGCCTCCGGGATGATCGACGACGACATCACGCCCGAGCGGCTGGACGGCATGCTGAGCCGCATTCCGGCCGGCGCCCGCACCGCGCGCCTGCCGCCTGGCCACTTCACCGGCCCGGCCAGCTTCATCGCGGACATCCCGGTGGCGAACTCGCCGCCGGTGCGGGTCTCCATGCGCATCGAGCAATGGCACTGGAAGATCACCGCGATCGACCTGCCGGCATCCCTGCTGTCGCCGCCTGCGCAGACGAGGTTCGCGCAGCGAAGCTGAGTTCAGACAGCGCCGGATCAGCCGGCCGGCTCCTCCGCCATACGCAGCAGGTCCTCGAAGGCCACCACCAGGTGATAGAGCGTGCTCGCCGGCACCACGTCGGCGCGCGCCTCGCCCTGGGCGTCGAACTGGTCGATCCACAGGCCCGGCACCCGCGTGCCGAGATAGGTCTGCATCACCGCATCGGTGACCCGGGCGGCATCGTCCCAGGCGCCGTTCGCGAGATGCGCCTTGATCAGCTCGGTCTGCGGCCAGGTGCGGCGCGACCGGCGAAGCTGGTGCCCGGATTTCCGGCATTCGTCGATGGCGAACCCGTCCGCGCCGAGGCCGTGGCGCAGGCCGAAGCGATACAGCGCATCCGCCTGCTGTCGGAAGTTGCGGCCGCCCAGGTCGCAGAGCCGGTGCAACAGCCAGGACCATTCGAAATGATGCCCCGGCTCGACGGAATCGCCGGCCTCGCCGTCCGCCAGCCTGAGGTCCTGGGAGAAATACTCGCCCAAAGTGCCGGCGGCATGGTCGAAGAAGCGACTCTCGAACAGGCTGGCGATGGAATCGGCCCGGTCCAGCCAGCCCTGCTCGCCGGTGGCGCTGTGCCACACCAGCATCGCCTCCATCAGGTGCATGTGCGGGTTCGACCGGCGGGGCAGCGAGGCCGGCAGCCCCTCGAAGTAGCCGCCCGCCTTCGCATCGGCCACGTCGCGGTCCAGGAACGCCATGGTGCGCTCGGCAAGTGTTTGCGCCTCGCCGAAGCCGACCCGATAAGCCGCCGCCAGCCCGAACAGCATGAAGGCCTGGTCGTAGGTGTCGCGCAGGGTGTCGAGCGTCTGGCCGTCCGGTGTCAGCATGTGGACCCAGCCCGGCTTGCCGTCGGGACTCCAGCACCGCGCCTCGACCGTCGCCAGTCCGAGAGCCAGCTTGTCGCGCGCGGCCTCGTGCCCGGAGGCAAGCGCCTGAGCGAAGCAGAAGAGCTGCCGCCCCTGCACGCGCACCCTGCGACGCGCGGAGACGTCCGGATGGCCGGCGAAGTCGAGCTGCTCGTAGAACAGGCCGTCGCTGTCGATGCCGCGCTCGATCCAGAGCGGCCAGGCGGCTTCGTCCAGCCAGCGCCGCACGCGACCCGCGGTCTCGCGCAGCCGGGTCTTGTCCGGCAGGCTGCTCGTCTCGGTCGCCATCCACCCGTCTCCACCCGCCAGCCTCCGGCAGGCGCACCAGGCGGCCGCCGGTCGGCTTCTGTTGTCGCTGGATGTTTCTCTACCGGGACCGGCATACCTGTCGAGAGAAACCCGAGGCGGTGCCGGGGGCGCCGCCGCATCCTGGAGTTGTGATGATCCGGGGCCACATGCACCCTTGTCTCTCCTCGAACAATACGGGAACATCATTTCGTGGATCTGCTCAACAAGCTCGAAATTCTGGCGGATGCCGCGAAATACGATGCCTCGTGCGCGTCGAGCGGCACCGAGAAGCGCGATAGCCGCGGTGCCAAGGACGGCATCGGTTCGACCGAGGGCATGGGCATCTGCCACGCCTACGCGCCGGACGGGCGCTGCATCTCGCTGCTGAAGATCCTGCTGACCAATTCGTGCCTGTACGAGTGCGCGTACTGCATCAACCGCGCCTCGTCGAACGTGCGCCGCGCCCGCTTCACGGTGGACGAGGTGGTCCGCCTCACGCTCGGCTTCTACCGGCGCAACTGCATCGAGGGTCTGTTCCTGTCGTCGGGGATCATCCGATCGCCCGACTACACGATGGAGCAGGTGATCGGCGTCGCCCGCACGCTGCGCGAGACGCACGGCTTCCGCGGCTACATCCACCTCAAGACGATCCCCGATGCCGATCCGCTGCTGCTGGAGGAAGCCGGCCGCTGGGCCGACCGGCTGTCGATCAACGTGGAGCTGCCGACCGAGGGGGCGCTGGCGGAGTATGCCCCGGAAAAGGACATGGGCGGGATCAGGCGCTCGATGGGCCGCATCCGGATCGGCATCGACGCGGCTCGCGAGAAGACCGCGCCGGGCCGAGCGAAGCCCCGGCGCTTCGCCCCCGCCGGTCAGTCCACCCAGATGATCATCGGCGCCGATGCGAGCTCCGACCGCACCATCCTGCGCACCAGCACCAACCTGTATGGCTCGTATGGCCTGAAGCGGGTGTACTACTCCGCCTTTTCGCCGATCCCGGACGCCGCCGCCGCGCTGCCGCTGCGGCCGGCGCCATTGCTGCGCGAGCATCGCCTGTATCAGGCCGACTGGCTGCTGCGATTCTACGGCTTCGGCGTCGAGGAACTCACGACCGACACCTCCGGCAATCTCGACCTCGAGCGCGACCCCAAGCTGGCCTGGGCTCTGGCGCATCGCGAGATGTTCCCGGTCGACGTCAACCGCGCCGATCGCGAGGCGCTGCTGCGGGTGCCGGGCTTCGGCGTGAAGTCGGTCGGCCGCATCCTCGTGGCGCGGCGTCATCGCCGGCTGCGCATGGACGATCTCGCCCGCCTGCGCATCTCGCTCGCCGCCGTAGCACCTTTCGTGGTGGCGGCGGATCACACACCACGGGCGGAGCTGGACAGTGTCCGCCTGTCTACTCGGACAAGCAGGAAACCGGCGCAGCTCAGCCTGCTTTGAAGCCGGCATGCGCAGCATCGTCCTCGCCCATGAAGTGGATTTTGCGGGCTGGCGCGTGGCCGCCCGGGACCTCGCGGTCGAGGGTGTGCCACCGGAAGCGGTAATCTGGTCGGTAGGCGCTCCGGACGATCTCTTCGCGGGCACCGAACAACCACCACAGCCAGCCACGGCCGCCGCGTTCAGCGTGCCGAGGCCGCTGGTCGAGCTGGCGCAGACGGTGATCCAGGCGCGCGATCCGGAACGTTTCGCACTGCTCTACGGGCTGATCTGGCGCAGTAGCCGGGGCGAGAAGCGCGTGGTCGAGGACGTCACCGACCCGCACGTGCAGCGGACAATCCGTCTGGCGCAGTCGGTACGGCGCGACACGCACAAGATGCGCGCCTTCGTGCGCTTTCGCGCCGTGGAGCAGGATGACGTCACGCGTTACGTGGCCTGGTTCGAGCCCGACCACTACATCGTAGAGGCGAATGCCGACTTCTTCGTGCGGCGCTTCGCCACCATGGTGTTCTCGATCCTGACACCGTATCGCAGCCTGCACTGGACCGGCACCCAGATCGATTTCGGTCCGGGTGCGGATCCGTCGCAGGTGCCGGACGACGACGCGCTGGAGCGCTACTGGCGCGCCTATTTCAGTTCGATCTTCAACCCGGCCCGGCTGAAGGTCTCGGCGATGACCTCCGAGATGCCGCGCAAGTACTGGCGCAACCTGCCGGAGGCAGCGGCGATCCCGGAACTGGTGCGCTCCGCGCAGGAGCGCACCCGGACCATGCTGGAGACCGCATCAATGCCACGCACCACCGCACGCCCGAAGGCTCCTCTCATCCAAGCGGGGGAGGCCGGGGAGCCCGCGATCGGCGACCTGCTGGCGGCAACGAGTCCCGCAACGATCACGGCACTGGCGCGGGATGCCGCCGGCTGCCGGCGCTGCCCGCTCTGGCAGCCGGCGACGCAGACGGTGTTCGGCGAGGGACCGCAGGACGCCGCGATGATGATGGTGGGCGAGCAGCCCGGCGACCAGGAGGACCTGGCCGGGCGTCCGTTCGTTGGGCCAGCGGGACAGCTGCTCGACCGCGCGATCCGGGAGGCCGGGATCGACCGGCAGGCGGTCTACGTCACCAATGCGGTGAAGCACTTCAAGTTTGAGCCGCGCGGCAAGCGGCGCATCCACCAAAAGCCGGACACCAGCGAAATCACCGCCTGCGGCCCGTGGCTGGCGGAGGAGCGCCGGCTGGTGCGGCCCGCGCTGCTGCTGATGCTCGGCGCCACCGCGGCGCGCGCGGTGCTGGGGCGGACGGTCACCATCTCGCGCGAGCGCGGCCGGCCGATCCCGCTGCCTGGTCTCCAGGATGGAGGCAACACGCAGGGCTTCGTGACCGTGCACCCCTCCTACCTGCTGCGGCTCCCGGACGAGGACGCGAAGCAGCGCGAGTACGCCGCCTTCGTCGCCGACCTCAGGCATGCTCAGGAGCTGCTCGCAGAACAGGCACGCTGATCCGCGGCGGGCGCCGACAGGAGCGGCGTCTCGGCGAAGACGTCGATCGGCACGCCGCCGAAGGATCGCAGCGGCAGCGCCTGGGCCGGCGGCAGACCCGACGCCTGCCCGAGCGCACTCTCCACCGCGGTGACCGTCGACGGGGCGACGGTGGCCGGCGTGCCGGATAGCAGGGCGATGCTGCCCTGATACTGCGAGGCCGAGGTGGAGCTGCTGAGGGTGGCGATCTCCTGGCTAAGATAGCCGTCGATGCCCACATAGTCCTTGAGCGTCTGTTCGAGGTCGGGCTGCGACGGCAACAGGATCAACGTCTCGCAGATCGCGACCTGCTGCAGGTCCATGCCGCGGATCCGGTCGGAGATCGCCTGCGTCGTGTCGGTGAACGAGACCCCACCGACCTGCGCCTTGATCACCGCGCCGAACGGCAGCGTGATGCCGCTGATGCTGAAGGTCTCGGAGCGCGGGTTGTACAGCTCCCGGCATACGAGGCGGACCTGCTGCAGCGCGCCGCCCGGTTCCGGCACGTCGACATAGCCGCGCATGACCACGTTGGAGTCGCAGGCGGCAAGGCACAGCAGCAGAACCACGCAAATCCTGATCATGCCTGGCTTCCGGGTCAGGGACACCGTCGACCGGCGCCCGTCGCCTACAGGCTAGCGTGACCCAAGGCGGCGGAGAGGCCGGTTGCCACGCGCATCCCGGGCAACGCAAAGAACAGGCCGCCGCCGCACCACCGTCCGTGCGGTGCATCGGGCCACGCCTCGGGTGCTGCGAGGATGCGGCACGAGATCCGTCCCATGTCGAACTGCCCGGCTTCGTCGATGCCGTGGTCGTAGGCGAGGTGGCGATGCGCCCACGCCGGGTCGCCGGCATCCCCGCGTTCCACCAGGTGCCGCAGCTTCCGGACCTCGAAATAGCTGCCGCCCCGCGTCCAGGCAGGCTCATCGAGCAGCCGGGGCGGCGCGGGGCGTCCTGTCCCGGCATCGGCATCCCCCGACCGGAACCCGTTCACCTTCCAGCGCGGCGCCAGCAGGTGGTGCGTGTGCCTGACCAGATCGCGCAGCGCAGAGGCCGCCGGCTCCTGCGCCCGGGCTTCGATCCGCAGCAGCAGGTCGCCGTGCCAGGGCCCCGGACACATGCCGGCGGGTTCAATCGCAGTGGGCGTAGCGAGATGGCGCGGCCGCAGCGGTTCCAGGCCGAAGCGGCGGTCGAACAGGGTGCCGCCGACCGCAAGCGTCAGCCCCGCCCCGGCGCTCGCCGCACCCGCCGCGCGCTCCGCAAGCACGCGCAGCAGCCGCTGCAGCTCCGGCCTGCCACCGGCAAGCACGTCGAAGGCTACGAACAGCGCCACCGCCGGCGCGTCGCCACCATCTTCGGTGGCACCGGGCGCTGCCGGGCGCAATTGCGCCGCCACGCCGGCGACGGCCGGGGCCAGGCCGGCCAGCAGGGAGCGGCGTGACGCAGACACGGGGATATCCGCCATGCCGATGCCCTATCATGCGTCGGCCGCCGCGTCAGCCGCACCGGAACAATGCCCGTCCTGTGGCGCTGACAGCGTGACTGCATGCCGACCAGGGGGCGATATGGCCGAAGGCGAAAAGACCACCAGCAATACACCCGTCGCGGAGACTGATCCCGGCGGCACACGTCCGGCGCCCGCAAAATCGACGCCTGACAAGCAGCCGGTGCAGAGCGGCGACCAGAACGCCAACCCGCCGCGGGGGACCGATCGCTGATGTCCCTCCCGAGGGCATAGCCGGTCGATGATGCATATCCACCTAGATGCGATCGGCGGCGTGGCCGGCGACATGTTCACGGCAGCCCTGCTCGACGCCTTCCCCGCGCAGGCCGACGCGCTGATCGACTGCGTGCGCCGGCTGGCGCCGGTCGAGTGCCGCCTCGATCGCTACGATGACGGCATCCTGACCGGCAGGCGCTTCGCCGTCCTCGAGACGGATCCGGTGCCGCACGACCATCACGACCCGGTCCATGACCATCATCACGGGCATGCGCACGGGCACACGCACTGGCGTCGAATTCGCGAGGACCTGCTTGCCGCCGATCTGCCGCCTGCCGTCGCGGAGTACGCCGTCGGCATCTTCGGCCAGCTGGCCGAGGCCGAGGGCCGCGTGCATGGGGTGGCGCCGGACGAGGTCGCCTTCCACGAGGTCGGCGCCGCGGATTCCATCGCCGACATCGTGGCCGCCGCCTGGCTGATCGCGGCCCTCGGCCACGACACCGGCTGGAGCGTGTCGGCGCTGCCGCTCGGCTCCGGGCGCATACGCACCGCGCACGGCATCATGCCGGTGCCGGCGCCCGCCACTACCCTGCTGCTCGACGGCTTCGAGGTGATCGATGACGGCATCTCCGGCGAGCGTATCACCCCGACGGGAGCCGCCATCCTGGCGTGGCTGCGCGCCACCGGCCGCCTGCGTCCGCGTCCGGCCGGGCGTCTGGGGAGCACCGGCATAGGCTTCGGCACGAAGCGGCTGCCGGGACTCAGCAACTGCCTGCGCGCGCTGGTGCTGCACACCGGACGCCCGGAGCCCGCGACGCCTGCGCACCGGCTGCTCACCGAGATCGCCTTCGAAGTCGATGACCAGTCCGGCGAGGACCTTGCCACGGGGCTGGACCGGCTGCGCGAGCTGCCGGACGTGCACGATGTCGTGCAGTGGGCGACCATCGGCAAGAAGGGCAGGCTTGCGGTACATGTTCAGGTGCTGGCCGTCCCGGACCGGCTGGACACAGTAATCGAGGCCTGCTTCTCGGAGACCACCACCATCGGTCTGCGCACTCATCTGGTCGAAGGGCGGGCGCTCCACCGGCGCGTGAGCCAGGTGGCGGTCGACGGTATCCCGGTGCAGGTCAAGCTGGTGGACCGGCCCGGCCAGCGCACCGGCAAGGCGGAAGCCGATCATCTGCGATCGGCCCCGGGGCAGGCCGCAAGGCAGGCGCTCAGGGGACGTGCTGAGCAGGCAGCGAGCAGAGGCGATGATGAAGGCTGAGACGATCTCCCGGGGCGACCAGGAGGCCCAGGACGAGGCGGCGCTGGCGCGGCTCCAGCAGGTGCTGTCCGGGCTGGAGGGCTCCGGCGCCGCGGTCGCTGTGAGCGGCGGCATCGACAGCCTTACCTTGTCGTCGGCGGCGCATGCGACGCTCGGCACGGAGGTGTCCATGCACCACGCGACGTCGCCCGCGGTGCCCCCGGAGGCCACCGAGCGCACCCGGGCGCTGGCCGCGGCTCGCGGATGGCGGCTGGAAATCTTTGATGCCGGCGAGTTCGCCGATGCGGATTATCGCGCCAATCCGGTCAATCGCTGCTTCTTCTGCAAGACCAGCCTGTACGGCAGCATCGTCAAGCATCTGAACGCTGCCGGTATCATGGTGCTGTCCGGCACCAACACCGACGACCTCGGCGAGTACCGCCCCGGTCTGGAGGCGGCGCGCCTGCATGGCGTGCGGCACCCGTTTGTGGAAGCCGGGATCGACAAGGCCGCGGTCCGTCGCATCGCCCGGCTGCTGGGACTGGGCGCGCTCGCGGAACTGCCGTCGGCGCCCTGCCTGTCGAGCCGGATCGAGACCGGCATCGCCATCGAGCCGGAGACGCTCGCCCTGGTGCACGAGGTCGAGCGCACCGTCACGCGGCACCTGCGGCCGGCCACCGTTCGCTGCCGCATGCGCGCCGACGGCATCGTCGTGGAGCTCGACGGGTCCAGCCTGGACGCGTTGCCTGCGCAAGGGTCCGGCCTGCTGCAGGAGATCGAGGCCTTGGCGCGGCGGGCGGGCGAAGTGCGTCCGGTCCGTTTCGCGGCGTATCGCACCGGCAGCGCGTTCCTGACCGCGCTTCCGCAGACCGCCGCGCCGTGAGCGAGTTCAAGCTCGATCTCGAGCGCGGCGCGCGCATCGGCTTCGGCGAGGCGATCTATTGCGCCGGCAAGTCGGCAGCACAGGTCGCGGCGATCCTGGAGTCCGATCCCGGGCGCGCGCTGCTGCTGACCCGGCTGGAGCCCGCGAAGTACGACGCCCTGCCCGGGACGGTGCGCATACGGCTCGACTGGGACCCGGTCTCGCACACCGCCTGGCAAGGTGACCTGGCTCCCCTGGTGGAGGCGACCGGACCTCGCGTCGCCATCGTCACCGCGGGCACCTCCGATGTTCCGGTGGCGCGCGAGGCGGCGCGCACGCTGCGCTTCTCCGGCCACTCCAGCACCGAGATCGTCGATGTCGGCGTGGCCGGACTGTGGCGGCTGCTCGACCGGGTGGCCGAGTTGCGCCGCTACCAGGTGGTGATCGTCGTCGCCGGCATGGATGCGGCACTGCCCAGCGTGATCGGCGGCCTGGTGCCGGGCGTGGTGATCGCGGTGCCGACCTCGGTCGGCTACGGCGTGGCCGCCGGCGGACGGGCCGGGCTCGACGCAATTCTCGCAAGCTGCTCGCCGGGCGTCACGGTCGTGAACATCGACAATGGATATGGCGGCGCCTGCGCCGCGTTGCGGGTGCTGAACGCGCTCGCTGTCCACAGCAAGGATACTCCATCATGAACCGACGCGATTTCATCAAGAGCACTGCCGTCGGCGTCGGCGTGACCGCCGGCCTGGAGACGATGCCGGCATTCCCCGCCGCGGCCACCGTGCTCGACGATGCGGCAAGACCGGCACCCGGCACCGTCACCGCCGCCATCCCGCAGCATCCCGACATGAAGTACCGCCCGCTCGGCCGCACCGGCGAGGCGGTGTCGCTGGTGGGCATGGGCGGCTTCCATCTCGCCAAGCCGGGTGGCATGACCAACGCCGAGGCGATCCGGGTTGTGCATGCCGGGCTCGAAGCCGGCATCAACTTCTGCGACAATTGCTGGGACTACAATGGCGGCGAGAGCGAGGTGCGGCTCGGACGCGCGCTGTCGCAGGAAGGCTATCGCAACAAGACCTTCCTGATGACCAAGATCGACGGCCGCACCGCCAAGGCCGCGATGGGCCAGATCGAGACGTCGCTGACCCGTCTGCAGACCGACCATCTCGACCTGTTGCAGTTCCACGAGATCATACGCATGGACGATCCGGAGCGCGTATTCGCCGATGGCGGCGCGTTGGAAGCGGTGCTGCGCGCGCGCGAGCAGGGAAAGCTGCGCTATATCGGCTTCACCGGACACAAGAGCCCGAAGATCCACGCCCACATGTTCGCGGTCGCCGAGCAGCACAATTTCCATTTCGACACCGTGCAGATGCCGCTGAACATCATGGACGCGCACTATGACAGCTTCGAGCAGACGGTGGTGCCGATCGCGCTCTCGCACGGCACCGGCATCATCGGCATGAAGGCGTTCGGCGACAACTTCATCCTGAAGTCGCGCGTGATGCCGCCGATCCAGATGCTGCAATATCCGATGGGGTTGCCGATCAGCCTGCAGGTGACCGGGATCGACAGCATGCCGATCCTGCATCAGGCGCTGGAGGCGGTGCGTACCTTTACCTCGCCGACGCCCGAGTTCCGCGAAGCCCTGCTGGCACGCAGTGCCGAGATCGGCCGCACCGGATCGACCGAGCACTACAAGATCTCGCCGCATTTCGACGGCACCGGCCATAACCCCCAGTGGCTCACCGAAGCCTGAGTCAGTTCTTCTTGCGGTCGAGTACCGGCGCGGTGCCATGCGCCGCGAGCAGCGCCTGCAGGCAGGACAAGGCCACGGTGTAGTCGCCGAACGTCGTAAGATGACGCTCCAGCAGGGCCGCGACGTCCGAGGCCGGCCAAGTCCCGGGAGACGCCAGTTCCGGCGGGATCGCGTCCGCGGTGGCCTGCAGGCGCTCGGTTGCATGGCGCAGGTTGACCACGCAGCGGCGCCAGTTCTCAGCGGTCTTCATGCCGGACCGCCATGTCGCGTCGGGATCGCGCGTCCTGCTGGTTGCGCAGCACCCAGGGCAGCGCAGGGGTGCAGTGCAGGTCGATGATGCAGCCTGGCGCCGCATCGCCGATTTCGAGCCTGAAGCCGTGCAGGGCCAGCACCGACGCCACCAGGCTGAGGCCGAGCCCGCTGCCAGGGACGCTGCGGCTGCGCTCGGAGCGGTAGAAGCGCTGCAGCACGCGGTCTCGCTCGCCCGGCAGGATTCCGGGACCACGGTCACCGATGCGTATGCGCAGGCTGTACACTTCGGCCGTCAGCGAGAGTGTCACCGTCGTCTGCACCGGGGCGAACTTGATTGCATTGTCGAGCAGGTTGCCGACCGCCTCGATCAGCATGTCGTGGTCGCCCACCACCACGGACGCCGGCCGGAGGGCCAAGCTCAGGACCACGCCCTTCTCCTCGGCGAGGGGCTCATACAGCTCGGCGGCCTCCGCCAGGATCTGGGCGAGATCGACCTGGGTGAAGGCCTCCCGCCGGCGGCCATGGTCGATCGCGCTGATCCGCAGCACGCTCGAGACCACGGCCAGCGCCTGGTCCACCGATGCGATGGCGCGATCCGCCGCGTTCTGGAAGTCGTCACGCGTGAGCGCTTCCTCGCGCGAGCGCTCGAGCCGGTTGCGCACCCGCGTCAACGGAGTGCGCAGGTCGTGCGCGATGCTGTCGCTGACGCCGCGAATGCCCTCGATCAGGCGCTCGATCTCGTCGAGCATGCCGTTCACCGCCGCCGCCAGCCGGTCCAGGTCGTCGCCTGTCCCGTGCAGCGGCAGCCGCCCGCTCAACTGTCCCTGCATGATCCGCGCGATCGCCTCGTGCACGGACGCGACGCGGCTCTGTGCCCGCCAGGCGAGCCACGTGCCGGCCACCAGCGAGAGCAGCAGGGCCGGCACCAGCCCGAGGATAAGCGCCCGGCGGATGATCTCCTGCACATCCTCGAGTTCGTCGATATCGTAGCCGATGACCAGCACCCGGGCCGGGTCCACCGCCACTGCCACGGCGCGCACGACCTCCGGGTCATCCCCGTCATGGTCGCGGTCGATGCCCTTGAAGACCGCCCGGTGGGCATGCCCGTCGACCGGCAGACGCTTCGGCACGCCCTGCAGGTTTCCGGCGAGATGGGCGCCATCGCGCCGGAACAGCCCGCCGTAGCGCACGCCATGCGGATCGTCCGCGAGCCATGCGTCCAGCCGGGCTGCGACCTCCGGTGGCGGACTGCGCGTCAGCCGCGCCGCCTCCATCACGACCGTCCTGTCGATCTTCTGGCGCTCGTGCACGGCGGTTTGCCAGTAGATGAACCCGAACAGCATCAAGGCCATGCCGGCGAAGCCGGTGGCGATGGAGACCGTCCAGCGGAACACCGACGTGGAGGTTGCCCGGCGCAGCCTGCGGATCAGGCTGGTCCCGGTCACCGGCGCAGCCGCCTGCCGGGACGCCGCGCGGTGGGACAACGGGCCGGCGTTCAGGAGGGCGACTTCAGGACAAAGCCGATGCCGCGCACGTTCGAAAGCAGCTCCTCCTCGCCGCGTCGGTCGAGCTTGCGCCGCAGGCGGCCCATATGCACGTCCACCAGGTTAGAGCGAGGCGCGAAGCTGTAGCCCCAGACATCCTCGAACAGCATCGTCCGAGTGACGGTCTGGCCGACGCGCCGCATCATGTATTCGAGCAGGCGCAGCTCGCGCGGCAGCAACTCGAGGGTCCGGCTCGAGCGGCGCGCCGTGTGGCTGATCAGGTTGAGCTCCAGCGGGCCGACGCGCAGCATCGTCTCGGCCCCCGTGACCGGCCGGCGCAGCAAGGCCTCGATCCTCGCGGCAAGCTCGCTGAGCGCGAACGGCTTGCCGAGATAATCGTCGCCGCCAGCACGCAGCCCGCGCACACGATCATCGATCTCGGACAGGGCGCTCAACACCAGCGCCGGCGTCCGGATCTCGTTGCGGCGCAGCGTGCCGAGGATCGCCAGCCCGTCCAGCCCGGGCAACATGCGATCGACCACCAGGACGTCGGCCGCGCCGGTGCTCGCCCGGGTCAGGCCGTCCGGTCCGGTCGCCGCGCAATCCACCTCGTAGCCGCGGCTGCGGAAATAGCCGGACACCTCGTCGGCCGTCTCCGCATCGTCCTCGATCAGCAGCATGCGGCTCATGGGGTTCCTGCTCGTGCCGTCCTGGACGACGGGTCGGCATGTCCAATCTATGCCAGTCCCACCCTGTGTAGACAATATTGGTGGCTCAGGATGCGCAGCGAACCAGTAAATTCGTGTTCAGAGTTGCTTTCGGCAACGAACAAATATTGTACGCCTGTCAACTGTTCCCGGCCACCGGGCAGCCACCAGCCGCTCATCTACCGCACCCTGCTCGCGGCCGTCTCGCTGTCGGAGAGATCCGTCCTCGCGGCGGGGCAGCCCGACTACGGAGACCTGCCGGAGGCCGGTTTCCGGATCTACGAGCGTTGAGAAAATGCTGCACGCGACGACCGCCGTCATTGACGGCGATTGGTCGGCAGTCGGGTGGTCCAACCTCGACTGGCGCAGCGCGGTCTGGAACAACGAGATCGACGCGATCATCCTTGGCTTTCAATTCGATGGCCGGATGGAGGCGGAGCCGCGGGCGCGCCTCCGATGCGCAGCGACCCAAATGTCAGCCTAGTGCGTGGCGGCGTTCTGCGGCACCTGGTTGAGATAGCGGCGCCAGTGCGTCGCAAGTTCCAGCACCACCGGACTGGCCACGCGATACGCGCTGTCCAGCGACGGCACATAGGCGGAGTAGCCGGTGCCACCGCCGCCCTCCTGGGCCAGCAGCGCGGCCGGGCTCTCGCCTGGTGGCGGCATGTCGTAGTTGCTCGCGGTGCGCAGCACCAGCACGCGGGAGAGGTCGACCTTGTGCGCCTGCGACAGGAACGTCAGCGCCTGCATCATGCCGCCATCCTCCTCGGCGGTGGTGGCAAACACGCCCTGGCCGTGCGTCCAGTAGCGCACCCATTGCTCGGCCCAATCGTTCATGCGGCCGCCAACCCAGAAGATGCCGGAGGCCAGCGTGTCGCCCTCGAGCACGAACGGCGGCCGCCGCGCCGCCGCATCCTGGGTGTAGCGCGCGCGGATCGCCATCAGTGGCGCGCTGTCCGGCAGCACGATGTCGCGGGTCAGGTGGTAGGCCCAGTCCACCAGCCCGGCATCGAGGGTGTACATCGAAGTGCCCCAATTCCCCGAAGGCTCCGGCGCCGGCTGCTCGAACGGCGAGGTGCGGGTCAGCGGCACGTAGCCGGTGCTCCAGCCAGGCGGGATCTCGCGGGCGTCGATCTCGTGCGCCTCGCCGGTCACCACATGCTTCGCCCAGGCCGCGGACGCCACCGAGCCGACCTTGGGATCGATCCCGGCAATCCCGGCCAGCACGAAGTAGGAATGCGTCAGATCGAACCGAGGATCATCGCCGAGCGCCGTGATCGAGGCCGCCATGCGCGCCGGCCCCTCGCCGCTGACCATGCCGAGTATGCCCAGCGAGGCATTGTAGCGCAGCGGATGATAAGCCTGCGGAAACGGAAGCACGGTGCGCAGCGGCAGTCGCTCCACCCAATCCTGGAACTCCCCCGGCTTGTCTCCGGTGTCAGCCCCAAGCTCGAACGTGGTCACCACCACCACGCGCACCGGAATGCGACCGCCTGCGCGCGCCAATCCCCCCATCACCAGCAAAGAAGCACAGGCCGCGAGCAGCGTCCCGCGCATCAGGAGGGGAGACCGTCCGAAAATGCGCTACGCTGAGTGAGAGGCGCCGCTTCGGCGCCGTCCGGCGTCGCTGTCGAAAACCGGAGCCGAGCGGCCTCCCGGCCGTGAGCAACGGAAGCGCAGACAGCCGCGTCGGATGACCAGCGCGATGGCATTATCGGATGGTCTCCTAGTGGGGGTCCTGGCGGCGGCGTGGTAACAGCGCCGGCTCGAACACCAGTGTTGCAAGAAGCGTGCAGGCAAGGCTCATCAAAAGCAGCCGGCCCATGCTGGCGGTGCCGGGATGGTGCGACAGCGCCAGCGAGCCGAACGCGGTGCCGGTGGTCAGCGCCGAGAACAGCACGGCTTTCGCAGTGGGGGAGGCCAACGGATCGCGCATGCCGGCCCGCCAGTTCATCATGAAATAGATGTTGAAGCTGACGCCGACGCCGAGCAGCAGCGGCAGCGCGATGATGTTGGCGAAGTTGAGCGGCTGGCGCAGCACCAGGCACAGGATCACCGTCAGCATCGCCGACAGCAGCAGCGGCGCCAGCACCAGCGCCATGTCGCGCAGCCGGCGCAGCGCGATCAGCAGGATCAGCGCGATCATCGCCAGCGCCGAGAGTGCTGCGATCTTGAACGCCGAGACGATCGTGCTGGCGCTCTCGACGATGGTGACCACCGAGCCCGACACGTTCGGATAGACGCCACGAACCTCGCGCAGGAAGCGGTTCAGCGTGGCGCTGTCCGAGGCTCCATTGCGGATATGCACCTCCATGTGCGCCTGACCG
The DNA here is from genome assembly GCA_964247695.1 of uncultured Acetobacteraceae bacterium. Taxonomy (GTDB): domain Bacteria; phylum Pseudomonadota; class Alphaproteobacteria; order Acetobacterales; family Acetobacteraceae; genus Lichenicoccus. Next base: position 40,515 of record CAXTVI010000025.1, read on the forward strand.
TCCGGCAGCAGCCAGTCGCGCTCGATCGCGGGCGGAACATCCTTGAGCGTGACAGGCTTAGCCTGCAGCACCGTGCGCAACTGGTCGAGTGTCACCGGCAGGTATTGCACTAGGGCCTGGTTGGCGGCGAGCAGGGCGGCGTCCGGCTGTTTCGACAGGGTCTGCAGCGAGGCGGTGATACTGCGCAACGGATCGTCGGCAGCGAGCTTGTCCAGCACCGGTGCGAGGCTGGCGACGGTCCTGACCATGGAGGCGCGGATCGCCGCCGCATCGGGAGCCGGCGCCACCTGGTATGGCAGCAGCGTCGGCAGCAGCAGCGAGGCGGCATCCTGGATCAGCGGCAGCTTCTGGTCCTGGTTCGTGGGCACGAAGCTGTCGAGCGTGCGCACGTCGCTGACCAGCGGCAGCTTCTCGAGGCGGAGAGACAGCGCGCGCGCCGCGGCGAGATCCGGCACCAGCATCTCCGCGCTGTATGGACTGGTCTGCGGGTTGTTCATCAGCAGGTGCAGGGCCCGCATGCCCGGCCAGTTCGGGTTCTTGGTGTGCAGCGGATCGCCGTCGAAGCGCAGAAGCGGCAGCAGCGCGGCGCCCACCAGTCCCAGCACTGCGAAGCCTGTGATCAGCCGCCGCCGGTTGCGCCGGAACAGTCGGTCGTAGCGCCTTGCCCAGCCGAAGCCCTCGTCGACGCCGGTCGGCCGGTAGCCGAACAGCATCAGCAGCGCCGGCAGCACGGTCAGCGTGCAGGCGAAGGCGATCAGCATGCCAACGCCCGCGATCAGCCCGAGCTGCGCGACCCCCCGGAAGGCGGTGGGCGTGAAGGCGAGGAAGCCGGCCGCGGTGGCGGAGGCCGCGATCAGGATCTGCACCCCGGTCTCGCGCCCGGTCTCGGACAGCGACAGCAGCAGCGGCAGCGGCTGGCCCGTGGCATGGCGCTGGGCGCGGAACCGCACCGAGAACTGGATCGCGAAATCCACCGCGATGCCCACGAACAGCACCGCGAACGCCACCGACACCAGGTTGAGCGTGCCGACCGCAATAGCCGCAAAGCCGGTGGTGAGCAGCAGCCCGAGCAGCAGCACGACGACGATCGGGATGATGATCCGCCAGCTCCGCACCGCGAGGAAGAGCCACAGCGTCACCAGCACCAGGGAGGCGATCAGTTCCTTGACCGCGCCGTCCGCGACCGAGGCGAACTCCTCGTCGTCGAGCGCCACCTGCCCGGTGATGTAGACCTGCGCGTGCCCGGCGCGGACTTCGGGCAGGGTTGCGATGGCGGCACGCATCGCATCGGTGGCCACTCCGCCGGGCGCGAAGGAGCCGTAGTTCAGCCGCGGCTGGGTTTCGACGAACTGGTACTGGCCGCCGAGGTCGCTCAGCGAGCCGGTCAGCAGGCGCTGCCAGGACAGCGGCGACGGATGATCGGCGGCAGCGGCCGAGAGGTTGCCGGCGAACGCGCGCAGCGGCGCCTGGAAGTTGGCGAGGTTGGTCTGGCCGTGCGCAACGCCGTCGCCAATCAGGGCAAGTGCGGCGAACAGGCCGCGCGAGGACGGATCGGCGGCAAGCTGGCCCAGGAATGGCTGCGCATCGATGGTGGCGTCCAGCAGCGCCTCGAGCGGCTTGGGTTCGAGGAACAGCAGCGCGTTGCGCTGGAGGTACGGGTCGGCGTCCGGACGTTGTACCGACTTGAAGCGCGCGGTCTGCGCCGACAGCACCGCCGCCAACTGCCGCGCGGTCGCCTGGCCCTCCTCCGGAATGTCGGCGCGGATCACCGCGACCAGCAGGTCCTCGTTCTGCGGGAAGTCCTTCTTCAGGACGTTGGCGCGCTGCTTCCAGGGCAGCGAGGAGGAGAACAGGTTGCCGGTATCCGTCGAGACGCCGAGCCGGGCCCGCGTCACCAGCAGCGCGCTCGCGGCGAGAACGGCCGCCAGCACCACCACCAGCAGCGCTCGACGCGCACAGAAAGCGACCAGACGCCCGAGAGGAGCTCTCAGCATGCCTCGGCTCAGCGCGACGCGGCGGTGGAGGAGGAGGTCGTCTCCGGCACGCGCTTGCCATCCCGGGCGCCATCCTGGAGGCGGATCAGCAGCCGTAGGCGGACCAGGATCACCAGGGCCATCACGCTGATGGCGAGCGCCGAGGCGACGAGGATCGGCAGCAGCCAGCCGAGCCACGCCGCCGGTCCGAGCAGGTAGAGGGCATCGTCGGGATGGAAGCCCCAGGCGCCCGACCAGGTGCGTTCGCCCGGCAGGCGCTGCTCGTAGCGTTCGGACATCCAGTTGCAGAGCATCAGCCCGGCGCTCGCCACGAGGCCCATCGCAAGGGTCCACAGCCCCAGGTCGTCTCCGAGCAGGGTGGCATGGCGCAGGCCGATGCCAATCGCCAGGAAGAACAGGCAGTTGACGCCGTTATCGACCATGTAGTCGTAGTGGTGGCCGCCCGGGCTCATCATGTTGCCGATGCGCGCCAGCTCGCCATCCATGCGGTCGAGGAAGGCCGACAGCACCCAGAGCAGGCCGCCCCACAGCATCGCGCCATGCATCCCGGGTCCCGCCGCGAACGCCACGCACGCCGCCACCCCGGTGAGCAGCCGCAGCGTGGTCAGGTGGTTCGGGGTGATCCCGGTGCCGATCATCGGGCGGACCACGCCGCGCGCCATGGCGTGGGTCCAGGTGTCGTTGCTCAAGGCGCGTCTCCGTAATCCAGGGCGGCCTCGATGGGGCCGCCCCGCCCCGGTGTTGATCCCGGGTCCAGCGGCGCGGCAGGCGCCGTGTTCCAATGATGCTCCAGCCACTGCCATGCCGCCAGCGCCGGCAGCCCGAGCCCGATCTCGCGCAGCCGCTTGACCAGGGAGAGCGCGATCGCGACCGCGGGCGACAGGCCGAACAGGCCGCCCACCACGATGTAGCCGCCCTCCGACACACCGAGTGCCCCCGGCACCACAAACCCGGCCGCCTTGACCGCCTGGCACAGGCTCTCGATGACCAATCCGGCAGCGAGCGACACGTCGTGGCCGAGGCAGTGCAGCGCCAGGCAGACCTCGAAGGTGCCGAGCAGCCAGGAGATCGCCTGGTGCAGCAGCGCCCAGGCGAGCGGCCCGGGCGCACGATAGAGCGAGTGGATCGTGCGGTGCAGGCCGCCGATCTCCTCCATGCCGTGCCAGCCGAACTGGCCGGCGAGGCGCATCAGCCCGCGCTCGAACAGGCTCGCCAGGCCGAACCACTGGCCGCCAACAAAGCCCAGCGCCGCCAGGCTGGCGAGGCCGATCGCCCCCACGACCTCGTCGGTGATCCGGCTGCGGCCGAGCACGGCAAGCAGGGTCAGCAGCCCGGTGATGGTGAAGGCGATCTGGGTTACCATCTCGGTGGTCAGGTCGCAGACGGTGCAGGCGGTGGCCGTGGCGAGGCTCATGCCGCGTCGCCGCAGCAGGCGGGCGGAGACGAACTCGCCGCCGATCTGCGCCACCGGCAGCAGGTTGTTCACGCCCTCGCGCACCCAGCGCAGCAGGACGAAATCGACCAGCCGTGGCTTGCCTGGGCTGCGGCCCGCGATCGCACTCCACGCCAGTGCCGAAAACCACACCTGGATCAAGTGGAACGCCATCACCAGCACGATGCCCCAGCCGGCCTGGTGCAGCAGCCCGAGCACGTGGCCGAGGCCGAAGCGGGCCAGCAGCCAGACGGCGAGCCCGGCACCGAGTGCGCCTGCGATGAGGGTCAACAGCTTCATGCGCGCTTTTGCATCTCCGCCGGCTCGGGCAAGCTGCCCTCTTGAAGCCGGCCCACCCGGATCAGAGCGGACACATAGAGCAGCATCCGACCAATTGAAATCGCTCCGCGATTTCGATCGGTCGGGTAAAGCTGCTCCACTCAAACGACAACAGGAGCATGGTCGATCTTCGATCATGCTCTCGAGGACACGCCAGACCTTGAGAACCCTGCTCCTCACGCCCGGCCCGCTCACCACGTCCGAGGCGACCCGTGCGGCGCTCGGACGCGACTGGGGTTCGCGCGACCCTGCCTTCATCGCGCTGACCGCACGGTTGCGTCAGCGGCTGGCCGCTGTCGTGCACGGCGAGGCGACGCACGAGGCGGTGCTGCTGGCAGGCTCCGGCACCTTTGCCGTCGAGGCCGCGATCGGCACGCTGGTGCCGCGCGACGGCAGGCTGCTGGTGCTGGCGAACGGCGCCTATGGCGAGCGCATGGCGGCGATCGCGCGCCAGATCGGGCGCGCGCATGTCGTCCTGCGCTGGCCGGAGACAGCGCCGGTCGATCCCCTGAGCGTCCGGACGATCCTGCGCGAGGATGCCTCGATCACCGACGTCGTCATCGTGCAGTGCGAGACCACGACCGGCCTGCTGAACCCGGTCGAGCAGGTCGCGGACATCGTGGCCGCGGCCGGCCGAAGGCTGCTGATCGATGCCATGAGCGGGTTCGGCGCGCTGCCGCTCGATCTGCGCCGCATCCGTGCCAGCGCGGTGATGGCGTCGTCGAACAAGTGCCTGGAGGGCGTGCCAGGGATCGCCGTCGTCGTGGCGGAACGGCAACAGCTTGCGCGGTCCGAGGGCCAGTCGCACAGCCTCGGCCTCGACCTGCATGCGCAGTGGCAGGGCTTCGCGGGCAACGGCCAGTGGCGCTTCACCCCGCCGGTCCAGGTGGCGGCCGCTTTGGATGCGGCACTGGACCAGCTCGATGCCGAGGGCGGCCCGGCGGCGCGCCTTGCCCGCTACCTCCGCCTCCATGCGGCGCTGACGGCCGGCATGGCCCGGCTGGGCTTCCGCACGACGCTGCCGGCCGCGCTGCAGGCCCCGATCATCGTCACCTTCGACGAGCCCGGGCCGGAGTTCGACTTCGCCCGGTTCTATGCCGCGCTGCAGGCCGACGGCATCGTGATCTATCCCGGCAAGCTGACCCAGGCGCCATCGTTTCGTATCGGTTGCATCGGTGCGATCGACGAACACGATATCGCAAGAGCGCTGGAAACCATCGCCCGGATCGCGGAACGGCAGGCGCAGCCGGCTGGTCACCGTGATTGGGTCGCCTAGACTGCCGCCCGACAACGTCCCAGAACAGGATGACAGCGCATGAGCTCAACGACAGAAGGCGCCACGCCGCTCGAACTGCCCGGCAGCGAGCACACCGCACCGTCCGGCGCACGCCTGGTCGGTCCCGCGCCGCGCGACCAGCAGGTTGAGGTCAGCATCTATCTCAAGCCGCGCGATGCGCATCAGACCACCGAGACCGCGCTGACCGGCAGCGTGCAGGAGCGCCGCGAACATCTGGCGCGGCACCGCAGGACTGCGCATCGCGACGACATCCAGCGCATCGAGAAGTTTGCGACCGGGCACGGGCTCACCGTGCTGGAGGCCGATCCGGCGCGGCGCCTGGTGCGTGTGGGCGGCACTGCGGAGAAGATGGAGGCTGCCTTCGGCACCAGCCTCTCGACCTACGAGCGGAGCGGCCACACGTTCCGCGGCCGCACCGGCAGCGTGATGCTCCCCCGCCACCTGCACGGCATCATCGAGAGCGTGCTCGGGCTCGACGAACGGCCGGTGGCGCACGCGCGCATCGTGCGACCCAGGGTCGCGCAGCCGCAGGGCATCCTGCCGAACCAGATCGCTCCGCTGTACGACTTCCCGACCGGCGTCGACGGCAGCGGCGTCACCATCGCCCTGATCGAGCTGGGCGGCGGTTTTAGAGAAAAGGACATCCAGCAGGCGTTCCAGGCCATGCGCCTGACGCCGCCGAAGGTGATCGCGGTGCTGGTCGACGGCGCCACCAACGACCAGTCCGGTTCGGATGCCGACGGCGAGGTGGCGCTCGACATCCAGGTCGCAGGTGGCGTCGCACCCGGTGCCGAAATCGCGGTGTACTTCACGCCTAACACCAACGCCGGCTTCGCGGATGCGATCTCGCAGGCGGCGCACGACACCACCAACAAGCCGTCGGTGATCTCGATCTCCTGGGGTGGTCCGGAATCGACGTGGGACGGGCAGTCCGTCACCACGATGAACTCGGTCCTGCAGGAAGCGGCGGCGCTCGGCATCTCGGTCTATGTCGCCTCCGGGGACAGCCTCGCCACCGACGGCGTCAGCGACGGCAAGGCGCATGTCGATTTTCCGGCCTCGTCGCCGTCCGCGATCGGCTGCGGTGGCACCCACATCACCGAGAAGGGCAGCACGATCTCAAAGGAGGTGGTCTGGAACGACGGCGACAGCGGCACCGGCGGCGGCATCAGCGACCTGTTCGACGTACCCGCCTTCCAGTCCGGCGTGACCCTGCCGCCGAGCGTCAATGCTGGCCGCGAGGGCCGTGGCGTGCCGGACGTCGGCGGCGATGCGGCGCCGGCCAGCGGCTACAGCATCGTGGTGGACGGGCAGACCGAGGTGGTCGGCGGCACCAGCGGCGTGGCCCCGCTCTGGGCCGGGCTGACCGCCCTGATCAACCAGAAGGCGTCGAGCCCGGTGGGCTTCCTGCCGACCTGGCTCTACGCAAACATCGGCGCCAACCCGGCACTCACCGTGCAGATCACCAGCGGCAACAACAAGCCGACCGGCAGCGACATCGGCTACAATGGGGGTGCCGGCTGGAACGCCTGCACCGGGCTCGGACGACCGAACGGGCAGGCGCTGTTCGACGCATTGACCGGTGGCGCCGGAGTCTGATCGACCGGCCCCCGGAGGACTGGCATGGTGTTTGCTGCTCCTCGGGGCAGCAGATATCACCAGGGCTACGAATGAAAATCGGCGTCTTCATCCCAATCGGCAATAATGGCTGGCTGATCTCGAAGAACGCGCCGCAATACATGCCAAGCTTCGACCTGAACCGCGAGGTCGTGCAGCGAGCGGAGCGGTACGGACTCGATTTCGCGCTGTCGATGATCAAGCTGCGCGGCTTCGGCGGCGAGACCGAGTTCTGGGACCATAATCTCGACAGCTTCACCCTGATGGCCGGCCTCGCCGCGGTCACCAGCCGGATCCAGCTGTTCGCCACCGTCGCCACGCTGACCATCCCGCCGGCGATCGCGGCAAGGATGGCGGCGACCATCGACTCCATCTCGCACGGACGCTTCGGGCTGAACGTCATCACCGGCTGGCAGAAGCCGGAATATTCCCAGATGGGACTGTGGCCCGGCGACGAGTACTTCTCCCGCCGCTACGACTTCGTGGCCGAATACGTGCAGATCCTGCGCGAGCTGTGGGCGACCGGCCGCTGCGACCGCAAGGGCGAGTTCTTCCAGATGGACGACTGCCGGGTCAGCCCGCGTCCGCAGGCCGACATGAAGCTCATCTGCGCCGGCCAGAGCGACGCCGGCATGATGTTCTCGGCGACCCATGCCGACTATAATTTCTGCTTTGGCAAGGGCGTGAACACGCCGACCGCGTTCGCACCCGCCGCGGCCAAGCTGCAGGACGCAACCGCGATCACCGGCCGCCATGTCACCACCTATGCGCTGTTCATGATCATCGCGGACGAGACCGATGCGGCGGCGATGGCAAAGTGGGAGCACTACAAGGCTGGTGCCGATCATGCGGCGCTCGCCTGGCTCACCACGCAGAGCGCCGCCGACACCCGCTCCGGCGCCGATGCCAACGTGCGCCAGATGGCCAACCCGACCTCGGCCGTCAACATCAACATGGGCACGCTGGTCGGCTCGTATGCGACCGTCGCCGCCCTGCTCGACGAGGTGGCGAGCGTGCCCGGCACCGAGGGCGTGCTCCTCACCTTTGACGAGTTCCTCGACGGCGTCCAGCAGTTCGGCACCCGCATCCAGCCGCTGATGCGCTCGCGATCGCATGTTCCCGCCCCTGCGGAAGCTGCCGAATAATGATGGAGGCTGCCTGAATGACCGTGGAAACCCCCGGAACCGGATCCCTGGGCGGTAGCGGCACGCGAGTGACGCTGCCCGCGCGACCGGAAGCCCTGTCGCTCGATTTGCGTCACTCGGCGCTCGTCGTGGTGGACATGCAGAACGCCTATGCCAGCAAGGGCGGCTATCTCGATCTCGCCGGCTTCGACATCAGCGGCGCGCAGGAGGCCATCGACAGCATCGTGGTCGCGGTGCAGGCAGCGCGCGAGGCTGGCATGACGGTCGTGTGGTTCCAGAATGGCTGGGACCCAGAATACATCGAAGCCGGCGGTCCGGGCTCGCCCAACTTTCACAAGTCGAACGCGCTCAAGACCATGCGCCAGCGTCCGGAACTCGACGGCACGCTGCTCGCCAAAGGCGGCTGGGATTATGCGCTGGTCGATGCCCTGGTCCCACAGCCGGGTGACATCGTGATCCCCAAGCCGCGCTACAGCGCCTTCTACAACACCCAGCTCGACACCCTGTTGCGCGCGCGCGGCATACGCACGCTGGTGTTCACCGGGATCGCCACCAACGTCTGTGTCGAGAGCACGCTGCGCGACGGCTTCTTCCTGGAGTATTTCGGGATCGTGCTGGAGGATGCGACGCACCAGGCGGGGCCGGACTACGTGCAGAAGGCGGCGCTGTACAATATCGAGACCTTCTTCGGCTGGGTCTCGAACGTTGCCGATTTCTGCGGCGCGGTCAGGCAGGCAGCACCTGAGGTCACGGCATGATGCCGATGCAGGCGATCATCCCGCCCGGCACCGGCGTGCCGATCGCGCCGTTCTCGCCGGGCACGCTGGCCGATGGAGTGGTGTACGTGTCCGGCACGCTGCCGTTCGATGCGTCCAACGATGTGGTGCATCCGGGAGATGCCGCGGCACAGACGCGCCACGTGCTGGAGACCATCAAGGGCGTCATCACGGCTGCCGGTGGCACCATGGCGGATGTCACCTTCAACATGATCTTTCTGACCGACTGGGCCAACTATGCGGCGCTGAACAGCGTGTATGCGGAGTATTTCCCGGGCGACAAGCCAGCGCGCTACTGCATCCAGTGCGGGCTGGTGAAGCCCGAGGCGCTGGTCGAGATCGCCAGCATCGCGCATGTCGGCAAACCCCGGCCTGGAACGATTGGGGCGGGATGATCCATTTCGACTGCACCGGACCCGAGGATGGCGAGGTGCTGCTGCTGTCCTCCGGGCTCGGCGGCGCGGGCGGCTACTGGTCAGCCAACATTCCGGCGCTTGCCGTTCGCTACCGCGTCGTGACCTATGACCAGCGCGGCACCGGACGAAGCCCCGCGACCCTCGCGCCCAATTTAGCCATCGCCGACATGGCCGATGATGCCGCCGAGGTTCTCGACGCCGTCGGTGCGCGCTCCTGCCGGATCGTCGGTCATGCGTTGGGCGGACTGATCGGCCTCTGCCTGGCGGCCCGGGCGCCCGGACTTGTCAGCCATCTGGTGGTGGTGAATGGCTGGATGCAGGCGGACCCGCACACCGTGCGCTGCTTCGATGTGCGACGCGATCTGCTGCTGAGAGCCGGTGTCGGGTCCTACCTGCGCGCGCAGCCGCTGTTCCTGTATCCATCCTCCTGGATGGCGGACAATGCCGGCCGCCTCGCCGCCGACGAGGCCCACGCAGCGGCGCATTTTCCCGGCGTCGAGAACACCCTGCTGCGCATCGAGTCCCTGCTCGGCTTCGATGCCACGCCGCTGCTTTCGGCCCTGGCCTGCCGAACGCTGCTGGTCTTCTCGCAGGACGACCTGCTGGTTCCCCCCGTCTGTTCCGAACGCCTGCACGCAGCGCTACCCGGCTCCCGGCTGGAGAGACTCGACGGCGGCCATGCGTGCAATGTCACCGATCCGGCCGGCTTCGACGCGCTCTGCCTGGAATTCCTCACCATCTAGGGGATGCCAGCAGTTCGGGTGTGGCGGCGAACCAGGCGTCGCGCGCCGTAGTCCGGCGCCGGTCGTCCCGCTGAGCAAGCAGGCGGCAAAGAGGCGGTCGACCCTTGGGAGCAGAAACCGCAGGATTTCAGCCTGGTGTCGAGGGTCAGGAACTTAATGGCATGGCACTGCGCATTGCGACGGCAGTCGGGCATCGATTGCCGTACGGACGGACGCTCGGATGGCGTTCGGCCTCGGATTGTCGGCCAATTCGGCCAGCATGAAGGCTACAAACCGCATGTGTCTTGATTTGAACGCCGGACGCAGAGCGGACGTGGGAGAGTAGCTGCCGATGGTTGGCCCTTGGCTTCCTTCGTGCGAGGCCTCGGGGTTGCACGAACTCTATCTCCAGGATGTCAGCTGTAGCCATGTCGCTGGATTAAGTCACAGCTCTGTAGCTTAAGCCGCAGAGACTTCCGTCATGACAATAAAAACAGACACGATGGCATTTACGGCGTTGCTCAGTATTCTCGTCGCGTTGCCATCCTTCGGTATCGACATGAGTCTGCCGGCGCTCGGGTCGATCGCTAGTTCTCTTGGCGTGACGACCGAAAGGGCTGGCCTTACCATGAGCTTGTTTATGGTAGGGTTTGCCGTCGCACCGCCTTTCTTTGGTCCTGTCTCGGACCGGGTGGGACGAAGGCCGGTTGTGCTTGCGGCGGTCGGATTGTTCACGGTCGCAAGCATAGGGTGCTCGGTGTCCCGAAGCCTGACTGAGCTGCTGATGTTGCGCGTCCTACAGGGAATGGGTGCAGGTGTCAGCATGACGAGTGCATTCGCAATCGTGCAGGACCTGTTCACAGGAGCGGCCGGCCGCGCAAAGCTCTCCTATGTGGCGACACTGATGCTCGTGATCCCGATGGTCGCTCCCGCCGTGGGCTCGCTGACGTTGACGGTCGATAGCTGGCGGGGAATTTACTGGCTGCTGTCCGGTGTCGGCGCAGCTCTGATGATCGCCTTTGGGCTTCTCTTCGCTGAAAGTGTTCCGTCGAGAAGCAGGCGCCCGCTCAAGATGACAACCGTGTTGAAGGCCTATCGGGAGGTAAGCCGCAGCCCCACCATCATGGCAAACATCGTTATCAACAGCGCCGCGTTTAGCACGTTGTTCGCCTACGTCAGTGGCTCGTCAATCCTATTCATCAAAGACCTTGGTCTGACAAGAGGCCAGTATAGCGGGGTCTTCGCGGTGACGTCATTCGGGATTATGACGAGCGCCTTCCTGAATGGAAGACTGAGCAGGCGTGATTTTCCGCCAGCTTATCCTCTGATGATCGGCGTAGGCTTATCCGTCTGCTGCGCAGGGGTGTTCTTGATGGCGATCGTGGCCGGTCATCCCTCGGTTCCCTTCCTGATCGCAACCTTATTTGTTGGATCTGCTGCTTTCGGACTGGTTGCGCCCAATGCGCTGCACGGAGCGATGCAGCCTCTCCCGGAAGCGGCGGGGTCGGTAAGTGCAGTTGCTGGATGCCTTCAAGTACTCGCAGGTTCTGCAGCCAGTGCCCTGGTCGTCTCGGTCAATCCTGGACCGCCTGGCCTTTCCATGGGGATCGTGATGCTGGTGAGCTCAATGGTAGCAGCCTGCGCCTTGTTCTACATGGCGCGACGTGATGCGGCGCTCTACTTCGGCTGATCTCCACGGTCTGTTCAACTCTACTTTCCCGACCCCAGGCGGAGCAGGCCGCCTTCTCGGAACCTAATTCACCTACCATGGAACCAACGAGCATGTTCAGCCTTGACCGGGACGGCGTCATGCTCGCCTACGTCGACCACCAACCCGGCCCAGCACTGCGAACACCGATGGTTCTCCTGCATGGCTGGACAGGCGACCACTCTGTCTTCGCACCACAACTCCGGCATTACCGTAGCCACCGCCGGACCGTGGCCGTTGATCTGCGTGGGAACGGCGCGAGTGACGCTTCGCTGCAGTCTTACGATGTTCCGGCCTTTGCCGATGATGTTGTCCACCTCGTCGAGCACCTCGGCCTGGGCGGCGGGGTCTTGGTCGGGCGCAGCATGGGACCTTGCGGCTTCAGCCCTGCCGATAAGCGATCGGGCGCAAGTACAAGCGCGGCGACCAGACATTCTTGTCGGCCAGACCCTCGGCTCCGGCCACTTCTCGACACTTGAAGTCCCTGATCAGGTCAACGCCATGCTGGATCGGTTCCTTGAGTTGACCGGATCGACGTGACAGGGGCGCCAAGTGTCGAGAGTAACACGGGCAGCCGGGCATCGCGTTCCCTGCATGATCTCGGTGACGCGGTTCCGCCAGGGGTCGCTGTTGACGAGCCACTCCCGCTCGATGACCAGGCGTAAGCCGTACGAGACAATCTCGCGCATGACTGGCGAAGCAACCTCCCTGGGCGCATGATCTTACCACGTTGCAAGGAGGCGTACGATGGACCAAGCCCAGACCCTTTCGAGCCCGGCACTCCCGGTGACGCGCGTGGACGACCCGGCCAACCTGCCGCTCGTCACGGATCCCGGCGAGCGTCGCGGCGAGATGCTGTATCGCCGCTTCGGGCGCACCGACGAGATGATCTCGGCGATCGGGATCGGCGGCTTCCATCTCGGCAAGAAGTCGGTGACCGACGCCGAGTCCGTGCGCCTGCTGCACGAGGCGGTCGATCGCGGCATAAACTTCGTGGATAATTGCTGGGATTACAACGACGGCCAGTCCGAGCTGCGCGTCGGGCTCGCACTCGACCAGGGCGGCTACCGGGACCGCGTGTACCTGATGTCGAAGATGGATGGCCGCTCCAAGGCGGAAGCCGCCAAGCAGATCGACACCTCGCTCAAGCGCATGCGCACCGACTGCATCGACCTCGTGCAGCACCACGAGATCCTGCGCTACGACGATCCGGACCGCATCTTTGCCGAAGGCGGCGCGATGGAGGCATTCGTCGAAGCCAAGCAGGCCGGCAAGCTGCGCCATATCGGCTTCACCGGCCACAAGGACCCGCGCATACACCTGCAGATGCTGGCGGTCGCCGCCGAACGCGGCTTCCACTTCGACGCCGTGCAGATGCCGCTCAACGTGATGGACGCGCATTTCCGCAGCTTCGCGCACCTCGTGCTGCCCTACCTCGTCGAGCACGGCATCGCGGTCCTGGGCATGAAGGCATTCGCCGACAGCGTGCTGCTGAAGAGCGCCGCGCCGATCAAGCCGGTCGAATACCTGCAGTACCAGCTCGCCCTGCCGACCTCGGTGGTGATCACCGGAATTCAGAGCCAGCGCGACCTCGACCAGGCGTTCGAGGCGGTGCGCACGTTCAAGCCGATGGACAAGCCCGCGATTGCCGAACTCCTGGCCCGCAGCCGTCCCTACGCGCTGGAGGGCAAATACGAGCTGTTCAAGACCAGCAGCACCTTCGACGGCACGGCGAAGAACAACGCGTGGCTCGGCGATGACGTCGAATCAGTCACCGAACTGGCGCCAGAAATGGAATAGGTGGCCGCCCAGACCAAGGCGGCCGCGCGCCTGCTTCGCCGCGCCGACATCCTGTCGGGGCGCGGCCGCCTGGAGGAGGCGCTCGAGGTCTGCCGGCAGGCGTTAACCGCCGATCAGGGCTTGGTCGAGATCTACCGCCGCATCGGTGCCCTCTGCGTCCTGCTGCACCAGCCGCAGGCGGCGGTGGACGCGCTCGACATCGCCCTGGCCCTCGAACCCGGGGACACCGCAGCGCTCTCCAACCTGGGTGCCGCCCTGCGCGCGCTCGGTCGCCCGCAGGACGCGGTGCAGCGGCTGCTTGCAGCCCTGCAGATCGGCCAGACCCCCTCCGCCTGGTTCAACCTCGGGATCGCGTATGCCGACCTGTCCCGCTGGGAGGATGCGGTTGTCTGCCACCGGCGCGTCCTGCAGGCTGCCCCGACCCACCACAGGGCCGCCGCCGCCCTGGGGCTTGCGCTGGTGGCGCTGGGCCGTGCGACTGAAGCGTCCGGTGTGCTCGAGCAAGCCCTGGCGACGGCGCCGCAGCAGGCTCAACTGCATACGGTGCTCGCACAGGCCCTGCTGATGCGGGGGGACCTCGCCCGCGGCTGGCGCGAGTTCGAATGGCGCTGGGCGGTCCCCGGGAATGTCGCCAATCACCGCCATGCCGGGCATCCGCTCTGGCTCGGCGAGCCACTCGCCGGCCGCCGCCTGCTGCTCCATGCCGAACAAGGCCTCGGCGATACGCTGCAGATGTGCCGCTATGTGCCATCAGTCCGGGACGCCGCTCATGTCGTGCTGGAAGTGCAGCCGGGCCTGGCGCGGCTGCTCGAGACGCTAGCCGCGCCATCCGGTGCCACGCTGCAGGTGGTGCCGCGCGGCGCTCCGCTGCCGCCCTTCGACCTGCAAACTCCGATGATGAGCCTGCCGCTCGCCTGCGGTAGCCGCCGCCCGGAGGATGTCCCGCGCCAGGTGCCCTATCTGCGAGCGGTCGCCGATGATGTTGCACGCTGGGCTCGGGAACTGCCCGCAGGACCCGGTCGCAGGATCGGCCTGTGCTGGTCGAGCGGCGTGCGTCCCGATCTGGTCAGTCGCATCATCCACGCCCGCAAGTCGATGCCGCTCGCGCTGCTGGCGCCCCTCGCCGGCGTCGCGGAGTGCCGCTTCGTGTCATTGCAGAAAGGCGAGGCATCCGTTGAGCTGCGCGCGCCGCCATTCGAAATCCTCGATTGCTCCGGCCTGATGACCGACTTCGCGCAGACCGCCGCGGCGATCCGCAACCTCGACCTGGTGATCACCGTCGATACCGCAGTGGCGCACCTCGCCGGCGCCTTGGGGGCGCCGGTATGGCTGCTCAACCGTCACGATGCCGATTGGCGCTGGTCAAACGCGCATCGCGATGCCCCTTGGTATCCGACCTTGCGCCAGTTCCGGCAGCCTGCGCCGGGAGACTGGGCTGGCGTGGTCGAACACGTGGCCGCCGCGCTGAAGAGCGCCTGAACCGCCGGATTATCCGGCATTCGGCGTTTCCATCTTGAGACTGACAAGGCCGGCCAGATTTACCGAGGATCAGCCTCGATGAAAATCCTGCCCGGCTCGCTCCCGCTCTGCCTGGCCGCAGCCCTTGCTCTCGCCGGATGCGGCGCCACGATGACGGTCGCGCCGCCGACCCTGACGAGCGCCACTGCCCTCAACAACGGCAAGCGTATTCCCACCACGACATTCACCGTGCAGGACAGGGTGATCCAGCTTGTCGACTTCTCGTGGCCGGATCCACGGGAGGACGGCGGAACCCACAACTGCCGGTGGAAATGGTTTCGCGGGACGACGCTCCTGTCCGAAACGCCGGTCAAGCACCTGGAATTTCAGACGACACCCTGGACGCTGCGCAGCGCGCGCTCGGCGGCGACGCTTGGCACCGGCAACTTCACCGTCGAGACGATCGTCGACGGCAACGTCGTCGCCACCAGCGCTTTCACGATCACCGGCTGACGAACCGCACGGCTCCGCGGCTACTCGCGTCCCGGCTTGCCTTCGACCATGCGGGGCAGGCCAAGCGGATTGCCGTCGCGCAGGCTCTCCGGCAGCAGGGCCTGCGGCAGGTCCTGGTAGCTGACCGGGCGCAGGAACCGGCGGATCGCCAGGCTGCCGACCGAGGTGCTGCGGCCGTCGGAGGTGGCCGGGAACGGACCGCCATGCACCATGGCATGCGAAACCTCGACGCCGGTGCCGAAGCCGTTGACCAGGATGCGGCCGACCTTGCTCTCGAGCAGCGGCAACAGGCTGCGTGCCGCCTCATGGTCCGCCTCGGTAATGTGCAGGGCGGCGGTCAACTGCCCCTCCAGGGCCTCGATCACCTGGCGCAGCGCTGCGAGGTCCGGGCAGCGCACGACGAGTCCGCTGGCGCCGAACACCTCCTCCTGCAGTTCGTGATGCGCCAGGAACTCGGCGGCGGTGGTCTCGAAAAGGGCCGCCTGCCCCGCGGTGGTACCCCCCTGCTTGCCGCGCGCCAGGGTCTGCACCCCTGCATGTCCGGCAAGCTTGGCCACGGCGCCGTCATAGGCGGTGTGGATGCCGGGCGTCAGCATCGTCGCCGCCGCGGAGGCGCCGATCGCCTCGGACGCCGCGGCTATGAAACCGTCCAGCCCCTCCCCCTCCAGGGCGAGGATCAGTCCGGGATTGGTGCAGAACTGGCCGGCGCCGAGGGTCAGCGATGCGGCGAAGGCGACGCCGATCGCAGCCCCGCGTGCAGCCAGCGCCCCGTGCAGCAGGATCACCGGGTTGATGCTGCTCATCTCGGCATAGACCGGGATCGGCTCGGGACGGCCCTGCGCCACCTTCATCAGCGCAGTGCCGCCGGCGCGCGAGCCGGTGAAGCCGACTGCCTTGATGCGCGCATCCGCCACCAGCGCCTGGGCGGCACCCGTGCCTTCGGTGAAAATCAGCGAGAACACGCCGCCCGGGAGTGCGGCATCGGCGACCGCCTTGGCCACCGCCTGCCCGACCAGCTCGGACGTGCCGGGATGCGCCTGGTGCGCCTTCACGATCACCGGACAGCCGGCCGCCAGCGCCGAGGCGGTGTCGCCGCCGGCCACCGAGAAAGCGAGCGGGAAGTTGCTGGCGCCGAACACCGCGACCGGGCCGAGCGGGATGTTGCGCAGCCGCAGGTCGACGCGCGGCAGCGGGGAGCGGTCGGGCAGCGCCGGGTCGATACGCAGATCCAGGAACGAGCCCTCGCGCAGCACCGAGGCGAACAGCCGCAACTGGCCGGCGGTGCGCGCCCGCTCGCCTTCGAGGCGCGGGCGTGGCAGGCCGGTTTCGAGCATGCTCCGCTCGATCAGCGCGTCGCCGAGCCCCTCGATGTTGGTGGCGATTGCCTCGAGGAAGGCAGCGCGTTGCGCGAGGCTGGTGTCCCGGTAGGCCTCGAACGCCGCGTGCGCCGCGGCACAGGCCGCCTGCACCTGGGCCGGGCTGGCGCCCCCGAAGGCCGGCTCGATCGTCGAGCCGGTGGCCGCGGCGATTCCGTGGACGGCGCCCTGCGTGCCCTGCTCGAAGCGGCCCGCGATCAGCAGGTTCCCGGTGATGGATCCAGACATGCGCATCGTCCCCGTCGATTGATGCCGATGAAATGCGCCCCCGGGTCTTGGGGCGCAAGTCCGGCTGCGCAAGGTCGGCCGGACCTTTGCAGGCTACTGGAAGGGCAGATAGCGGAAGCTGAAATACACCATGTTCTCGTCGGTCTTCGGACTGCCGCCGACGCCCTCGAAGGCCGTCTTGCGGGTGTAGGAATATTGCACGCCGGTCTGCATGGTGCCGAAATCGCCCTTCAGGAAGCGCCACCAGGCGCCGACCGTGCCCTGCACCACGCCCGAGGTGTTGGCCGTGCAGGGTTCCACCAGCGTCGTGGCGATCGGCTGCTCGGTGTTGCAGCCGGCATTGCTGTAGAGCGGACTGCCGTAGCCGTAGCCCTTCTTGCCCTCGGTATAGGCCTCGCGGTGCGTGATCTGCTCGGTGCCGACATAGCTGTACAGGTCGATGCTCTTCACCGGATGCGCGACCGCGCCGACCATGGCGATGACTTCCGGCAGCGGCAGCGGCGCGCCGGTGCGCGAGAAGGTCGCATCCGGCAGCCCGACCGAGCCGTAGCGACCGATGCCCTCGCCGATCAGTACGTTGCCCTGCAGGTCGAGGCGCCCCTTGATCACCGGCAGGATGGCGCCGGCGCCACCGCCGCCCGCCAGCACCGTATGGTTGTCGCCATTGCCGACCACGGTCGTGCGGTCGTGCAGGAAGCGGGCAAGACCGAACGCCTCGTAGTGGCCCCAGCCCGGATCGGCCGTGCCCTTGAGGATCACGTCGGGTGCGATGTCGTCCGAATAGCTCGTATCGGGGTTCAGCGTGCCGCTGCCGGTATTGGTGGCATCGATGGTGCCGACGAGCGAGCCGGTGCCGTTGCCGCCGGTGAAGTAGCTCGCCTGCGGGCTCTCGAACGACAGGCCCAGATCGAACCTGTCGTTGTCGAAGCCCTTGACGAAGCGGAGCTGCGCGTTGCGGGTCCAGGCAAAGCCCGGCACGTACTGCGCGTCGATGGTGAGCGGGATGTCCTCCAGGCGCGGCGTGATGCCGATCTTGTTCATGGTCAGCAGCGACCAGGCCTGGCCGCCGAGGATATAGAAATCCCAGTCCGTGCGGGCGTAGGTGGCGTAGATCTGGCGATCACGCAGCACGTAGCTGTTGCTCTCCGTGCTGTTCGAGCCCGAGCCCGAGCCCAGGAAGTCCGCCTCGTAGTAGGCGCTCAGCTTGGTAACGCTGTCCGGGTCGCCCTCGGCCAGCAGCGAGAGACGGCTCTGCCGCGCGGATTCGCGGAACTCAGGGGTGTGGTAGTTCGGGCTGCTGGCGTATGGAATGCTGTTGTTGAAGTTGCTGCCGATATCCAGCGTCTCGTTGCGCGTCCGTGTCACGGCCTCCGCCGCAATGAAGCCGCCAAGCGTGATGCGTATGCCGGCAAGCTCGAACTGCCCCTGCCTGAGCTTCGGGCCTGGATACAGCACCGGCGTCGGCACGCCGTCGACAGAGACGTATGGACCGTATTTCGGGATCGTCCCGGCGCCGGCGAGGTTCACGCTGTAGCCCGGCGGCGCCGATAGCGCCTGCGGCGCCATCGGCTGGCCCAATGCATTGGTGCGGCGCTCGGAGAGCGACATCGCCTGCTGGTTGGCGGCCGCCGCCTCGGCGCGGGCGGCGCGCACGTCGGCATCGCGCTGCACCAGGCTGTGCTTCATGCGACCGAGCTCGCCCTGCAACTGGCGGATCTGCTTCTCGATGGAGCTGATCTGGCTACCGGTATCGTCGGCCCGCGCCGGCAGGCTGCCCGCGACGGCTGCACCCGTAAGCGCCGTTGCTGCCAACAGGCCGGCCTTCGGGAAGCATCTCTTTATCATGCTGAGTTTCCGTGCCCGGCAGGGACCCCCCCCCACCGTTCGGGCGCGTTCTCAATAATGTTTTGAGTTCTCAACGTATCGCGATGATTTGCTTACCGTTGGACGACAGTTTCATGACAGTGCCGCCGGCAGCCACACGCTGAACAGGCTACCACTCCCCGGGCTGCTCTCGATGAGCAACCGGCCTGCATGCCGCCCGACGATGTGCTTCACGATGGCAAGCCCAAGGCCGCTGCCGATGCGTCCCGCCTGCCCTTCCTCGACCCGGTAGAAGCGTTCGGTCAGCCTCGGCAAATGATGCTCCGCGATACCCGGCCCATCATCGCGCACCGACAGCACCACGCCCTGCGCGGCCGGCCACGCACCGCCCTGCGCCGCGCGCGCCGACAGCGTGATCACGTGCGATGCGTATTTCAGCGCGTTGTCGAGCAGGTTCTGCAGCACCTGGGCGATCTGGTCGGCGTCGCCGCGCACCGGCGGCAGGCTGTCCGCGAGATCGAGCTTCAATTCGACCTGCCGCCCGGCCATAAGCGGCTCGAAGCCGTCGGCCACGGTCGCCACCAGCGTGGCCAGCACCACCCTGCTACGCGGCCGCTCGTGCTCCATGAGCTGGATGCGCGACAGGCTCATCAGGTTGTCGATCAGCCGGCGCATGCGGGCCGCTTGCGCCTGCATGATCGCCAGGAAGCGCCGCTGCGCCTGCGGATCGTCGGCCGCCGGGCCGAGCAGCGTGTCGATGAAGCCGATCAGGCTGGCAAGCGGCGTGCGCAGCTCGTGGCTGGCGTTGGCGATGAAGTCCGCGCGCATGCGCTCGACCGCCTCCTGCTGGGTGTGGTCGGCCAGGGCCAGCACCAGCAGGTCGGGCGCGATATGCGGCACGACGCGCAACGAGATTCGAAGTGCGCGCGCCACCGGGACATCCATCCTGACGATCGCGGTGATGGTCTCGCCGCCCTCTAGGCGCGCGAAGGTGTCGTCGAGCACCGGGTGGCGCAGCAGCGCCGGAACCACGTCGCCGAACGAGTCCCGCACCGCCTGGTTCGCGTGGATCAGCGACCCCTGGCGGTCGACCAGCAGCATCGGGCAGGGCAGCGACTCGATCACATAGCCGAGGCCGGCGGATGGCTCCGATGCAAGGCCCGGCTCCGGCGCCGGGAGCGGTCCGGCAACCGGCCGGCTCCGCGCGCGGGCCGGCCAGAGCCGCACGCAATAGCCACCGATGAAGGCAGCCGCCGCGAGCGGCAGGTCGATCTGCAGTAAGCGGTCGATGATCAGCTCTGCTCGACGTCCAGCGCGTAGCCCGCCGAGCGCACCGTGCGCACTAGGTCCGCCTCGCCCGGCGCGTTCAGTGCCTTGCGCAGCCTGCGGATATGCACATCCACCGTGCGCGCCTCGACATGGATGTCCGCGCCCCAGACCGCGTCGAGCAGGTCCTCGCGCGAGAACACGCGGCGCGGATGGCGCAGCAGGAACTCGAGCAGCCGATACTCGGTTGGTCCCAGATGCACCGGCCGGCCGTTGCGCTGCACCCGGTGCTCTCCAGGGTCCATGACGATGTCGTGGAACTGCATCGTCCGCCCGGCCGGCTGCGGCTGCGCGCGCCTTAGCAACGCCCGCATGCGCGCGGTCAGCGCCTCCACCGAGAACGGCTTGGTGATGTAGTCGTCCGCACCCGTGTTGAGGCCGCGGATGGAATCCTGCTCCTCCATGCGCGCGGTGATCATGATCACCGGGAGGTCGCGCGTCTGCGGGCGCCGGCGTATCTGCCGGCAGACCTCGAGGCCGGACAGGCTCGGCAGCATCCAGTCGAGCAGCACGATATCAGGGGAGAACTCCACAACGCGCAGCAGCGCCTCCTGGCCGTCGCCAGCCTCGTCGACGAGGTAGCCGAGCTTCTCCAGATTGTAGCGCAGCATCACGGCCAGGGCCGGGTCGTCCTCGACCACCAGCACGCGCGGCTTCTGCGCATCGTCACGTGAGGTCGCCACGTCGCTCCTGTACAGGCTGTCGGTTGTGGACTGCATCACCTATTCTCCCGGTTCGCCCGTCTCGTCCTGTTCCGCGCCATAGACACGGTCCTGCGCGGACGCGCCGCGCGGCCGTGCCGCCGGCAGCATTTCGCCCGTCACCGAGTAGTGCACCTGCTCGGCGATGTTGGTGCAGTGGTCGCCGATGCGCTCGAGGTTCTTGGCGATGAACAGCAGGTGCGTGCAGGAGGTGATGTTGCGCGGATCCTCCATCATGTAGGTGACGAGCTCGCGGAACATCGAGTTGTACAGCTCGTCCACGGCCTTGTCGGAGTGCCAGACCTCGATCGCCTTGGCCTCGTCGTTCTGGCTGAGCGCGTCGATTGCCAGCCGCAGGCTCTCCTGCACCAGCCGGCCCATGTTGCGCAGCGCGCCGAGCGCCAGTCCGGCATCGCCCGCACCGATGCGCAGGGAGCGCTTGGCGATGTTGGCGGCATAGTCGCCGATCCGCTCCAGGTCGCTGGTGACCTTCAGCGCGGAGACGATCTCGCGCAGGTCCTGCGCCATCGGCGCGCGCAGCGCCAGCATGCGGATCGCGCGGCCCTCGACCTCGCGTTCCACCGCATCGACGTCCGGATCCTGCTCCATCGCGAGCTGCGCCGCCTCGCCGTCCCGGTTCAGGACGGCGGCGAGCGCATTCGCGGTCTGGCTCTCCACCATGCCGCCCATGCGCGCCATCATCGCGCGCAGCTGGTTCAGCTCCTGCTCGTAGCTGCGGACAATTCGCCGTGGATCGTTGCTGCTCATGGCGCGAACTTTCAAATTACCCGAATCGGCCGGTGATGTAGTCCTGCGTGCGCTTCTCGCGCGGCGCGGTGAACAGCTTGTCGGCGGACGCGAGCTCGACCAGCTCTCCCATGTAGAGGAACGCCACCTGGTCGGCGCAGCGCGCGGCCTGCTGCAGGTTGTGGGTAACGATGGCGATGGTGAAATCCACCTTCAGCTCGTCGAGCAGCTCCTCGATGCGCGCGGTGCTGATCGGGTCCAGCGCCGAGGTCGGCTCGTCGAGCAGGATCACCTCGGGACGGGTCGCGATCGTGCGCGCGATGCACAGGCGTTGCTGCTGGCCACCGGACAGCGCCGACGCCGGCGCGCGCAGCCGGTCGCGGACCTCGGCCCATAGCGCCACCCGGCGCAGCGCGTCCTCGACGCGCGCCTCCATCGCGCTGCGGTCGAGGCTTTCGTGCAGCTTCACCCCGAAGGCGACATTGTCGAACACCGACATCGGGAACGGCGTCGGCTTCTGGAACACCATGCCGACGCGCGAGCGCAGCGCATTCGTGTCGGTGCCGGAAGCGATGATGTTCTGGCCGTCGAGCAGCACCTCGCCGGTGGCGCGCTGGCCCGGATAGAGGTCGTACATGCGGTTCAGCACGCGCAGCAGCGTCGATTTTCCGCATCCCGAGGGTCCGATCAGCCCGGTGACGCGCTGCTCCGGCAGGTCGATCGAGATGTTCTTCAGCGCGTGGGTGGCGCCATAGTAGAAATCCAGGGACCGCAGGCTGAACATCGCCCGCGTGGCCGTGGCAGCGGGTGCCGCACCGCGTGTCGTCGAGAACGAGACCCCTTGCCGGCGTGCGGCGGTCTCGTTGCCGGTCTGCTCGTTCATGTGCTGTCCCGTCCGCCCAAGCCGACTCGCGCGATGATGTTGATGATCAGGACGCCGCCAGTGATCAGCAGCGCCGCCGTCCAGGCCAGCTGCACCCAGTCGTCGTAGGCGGAGCCGGCATACTGGTAGATCGTCACCGGCAGGCTGGCCATCGGCGCGCGCAGGTCTACCGACCAGGAGAGGTTGCCGAGCGAGGTGAACAGCAGCGGCGCGGTTTCGCCGGAGACCCGGGCGATCGCCAGCAGGATGCCGGTGGCGATGCCCTTGCGGGCGGCGCGTATGCAGATCAGCAGAACGACCTTCCAACGCGGCGCGCCGAGGGCCGCCGCGGCCTCGCGCATCGAGGTCGGCACCAGCCGCAGCATGTCCTCGGTGGTGCGCACCACGATCGGCACCACCAGGATGGCGAGCGACATCGCGCCGGCGAAGCCCGAGAAGTGCCCGACCGGTCCGACCAGGATCAGGTAGACGAACAGCCCGACCAGGATGGAGGGCGCCGACAACAACATGTCGGAGACGAAGCGCACGACGCCGGCGACCCAGGAGCCGGTGCCGAACTCGGCCAGGAACACCCCCGCCAGCATCCCGACGGGTGCTCCGACCAGCACCGCCAGCAGGGTCTGGATGATCGAGCCAACGATCGGGTTGAGCAGGCCGCCGCCGGCGCCGGGCGGCGCGGTCATGCGGGTGAAGGTGGAGAGGTGCAGCCCGCCGATCCCGCGCGACACCAGGGTCGCCAGGATGGAGATCAGCGCGGCCAGCACGATCGCGGTCGCGATGCCGCACAGTGCGGTGGCCGCCCGGTTGGCCAGCCGGCGCCGCCGGGCGCGCCCGGCCTCGGGAGCCGGGCGGTCGGAGGCGGGGCGGTCGGAGGCGGGGCGGTCGGAGGCGGGGCGGCCGACGGTGGAGACCGACATCGCGCTCAGGCTCCGCGCTGGCGCAGCAGCAGCCGCGAGCAGGCCAGGGTGATGAACGAGATAACCATCAGGATCAGCCCGAGTGCGAGCAGCGCCGACAGCTTCAGGCTGCCAGCCGGGCTCTCGGGAAATTCGAGCGCGATCAGCGAGGCGATGGTGTTGCCGGGAGAGAACAGGCTGGCGCCGATGCGGTTGGAATTGCCGATGACGAAGGTGATCGCCATGGTCTCGCCGAGCGCCCGCCCGAGCCCGAGCATGATGCCGCCACTGACGGCGACCCGCGACCAGGGCAGCACCACGCGGCGCATCACCTCCCAGCGGGTCGAGCCGAGTCCGTAGGCGCTCTCCTTCAGCACCGCCGGCATCGAGTTGAACACGTCGCGCATCACGGCGGCGATGAACGGCGTGATCATCACGGCCAGGATCAGGCCGCCGGTCAGCAGGCCGGTGCCGAAGGGCGCGCCGGAGAACAGCCGGCCGATGATCGGGGCGTGGCCGATGCTGTCGATCAGCGCCGGCTGCACATGCTGCGCCATCACCGGCACGATGACGAAGAACCCCCACATGCCGAAGATGATCGACGGCACCGCGGCCAGCAGCTCGACCGCCGTGCCGAGCGGGTTCGACAGCCAGTCCGGCGCCATCTCGGTCAGGAAGAACGCCACCCCGAAAGCGAGCGGCACCGCCACCAGCAGGCCGATGAACGAGGTCACCAGGGTGCCATACACCGGCGCCGCCGCGCCGTAATGCTCGACCACAGGGTTCCAGACCGCGTGCACCAGGAAGCCCGGCCCGAAGACATGCAGGGCGTGGCTGCCGCCAACCAGCATCACCGCGATGATGCCCAGGATCAACAGCAGCACGACCATGCCGCAGGCCCAGGCGAGGCCGGCAAACAGGCGGTCCCCGAGCCTGGCGCCAACCCGGGACGCGTTCATCGGGGCTGGACTACCTGACAGCGGCGGACGCTCCCGGGATGTAGCTCCAGGCCTGCCGGACACTGGCCTGCACGGCCGGCGGCAGCACGACGTACTGGAGCTGTTTGGCAATGTCGCCGCCGTTGGTGAAGGCCCAGTCGAAGAACCTGATCACCGCGGCAGCGCGGGCCGGGTCCTTCGGATTGGTCGGCAGCAGCACGAACGTGGTCGACACGATCGGCCAGGCGCCGGCGCCGGGCGTATCGAGCATGTCCACCGCGAAGTCGCGCGCCGAACCCCAGTCGGCGGCCGCGGCGGCCTTGCCGAAGCTGTCGAGGTCCGGGGCCACGAAGGCGCCGGCTGCGTCCTTGAGCTCCACGGTGGTCAGGTGGTTCTTGTCGGCAAAGGCATACTCGACATAGCCGAGGCCGCCGCGGGTGTTGCGCACCACCGCCGCCACGCCGTCATTGCCGCGGGCGCCGGCGCCGGACGGCCAGGAGATCGACGTCGCGGCTCCGACGTTGGACTTCCAGCCGGCGCTGACCTTGGACAGGTACGAGGTGAACACGAAGGTGGTGCCCGATCCGTCCGCGCGATGCACCGGGGCGACGGCGATGTCCGGCAGCTTCACGCCCGGGTTCAGGGCGGCGATCTGGCGGTCGTTCCACATGGCGATGTCGCCGTTGAACAGGCCGGCCAGCACCGCGCCGGTCAGGTGCAGCTGGTTCGGCACGATACCCGGCAGGTTCACGATCGGCACCACGCCGCCGATCACCGTCGGGAACTGCAGCAGGGCGTTCGAGGTGAGCTTGGCGCTCGCCACCGGCGCGTCCGAGGCTCCGAAATCCACCGTGCGCGCCATCACCTGGTTCTGACCGGCACCCGATCCGAGCGCCTGGTAGTTCAACGCGATGCCGAGCGTGCTCTTCGCGGCGGCCCCCCAGGCGCCATAGATCGGAGCGGCGAAGGTCGAGCCGGCGCCGGTGATGTCGACGGCCTGCGCCGCACCCGGTGCGAGCGGCAGGAGGCCAGCAATACCGGCGGACAGGGCGAGGAGTGCAACGCGCATGCGGAAGGCCTTCCGTTGTTGCGGCGGCTTTACAATCCAGCGGTGGCGCCCGTGTTTCAGTTTCGTGACGGTTGCATGACACTCGCGACCGGGCGTCCGGGAGGCGGCCCATCCGGAGTTTCGGGCAAAGCCACCAGTTCGATGCGCTGGTTCAGCGCCCGTCCGGCTGCGTCGTCCCCGGAGGTGACCGGGGCCGCCGGGCCAACGCCCGTTGCGCTCAGCCGGTCCGCCGGGATCTTCCAGTCGGTCAGCAGCGCCTGCATGACCGCCTGCGCGCGGGCGTCCGACAGCGCCACCGCATCCGCTACCGGCACCGGGTCGCCGGTGTGGCCGACGATCATCAGCCGCATGTCGGGATGCTCCCGCAACAGGTCGGCCGCCTGGGCCAGCACCGGCCGCCAGCCGCGTGAAAGCGTCGCCTCGCCTGCCGGGAAGTGCAGGCCATACAGCGCGATGTGTCCCTGGGCGTGCAGCGCCGCCTCGATGAGCGCCGTGCTCGCGGCCGGCTGCACAGTGGGCGATGGTTCCAGCACGCTCTCGATGAAGATGCCGGGGTCGCGCCCGGCATGGCGGGCGACCGCCAGCGCGAGCGTCACCCTGCCCTCGGGTCGATCGGCGTTCGCCAGCACGTACCGGATATCGTCGCCGACCGGGTGCAGGAAATCGATGATCAGGCCGCCCGCTTCGCCGGCATGCGCCTCGACCATCGGCTGCGTCAGCAACTCGCCGAAGCCGAAGCCGCCGCAGCCGTTCGGGGGACCGGCGCCGGCGCAGGAGAACACTGTCGTAAAGCCGGCACCCTGCAGTCCATCGCGGTAGAACCGCATCACCTCGAGGGTCGAGAGCGTCCGCGGCACCACGTAGGCCAGGCGGGTGACTGCGCCATCGACGGTGCGCAGGCCGGTGAAGCCGAAGTCCCGGAACGGGCCGCTGGGCAGCGTCGCCTGCTCGTCGTCGAGGGTGTCGTAGGCGATCAGCCGGGCGCCGTCATAGCGCGGCAGGTAGCGGCTGTCCGCCCCGCCGGCCACGTCGGCGGCAGGGATCTGCGGATCCGCTCGCACCGGGGCGGCCGTCATGCACAGCAGGAGGGCGATCAGGCCTCGTAGGATCCACGACACCGGGCGTTGTCCCACCTGTGACCAGCCCCACCTGTGACCGACAATGTTACAACATCGGCGGCCAAAGGTGTTATGGCGAAGCCTCAGTAGCGGTAGAGGTCGTGCTTGAACGGACCCGAGGCGCCCACGTCGATGTAGGCCGCCTGCTTCTCGGTCAGCTTGGTCAGCTCGGCGCCGACCTTGGCGAGATGCAGGGCGGCGACCTTCTCGTCGAGATGCTTGGGCAGGGTATAGACCTTCCGCTCGTACTTGCCTTCCGGCGCGGTCCACAGCTCGATCTGCGCCAGCGTCTGGTTGGTGAACGACGCCGACATGACAAAGGAGGGATGCCCGGTCGCGTTGCCGAGATTCACCAGCCGGCCCTCCGACAGCACGATCAGGCGGCGGCCGTTCGGGAACTCGACCTCGTCCACCTGCGGCTTGACGTTGTCCCACTTGTGGTTGCGCAGCGCGTCGATCTGGATCTCGCTGTCGAAGTGGCCGATGTTGCAGACGATGGCGCGGTGCTTCATCTCGCGCATGTGCTCGATGCGGATCACGTCGACATTGCCGGTCGCCGTCACGAAGATGTCGCCACGCGGGGCGGCGGTCTCCATGGTCACCACCTCGTAGCCCTCCATCGCCGCCTGCAGCGCGCAGATCGGATCGACCTCGGTCACAAGCACGCGGCAACCGGCATTCTTCAGCGACGCAGCCGAGCCCTTGCCGACATCGCCGTAGCCGGCGACGACCGCGACCTTGCCGGCCATCATCACGTCGGTGCCGCGACGGATCGCATCCACCAGGCTCTCGCGGCAGCCGTACAAATTGTCGAACTTCGACTTGGTGACGCTGTCGTTGACGTTGATCGCCGGCACCGCCAGCGTGCCCTTCT
>CAXTVI010000026.1:0-10177 GCA_964247695.1 uncultured Acetobacteraceae bacterium
CGTGCATCAGCACGGTCAGGTCGCCGCCGTCATCGAGGATCATGTTCGGGGTCCATCCGTCCGGGCCGCGCACGGTCTGCTCGATGCACCACCAGAACTCGTCCTCGGTGAGGCCCTTCCACGCGAAGACCGGGATGCCGGCCGCCGCGATCGCGGCGGCGGCCTGGTCCTGGGTCGAGAAGATGTTGCACGACGACCAGCGCACCGTGGCGCCGAGCACCATCAGCGTCTCGATCAGGACGGCAGTCTGGATCGTCATGTGCAGGCAGCCGGCGATGCGGGCACCGGCGAGCGGCTTGCTGGTGCCGAACTCGTCGCGCAGCGCCATCAGGCCGGGCATCTCGCCCTCGGCGATGGAGATCTCCTTGCGGCCCCACTCCGCGAGGCTGAGATCCTTCACCTTGTAGTCGGCCGAGGTGGCGGCGGTGCTGATGACGTTCATGGGTGTCCCGTGCTGGTCGGTCGATTTCGCTACGGCCTATACAGTCTGGCGCAGGCGGATGGAACCGGAAGCTAGACGTCCACACTGCAGCCGGGCGGATCCTGGGCGGTGAGGGCCAGCACCGCGAAGCTCGCGAGCCAGTGCTCGCCCATGTAGTCGCCGGTGACATGCGGCAGGGCGATCTCGAGATGCGCGCAAGCCGCATCCAGCATCACCGCGCGCCTGGGGTCGCGATCGTCCAGCGACCCGGCCAGCCGGCGCAGGCACCAGGCGCGGCTGAGGTTGAGGCCGTCGAGATGCGCGATCTTGCCGTCGCTGCGGTCGCTGACCGAGGCCGGCTCGAACAGGGTCGCGGGTCGCTGCTGGGACAGGCCGGGCAGGAAGGCGCCGAACCAGGGCGCGAAGCGGGCCGGGGGCAGCAGCCGGCGCATGCATTCGGCCTCGACGAGGGCGGGCGAGAGGAAGTCATCGCCGCCGGGTTCCCAGGCCTGGACAGCCTGGTCACCGCCATACCAGCGCAGCGCAGTGTCCGCGAGCAGCGGATCGAGCCCACCATGCCCCGCCGCCAGTGCGAGTGCGAAGGCGGTGTTGAAGTGGGTGCCGACGCGTATCGGGTAGGTCGCCTTTGGCAGGAAGCCGCGAAACCGCTCGACGATGACGTGCTCGAGCGGCGCCAGGGCCACACCCCAGCGCTCGAACCCGGGATGCCGCAATTCTCCCGCCAGGTGCAGCAGCCAGGCCCAGCCATACGGGCGCTCGAACGAGCCGGTCCCGGGCCGCTCGAAATACCTGCATTCGGCGGCGACCTTCGCCTCGACCAGATGCTCATTGAAGACGGCCCGGATCAGGATCGCCGATGGCAGTTGCGGATACAGGCGCAGCAGGCGCGCCAGCATCCAGTAGGAGTGCACGCAGGAGTGCCAGTCGAGGCTGCCGTAAAACACCGGATGCAGCGCGCGCGGTGTCAGGGCGTCCTCGGGTCCGTGCAGCAGGTGCGCCAGATGGTTGGGATATTCCCGGGTCACGTGCCCGAGCGCCACCCGGGCCAGCCGGTCGGCGGTTTCGGCGTCCAGCCTCATGCGCGTCCCCCGGCAACCCGCCTGCCCTCCACCCAGACGCCGGCGATGTTGGCACGGGTGGCACCGAACAGCGCCTGCAGCCGGTCGTCGTCGCTCTCGCCCGGATGCAGCCTGATGTTCGAGCCCGGCACGTCGGCGTCGAGCAGCACCGCATCGAACCGGCTGCCCGGGGTGAACCGTCCGACCGGCAGGCCGAGCGCCGCGCCGCCGCCTGCCGTCGCAAGCCAGAACGCCTCGCGGAACCCGATCCGGGCGTCGTCTCCCCGACCACGCGCCGATGCCTCGCGATCGGGATCGACGCCGGAGGCCAGCAGGCGCGCCGACAGCACCGCATGGCGTGCATTGTCCAGCACCGACGGGCTGTAGCCGCCGGCCAGATCGGTGCCGAGGCCGACCTGCAGGCCACGCCGTAGCGCCTTTTGCAGCGGGAACACCGCATCCGAGAAGAACACGTTGGAGATCGGGCAGTGCGCGATCGACGCTCCGCGTTCGGCAATCAGGTCCATATCGTCGTCGCGGACGAGATTGCAGTGCGCCAGGATGCTGTGCCGGCGCAGCAGCCCGTACCCGTCCAGGCTCGCCGTGTCGGAGCGTCCGGTGCGCGCCAGCACGAAGCCATGCTCCCAGTCGCTTTCCGAGCAGTGCGTCTGCACCAGGCAGCCGCTGTCCTGCGCGAGCCGGCCGAGGCCCTGCAGCAGCGCATCGGTACAGGCCGGAATGAAGCGTGGCGTGATGATCGGACGCACCAGCGCCGCATCGTTCCCGGTCAGCTCGCGCACGTCGCCGATGAACCGGCGTGTCGCCGCGATGGCCTGCGCCGCATCCTCGTTGCGGTAGAAGTCAGGACACTCGGCGGGATCGTCCATCGCCACCAGCCCGACGAAGGCACGCTGTCCGGCCCGCAGGCAGACCCGTGCCAGTTCCAGGCTGGCCGCCTCGTGGATGGTCGCATAGTAGACCGCGCTGGTGGTGCCGTTGGCGAGCAGGCACCCGACCAGGTCGTCATAGACCGCGCGCGCGAAGTCCAGGTCGGCATACCGGCTCTCGAGCGGGAAGGTGTATTCCTGCAGCCAGCGCTCGAGCGGCAGGTCCAGCGCACGGCCGGCCTGCGGCCATTGCGGCGCGTGCACGTGCAGGTCGACGAAGCCGGGGACCAGGGTCTGACTTCCGGTCAGCGTCAGCAGCCTGCCCGCGCGCCCGGCCGCGTCCACCGAAGCGGCGAAGCCATTGCTGCCGGCAGGATGCACGGCCGCGATTGCGCCATCGGCCGCAACCTCCAGCGCCGAATCCTCGTGCCGCTCCAGACCACCGAGGCATGGCGTGTGCATCACGGCGCCCCGGATGGTGAAGGGTCCGGCCGGTGGGTCGCTCTCGACGGGCAGTGGGAGGGCTCCTGCACATGATGGATGGCGGCGTGCGGCCGGGTGCGTCTGGCGGTCTCGCGCAGACCGCCATCCTCGGAGTGCAGCATGCACTGGCGATGGATGTCTATGTCGTGCCGTTCCTGGTCGGCACCCTGCTCGGGCTGCCGTCGGGCGTGACCGCCGCGCTGATCGGCGCCAGCTTCATCGCCGCCGGCCTCGCCACCCTGGTCCAGTCCCAGCTCTGCCTGCGCATGCCCATCGTGCAGGGGCCGTCCTACGTGCCGATCGGCGCGGTGGTGGCGATCGCGCGCGATTCCGGGCTCTTGGGCGGCAACCCGATGGCGGCGCTGGGCCAGGTGTTCGGCGCGCTGATCCCGGGTGCGATGCTGCTGATCCTGCTCGGCTGGCCGCTGCGGCTGTTCCACCGGATGGTGTCGCGGCTGGTGCCGCCGCTGGTTGGCGGCACGATCATCGTCGTGGTCGGCATCACCCTGATGCCGGTCAGCCTACAAGGCGATGTGCTCGGCGGCGACCACGCCAAGCTCGGGAGCAGCATCCTGCTGGCGCTCGCCGCGGGCGCGATAGTGGTCGGCGCCGGTCTGGCCGGCGTTGCGCTGGGCGCCCGCGGGCGATGGCTGCGGGTGGGATCGGTGCTGCTGGCGCTGACCGGCGGCAGCCTCCTCGCCGCCATCGACGGCCGCCTTGATCTCTCGGCCGTCGAGACGGCACCCTGGCTCTCGCAGCCGTTGCTGGCCGGGCTGGACGTGCCCCTGCGGTTCTCGCCAGACGCGATCCTGACCATGCTCGCGGTCTATGCGGTGGTGCTGGCCGAGACCACCGGCACCTGGCTCGCGGTCTCCGCCGTCACCGGCGAGCCGCTACAGCCGGAACAATACGATCGCGGCGCGGCCGGCGAGGGTCTCGGCTGCCTGGTCTCGGCGCTGCTGTGCAGCCTGCCGGTGACCGGCTACGCCTCCAATGCCGGCATCGTGGCGCTGACCGGTGTGTCCGAGCGCCGGGTGTTCGCGGCCGCCGGCACCGCGCTGGTCTGCTTCGGGCTGTGCGGCAAGCTCGCCGCCGCCATCGCCTCGGTGCCGGCGCCGGTGATCGGGGGCGTGTTCGGCGTCCTGTGCGTGGTGATCGTCATGAACGGGCTGCGCATCCTGGCGGCGCTGCATCTGGACGAGCGCGACATGATGGTGGCCGGCCTGCCGATCCTGCTCGGCCTGGGCGCCGCGCTGCTGCCGCAGGACTATCTCGCCACCCTGCCCCGGATGGCTCGCTGCCTGCTCGGTTCGGCCACCGCTGTCGGCGCGGCGTCGGCGATTCTCCTGAACCTCATCCTGCCCGGTCGGCGTACTGCGACTACCGGGCGCCGAGGCGACGCAGCATCCTGACCGCATTGCCGTTGCCCGGGGCCAGCGCGAGCGAACGAGCATAGAAGGCGATCGCCCGCGGCTTGTCGCCGCTGTCCATGTAGGCCTCGGCCAGGCTGTCATAGACGTTCCCGGATCGGGGATGACTCTCGACATTCATCTGGAAGACGCCAATGGCGTCGGCCCAGCGCCGGGCACCGAGCAGCTTGTAGCCGAGCCGGTTCAGATCGGGCTCCGAGAGATCGTAGCGCGGCGGCGTGGTGGTCCTGATCGCTTCGAACCGCCGTCGCGCCTCGGCCAGCCCGCCTTCCGCAAGCGCACGCTCGACCGGTTCCGCGACCGAGGCACGATTCTCGTAGGCGAGTGCCAGCTCGGGCACGAACAGGGAAACGGTGACGGCCGCTATTCCGGCGCCGAGCAACAGCGTCAGAACGACCAGGCCACACGCGGTCGCGACGCGCAGCGCGCCGCCTGCATGGTCGCGAACCCGCCAGTAGAGTTCATAGATCGCAAGTGGAACGAGGTACTGCCCGTACGACACAATCGTCAGGAACGGCCCGGTGATCCCGCCCTGGTCGAGGGCCAGCGGGATGGTGAGCACGAAGCTGGCGCGGATGAACAGCGACGCGCTCACCACGAGATAGAGGCGCACCGCCCAGCGCCCGTGCGCCCGGAAATTTCGGGCCAATGCCTGGCGCAGCGCGAGGATGGCGAACAGCATGATCAGAACGCCGTCGAGGCTCTGCCCGGCATGCTGCCATACGGTGCCAACCGAGCCGCGCGTCCAGATCATGTCGAGACCGGCGAGGCTGACCGCAAATGCCGCGACGATGTAGAGGCGGCCGTTCCAACCGTGCACAGCGGGAACAGCGCGTCGGATGCCGGGAACGAGCTGCAGCGCGCCGCCGAGAATGACGATCACTGCGGCGGTGAGATGGATCGCCACCATCGTGTTGCCAAGCGGTTCGCCCGGCACGTAGCCATGCGTCATCACCCGGTTCCACGCGTCATAGTCGCCGCGTCCGGCCGACCGGCCGTAGAACCCCGCGACCGCGATCGCGAAGAACAATTGACCGACGAGCACGACCAGGAACCAGAAGATTGCCGCACCTCGAAGCATCGTTGCGGGATCAAGCCGGATTTCGGCGAGGTGGGGCAGCCGCACGCTGGCACTCATGCTGATCTCCGATGCCGCGTCGGATCGGGATGTTCAGTCGCTCTCTCAGCGCGCGATGAACATCCACGCCAGGAACGAGAACGGCACCAGGGCCAAGGTCATGCCGCCGGCGGCGCCCAGCAGGTGCTCCAGGGCCCAGTCGCCTGCGCGGCTCGAGGCCCGATCGATGGCAGCGGAGGTGCCCGCAACCAGGCTCGAAACGGAAGCGGGCACGGTCGGACGAAAGACGGCGCGATCGGTGTAGCCAGCGTTCATGCTCAGGGTGGTCATGGACTGGTTCCTTTGCTGGGCGGAAGCTCGTTTGCTTCCATGCCAACATCATTGCAGCCGCCATGCCAGCCTCTGCATCTTCCCTATCTGATTGTTACTACTATGTTTTCTTCCTCAGAGACCAGCTGCGGAAGTCGGAGCCGCGGCCTCTTCGCACGATGTATGGCGACAGGGGCCGAAGGTTGGTAAACCTGACCAAGTCTCCTGGCAAATCCATTCAAAGATCAGGGTGAAGCGCTCTTCACCGGCTGCACCAGGGCCCCCGGCCGGAGCTTCTGCAGCTGGCCGGTGATCACTCGCTCGCCCGGCTTGAGGCCTTTCACGACCACGACCATCGTGCCGACGCTGTCGCCCAGTTCCACCAGGCGCGGCTCGACCTTGTTGTCCGCGCCCGCAATCATCAGCGTGCGCCCGATCTGGCTCGATCCGACAGCACTCTGCGGAACCGACAGCGCGTTGGCACGGTCGCCCAGGTGCAGCCTTGCCGTCACGTACTCTCCTGGCAGCAATGTATGGTCCGGGTTCGCAATGGTGGCGCGCAGCAGGATCGTGCCGGTCGTCAGGCTGACCTGGTTGTCGATGAAGGTCAGCGGCCCCTGGTGGCTCTGCCCGCTTCCTTCCCGGAACACCGCCGTCTCGATCGGCGCCCGCGCCTGCTGGCGGGCAATCGCGTCCAGATCGGTCTCCGCCGGATTGAAGCTGACATAGATGGGGTCGAGCTGGACGAGCGTGTTCAGTGTTGCACCCGCGACGCTGATCAGGCTGCCGGTGAAGACCTGGCTGGCGCTTAGCCTTCCTGCGAACGGGGCGCGGATCTCGGTGCGGGTGACGTTCAGGGCCGCTTCTCGCACGGCGGCGATGTTGTTGATCTGGTTGGCCTCGCCCTGATGCTGGTTGCTCTGGGTCTGATCGGCGTTGTCGCGCGACGTCCAGCCGGCGCGTGCCAGAGCCTGACTGCGTCCGTTGGTGGCGCGGGCGTAATCAAGGCTCGCATTCGTCTGGCCCAGGGCGGCACGCGCCTCGGCGAGAGTGGCCTGGTAATCCTTGTCGTCGATCCGATAGAGCAGCGCGCCCGACGCAACGAACGCGCCATCCGCGGCATCCTGCTCGATCAGGTAGCCGGTGACCCTCGCCTGGATGGTCACCGTCCTGATCGCCTGGGTCATTGCCGGGAAGCTGCGATAGATCGGCACGGTGTGCGCGGTGGCAATGATGAACGGCACCTTCATCGCCATCATCGCGGGCGGGTGCGGCCGGGGCCGCGGGGTGAACCACCACGTCAGACCGCCGACCGCTGCCAGGACGATCAGGACCGGCAACAGGGCCC
This sequence comes from uncultured Acetobacteraceae bacterium, assembly GCA_964247695.1. Taxonomy (GTDB): domain Bacteria; phylum Pseudomonadota; class Alphaproteobacteria; order Acetobacterales; family Acetobacteraceae; genus Lichenicoccus. The sequence continues at coordinate 7,036 of CAXTVI010000026.1, forward strand.
GCATCGGTCGGCGACGCCGTCCGGTCGCATCCGACCGATGATCCTCGGGAGGCGCGGATCGGCCCGGCGGCAGTTCGTTGATATTGGTATCGGGCATGGGGCTATTCCGCTGGTTCGGCAGATTCGAGGCCGTGTGCGGCGGGCGGGTGGCGACGCTCGCGCAGCCGCTCGATTGCCACGTAGAAGACCGGAGTGAAGAGCAGGCCAAAGACCGTGGAGGCCAGCATGCCTCCGAACACCGTGGTCCCGAGCGATTGCCGACTGGCAGCACCCGCCCCGCCGGCAATGACCAGCGGGGAGACACCCAGGATGAAGGCAAAGGCGGTCATCAGGATCGGGCGCAGACGCAGCCGCGCTGCTTCCATCGCCGCCTGCAGCACCGGCTTGCCTTCCTCGCGCAGGCGCTTGGCGAATTCGACGATCAGGATGGCGTTCTTGGCCGACAGGCCGATCAGCATGATCAGGCCGATCTCGCCGTAGACATCCAGCTCCAGGCCGCGCAGCCACAAGGCGAACAGCGCCCCAAACAGGGCGAACGGCACCGAAAGCAGGACCATGAAGGGCATCGTCCAGCTCTCGTACTGGGCTGCCAGGGCGACAAACACGAACACGAACGACAAGCCGAAGATCAGCACCGCGACGGATCCGGCCAGAAGCTGCTGGTAGACGACGCTCGTCCATTCGAAGGAGAAACCGGGCGGCAGCGCGATCGCGGCAGACCGCTGCATGGCGGCGATGGCCTGGCTGGAACTGTAGCCCGCAGCGGGTGCGCCGCTGATCTGCGCCGATCCGTACATGTTGTAGTGCGGCACTGTCGGCGGCCCGGTCGTCGGCTTCAGCGAGCCCACCGCGTCGAGCGGGAGAACGCCGCCACCCTCGGTCGGGATGTAGATGCGGGCCAGGTCCAGCGAGTTGTTCCGGGCGTCCGCTTCGGCCTGCACGATGACGCGGAAGGTCCGGCCGAACAGGTTGAAGTCGTTGATGTAGAGCGAGCCGAAATAGCTCTGCATGGTCGTGAACACGTCGTTGAGGCTGACGCCGAGCTGCTTGGCCTTGTCACGGTCGAGTGCAAAGTCGAGCTGCGGCGCCGACGTGGCGAAGGTGGTGAAGAGCTGCTGGCCGTCCAGTTCCGGCTGCCGGCGGGCGACCGCCAGCATCGCCTGCGTCGCCTCATCCAGGCGAACCGCACCGACGCCGTCACGGTCTTCGACCTCGAACTCGAACCCGCCCGTCGTCCCCAGCCCCGGGATGGAGGGCGGGTCGAAGGTGAGCACGAGTGCCGCCGGAAGCCCCAGCAGATGCGGCTTGAGCGCAGCCACGATGCTCTGGGCGGTATGCTCGCGGCCTCGACGCTGGGCCCAGGGCTTGAGAATGGCGAACTCGGCCGCACTGTTGGACTGCGTCGAGTTGGTGAGGAAGTTCAGGCCGGTGATCATGACCACGTCCTGCACTTCCGGACGCTGCATCAGCAGGGCCCTGACATGCTTGGTGACCGCTTCGGTCCGCGCCAGGGAGGCCCCGTCCGGCAGCTGGATGATCACGAAGAAGTAACCCTGATCCTCGACCGGTACGAAGGCGGTCGGGATGACGCGCGAGATGGCGTAGGCCCCTGCCACTGTGCCGGCCAGGATCAGGAACATGACCGGCGCATAGCGCGTCGTCGTCCGCACGCTGGCGGAGAAGCTGTCGGCCAGCCAGCCGAAGCCCGCATTGAAGCGGGCGAACAGCCAGGCCGGCTCCCCGGTCTTGGGCTTGAGCAGGATCGCGCACAGCGCCGGGCTCAGCGTCAGCGAGTTGAAGGCCGACAGACCGACGGAGATCGCAATCGTCAGCGCGAACTGCCGGTAGAGCTGGCCAGTGATCCCCGGCAGGAAAGCCACCGGGACAAACACCGCCATCAGCACCGCGGTCGTCGCGAGGATCGGTCCGGTCACCTCCTTCATCGCGGCCTTCGCGGCCTCCAGCGGCCGCTTGCCGCCGTCGATCTGCCGCGTGACGTTCTCGACGACGACAATGGCATCGTCAACGACGAGGCCGACCGCGAGCACAAGGCCAAGCAGGCTGACAATGTTGATGGAGAACCCGACGACCTTCATCACGGCCAGGGTGCCGATCAGGGATACCGGGATCGAGATCCCCGGGATCAGCGTGGTGCGCCAGCTCTGCAGGAAAACGAAGACGACGATGAAGACCAGGATCAGCGCCTCGGCCAGCGTCATGAGGACTTCGTGCAGCGACGCCGAGACGAACATCGTCGTGTCGTACTTGATCGTGTAGCCGATGCCGGGCGGGAAGCCGGGTGCGAGTGCCGCCATCCTGGCGCGGACCAGCTTGTCGAGGGCGAGAGCGTTGGCGCCGGGCGTCTGGTAGATCGCCAGGATCACTGTCGGCTTGCCATCGATATAGGCGTTGGAGTCATACGATTGGGCGCCGAGTTCGACCCGGCCGACATCGCGCAGCCGGACCATGCCGCTGCTGCGGCTGCCGGCGCGCACGATGATGTCACGGAAGTGCTCGACGTCGGGAAGCCGGCCGAGCGTGTTGATCTGCAGCTCGAACTGCTGGTTCGACGGAGACGGCGCCTCGCCCAGCTTGCCGCCCGCGACCTGCTGGTTCTGCTCGGCGATCGCCTGCTGCACCTGGACCGCGGTCACGCCGAGATAGGCCAGGCGCGCCGGGTCGAGCCACACGCGCATGGCGTAGCGCTTCTCGCCGAAGATCGTGACGTTGCCGACGCCCTTCAAGCGCTTCAGCGGGTCGACCAGTTGCAGATAGGCGTAGTTGCTGAGGCCCAGCGCGCCCACCGAACCATCCGGCGAAACCATGTTGACCAGGAGCGTGAAGTTCGGCTCCTGCTTCTGGATCGTGATGCCACCCTGGTTGACAATCGAGGGCAGATCGCCTGTCGCCTGCGAAACGCGGTTCTGGACGTCGACCGCGGCAATATCGACGTTGTAGCCGACGTTGAAGGTGATGGTGATGGTCGACGTGCCGTCGTTGGCGCTGACCGACGACATGTAGGCCATGCCTTCGACGCCGTTGATCTGCTGCTCGAGCGGCGTCGTTACGGTATCGGCGACGATCTTGGCGCTCGCTCCCGGATATGCGGAGGTGACCACGACCTGCGGCGGAGTGATCTCGG
>CAXTVI010000026.1:10277-62947 GCA_964247695.1 uncultured Acetobacteraceae bacterium
GCGCTCGCTCCCGGATATGCGGAGGTGACCACGACCTGCGGCGGAGTGATCTCGGGAAACTGCGCGACCGGAAGTTCGAGGTAGCCGACGATCCCGGCCAGTACCATGACGATGGCAACGACGGACGCGAAGATCGGACGCGTGATGAAGAAATTGATCAAGTCGACAACAGATCTACCGCAGACATCTTTTGCATCGAACACCCGGTCTCTTGACTGAATAGAAACCCATCGCGACGACATCGCGAGGTTCGGAATCTACTCAGGAAGCAGGAGTTCTTGCCCAGCGATCGGACATGTCCGCCGACAAGCTGAAACTGATCCGACCTGGTCGTCGCCGCGTCTGCCGGTTGCGCCCAGGGAGGTCCGTCATGCAGGCCGCCGGGCGGCCGTTCAGGGTTAACGAGCCAAACTTCACTTTTGGCCGGAACATTTTGCTGTTTACATGACGCAATGCAAACGACGCAGGCAGCCGACCAAGCGGCGCAAGGCGCATCCGGCCCCGTGGCCGCGCTCTGGACCGGCGCGGCTCTGCTCGTCCCGCTCGTGGTCAGCGGATGCGGCACGGCGCCCTCGCAGAACATCCTGGGCTCGTTCTTCCCCGCCTGGATCCTGTGCGGCGCGCTGGGACTGTGCGCGGCGGTAGCCTGTCGCCTGGTCCTGGGCGCGATCGGGCTCAACCAGCACGTGCTGGCGCCGCCCCTCAGCTATCTTGCCGTGGCGGTAGCAGTCGCGGTGTTCATCTGGCTGCTGCAGTTCGGGCAATAGCATGAACCGCTTCGGACGGCTGTTCGGCGCCGCGTTCCTGCTGACAGCGCTCGCGGCGGTGGTCGTGGGCGCGTTGCTGGCGTCGGACCGGCTGGCGCACCGTCCACGCACCGACGACGCCTATCTCGACGCCGACGTGGTGCACATGGCGCCGGACGTGAGCGGCCGCGTGACGGTGCTGGCCGTGCACGACAACCAGGTCGTGCATGCTGGCGACCTGCTGTTCCGGATCGATCCGGAGCCGTACCGCCTTCAGCTCGAGCAGGCGCGGGCGCAGCTGTTCGCGCTGCAGGCTACGCTGGCGATCACCGGCAACCAGGTCGCCTCGCAGGGCAGCAAGGCGGATGCGGCGGCGACCGGCATCGGCACCGCCGAGGCGCAGCTGGCGCTCGCCTCGGCGACGCTTTCGCGCCTGCAACCATTGCTGGCGCGCGGCTTCGTAACGGCCGAGCAGGTCGACCAGGCGCGCACCGCGGAACACACCGCGCGGATTTCGCTGCAGCAGGCGCGCCAGGAGGCGGAGGAAGCGCGGCAGGGCATCAGCAGCACCCGGCCCACCGAGGCGCAGGTCGTCGCGGCCCAGGCGACGATGGCCCTCGCAGCGCGCAACCTGCGGCTCACCGATGTGCGCTCGCCGTGCGACGGCGTGATCAGCGGCCTCGATACCAGCGTCGGCGAATACGGCGAGGCAGGTCATCCCCTCTTCACCATCATCGACAGCGAGCACTGGTATGCGGTCGGTAATTTCCGCGAGACCGTGCTCGGCGCCCTGCATGCCGGACAGGCTGCGCGGGTCTATGTGCTCGGCGCGTCGGGGCCTCCTGTCGAGGGCGTGGTGGAGAGCCTGGCCGCGGGCGTGTCGCCGGACGAGGGCGTGACCCTCGGCGGATTGCCGCGGGTGCCGCGCAGCCTGAGCTGGGTCAGGATCGCGCAGCGGTTTCCGGTCCGGGTCCTGCTGCACGCGCCGCCGCCGGCCATGATGCGGCTCGGCGCGTCCGCCGTGATCGTGATCGACCGGTGAGCGGCGCGTCCGCCACGACCGTGCCACGGCCGATCGGCGGTGGCCTGCGCATCCTGCTGCGCGAGTTCGCGCCGAGGCCGGGACGGCTGGGCGACACGCTGCGCCTGGTCAGCCTTGTGCTGGCGTCGGTCTCGATCAGCGAGTTGTTCCGGCTGCCGGATGCGGCGGTCTCGGCCTACATCGTGCTGCTGGTGTCGGGCAGCGAGCGCAGCTCGACGATCAGGACCGCGCTCGTCGCTGGCATTGCGGTGATCCTGGCCGTGCTGGTCACCATCCTGGTGTTCATGGCCAGCCTGTCGCAGCCGGCGCTGCGGGTGCCGCTGATCGCGCTCGCCACCTTTGCCGCGATGTTCTGCTCGCGCATCTCGCCGCTGGGCGCTGCCGCCTTCACCGCCGGCTTCATCGTCGCCTACGGTCTCACCCTGGGCGACCAGCTGATGGGTCTCTCGCTGCAGTCGTCAGGGATCTCCAACACCACCGAGGAGGGCCTGCCGGACCTGTTCCGGATGCCGCCGGAGGAGGCGCTGGTGCAGTCGCTGCTCTGGCTGTCGGTGGTGGTCGCGATGCCGGTGGCGCTGGTGGTGGCGGCGAACCTGGCGACAGGCCGGCGCCCCGCTGCCCTGCTGCGCACCGCACTCGCCGACCGGCTGGCGGCGTGCGCGGATCTCTGCGCCGGCCGCCCCGGCGCCCTGGCGGCGCTGGCCGCCTCGGCACGCGAGGACCAGAGGCTGGTCACGCTGCTGACCCGCCTGCATGCCGCATCCGGCGCCGCGGCGGGGCCGGACTACGCCGTGGCGGTCCGGGAGACGCAACGCCTGGCACTGGCCCTGCTGGCGTGGCCGCTCATCGAGCGGCGCGAGGGCCGGGAGGGACAGGGTGATCGTCGATTGCGGCCGCTCGCCGCCTGGTGTCGATCGGCCGCGGGATCGTTCCGCGCCGGCAGGACCGTGGCGCTGGACCCGGCAGCATCGGTGCCGGGAGACAATGCGGCGCGACCGCTGGCCGACGAAATCGCCCATGCCGCGCGAGGGATCGGCCGATCCCTCGCCGGGACGGCGTCTCCGGCGGCAAGAGGCAAGGCGGAGGCCAGGCCCGGCCTGATCTCGGTCCAGGCGGTGCGGGATCCGGAAACCGCACGCTACGCCTTCAAGGTCACGCTCGCGGTCATGCTCTGCTATGCCGCGGAGGAGCTGCTGGACTGGCCGGCGATCCACACCTGCGTGGTGACCTGCTTCTTCGTCTCGCTCGGCACGCTTGGCGAGACCCTGCACAAGGCGACCCTGCGCATCTGCGGCGCCCTGATCGGCGGCGGCCTCGGCATCCTCACCATCCTGCTGCTGATGCCGGCGATGACCGATCTTGGCGACCTGCTGCTGGCGCTGGCGGCGGTGACGCTGCTGACAGGCTGGATCGCCACCGGCAGCGAACGTGTCAGCTATGCCGGCTGGCAGATCGGCATCGCGTATTACCTGACGGTTCTGCAGGGGTTCGGCCCGACCCTGGACATGCAGACCGCGCGGGACCGGGTGATCGGCATTGTCCTGGGCAACGTGATCGTGCTGCTGGTCTTCACCAGCCTGTGGCCGAAGCGCGGAATGGATGCGGCCCGGCGCCAGCTGGCAACCGCGATCATGTCGCTGGCCGGGCTGATGCGGCTGGAGCGGCTCGATCCCGGCGAGGCGGACCGCAGGCGGAACCTGCTGCAGGTCGCCTATGGGTTGGCCATGAGCCGGGCGCGCGGCCTGATCGCCAGCAGCGGCTTCGAGCCGGCGCCGCTGCACCGGGCTGCCGGGCGGCCGCTCGATGCCGGCGCGCTGGCGGCGCTCGATGGGATCCTGCTCGACATGTCGGTGATCCTGAACACCCGTGACGATGCGCAATGGCAGGCGGCACCCGCCACCGACCGACAGGCGGCGCTCGCCTACCACGAGGCCGTCGCGGACTGGCTCGAGCGCTGCGCAGACGCAGTACGCGGCGCCGAAGCCGTGACGACGCTGGCGCCCGGGATGCCGTCGCCGCCGCAGGCCGCAACCCCCGGGTTGCCGGCGCGCGCGATCTGGTATGACGTGCTCGACAGGGACCTGCGCTCGATCGTCGCACCCTCGGCGGCGGGGTCGCATGGCTAGGCCGAGATCCGTCGTCCGCGTCGTGTTCGCGTGCGTTTCGCTTGTCGCCTGCAACGACACCCGCGACCTCGCGCCGGCGACCGCGGACACACCCTGGCAGATCCCGCCCGACAGCCAGGACGCGGCACCGGCCGACGCCCGCCGCTTCGCGCTCCCGCGTGACGCATCGCTGCCTTGGTCGCCCCGAGCCGGAGTGACCGATAGCGTCGACGACACCATCGATCCCGGCCATCGCTACGGTCTCGCCGAACTGATCGACATCGCGCAGCGGCGCAACAAGGAGACCCGCATCGCCTGGGAACAGGCGCGCCAGGCGGCGATCGGCGTCGGCATCGCCCGAGCCGCGCTGCTGCCCGAGGTCACCGCCAGCGCCCTGGGCGGCTACCAGCACATAGCCTCGCCGTTCCCGACCAACCTGGTCCGACGCGGCTACATCACCGCCGATGCGCAGGAGGTGTTTCCGGAGCTGGCGATCAAGTACCTGCTGATCGACTTCGGTGGCGGCCGCAAGGCGAGCGAGCAGGCCGCCCGGCAGCTCTCGTTCGCCGCCAACGTCGCCTTCACCGCCGCGCACCAGCGCCTGATCCTGCTGGTGGCGCGCAGCTATTTCAGCCTGGATGGCGCGAATGCCGAGCTGCAGGCGGCGCACCAGGCGCTCGGCGACGCGCACCGGCTGCAGCAGTCGGCGCAGGCGCTCTATATGCAAGGCCTTGGCACGATCACCGCACTGCAGCTGGCCCGTCGCAACACGGCGCAGGCCGAATACGACATCGCGCAGGCCTCGGCCGTGCAGCATGCGGCGACCTACGCGTTGCTGGCGGCGCTCGACCTGCCGCCGACCCAGCCCCTGCGGGTGGAGGACAGCTTCGACCGGCCGCTGCTGCGCACCACGCCGCGCACCGTCGAACAGCTCATGGACGACGCCCTCAGGCAGCGCGCCGACCTGCTCGACGGGTTGGCGCAGTTGCGGGCCGCCGATGCGGGAGTCGCGGTGGCGCGGGCGGAGATGGCGCCGAAGCTGCTGATCGACAGCAACGTGCAGGGCAACATCGGCCGCATTGGCGTCGATGGCGGCCCCTACGAGAGCGTCGAGCAGCCACAGGCGGGCGTGTTCCTGCGCTTCGAGTGGCCGCTCTACCAGGGCGGACTCCGCGCCAACCAGCTTCGCCTCGCGCAATCCCGCCGCGCGGCGGCCGAGGATGCGCTGGAAGCAAGTCAGACCGCGGCGCTGCGCGAGGTCGCACTTGCCTACGACCAGATGCAGACCGGACTTTCCCAGTACGACGCATCGGTCGCGCTGCGGCAGGCGGCACAGACGGCCTACGCGTCCGCCGCCGACGCGTTCGCCCACGGGGTTGGATCGTTCACCGACGCCGTCAACGCCTCCACCGCGCTGGATGAGGCGCGCGCGACGGTGGCGAGGACGCATGCGCAGTCACTCGTCGATGCAGCCGGCCTGGCCTTTGCCGCAGGCGAGCTCACGTCGAGCGCAGCCCCTGCCGTGTCGGATGCGCGCTGACCGTCAGGCCCGGCGCCTGGCGGCCGGCTTTGGCGACGGTGCAGCCTTTGCGGCAGGCTTGACCGTCTTGGTGGCGGGTGCGGATTTTTTGGAAGCGGGCTTGGTCTTCGCCTTCGTAGGTGCCGCGGTCGCAGCAGCGCCCGTCGTCTTCGACGAGCTCTCGCCAAGGCTCTGACGCAGCGCCGCCATCAGGTCGACGACATTGCCGCGCTCCTCCTCCTCCGGCTCGGGTTCCGGCTTCACCCCTTTCAGCTTCGCCTCGATCACCGCGCGCAGGCGGCTCTCGTAGCGATCCTCCATGTCGGCCGGCTCGAACCGCGTGGTCTGGCGGTCGATGAGCTGGGTGGCCAGCCCGACCATCTCCTTGTCGGCACCTGCTTTCGGCAGGTCGGCGAACAGGTGGTCCGGGTCGGCGATCTCGCGCATGTCGTGCAGCGTGTGCAGCACCAGCCCGTTCTGCATCGGCATGATCGCGACCGCCCGCTCCCGCCGCGCGATCACCAGGCGGGACAGGGCGACGCGCCCGGTACTTCCGATTGCCTCGCGCAGCACGACATAGACATCGTCCTGCCGATCGCGGGCATTGCCGTCCGGCACGACGTAGTAGCTCGCATCGTAGTAGATCGGATCAATGCTGTCGGCTTCGACAAACTTGTCGATCTTGAGCACGCCGGAGCTGTCGATCTTGGCGCTCTCGAAATCCTCGTCGTCGAGGACGACGTAGCGGTCCTTCTCGAACTCGTAGCCGCGCTTAAGATCACGGCGCGACAGTTCCTGGTCGGTCTCGGCGTCCAGCGTGACCGTGCGCACGCGGTTGTTGGTGTCGGGATTGATGAAGTGGAAATGCAGCGTCTCGCTCGGCTGGCGCACGCTGTACAGCGCGACCGGGCAGGAGACGAGCGCCAGGCGCAGCAGGCCGCGCCAGATCGGACGTTCAGCCATCTCTGGTTCCTCTACTTCTTGGCGGGCTTGAGTTCGCGCCGGTCGCGGTCGAACTCGCGCCACGGATCGGCCTTGCGGACACGGTCCGGCACCGTCCGGATCGTGAACGCCTTGATGTCCAGGGACGGCGTGACCTCGCGCCAGGACAGTGGCGTCGCCACCGTGGCGCCAAGCCGTGCCCGCGGCGAATACGACGCCACCGCGGTCGAGCCGAGGCCATTGCGCAGCCAGTCGATGAGGATGCGCCCGGTGCGACGGGTCTTGCGCGTGCTGGACACGTAGCGGTCGGGCGCATCGCGCTCCATGCTCTCGGCAAACTCCCGGCACCAGGCGCGCACCGCGTCCCAGTCCATCCGGGTGCTGATCGGCGCCACCACATGCAGCCCCTTGCCGCCGCTGGTGCGCGGGTAGCTGGCGAGGCCGGCCGCCTCGAGGCGCCGCCGGATCTCGAGCGCCGCCTCCACCGTGCGGGCGAACGGCACGTCCTCGGCCGGGTCGAGGTCGAACACCAGCCGGTCGGCATGTGCCGGGTCGGTGCCCGGACTGCCCCAGCCATGCAGCTCGATCGCCGCGATCTGCGCCGTCGCGACCAGCCCCGCCACGTCGGACAGCGCGAGGTAGGGGGCATCGTCCTCGGCGCCCTCGCGCAGCGCGTCCGGCATGCCGCGCGTCTTGTGCTTCTGGAAGAAGTGCTCGCCCCCGATGCCGTCCGGGCAGCGCACCATGGCGAGTGGCCGGTCCGCGATCTCCGGCAGCGCCCGCGCCGAGACCGCCTGCCAGTAGGCGGCAAGGTCCGCCTTGGTCAGACCCGGATCGCTGCCATCCCGGGGCCAGAGCAGCCGCTCCGGATGGGTCAGGCGCTGTCCGGCGACCTCGCGCACGTCGCGGCTGCCAGGCTTCGTCGCGGTCACGATGCGACTGGCTTTCGGTTCCGGCGCCACTTCGGCAACCACGTCCCGGGCCGGCTTATCCTCGCGCAGTCCCAGGAAGCTCGCGTGCCGGAACATGCCGTCGTCGGTGACGCCGGCGAAGCGCAGCTCCGCCACCAGCACAGGCTTCACCCAGCGTGCATCGCGGGGCGCTGCCTCGCGGTTCTGCAGCCCTTTCGGAGCGACCGTGGAGGCCAGCGCAATGAGTTTCTCGTCCAGCACGCGCAGCGTCTGCGCCGAGAAGCCGGTGCCGACGCCGCCCGCGAACCGGAGCGTGCCATCCGGGTCGTGGCGCGCCAGCAGCAGGGAGCCGAGGTGCGCGCGGCTGCCCTTCGGCGGCGTCGAGCCGATGATCACCGCCTCCTCACGGTTCTCGCACTTGAGCTTCAGCCAGTCGCGGCCACGCCCGGCCTTGTACGGGGCGTCGAGCCGCTTGCAGACGATGCCTTCCAGCCCGACCTTGCAGGCCTCGCTGCGAACCTGGGCCGCCTCGGAGGCGAGATGCTCGCTGAGCCGGATCAGTCCGTTGTTGTCCGTCAGCACCCCCTCGAGCGCCTGCTTGCGCTCGCTCAGCGGCTGCGCCCGCAGGTCGTGGCCGTCCAGGTGCAACAGGTCGAAGGCGTAATACACCAGGTTCCTGGTGCGTCCCGTGGAGAGCGCATCCTGCAGCGCCCCGAACGAGGACCGGCCGTCGCGATCGAGCGCCACCAGTTCGCCGTCGAGCAGCAGCGCCGACGCCGGCAGGGCGGCGACCGCCTGCGCGAGCGATGGCACCCGGTCGGTCCAGTCGAGGCCGTTGCGGGTGAACAGCCGCACTGCGTCGCCCTTCCGTCGGCACAGCATGCGGTAGCCGTCGAACTTGATCTCGCTGATCCAGCCATCGCCGGTGGGGGCCTCGATGACCAGGGTGGCGAGCTGGGGCGCCTGCGTCTCCGGCAATGGGTCGCCGCCGCCCTTCGGCCTGGACTTCGGCTTCGCGGCCTTGGTGGCCTTCACCTTGGCCGGCTTGCGTGGAACGCTTCGTTCCAGCGCCGCGGCATCCGCCCCGGGCTCGACGGCGGCGTCCTTCTCCTTGATCAGCAGCCAGCTTTCGGCCTTTTCCGGCACCCCGGTCTTCGAGACGCGCGGCTTCAGCCGGACCAGCACGAAGCCGCCATGCAGCCGGTTGCCGTCGAGCACGAACTTCAGCTCGCCATCCCGAAGCGCCGCCTCGGGGTCTTCGGCCAGCGGGCGCCAGTGGCCCTGGTCCCACAGCTCGACGGTGCCGGCGCCGTAGTTTCCCTCCGGAATGGTCCCCTCGAAGGTGGCGTAGTCGACCGGATGATCCTCGACATGCATCGCGAGCCGCTTGTCCTTCGGATCCAGCGACGGCCCCTTCGGCACCGCCCAGCTCCACAGCACGCCGCCATGCTCGAGCCGGAAGTCCCAGTGCAGCCGGCTCGCATCATGCTTCTGCACCACGAAGATCGGACTTGTCTTGGAACGGCCGGGCGGGGAACCATCCCCACGCGGCTCGCCTTGCCGGGAGAGGTCGCCGCCGCGCGGCTCCGGCGTACGGGAGAAGTCCCGCTTGTCGTCGTATGACCGGGGCGACTTGCTTCTGGATGCTGCGGTTGTACGGGCCATAACGGCGCAGCAACGTCCTGCACACTGGCCGGTTGCCGCCGCTTCGGTTAACCCTGCCGACAATGCGGACCCGATCGCCTGGCTAGGTCGGCGGGACAGCGCGAGAAGAGGAGCCGCCATTTGGATACCCAACCGGACGCCAGCGCGAACCCGACCCCGGCCCCGGCGGCGCCATCCGCCGCGGCCATCCAGTCGGTGCCGAACGCCTACGTGGTCGGCGCCACGGCGCAGATCTCAGAGCGCGGCCAGCACACGCTCAAGCATGGCGACCTGTTCGGGGTGTTCGACCATAGCGGCAACATCCTGTTCGGCCCGGGCATCGCCGACGGCCTCTACTACCTGGACACCAGGCATCTCTCGGCACTGTCGCTCAGCCTGTGCGGCGTGCGGCCGATCCTGCTGTCGTCGACGCTGCGCGAGAACAACGCGACGCTGTCGTGCGACCTGACCAACCCGGAACTGCAGATCGAGCCGAAGGATGCAACCGGGCAGGCCGAGACGCTGTCGCACGACCTCATCCACGTGCGCCGCACCCGCTTCCTGTGGGAGCGCGCCTGCCACGAGCGGCTGCTGCTGCGCAACTTCGACGTGCAGACGCGCGACGCAAATATCGAGATCGGGTTCTTCGCAGACTTTGCCGATCTGTTCGAAGCCCGGGGCACCCCGCGTGCCAAACACGGCACGCTGTCGCCGGCGGTGGTCGACGAGGACAGCGTGCTGCTGTCCTATACCGGCCTCGACGAGCGCGTGCGCCGCACCCGGCTGCGCTTCGAGCCACGCCCGGCCAGGCTGACGGCGACCAGCGCCCGCTTCGACCTGTCGCTCAAGCCAGGCGGCCGCCTGCTGGTGCATGTGGTGATCGAATGCGACCCGGACCTGAACTCCCCTCTGGGCGCGCATCCGAGACCCGCCGAGCAGTTCCTGTTCTCGATGGTCGAGGCGCGCCGCGCGCTGCGCATCTCCTCGGCCAGGGCTGCCGCAATCGCCACCTCGAACGAAATCTTCAACGAGGCGATCCGGCGCTGCATCTCCGACATCTATATGCTGGTGACTGACAAGCCGACCGGCCCGTACCCCTATGCAGGGGTGCCCTGGTACAGCACCGCGTTCGGACGCGACGCACTGATCACGGCGATGCAGATGCTCTGGCTCGATCCGTCGATCGCCCGCGGCGTGCTCGCCTTTCTGGCCGAGAACCAGGCCACCACGGTCGATCACGTGGCCGACGCCGAGCCGGGCAAGATCCTGCACGAGACGCGTCGCGGCGAGATGGCGGAGCTCGGCGAGGTGCCGTTCCGGCACTATTACGGCAGCGTCGATTCCACGCCGCTGTTCATCATGCTGGCCGGGCAATATCTGGAGCGCACCGGCGACGTCGCCGGCATCGCCATTCTGTGGCCCAACATCGAGCGCGCCATCGAGTGGATCGACAAGTACGGCGACCGTGACGGTGACGGCTTCGTCGAGTACGGCCGGCGCAACGAGAACGGCCTGGCCAACCAGGGCTGGAAGGACAGCTTCGACTCCGTCTTCCACGCCGACGGCACTCTGGCAGACGGCCCGATCGCCCTGTGCGAGGTGCAGGCCTATGTCTATGCCGCCAAGCTGGCGGCGGCAGCGATCGGACGCAGGCTGGGGCACACCGCCCTGGCCCACCGGCTGGAGTCCGAGGCGGCCGCCTTGCGGGTCGCCTTCAACGTCAGGTTCTGGCTCGACGACCTCGGCACCTATGCGATCGCGCTCGATGGGCGCAAGCAGCCCTGCCGCATCCGCTCCTCGAACGCCGGCCACACGTTGCTCACCGGCATCGTGCCGCCGGAGCGCGCCGAGCGGATCGTGTCGGGCCTGATGAGCCGCACCTTCTTCTCGGGCTGGGGCATACGCACCATCCCGGTCGGCGAGACCCGATTCAACCCGATGGCCTATCACAACGGCTCGGTCTGGCCGCACGACAACGCGCTGATCGCGCTGGGCCTGGCCCGCTATGGCTACAAGGAGGAGGCGTCGCGTCTGTTCGGAGCGCTGTTCGACGCGGCGCTGTATGCGGACCTGCGGCGCCTGCCGGAACTGTTCTGCGGCTTCGCCCGACAGCGTGGCGAAGGGCCGGTCCGCTACCCCGTGGCCTGTTCCCCTCAGGCCTGGGCGGCCGCCACCCTGCCCTCGCTGGTGCAGGCGTGCCTCGGGCTGCGCTTCGATCCAGCGACGGTGACGGTGCATTTCGACACCCCGCGCCTGCCCGCCTTTCTCGACGAGATGACCCTCTACAACCTCGCCGTCGGCGGCGGGCGGGTCAGCGTGCACCTCTCGCGCCTCGGCAGCGAGGTGGCGATCAACGTCATGGAGCGCGAGGGGCCGATCAAGGTCCAGATCACCAGCTGATCACCTGCCGGGCTGGATCACGATCCCGTCATAGTTATATGCATGCGATGGCGGAACGATCTATCCTGGGCAATCCGAGGCGTGACAGCGAGGCGACCCGAGGTGCGAGCAGATCCGGACGTATCAGCGTCCCTCGTTCCGGGTCCGGGCTCGTCGCCGCGATTCTCATTTGCCTCCGCGCCCGCCTCTGCGCCCACGGGTGCAGGCGACCTCACCGGACGGATGCTGGAGGTGGCGCTCGCCACCGCCGGTCTCGGGAGCTGGTGGTGGGACCTCGAGAGCGATATCGCGGTCTTCGACGATCGCCTGGCGGCAATGGCGGGGTACGAGCCCGGCGCGCTGCGCCATCGCGACTGGCGCGAGCTGCTGCATCCCGACGACCGCACCCACCTCTACGAGAGCGTGCAGGCGCACCTGGACGGGCGCACCGCGCACTACCAGGCGGAGTTTCGCCTGCAGCACCGGGAGGGACACTGGGTCTGGCTGCTGTCGCGCGGGCGACTGATGCCGCAGGCGGGCGGCTCCAGGCTGGTGTTCGGCATCCAGCTCGACCTCACCCGCCGCAAGCGTGACGAGATCGCCCTGGCCGAGGCGCGCGACCTGCTCGAGGGCGTCCTGGACGGCGCACAGCTTGCCTCCTGGCGGCACGACTGCCGCACCGGCCGGACCACGCGCAACCGGCGCTGGAGCAGCCTGTTCGGCTATGCCCGTGGCGAGATCGACGAAAGCGGCGCGGGCTGGCTGTCGCTGATCCATCCCGAAGATCGCGCCGCCGCCGAGCAGGCCGTCGAGGACAACCGGCTCGGCCGGAGCGAGGGCTACCGCAGCGAGTATCGTATGCGGTGTGCCGACGGCAGCTATCGCTGGGTGCTGGACTGGGGCCGCGTCATCCTGCGCGACGCCGAGGGCGAGCCGCTGGTGATGTCCGGCACGCTGATGGACATCGACGCCGATCGCCGTGCCAAGGAGCAGGTCGAGGCCAGCCGCCGGGCGCTGGCGCAGAGCGAGGCCCGGGCCCGCTACGCCGCCCTGCATGACAGCCTGACCGGGCTGGCCAACCGGGCCGGCTTCAATGCGGCGCTGCATGAGCGGATCGAGAGCCTCGGCGCCAGCGGCTCGCTGGGCGTGCTGTACCTGGACCTTGACGACTTCAAGCTGGTCAATGACGGCTCCGGCCACCAGGCGGGCGATCATGTCCTGGTGGAGGTCGCCCGGCGAGTGCGCGCGACCTGCTCGCACAGGAGCCTGGTGGCGCGCATCGGCGGCGACGAGTTCGCGGTGCTGGTGTCGGACATGCGCATGGCGGAGCTGCGCGGGCTGGCGCAGGCGCTGGTCACCGCGATCTCGGGCACGATGAGCCTGCCGTCCGGCCGGGCGCGCCTCGGCGCCTCGATCGGCGCCACCCTGCTGACCAGCCCGGCGACACGGGACGCCACCCGCACGACCGTGCGTACGGAAGGGGACGGGCCGCACCAGGAGTCGCTTCGGGGGGAGTCGCTTCGGGGGGAGGCGCTCCGGGGGGCGCCGGCCGACATTGCCCTCTATGAGGCCGATCTTGCGCTCTACCACGCCAAGAAGAACGGCCGGGGCCGCTACTGCATCTACCAACCAGAGATGGGCGAGGAGCTGCGGCGGCGCCGTGCCCTGGAGCTGGACCTGCGCGGCGCGTTGCCGGCCGGCGGCCTCGAGCTTGCCTACCAGCCGCAGCGCAGCGGCAGCGGCTGGCTGATCGGCGTCGAGGCGCTGGCCCGCTGGACCCATCCGGAATATGGCGCCGTCGGACCCGACCAGTTCATCCCGATCGCCGAGCAGGGAGGCCTGATCGAGGATCTTGGCCTGTGGGCGATCCGCCGTGCGATCCGCGACACCCACACACTCGGTGCGCTCCGGGTCGCGGTCAACGTGTCGCCCCTCCAGTTGCGTGCGCCCGGCTTCGTCGATGCGGTGCGGGCGGTGCTGGCCGAGACCGGCTTTGCCGCGGAACGGCTCGAGATGGAGATCACCGAGAGCGTCCTGATGACGCGTGACGGGCAGACCAGGACCAACCTGCTCGGACTGCAGCAAGCCGGAATTCTGCTGGCGCTGGATGACTTCGGCAACGGCTATTCGAGCCTCAGCTACATCGCCGACATGCCGATCAGCCGCATCAAGATCGACCGCTCCTTCACCAGCCAGCTCGAGACCAAGCCGGCCATGCCGGCGATCATGCGTGCCTTCCGGGACCTCGGCGCGGGGCTCGGCATCGCCGTGATGGCGGAGGGCATCGAGACCGCGAGCCAGCAGCAGAAGCTGGTGACGCTCGGCATCAACGAATTCCAGGGCTGGCTGCACGGCCGTCCGATGCCGGCCGCACAGCTCGCCGAGCTGGTTGCCGGAGAGAGCCGGCGGCACGGGCTGCGGGCGATCGTCGCCTAGAGCCTGATCGTTTCATGCTGAACTCAGCCTGAGACGTCAATCCGCCTCTAGATTAGCCTGCTGGAGCAAGTTTACCGGCTCGACTTGAGCGGTCTTGCTCTGGCTGCGCGCGCGTTATCCGATCGCGACACGACATCGGAATGTTCCGAATTTGATCCTGAGAACTACAGTATCATACAGGCAGCACAATTAAGACTTCGTGCGGAATACATGTGCCAGTTGCCCGGATCGACCGGCTACTTGGATCAAGGAAACGTTAATTGGCCTGATCTCTGCATGCTGCAAGACTGAAACTGTTGACGAGACTACAGGTAGAGCCATGACTGCCAAGCCGGTTATCCTGATCGTGGAAGACGACGAGTTGATTCGAATGCTGGTGGCAGAAATCCTGCGCGAGAACGAGTTCGACGTCGTCGAGGCCGCCAATGGCGGGGCGGCGATGGTCACCGTGCTCAAGCGTCCGGAAATCGGATGCGTGTTTACCGACGTCAGGATGCCCGGCGAACCGGACGGCTTCATGCTGGCGAAATACGTGCGAAGGATCAGACCGCACTGCCCGATCGTGCTGACCTCCGGCCACGCGCGGCCGCAGCCCGAAGATCTCGATCAGGGAACCTGTTTCGTCAGCAAGCCGTACAGCGGCACCCAGTTGCTCTCGCTCATCAATAGCGTGATGGCGGCCGCGACCGGCACGGCTTCGAATCCGCTCGCGCGCGTTCAGTAGGATCCTGGGATAAGCGTCTCACTCTTCCTCATGCGGTATCTGAGCCAGTTCGGCTATTCCACTGACTGAATATGCAACAAACTCTTCGTCGCCGATCCTGAGCCGGACCTGGCGCCTGGCGTGCGCGGTGACGTACCGGCTCAGCACCGCCGCCGTCCTCTCCCCGAAGACCATCTCCGACCTCGCGCCGAACTGCTCGACGAAGAACAGCCCGACCTGCTTGAGGTCCCCGGTGCGGCGCCCGCGTGAGATGCGCAGCCCCTGCGCCTCGAGTTCCTGCACGACGCGGCCGACCTCTGCCTGGAACAGATGGCTATGGCGCTCCTCGTCCTCGGCGGGCTCGAGGACAAGCTGGTAATTACAGCTCATGGTGCTGGACGATCCGTTCCGGAATTTGCGGCAAGCTTAGTCAACGGACAGTGTCGCCTCCAAGGTAATATCTCGTTTTTTCGAATGAATTTCGGAGCAAGGCGCCATGCCGGGTGCATCGACACCGTCTCGCTTTGCAAACATCTCCGGCGCCTGCCAATCTGGCCCTGAAGCGGCCACGAAAAAGCGCCGCCACGGGAGAAACCTTCATGCTGGACCGGATCGCGGCCGCAGCGTTGCGTCGTGACAGCCACTTCCTGGCGCTGTCCGAGGCACGCGCGAAAGTCGGCTGGACGCTCGCCGGCGCGATGGTCGCGCTCTATTTCGGCTTTGTCTTCCTGGTGGCGTTCGCGCCCGGAGTGCTCGCGACACCGGTCTGGGGCGTCATCACGCTCGGCTTTCCGCTCGGGCTGCTCGTCATCGTGTCGGCGGTGGTGCTCACCGCGGTGTATGTCTCGATTGCCAATGCGCGTTTCGACCCCATGCAGCGCGCGATCCTGCAGCAGGTTCAGGAACGACAGGCTGGGGAACGCCAGGCCGGGGAGCAGCACCCGTGACGCCTGCGCCGCTCGCCCACCACGGCGCGAACTGGACCGCGATCCTGCTGTTCGGCGGCTTCGTGCTGCTGACGCTGCTGATCACCGGCTGGGCCTCTAGGCGCACCCGGTCGGCGGCCGACTTCTACGCCGCAGGCGGCGGCATCAGCGGCGCCCAGAACGGCGTCGCCATCGCCGGCGACTTCATGTCGGCGGCCTCCTTCCTCGGGATCTCGGCGCTGGTCTATGCCAGCGGGTTCGACGGCCTGCTCTATTCGATCGGCTTCCTGGTCGGCTGGCCGATCATCATGTTCCTGATCGCCGAGCGGCTGCGCAATCTCGGCCGCTATACCCTTTCGGACGTGGTCTCGTACCGGCTCGCCGAGACACCGGTGCGCTGCCTCGCCGCGGTCAGCTCGCTGGTGGTGATCGCCTTCTACCTGATCGCGCAGATGGTCGGCGCCGGGCAGCTGATCCAGCTGCTGTTCGGGTTGCCCTACATCTATGCCGAGATCATCGTCGGCGGACTGATGATCCTCTACGTGACCCTCGGCGGCATGCTCGCCACGACCTGGGTGCAGATCATCAAGGCGCTGCTGCTGCTGGCCGGGGCCACCTGGATGGCGGCCCTGGTGCTGTACCAGTTCGGCTTCAGCCTGCCCGCCCTGTTCGCCCGCGCTGTCGCCGTGCATCCGAGGCATCTCGGCATCCTGCGGCCGGCGGCGCTCGCGAAGGACCCCGTCTCGGCGATTTCGCTCGGAGTCGCCCTGATGTTCGGCACCGGCGGGCTGCCTCACATCCTGATGCGGTTCTTCACCGTCCGCGACGCCCGCGAGGCGCGCAAGTCGGTGCTCTGGGCCACCGGCCTGATCGGCTACTTCTACGTGCTCACCTTCATCATCGGCTTCGGCGCGATCGTCCTGGTCTCGACCGACAGCGCCTACGTGACCCCGGCGCACCTGCTGCGCGGCGGCAACAACATGGCGGCCGTGTTCCTGGCCCAGGCGGTCGGCGGGGATTGGCTGCTCGGCTTCATCTCGGCGGTCGCCTTTGCCACCATCCTCGCGGTCGTCTCCGGCCTGACGCTCGCCGGGGCCGCGTCCGTCAGCCACGACCTGTATGCGCGGGTGATCGCGCGCGGGCGCAGCACCGAGGCGAGCGAGGTGCGCGTCTCGCGATACGCCACCGTGGCGCTTGGCATCGTTGCCATCCTGCTCGGCATCCTGTTCGAAAAACAGAACGTCGCCTACATGGTCGGCCTCGCCTTCGCGGTGGCGGCGAGTGCGAATTTCCCGCTGGTGCTGCTGTCGATGTACTGGCGCGGCCTGACCACGCGCGGCGCCCTGCTCGGCGGCTGGATCGGACTCGTCACCGCCGTTGCCCTCACCGTGCTCAGCCCGGGCATATGGGTGAAGGTACTCGGCCATGCGCACGCGATCTTCCCGTATGACTCCCCGGCCCTGTTCTCGATGCCGCTCGCGTTCCTCTGCTGCTGGCTTGGCTCGAGGCTCGGCAGCGCGCGTGACGCCGGCGAGGCGGCGGCGTTCGACGAGCAGTACGTGCGCAGCCAGACCGGTCTCGGCGCCACCGGCGCCACCGCGCACTAGGCCATCCCGATCGCCAGCCGGATGAGGTCGGCCATGCGCGTGGTGCCAAGCTTCGAGCGCATCAGGCTCGCGCTATTGGCGATCGTCTTGTAGCTGACCGACAGGGCCGCCGCGATCTCGGTGAGGCTGCGGCCCTCCGCCAGCAGGCGCAGGATCTCCAGTTCGCGCCCGGTGAGCTGGTTCAGCCGGCCGCCGGCCGAGACCTGCCGGAGCGCCAGGTCCTGCGCCACCGCCGGCTCGATGAAGCGCCGCCCGGCGAAGGCGGCGCGCAGGGCGTCCAGGAGCAATTCCGGCGCCGCGTTCTTGGTGACGTAGCCATGCGCGCCGGCCTCGAGCGCGAGCTGCGCATGCAGCGGCTCGGTATAGGCGCTGAGCACCACGACATGCACGCCCAGCTCGCGCAGGCCGGGAATGATCGTGAGGCCGCTGCGACCCGGCAGCCCGAGATCGAGCACCGCGAGCTCCGGCCGGAACAGGGCAGCCTCCGCCAGAGCCGCCTCGGCCGTGTCGGCTTCGCGCAGTTCCGCGCCGAGCCCGGCCCGCAGCACCTGGCGCAGGCCGGCACGCAGGACCGCATGATCGTCCACGATAAGTATCCTCATCGCGCCCCGGCCTGCTGCCGGACGCCTTCGGCCGGCACCGAGCCGGTGATGCGCCAGCCGGCGCCGGGCCGGATCTCCCCCGGTCTTACTTCGCCCGGATCTATAACCAGCGTCCCGCCGAGGGCCTGCAGGCGCTCCTCCAGCCCGACCAACCCGAGGCCGGTGCCGGGCACCGGATCGGCGGTGCCGTCATCCTGCACGCTGAGCACGGCGCCGTCGGCGCGCAGGGCCGCCGCGACCGAAACCCTTCCCGGCTGGCCGTGCCGGACGGCATTCGACACACCCTCCTGCGCCACCCTGAACAGGGCCGCGCGGACCGGCTCCGCCACCGCCTCGAGTTCGTCCGCGATGTCCGCCGAGAACACCGTCTGCGGCCGGACCCCGCGCCAGAACTCCATCAGCCCGTCCACCGCTCCTGCGAGCCGAAGCGGCGCCGGGGCGCTGTCGCGCAAGCGGCGCAGCATGTCGCGCACCGCGGACTGCAATGCCTCCGCGGCCCCGCGCAACGATTGCAGCGAGGTCGACGCCGCATCCTGGTCGCCGCTCCGCTGCTGCATCTCCGCGGCGGTGGCCCAGGCGGTCAGCGCGAACAGCAGCGGGCCAACCTCGTCGTGCAGATCCCGCGCGACTTCGGCGCGCTCCTCGTCGGCCAGCCGCTCGAGCTGCGCGGACAGGCGCCGGTTCTCCGCGGCCGCCCGCGCCAGTGCTGACTGCATGCGGTTGAACGAAGCGGCGAGACCGGCAATCTCAGGCGGGCCGGTCTCCGCGAGCGGATCGCCGCGCCGCCCCTGTTCGAGGCGCTGCAAGGCGGCGGCCAGCGGGCGCAGCCGTCGCAGGCTGACGGCGGTGGTCGCGAGACAGAACAGGGCGGACAGCAGGGACGACAGCAGCAGCAGGCCGATCAGCCGCCTGGCCTCGCTCCACCGCTCGGCTATCTCGTTGCGAGGCACCGGCACCAGCCGCAGCTCGGCGCCGGGCACCCGGATCGAGACCGGGGCCACGACCGGCGTTGCCAGGCTGGTGAACCACCCCGGCGGCACGACCTTGGACGATGCCGGCTCGGAGTGCTGCGCCGTCATCCCGTCCACGACCAGCTCGGCCCTGACATGCCTGCTGCCGTCGAACCCGGCGATCAGCCGGCGCAGGGCCTTCCGGTCCGGCGTCGGACCGAGATCCTGCAGCGTCGCCGACGCAGCCTGCGCACCGGTCTGCAGCGCCGCGGACAACTCTGCCCGCACCATGTGGGCGGACTGCATGGCGGTGATCCAGGCCCCGGCCGCAAAGCTCGCAAAGAGGGCCGCCGCCACAGCCATGAGCAGTCGTTGCCGCAGGGACATCAGATCGCAACCATACCAGACCCCTCCGCTTGTCAAGGAGTAGGGCCTGTCACGCCGCGGATCGGGAAGAATTCCTGATCACGCTGGGAAAACGGCCCATTGCGCTCGTTGCGCAATCAGAGACTTTTACCCGGTCATCCGGAAGACCCAGCCTCGCCATGCCTGCAGCACGTGCCCTGTTTCCCCCGCTTCTCGGCTTGATGCTCAGCCTCCCGGCACTCCCGGTCCTCGCCCAGACGCCCGAGCCGCAGCAGACGCCGCCGCCGCAGCAGGTCATGGTGATCGCCACCTCGCCGCTGCTCGGCTCCGGCATCGATCGCGACAGTGTCCCGGCCGAGACCAGCGTGCTGAACCGCGCCAATATCGCCCGGGACGGCACCCCGGACCTGCTGGCCGCACTGAACGAGCAGGTGCCGGGGGTCAGCCTGGATTCCTCATCCGGCAACCCCTACCAGCCGGCGTTGCAGTATCACGGCTTCCAGGCCTCGCCGCTGCAGGGCACCGAGCAGGGGCTGGCGGTCTATGTGAACGGCGCGCGGTTCAACCAGCCGTTCGGCGACACCATCAACTGGGAGGTGATCCCGCAGATCGCGATCGACCGGCTCGATGTCGAAGGCTCCAACCCGGTCTTCGGCCTGAACGCGCTCGGCGGCTCGCTCAACGTCCGTCTGAAGAACGGCTTCACCTATTCAGGCGGCGAGGCGGACGCCTCCGGCGGCTCGTTCGACCAGGAGCAGGGCGAAGCGCAATACGGTGCCACGCGCGGCGACTTTGCGATCTACGTCGCCGGCAACGTGCTGCACCAGGATGGCTGGCGCGACCTGCAGAGCTCGGACATCCGCAACTTCTACGGTGACCTGGGCTGGCGGCGGGATGCGGCGGAGGTGCACTTCAACCTGACGCTGGCGAACTCGAACCTGAACGGCCCCGGCACCTCGCCGGTCGAGCTGCTCGCGGCGGATCCTTCGGCGCAGTTCACCGCACCGAACGGGATCTCGAACAACTACATCGCGGCCAACCTCAACGGCACCTACGCGCTGTCGGACGACACGTCCCTGCAGGCGGTCGCCTACTACCAGTACCTGCTGCAGCGGGTGGTGAACGGCAACGCCGCCAACGACGCACCCTGCGACGATGGCTCCGACCTGCTGTGCAGCGATCCTGGCGTGCCGTCGACGACACGCGGCGGCGCTGCAATCCCCGACTTCCTGCCGGGCGGCCCCTACTCCGAGCTCGATGTGCAGACCACCAACACCAACGGCTACGGGGTGTCGGCGCAGGTTACCAACACCACCAGTATCCTCGGCCTGCGCAACCATCTTACGGCGGGCGGCAGCTTCGACGGCGCGCAGACCATGTTCAGCGCCGACGGGTATATCGGCGGCCTGACCCCGGTCACCCGGGTCTTTGCCGGCCCCGGCATCCTGATCGACGAACCCGGCAACGACATCCCGGTGCGTGTCGCGGTCAGCGACGCCTATGCGGGTGCGTTCCTGGCCGACACACTGAACCTGACGCCGACGATTGCCGTCACCGCGTCCGGACGCTTCAACAACGCCGAGATCGATCTCGCCGACCAGGAGGGTGGCGACCTCACCGGGCAGCACAGCTACAATCGGTTCAATCCGGCGATCGGCGCCACCTGGAAGGCGCGGCCGTGGCTCACAGCCTATGCCGGCTACTCCGAGGCCAACCGCGCGCCGACGCCGGCGGAGCTCTCCTGCGCCAGCCCCGCGGACTCCTGCAGCCTCGCGAACTTCTTCACCGGCGATCCGGACCTCAAGCAGGTCGTGGCGCACACCGTCGAGGCCGGGCTGCGCGGCCGGTTCCAGGCGAGCGAGCACATCCGGACGACCTACGACGTCAGCCTCTATCGCAGCGACCTCGACGACGATATCGGCTTCGTCAACAGCGTGACGCTGGGGCGCGCCTTCTTCCAGAATATCGGCAGCACGCGGCGTCAGGGGCTGGATGCGAGCCTGGTCGTGCAGGGAAGTCGCTGGCAGGTCTATGTCGATTACAGCTACACCGACGCCACCTACCGGAGCGGCTACGTGGAGAGCGCCGGCAGCAACCCCGCCGCCGACGCGAACGGCAACATCACCATCATGGCCGGCGACCGGCTGCCCGGGGTCGCACCGAACCAGGTCAAGTTCGGCGCCAGCCTGCAGGTGACCGACGCCTGGCTGATCGGCGGCAGCGGCCTCTACCAGAGCGGGCAATACCTGTTCGGCGACGAGGCCAACCTGACGCCGCGCCTGCCGGGCTTCGTGTCCGCCAATCTCTATACTCGCTACCAGATCACGCCCCGCCTCCAGCTGTTCGGCCAGATCCAGAATATCGGCAATGCGCGATATTACACCTACGGCACCTTCGCGCCGACCAGTGCGGTCTTCCTGTCGCAGGCGCCGAACGCAACCAGCCCGCGCAGCTATGCGCCGGCGGCACCGATCGGCGGCTTCGGCGGCGTCCGGGTCACGTTCTGACTGCGGCCCCCGCTCGGCCGGCGGCCTCGCTCCGGAAGACCGGCGTCTCGGGCAGGAACCCGCCGGACTGGCGTGCCCACAGGGCGGCATAGGCGCCATGGCGCTCCAGCAGCGCCGCATGGGTGCCGTGCTCGACGATGCGGCCGGCATCGATCACCGCAAGGCGGTCCATGCGCGCAATGGTGGAGAGCCGGTGCGCGATCGCAATCACCGTGCGACCCTGCATCAGCGCGTCGAGCTGTTCCTGGATCGCCGCCTCGACCTCGGAATCCAGCGCCGAGGTCGCCTCGTCCAGCACCAGGATCGGCGCGTTCTTCAGGACCACGCGGGCAATCGCGATGCGCTGGCGCTGGCCGCCTGACAGCTTGACGCCGCGCTCGCCGACATGCGCCTCGAAGCCGCGGCGGCCCTGCCAGTCCTCGAGCTGCTCGATGAACTCGAGCGCGTGCGCCTGGCGCGCCGCGTCGATGATCTCCGCCTCGGTCGCCTGCGGACGGCCATAGCGCAGGTTGTCGCGGATCGAGCGGTGCAGCAGCGAGGTGTCCTGCGTCACCATGCCGATCTGCGCGCGCAGGCTCTCCTGGGTGACACCGGCGATGTCCTGCCCGTCGATCAGGATGCGGCCGGAGGCGGGGTCGTGGAACTTCAGCAGCAGGTTGACCAGGGTGGACTTGCCGGCGCCGGAGCGTCCGACGAGACCGACCCGCTCGCCGGCGCCGATGGCAAGATCGAGGCCACGCAATACCCCGCCACGCCGGCCGGTCGGGACCTGGTCCTGCGGCTCCGGACCGACCCGGCCGTAGTCGAAGCTGACATGCTCGAAGCGGATCGCGCCGTGGGTCAGGGCGAGCGGCACCGCCTCGTGTTGGTCGGGCATCTGCCGCGGCACCGCGATCGAGCGCATGCCGTCCTGCACGACGCCGACATTCTCGAAAATCCCGGTGATGTTCTGCGCCACCCAGCCGGCCATGTTGGAGATCTGCCAGGCCAGCGGCAGGGCGGTCGCTACAGTGCCGACCGGCACCCGCCCCGCCCGCCAGGCCAGCATCGCCAGCAGCCCGGTGCCGACAACCATCGCGGCGTTCATCAGGGCAAGGGTGACGCTCCACAGCGTGATCAGCCGGAGCTGGCGGTGGAACGCCGCGGTATGCTGGTCCACCGCCTCGCGCACGAAGGCGTCCTCGTCGGTCGAGCGGGCGAACAGCTTGACGGTCAGGATGTTGGTGTAGCTGTCGACGATGCGGCCGGTCAGGTTCGAGCGCACCTCCGACATGTGCCGCGAGCGCTCGCGCATGCGCGGCACGAACGCCCGCAGCAGGGTCCCGTAGGCCACGAACCACAGCACGATCGGGATTGCCAGCCGCCAGTCGGCGCGGGCCAGCAGCACGATCGCGCTGCCGCCATAGACCATGATGTACCAGACCGCGTTGGTCCCCGCGACGACGCTTTCCCGCAAGGCAGGCCCGGTCTGCATGACCCGGTTGGCGATCCGGCCGGCGAAGTCGTTCTGGAAGAAGGTCCAGCTCTGCCGCACCACGTGCCAGTGGTTCTGCCAGCGGATCAGGTTCGACATGCCGGGCGCGATGGCCTGGTTGGTGACCAGGTACTGCGCCAGCAGCGCCGCCGGCCGCACCAGCAGCAGCACCGCGGCCATCCCGAGCAGCTGGTGCCCGGCGCTCGCGAACAGGCGGCCCGGCGCCACCGAGGAGACCATGCTCACCACGCGGCCGATGAAGACCGGGATCATGGTGTCGAGCAGCGCCACCGCGAGTCCCGCCACGAACAGCGCCGCCACCAGTCCCGGCGCCTGGCGGACGAAGTGCCAGTAGAAGCGTGACAGCGCCCGTGGACTGTCCACCGGCGGCGGCGGGTGGTCGGGTGGCAGGGCGGTGGGCGACAGCAGGCGTTCAAAGAAGCGAAGCATGCCCACGGCGATGCCCTGCCGCCGCCCGGTCGTCAACGGGCCCGGCAGCCCGGACCTGGCGCCTCACACCCTGGAACGGTCCTAGAACGCCTTTACGAAGCGAAGCGTGAAGCCGATATCGTCTTTGAATCCGCCGACCACGTTGATGTCGTGATAGACCTTGGCCAGCAGCTGGATCGTGGGCGTCGGCCGGAACGCGTACTCGCCCCGGATCTCCTGGAACTCGGTCTTGCTGCCGTTCGGGATGCCGTTGATGGTCTGCGTCCCGCCGAATTCGCCCAGCCAGCCGACCGCGACGAACGAGGTCTCGGTGATGTCGTAGTTGAGCCAGGCCTCGACCTGGTAGCTGCTCTTCTGCTTCAGCGTCTGGCCGAGCAGGTTGGCGTCGGTGTTGTCGCCGGTATAGATGTAGTCCAGGTCGATATCGGTCCCGAGGCCCCTCCACCAGCGTTGCGTGTAGTTGGCCTGGATGTCCTCCGACCAGCTGTTGGTGCCGAGAGAGAGTGCACGGCTCGAACTGTAGCTGCCGATCGGCAGCGAGGTGTAGCTGAACAGCGTCAGGTACTGCTTCGCCGCCACGTTGGAGATCCCCCAGATCCCGACACTCAGGATCGGATCCGCCGCACCGAAGGTGTTGTTCAGGTGTGCGCCGCCGATATCGACATTGCTGAGGCTTCCGACCGGAACCAGGAACTGCGCGACGTAGTGAACGCCGAACACGGAGTTGTAGTAGACATACCTGAATATGCCGAGGTTCTCGTCAAGGTGGGTCTGCCGCGTGTACGTCCCGGCAGTGGTGCTGTTGTATTCGTTGGCGTGCGCGAAGGTGTAGTAGCCCAGCACGACGTTGGTGCCGTCGGGCGCGTCGACATAGTCGTTGGCCTCGACATCGATTGCATACGATCGCGGAGCGTACGCAAATGTGAGCCCTAACGAAACGAGAATTGACGCGGTCACACGCTCGATTGTCCGAGACATCGCTGTTTCTCCCTCAGCCTTTTTATATTTGACGTTTTCGCAACGTCTTCATAGCGTTCAGAGACGGTAGGCATCCATTTTTCTGTATAGTGTGCTTCTCGAGACGCCGAGCAGTCTGGCCGCAGCCGCGAGGTTTCCGTTGCTGCCGCGTATTGCAGCAAGGATGGCCGCATGTTCCGCCGTTTCCAGGCTTGTACCGACCGCCCCGGGCATCCCGGTAGCCGCCGCCGGAACGGCCTCCATCGCGAGTTCGCCCACATCGACGTCGGGACGCTCGGCCATCAGCAACTGGCTCTCGACCATGTTGCGCAGCTCGCGGACATTGCCCGGCCAGTGATACGCCTCGAGCAGCCGCATCACCTCGGGCCCAAACCGGCGCATCGGCACGCCGTGACGGCTGGACAAGGTCTTGTTGAAATGCTCGATGAGGATTGAGAGATCGCCGGTGCGAGCCCGCAGTGGCGGCGGCTGCACGGTGGTGACGCCGATGCGATAGTACAGGTCCTTGCGGAACCGGCCGGCCGCGACCTCGGCCAGCAGGTCCCGGTTGGTCAGCGACAGCAGCCGGACGTTGACCGGCCGGGGATGCCCATCGCCCAGCCGGTAGATGACGCCCTCCTCCAGCGCCCGCAGCAGGAACGGCTGCAGCTCCAGCGGCAGTTCGCCGATCTCATCCAGACAGAGCGTGCCGCCGTTCGCCAGCTCGAAGCGGCCCGGGCGCCCCTCGCTGGTGGCGCCGGTGAAGGCGCCCCGGACATGGCCGAACAACTCGCCGGCCAGCAGATCCTTCGCGACCGCGCCGCAGTTGAACACCACGAACGGCCGGCGCTCGGTTACCTCACCGCCACCTCCACCGCCATGAATGGCACGGGCGAACAGCTCCTTGCCGACCCCGGTTTCCCCGTGGATCAGCACCGGCACCTGCTTGCCGACCAGCTTGCGCGCCCGCGCCACGGCCTCGAGCATGACCGCGCTGTGGCCGATGATGCGCTCGAACGCAGCATCCGACGCCGCAGCGGATGCCTCGCGAGCAACGCTCGCGCGTACATGCGTCGGCACCACCAGCACCGCGCCGATCGCGCGCCCGTCGAAACGCACCGGGCTGAACCATTCCGGCCGCAGCCCCTCCGGCAGCCGGTCCGCCCAGGCCTCGACCGCGGAGCCGTCATCGAGGCCGGGAAGCCGCTGGCCGATCGGCACCATCGACGGAACGCGGCCGGTGCTGTGCACCAGGCGCCCGCGCCGGTCGATCGCCACCATGCCGGCGACGTCCGCCTCCGACACCCGGTCGAGGCAGATCTCGAGCAGGCGCATGCGCTCGTTCATGGCGCGCTCGGCCAGCACCATCTCGATCTGACGCGCGGTGGAGACCGCCAGCGAGAGGTTGTTGCGCTGATAGGTTGAGGGCGGCCCGGAGATGTCGATCACGCCGAGCATCGCGCCGGTGCCCGGCTCGAACACCGGCGAGGCGGCGCAGGTCCAGGCCTTGATGCCCTCGCAGAAATGCTCCGACGCATGCACCTGCGCCGGCCGTCCGGTGGCGATCGCGGTGCCGATGCCGTTGGTGCCGACAGTGTCCTCGCGCCAGTCGCCGCCCGGCTTGAGATGGATGTCCTCGCCCTGGTCGAGCGTGTGCGGGTCGCCCACCACGTCGAGGATGACGCCCTCCGGGTTGGTCAGCAGCATCATCGAGCGGGAGCCGCTGAACATCTCGCCGACCTGGGCGAACACCCCGGCGGCGGCGGCGAGCAGCTCGGCATTGCGCGCCCGCAGCAGCTCCATGGCGCCCCCGGAGGCCACGATCGGCGCCGAGCGCCCGGTCGGGTTGATGCCGAGCTGGCGGCTGCGCAGCCAGGACGCCACCACGAAGTTCCGTGACGGCACCACCACCGAGCCGTCGCCGGTCAGGAAGCGCTCCCAAGCCTCCATGGTGTCGCTGGCCTCGGTGCGCTGTCCGATCGCAGGGGTCTTCAGCAGCACAGACTCCGCGAGGCGCGTCCGGGTGGCAGCCCGGTGCGACGAGACGCGGCCGGTCATCCGGCCTACCGGCACGACCCGTGGCACCGGGCTGCCGCCGCGATCATGCCCGGCCCAGCAGCTCGCCGCCGCCGCCCAGCGCCACGCCCGCCGTCGGATCGTAATTGTCCGGCCTGGTTGCGATCAGCGTCTGCGTGGTCAGGATCAGGCCCGCGACCGAGGCCGCGTTGCGGATCGCCGTAGTGCTGACCCGCACCGGATCGATCACGTCGGCCTCGACCAGATCGCGGTAACTATTGGTGCGGGCGTCGAAGCCGGTGCCGCGCGGGGACCCCGACACGCGGGCGACGATCTCCTTCGGCGACAGGCCGCAATTCGCGGCGATGCAGGTCAGCGGCTCGGCCAGCGCGCTCAGCAGCAGGCTGGCACCCTCGCGCGCGCTGCCGTCCAGGCGCTTCACCAGGCCCGCCAGCTCCGGCACGATCTGCAGCATCGCGGTGCCGCCGCCGGGCACGAT
This sequence comes from uncultured Acetobacteraceae bacterium, assembly GCA_964247695.1. Classification (GTDB taxonomy): domain Bacteria; phylum Pseudomonadota; class Alphaproteobacteria; order Acetobacterales; family Acetobacteraceae; genus Lichenicoccus. The sequence continues at coordinate 37,059 of CAXTVI010000026.1, forward strand.
GCCCTCCTCGACCGCTGCCCTGGTCGCGTTGATCGCGTCCTCGATCAGCTGCACCCGGCGCTTCTGCTCGACCGGGGTGACGCCGCCCGCGTGGATCGTGGCCGAGCCGCCGGACAGCTTGGCGAGACGGTCCTGGTACTTGTCGCGCTCGATATTCTGCGGCGCCGCGTCGAACTGCCGGCTGATCTGGGTGCGCCGGGCGGCAATCGCGTCCGGCTCGCCGCCGCCGGCGATGATCAGGGTCTGATCGGCCGACACCCGCACCTGGCGCGCGCTGCCGAGGTCCCGACGCTGCACCTCGGCGATGCTGCCGCCGAGGTCGCGCGCGATCACGCGTCCACCGGTGGCGATCGCGATATCCTCCAGCATCGACTTGCGCCAGTGCCCGTATTCCGGCGGATGGATCGCCGCCACCGGCGCCTGCTCGCGGTCACGGCGTCCAAGCAGCGCCACCACGCAGGCGGGCGCCACCTCCTCGGCGATGATCAGCAGCGGCCGATGGCTGCCCGCCAGCAGCGCATCGATCGCCGCCACGTCGGCCGGGCTGGTGAGCTTGCAATCGGTCATCAGGATCAGCGGGTCGTCGAGCACGACCTGCATCTTCTCCACGTCGGTGACCATGTGGTGCGACAGGTAGCCACGGTCGAACGCCATGCCGTCCACCACTTCGAGCGTGGTCTCGACAGTGGTGCCAAACTCGACGGTGACGATGCCGGTCTCGCCGACCCGGTCGATCGCCTCGGCCACCATGTTGCCGATCGCCGCGTCGTTGGCGGCGATCACCGCGACCGCGCGTGTCTCGCGCAGCCCCGAGACCGGACGCGCGCTGCGGCCCAGGGCCGCGACCGCCTCGGTGACCGCCTGCTCCAGCCCGTGCACCAGCTCCACCGGGTTGGCGCCGCGGGCCAGCGCCGCCAGGCCCTGCTGCACCATGGCGTCGGCCAGCACGGTGGCGGTGGTGGTGCCGTCGCCGGCGACGTCGTTGGTCTGCTTGGAGACCTCGCGCACCACCTGCGCGCCCATGTTCTCGAACGGGCTTTCCAGCTCGATCTCGTGCGCGATGCTGACCCCGTCGCGCGACACCAGCGGCGTGCCGACCGGCCGGTCGATGATGGCATTCATGCCCTTCGGGCCCAGGGTGCCACGCACTGCCTTTGCCAGCTTGGCGACCCCACGCCCGAGCGCCTCGCGCGCGGCCTCGTCGTGCAGCATCATCTTGGCCATGTCGTCGTTCCCCAGGCTTTGTCTTCGAGGCGATCTTGTTGGTTCATCCGGTCCTGGACGGGCGTCAGGCGGAGACGGATCTCCCCGCCCTTGGGGCCTGGGCTACCGTCCCGCGCACGAAATCGAGCAGGCTCGGCTCGCCCGTCGATGCCGGCTGCTCCTCGCCGTATCGCGCGGCCAGCAGCCCGCGGCAGAGCGCGCCGTTGAACTCCACGTTCACCGTCACCCGGCGCAGGTCGCGGCGGTGGGCGGAGAACGATGCGACACTCACCGCACGGCCCTGCTCGTCCACGAATGCCGGATCTCCGGCTCCGGCGGACCCCGGCACCGCGCGCCGGTCGAGATAGCGCGCTATCAGCCTGCGACCCTCGGGTGCCACGTCCAGCGCCCGCAAGCCGCCGATCGACAGCCCAAGCATGGCGTCCTCGGCATACCCTGCAGTGCTCAGGTGGTTGAGCACCGCCAGCTGCCGACGCTGGAACGCCTTGAGCGCGAAGATCCTTCGCACCTCGTCGAGATTGCCATCCGCCTCCTCGGCGAACGCCTCCTGGAACGATTGTCCGCTGGCCATCGCCCGATTGATGGTGTCGCCATACATATGCTCGCCGAGCACGAGCCGGATCGTCCGCACCCATGGCAACGAGGCGACCTCGCGGCGCATGTCGTCCGCCATCAGGAAGGCGAAGTTGGCGGCACACCAGTAGGTCGGCAACCGGAAGCCGATCTCGACCAGCCCGGCCTCGTCGACCGCGACACCGGTCACGAAGCCGAGTTCGGTCACGCTCTCGTCGAGTTCCGGGTCGTCGACCCTGCCGAGCCGGGCCAGCACCTCGCTGACCCGGCCGGCGTCGCCTCTCGCAGGCACGTCGTATGCCATGGCTACTCTGCCGCCACGCGCTCGCGCAGGCCGAGCTTCTGCTTCTGCTCCTCCACGTTGATGTCGTAGAGCCGCGCCGCATTCAGCCCGAGGATCTTCTTCCTGGTCTCGCGGGTGATCGAGACGCCGGTCTCCTTGGCCACGTCATCCGGCAGCTCGAAGTTCATGAACCGCTCGACGAGCCATTTCGGCGTCCAGATCCCGTAATCGCTGCCGAAGAGGATCTTGTCCTCGCCGACCCAGAACAGCAGCTCGGAGATGATGTGCGCGAAATACGCCGGCCGGCTGTGGATGAACGGCAGCGCCACCGCGAGGCCGGCATAGACGTTGGTCTCCTGCGTCGCGATCCAGCAGAAATCGTCCAGGCGAGGCAGCCCGCAATGCTCGACGATGAAGTTCAGGCCCTGGAAACTGGTTGCAACGTCATCGATGTCGGCGACGTCGAACGCATCCCGGTTGAGCGGCAGGATGGTCGGGCCCTTGTGGACATGGATGTTCTTGATGCCAAGCTTCTGTGCCGCTTCCAGGTAACGGTAGCTCGCCTTGTCGGTCAGCGAGTAGCCCTTGCTCTCGCCCTTCCATTCGGCAGTGTACAGCTTGACGCCCTTCAGGTGGTATTTCTCGGCCAGCGCGTGCAGCGCCTCGATGCCCTGCTCCCCATCGCGCGGATCGAAGGCGCCGTTCAGGATGAAGCGGTCCGGATGCTGTTCCGCCACCTCGGCATTCTGCTCGGTGGTGTTGAAGCCGTTGGTGTAGAAATCCTTCAGGTAGGTCGGCTGCAGGATGGCCATGTCGTCCGGGCCGTCAATGAAGAGATCCTTCACCATCTGCTCGGCGCCATAGCGCTCGAATTTCTCCCGCGGCCAGAGCTCCTCCTTCGGGCTGAGGCCGCTATGGTAGGCGTAGAAGCAGTTTATAAATTCGGCGCCGTGCACGTTCTTCTGGTTTTCCGGCCTGGCATCCCAGTTATGCACATGCCCGTCGATGATGAAGATGTCCTCGCCATCCTTGGTGCGATACATCGTCTCTTCTCCCTCTTTGGTTTCAGAAGTTGCCTGACTTGGTCCCGGTCAGATGAACTCTTTCACATCATCCATGTTGCCAAGCAGGGCGACGGTGTTGTCGTCGATCAGCACCATCCGGCCGTAATGCGTCGAGGTAGAGATCTCGAACAGATGCGGCGTGATCTCGCGGCCGAGGCGCTCGCTGATCTCGTCCATCTTGAACTCCATCCGGCCCTCGCCATCGATCCGGATCATCGCCGGCATGTAGGTGACCCTGATGCCGGGCTTCTCGCCCATCACCTCGGCGATCGCGCGCGCCTCCACGCTGTCGTTCATCGTCACCCCGCACTGGTGCGAAATGGTGTCCTCGAACTTGATGTCCTTCATCGACTGGAAAATATTGTCCGTGTGGGACATGGGTCTGTTCCTTTGAGAGGGGCTATCGACGAGACGCTCAGCGCGTCGGCACGACCGAGCTGACATCGATGCCGATCTCGGCGCCGATGGCGCGCAGCCGGTCATGCGACTGCTCGAGCGCCTCGACGAAGGGCGAAATCTTCACCCGCGGTTGCGACCAGATCGGCTGCAGCTGGTAGGCGGCTTCGGTTGCCAGGGCGCCGTATTTGTTGGCCCAGCCTTCGAACAGCACCCGGTTGGCCTCTGAGTTCTGCTCGTCATTGACCAGGACGCGGAACAGCTCGATCGTGTTGGCCAGGTTGCGCTCGAAGTCACCCTCGGCCGCCGACACCACCGCGGGCGTCATGAAGTCGTTCTGCGATGCCGCAACCTGCATCACGAACCCGCTGCGGAACAGCTCGCCGACCAGCGGCTCGAAGATCACGTTCACCGCGAAATACTGCTCGAGGTAGTCGGTCGCCCCGCCGATGGTCTCGATGAGCCTGCGCACGCCCTGCCACAGCGGATCGTCGAGCCAGTGCGCCTTGCCGGCCTCCTGGTCGAAGCCGTCGAGGTCGAGGCCGATCTCGCCGAGATACAGCGTCAGGTCCTGGGCGAAGCGCAGCTTGTACGACGAGTTCGTCAGGATCGCATTGTTGATCATCTGGGTGTAGCCGTAGCGCTGCGCCTGCATCGTCGCCATGCCGAGGCCGAACTCCGCATGCTTGTAGGCGCCGACATGGTCCTGCAGCACCTTGACCCAGGCCCGGTCGAACCGCTTCACCGCACCGGAGCGGCGGCCGTTCTCGGTGACGTTGGCGATCATGCCGACGATGGTCGACTGCCGCTGGTAGTGGGTGCGCTCCCATTCCTGGTCGATGGCACGGAAGATGTGCCAGTTGCTGCTCTTGACCTTTGTCCAGCTCTCCGCATAGGCACCGTCGCCATCCGCGAAGTTGATGATCCAGTCCTGCAGCAGGTACCGCTTCGGATCCGGCTGGACGTCGACCGTCATGTCCTCGTAGTGCGTCGCCCGCCGGCCCTTTGGCTCGAAATAATTGTATTTGCGGCTGTCCGAACCGGCGAACTTGGCGGCACCGGCTGCTCCCGACTTCGTCTCGGTGGTCGCGGGAGCCGCCGGCTCTTGTGTCACACTCATGGTCGCGTCCCTATTTTCTTGTGAAGTCAGTTCAGATCGCCGTCGTGAACTTGTCGAAGTAGATGTGCTCCGGCTCGACGCCGGCCATCTGCAGCACCGGAAGCACCGCATCGATCATCGGCGGCGGGCCACAGGAGTAGGCGTCGATATCGTCGCCGAACTGCTCGAGGGCCAGGCGCCGTCGCACCACCTCGTGGATGAAGCCGGTCTCCCCCTCCCAGGGCTCGGGGACGTCCGGGTCGGCGTGCGACAAGGCGGCGATGAACTCGAAGTTCGGATCGCTTGCCGCCAGCTCCTTGAACCTGTCCAGGAAGAACAGATCGTTGTGAGTGCGCGCGCCGTAGAAGAACCGCACCGGCCGCGTCTCGCCACTGGCGACGTGGTCGCGCAGGATCGACCAGAGCGGTGACATGCCTGAGCCGCCGCCGATCAGCACCAGCGGTCCGGTGCGTGCCTCGCGCCTGAAGCACGTACCGTATGGACCCTTGGCCAGGATCGCGTCGCCGGAGGCCAGCTTCCCGTCCAGCAGGGCCGAGAAAGCGCCACCTGCATAGAGCTTGATGATGAACTCGAGGGTGGTGCCGCCCGTTGGTGGGTTTGCCATCGAGTATGCGCGTGTAACACCGTGGCCGGGCAGGGTCAGGTCGACATACTGCCCGGCCCAGAACCGCAGCGGGGTTTCGAGTTCGACCGTCAGCATGCGTATGTCATGGGTGAGCGAAACGACGGACACCACCCGGCCCGGGAAATCCTTTACCGCAATCGAGCGGCTCATCAGGTCTTCGTCGTAGTTCAGCAATTCGACCGTGATGTCGCTGAAGGCGAGCGTCCGGCAGAGCAGGATGTGGTCGGTCTCGCGCTCGGAATCGGACAGCGCGAAGGTCGAGTATTTCAACAGCTCGATATCGCCTTCGACCAGCTTGGACTTGCAGCTCGCGCACTGGCCTTCCTTGCAGCCGTGCATGACCGAGATACCCTGCCGGAAGGCGGCATCGAGCACCGTCTCGCCCTCATGCACGTCCATCTCGACGCCTACGGGCTCGAAGCGGACGGTGAAGCCGGTTGCATCAGCCATGGAGCATCATTCTCCGGATGTGTGAAGGAGGTCGGGGCCGGCGCGATGCCGGCCCCTTCCCTGCAGGCGTGGTCTCAGTTGATCGGGTTGATGGTGAAGCCGGCCCGATAGGTGGCCAGCGACGCCTCGCGGGCTTCCGGTGTCATCTCGCGCAGGGTCCGCAGCGGGCTGGCGAGGGTGTTGCCGCGCACGTGGTCCAGCGTCCACATCTTGCTGTCGTCGAAATGCAGATGCGGCTGCGGGGTCAGCGTCTTGCCGTCGTTGCGGACGAAGCCGAGATCGACCAGCGCGTCGGCGAGATCCCAGCCATGGTAGCAATCCTCCCACTCGCGGCGACCGCTGAAGCGGCCCATCGCAGGCGTCGGACGACCCTCGTATTCCGCCGCGAATGCCGTCTTGTGGGTCCAGCGGCAGACTTCCGAGCAGTACGTGTAGAGCTTCCCGTCGACCGTGTCGGTCTTGATGTCCTCGCGGATCAGGCACGGCACCAGGCACGACCAGCAGCGATGCGGGTAGACGTAGCCGGTGTCCTGGTTGAACAGGATGTTCTGCTCACCCGGCTGGCTCAGCTTGGCATACCATTTCCAGTAGTTGCCGAACTCGGCATACCAGCCCGGGTACTTGTGCTCGAACCACTCGAAGTCGCGCTCGGTCTGCGCCTCCTGGCGCCAGAACGCCACCGGCCAGCCGACCGAGAAGAACTGCGCGGTCTTGTGCACGTAGTTCTTCTTGACGATCCGGTCCCAGGCTGCATTGACGTCGTCATGATGGATCTTGATGCCGTACTTCTCGAGCGGCAGCATGTAGGTCCGGTAGTAATCCTCGTAGATCCAGCGATGCCAGAGCTCCGCATAGCTCTCCTTGTTCTTGTCGCGGTTGGTGGTGCCGTATTCGACGATGGTGCCGACGGCCGCGTCGATGATCGCGTGGTTCTGCCAGAAGGCGTACTTCAGGTCGCGCTCGATCAGCTGGTGGTTGTCGGGATCGTTGATGATCGACATCAGCATCGAGTGGCCATTGCCGATGTGGCGGCTCTCGTCGGACTGCACCGAGAGGAACACGGTCGGCAGCGCATAGTCACCGTTGCGCGCGGCCTCGGATGGCATCGCCACGAACAGGGTGTTGGTGAAGCCGGTCTCTGCTACGACGGTGAGGTAGATGTTGGCCGAGGTGATCGCGTCACCGGTGACGAAGCCCTCGGCGAACTGGCGGCCGATCGTGGTCGCGTAGCACTTGCCGAACGCCGCTTCGGTGATGTCGAAGCCCGACGGGTCGATGTAGTTCTCCATGTACCACTTCTTGAGGTTCATCTGGATGGTCGAATGGCGGAACTCGTCCACCATCTGCATCGTGAACCCGGTGCGCAGTTCCTCGCCCGGCGCAAGGCGGGCCACCATCGCCATCGAACGTGCCGCGGAGATCTCCGGGAACGGGATGATCGACAGGAACAGTTTCATCCACTCGACCCAGCGCGGCTCGACATTGCGGAACATGTCGCCACGCAGCGCCGCATCGAGGGCGCCGTAGACCCGGTTGTCCTTTTCTTCCTGCATCGGGAAGTAGGACCGCAGGACCTGCTTCATCGGGTCGCGGGGAGCCTTCTTGATCTTGTAGTCGGTCGGGAAGGTCATCGCTTCCTGGACGTAGCTCGGGGTCCACCCCAGATCGGCCGTGCGCTTCGCCGCGTCGGCGATGCTCATTCCTTTCTGGCTGGTGATTTTCGTGAGCGAAATGGTAGCCGACATATTGGAGCTCCTCGGGAGTTGCACTGCGCGTAGATTGCCACTCGATGCAGCAATACTGGCTGGACTGCGAATATTACGATTGCCGAAGTCCAGTCCGAACGATCGTCGAACCGCGTCGATTCCTGGCGCTTGGGCAGATTAGTGCATCGCAACATCCACCAAGTATTGGGTGTCTGCGCTCTCGACTTATTCAACTACGCGAAGCCCTCCGCTGCAAGGGACATGCCACCCTTTATTTGTGCCTCGGCCCCGGATTCTGGTGTTGAGGTCGGCGCTATTGCTCTGCACCATGTTGCATTCTGGGACAGCTTGATCGGACAGTGCGACACTCACTGCGTCGGCACCCCGACCGGTCGGCGGCCGACCGGCTTGCCTTCGGCGATGAAGCGCGCCGCGAGCACCAGGGCGCCCATCGTGAAATCCTTGCCATGCGCCTCGATCATCTCGTCGGAGAGGAGGCCGAGGCGCTCGAAGAAATGGTCCTTGGACGAGCTCTCGTCACTCATGGCGAAACGCTTTGCTTATTCGGGTTGAAACGGAACAGTACGGCCGGCAACGGCACCAGCCCGGCCTCGCCGCCCTGTGTCGCAAGGGCCAGGCGGCTGCCGTCGGGGGACCACGACAAGGCGGTGACCGAGCCGCCGCCGGAGCTCTTCACGAACAGCACGTCGTCGCTCCCCGGCTGGCAGAGCAGGACGGCGCCGTTATGGTAGCCGGCCGCGATCAGCGGATAATTCGGATGGCACGCCACCCGGCACACCGGCAGGCGGCTGCTCGGCAGGCCGCATTCGACCGGCATGGCGCCGGCTTCGGGCGGATCGAAGCCCCAACACACCACGCGCGGCGCGCCGCTGCTCGCGAGGATCGCGCCGTCCCCGGAGAACGGCCCAGAGAAAGACAGGGAGCGCGGCTGGCCGGGATAGCCGCCCATCTCGATGTCGGCGGCGTCCGACAGACGCCAGCCATGCAGCGCGTTCTCCTGCAGGCCACAGACCACGTAGTCGCCGCCCGGACTCCAGGCGACCGACAGCGGGCAGCCGGGCGTCGCCAGGACGCGCAGCGGTGCTCCTGGCGTCCAGAGGGTCACGCCTCGGTAATGCGCAACCGCGAGCCGTACGCCATCGGGACTGAACGCCATCGCGGTGGCCGATGCCGGCAGCCCCACCTCATGCGCGCCGGCGCTGCTGATGTCGTCCGGCCGGCCGCTGCCGGCGCTGCTGATCTCGATATGCCGGCCACTGGCGGCAGCGCTCCAGCCGGCTGTACCGGAGGCCACCAGATCGACCCAGCGGCCCGGATACGAAGCCAAGACGCTGACGACACCCTCGCTGTCGGTGCCGGCCAGCAGCCCGTCATCGCCGCCCGTCAGGAAGCCGCCGCCGCCTCCGGCAGACCGGGGCCGGGTGGCGATCGACAGGCAGGCGCCCTGGTGCACGCGCAGGCGCGTCACCGGCGGCTGCGGATGGGCGGCCGGGATCAGGCGCGTACCTCCCTCGACCGGTTCGAGTTGCGGTGAACCGGCCCATTCCGCGCGCCCCATCGCGAGGGAGCCGTCGCCGAGCGCGAAGCCGGCGAGGTCGCCATCCCAGGCGACGCCGGTGATCGGCGCATCGAGGGTCCAAGACGCTCCGAGCACATCCAGCAGCGGCGACGGAGCCGCAGGCGGTGGCCGGGGCATCAGGCGGCCTCGCACAGGATCAAGCCGTGCAGCATGTCCTCGCGATCGAGATGGCGGCCGATGAACACCAGCCGGCTGTCACGCGTCTCGTCCGGACGCCACGGGCGGTCGAGTTCGGTGTCCATCATCATGTGCACGCCCTGGAACACGAAGCGCGCATCGCTATCGGCGACGTCGACGATGCCCTTGGCACGCAGCAGGTCGGCGCCCTGCTCGATGACGAGCCGTTGCAGCCACGCCATGAAGCGCGTGCGCTCCAGCGGCCGGTCGAGACGCAGGCTGACGCACTGTATGTCTTCGGTATGCCGGGCGTGATGGTCGTCGTGGTGATGCGCGCCCGGCGTGATGTCGCCGAGGTCCAGCCGGGACATGTCGTAGCCGCCGCGATCCAGCACCTCGGACAACGGGATCGCGGCGCGCTCGCTGCGCAGCAGGCGTACCGGAGGGTTCGCGCGCCGGACCGCCGCCTCCGCCGCCGCCAGGCCTTCCGCATCCACCAGATCGGTCTTGTTGATCAGCACGGTGTCGGCCAGCGCCACCTGCTCGGCCGCCTCCCGGCTGTCGGCCAGGCTGGCGCGCAGGTGCCGCGCGTCGGCGACGCAGACGATGCTGTCCAGCCGGGCGTACCGCCGGATCAGGTCGTCGGTGAAGAAGGTCTGCGCCACCGGCGCGGGATCGGCCAGCCCGGAGGTCTCGATCAGGATGCCGTCGAACCGGCCGGGCCGCTTCATCAGGCCGCCGATCACCCGCAGCAGGTCGCCGCGCACCTTGCAGCAGACGCAGCCATTGTTGAGCTCGAACACCTCCTCCTCGGCGCCGACCACGAGGCCGCCATCGATGCCGAGTTCGCCATACTCGTTGACGATGACGGCGTAGCGCCGGCCATGCGACTCCGACAGGATGCGCCCGTCCGCCAAGATGCGGTTGAGCAGCGTGGTCTTGCCGGCGCCGAGAAAGCCGGTCAGCACCGTGACCGGCACCCGGTGGTCCAGACCGGGCGGGTCCGGGACGGGTCCGACCGCCACCTCAGTCATGGAACGAGCACCGCGCGCCCCTTGATCCGGCCGTGGTGCAGGTCGTGCAACGCCTGGTTGGCCTGCTCGAGCTTGTATTCGCGGGTCACCAGGTTGACGAGACCGCGATCCGCCAGCGCCATCAGCTCGACCAGTTCCGGATACGTGCCGACCAGGTTGCCGACGATGGTCTTCTCGGAGGTGATCATGTCGATGGTCGGGATCTCGATCTTCCCGCCATAGCCCACGATGTAATAATATCCGCCGTTGCGCGTCATCGCGAGGCCGCGGGCGATCGCGTCGCCCTCGCCCACGAAATCGATCACCGCCTCGGCGCCGTTGCCGCCGGTCAGCTCCATGACCGCAGCGACTTCGTTGCCGTCCGCCCGGACGAGATGGTGCGCGCCGCACTCCCTCGCCAGCGCGAGCCCCGCATCGGCGCGATCGATGACGATGATCTCCGCCGCGCACAGCGCGTTCAGCACCTGGATGCCGATATGGCCGAGGCCGCCGGCGCCGATGATCACCGCATACTGCCCGGGCAGCAGATGCCGCGACGCCTTCTTGGTGGCGCGATAGGCGGTGAGCCCGGCATCGGTGTACGGCGCCACGTCCTTCGGCGCCAACGACTTCGGCAGCTTGATCAGCGACCGCTCGCCGGTCAGCAGGTATTGCGCATAGCCGCCGTTGGCGTTGATGCCCGGAAACTTGCTGTCGGTGGCGTGCATGTCGTCGCCGCGACGGCAGGCGAGGCAATGGCCGCTGGTGACCAGCGGATGACACACCACCGCGTCGCCGACCTTGACGCTCTCGACGCCACGCCCGACCGCCTCGATCCAGCCGGCATTCTCATGCCCCATGATGTAGGGCAGCGCCACTTCGACCTTGCTGCGCCAGATGCCTTCCACGACGTGCAGGTCGGTGCGACAGACGCCGGCGCCGCCGATGCGGACGATCACGTCGTTCGGACCCTCGATCTTGGGATCGGCGACATCGGTGTAGCGCACGAACTGCTCGCTGGTCAGCGTCTCGTCGTATCTCTCGAGTATGGCAGCCTTCATCGGCTTGTTTCCCCTGCACCCGGCCGTTCGGGATTTATTTTGCAACGCCCGTGCCAGCGCTTAGGACATTGATAGTGCTGCCCGTGTGCCGTGACTGTTCAGGGTTTCCTGTTCCAGAGCGGAACAGGCGCAACGCGACGGGCTGTTCCGCAACGGAACAGCTTGCACGGCTTGCCCGAAATACCGGCGTAAAGGATAGGTGCGGGCGTCGTATGGGATTAGTCTGGAGTTTCGAACGGCGCCTCGACGTGCCGGACGCAAGGAGAAAGCCGTCCAGGTGGCGGCTCGCGGGGGGATACGATGCTCGGTTCCGTCGATGAGCAACTGCGTCAGGCCAGGATCGCGCTCGAGTGCCACGGCGTCGCCAAGATCGGCCTGCTGGCGCCGGAGATCTCCGAGAGCTGGACGCGCTGCCTCGAGGCGGGCCTGGATCCGCATTGTCCCAGGCCGCTCGAGGAGATCGACGAACACGAGCTGGCCGCGGCACGGGAGCGCTCCGACCTGGTGCGGCGCCTTGCAGTCGCCGAGATGCAATCCCTGTACAACCAGATCGCCGGATCGAACTTCCTCATCGCCTTCGCCGATGCCGACGGCGTCCTGCTCGACACCATTGCCGACCAGAGCTTCCGGGCGGCGGCCCGCACCGCGAACATCCGCCCTGGCACGCTCTGGACGGAGCGCCGCTGCGGCACCAACGCGCTGGGCACCGTCGGTCAGATCGGCCGCGCACTGACGGTGCATGGCGGCGAGCACTTCTTCACCCGCCACGGCACCCTGACCTGTGCCGCGGCGCCGATCTTCGGACCGGATCGCAGGCTTCTCGGCGTGCTGGACGCCTCGTCGCACTGCGGCACCCGCCAGCAGCACACCCGCGCGCTGGTCGGCATGGCCGCGACCCAGGTGGAGAACGGCCTGTTCCGCCATGCCCACAGGGGTGACCTGGTCATCGCCTTCCACAGCCGTGGCGAGTACCTGCATACGCTGAGCGCCGGGCTGCTGGCCCTGGCGCCGGACGGCACCGTGCTGGGCGCCAATCCGCAGGCAGCCTTCCTGCTGCAGGGATTGCCCGCGTTGCCGGGGCGGCATTTCGACGACCTGTTCCGTACCCGCTATGCCACCGTGATCGAGCGCGGCGCCAGCCACGAGCAGCAGCGGCTGGAGGACCGTATCGGCAGCGTCATGATCGCGACGATCGAGAACCAGCCGCGCACGGCTGCGGCGGCGGCGCTCAGCGGGCTATCCGCCACGGCCCGGCGCGCCGGCGTGCCGCACGCGGTTCCGGCCCTGCTGGCGCGCCCCGCGTTCGTGGCGGACGATCCCGCCGTGGTGTCGGTGCTGCGCCATGTCGGAGCGGGTGCGGCCCGGGGCCTGCCGATCCTGATCCGCGGCGAGACCGGCACCGGCAAGGAACAGCTCGCGCGCTACGCCCATCAGGCCAGCGGTCGCGAGGGCGCGTTCGTGCCGGTGAATTGCGCGGCGTTGTCCGAGACCCTGATCGAGGCGGAGCTGTTCGGCCACGCCGAGGGGGCCTTCACCGGCGCCAGGCGAGGCGGCGCGCGCGGGCTGGTCTGCGAGGCGGATGGCGGAACGCTGTTCCTCGACGAGATCGGCGACATGCCGCTGGCGCTGCAGGCGGTGCTGCTGCGCCTGCTCGATGACTGGATGGTGCGTCCGGTCGGTGGCGGCCGCACCCGGCGGGTCGACGTGCTGGTGATCGCGGCCACCAATGCGCCGCTGGACGAGGCGGTGCAGGCCGGCCGGTTCCGCGCCGATCTGTATTTCCGTCTGGATGCCGTGGATGTGCGGTTGCCGCCGCTGCGCGAGCGCCGCGACTTCGCCGCCATCGTGCGCCGGCTGCTGGCAGACATCGCGCCGGGCTGCTCGATCGACGCGGACGCGCTGGAGCGCCTGTCGGCGATGGACTGGGCCGGCAACATACGCGAGCTGCGCAACGTGCTGGTCCGGCTCACCCTGACCGAGCCGGACCGCCATCTCGATGCCGCGGCGATCGAGGCCCTCGGCGCAGGCTGCCGGTCAGGTCCGCGGCCCGGACCGACCGCCGAGCCGGAAGCCCCGCCGTTGCGCGAGCCCAGCCTGCGCGATGCAGTGCGCGGCCGGATCGCCGCCGCCTATCGCGAGACCGGTGGCAACCTCAGCGAGACTGCCCGCCGGCTTGGTGTCTCCCGCAACACGATCTACCGCGCGATCGGCAAGTCCGCTGCGGCCGGGATGCTGCAATAGCCGCTACTGCTGCAGCAGGCACACCAGGGTGAACAGGCGGCGGGCGGTTTCGAAGTCGATCTCGATCTTGCCGGCCAGCCGCTCGACCATCATGTCGGCGCCCTCGTTGTGCAGCCCGCGCCGGCCCATGTCGATCGCCTGGATCCGGAACGCGTTGCTGTCGGCCCGCGCCGCATCATAGGCGTCGATCAGCAGGCGGTAGTCCTTAATGATGCGCCGGAACGGTCCAAGCGCCAGACCGATGACGCGCACCGGATCTCCGGTCTCGCCGCGGACGTCCAGCGCCAGGCTGCGCCCCTGCACGGAAAGGGAGAGGATGTAGGGTCCGGCGTGGCCCACAAGGGCGAAGAAGCTGTCGCGCTGCAGGTCGGTGAGCGCCTGCCGCAGGTCGTCCTGCTGGCCCTCCGTGAGCACGCGGTTGCCGGCGACTTCCGGCAGCACGACCTGCGTCAGCCTGTCGGTCCGCGCCCGCGACTGCACCAGGCCCGGCCCGTCATCGTCCTCAGTCATGGCGAAGCTGTATGAAGTTCGCTCCGGCTGCACAAGCCGAAAGCCTGCGTGCCGGGCACGGCTTCGCGACCGTTTGTGAATGATGTAAAGCTCCGCCATGAACCGTCCGCTGATCGGCCGCACGATCCGTCGCCTGCGGCAGGAGCGCAGCCTGACCCAGGCCGGCCTCGCCGCTCGGCTCGGCATCTCGGCGAGCTACCTCAACCTGATCGAGCATGACGAGCGTCCGGTCACCGCGTCGCTGCTGATCAAGCTGGCGCGCCTGCTCGATGTCGATCTCGAGGCGCTCGCCGGCAACGAGGAGCGCAGCCTCGCGGTCGGGTTGCGCGAGGCGCTGACCGATCCGCTGCTTGGCGCGGACACCATCAGCGACGAGGCCTTCACCGCCATCGCCGCCTATCCGAACGCCGCCCGCGCCGTGCTGGCGCTGTCCCGTGCCTGGGCGGCGGCGCGCGAGGACGCGTCCGGAATGGCGCTGCCATCCGGCCACCGGATCAAGCTGCCGCACACCGAGGCGCGGGCGCTGTTCGACGAGCGCGCGAACCATTTCCCGGTGCTGGAGCAGGCGGCCGACGCGGTCCGGCAGGCGCTGGAGCACGACGGCCTGCCGGGCGGCCTGGGAGGCCAGTCGGAGCTGAACCACGCCATCGCCGAGCGGCTGCGCCGGCGGCACGGCGTGGTGGTGCGCGTGGCACCGCTTGCCGGCGCGCTGCGCTCGTACGATCCGCAGGCGGCACTCCTGGTGCTGTCGGATCTGCTGCGGCGCGAGAGCCGCGGCTTCCACATGGCATTCCAGCTCATGCTGATCGAGGCGCACGACGTCATGGAGGCGCTGGTGGCGGACGCGGCACCCTCCTCGCCGGAAGCGGCGTCGGTGATCCGCATCGGCCTGCTGAACTACACCGCGGCCGCGCTGCTGATGCCGTACGCCGCCATCCTGGAGGCCGCCACCGCGCTGCGCTACGACGTCGAGATCCTGGCGGCGCGGTTCGCCGTCTCCTTCGAGCAGGCGGCGCAGCGGCTCTCGACGCTGCAGCGGCCAGGTGCCCGCGGCGTGCCGCTGTTCTTCCTGCGGATGGATGCGGCCGGCAACATCACCAAGGCGTTCGCCGGCGCCGGCTTCCACCTGACCCAGGCCGGCGGCTCCTGCCCGCTCTGGGTCGCCAACACCGCGTTCGGCACCCCCGGCCGCATCAACGTGCAGGTCGGACAGCTTCCGGACGGCGCCACCTACCTCTGCTTCGCGCGCGTGGTCACCGGCACCTCGACCAGCTGGCACGAGCCGCCACCGACGCATGTGATCGCCCTGGGCTGCGAGATCTCGCATGCGGCCGAGCTGGTCTATTCGGACGGGATCGACCGTGACGGCGCGATCACCCGCATCGGCCTGTCCTGCCGTCTCTGCGACTGGCGCGACTGCCGCAGCCGCGCCTTCCCGCCGCTCGACCACCGTCTGTCGCTCGACGTGAACCGGCGATCGAGCGCGCCGATGATCACGCCCGGCCGTCCCCGCTAGGTGCGCATCGAAACGATGTAATCGAAGGGCCGCCTGACTGCCCGATTCTCCGATAATCCGAAACGATTCAGGGACTGGGCTGGATGAGCGAGGTGCACATTCCGGCTTGGTCCGGATGAGAATGCTGGTCTAGAAATGACGAGGCATGTCCGAAGTCGAGCCGGCGACGGCGTTGGGGACCTGCACGACGTGTCCAAAGCCGAAACAATGGCGTCTTCCGGGAAGCAAGCATGTCCACCACCAAATGGGTCTACAGCTTCGGGTCCGGCCATAACGAGGGCCGCGCCGAGTTGCGCGACCTGCTCGGCGGCAAGGGCGCCAACCTGGCCGAGATGGCCGGCATCGGGCTGCCGGTGCCGCCCGGCTTCACCATCACCACCGAGGTCTGCACGGCGTTCTACGACAATGGCCGCCGCTATCCCGACGAGCTGGACGCACAGGTGCAGGAGGCGCTGGAACGGATCGAGCATTCGGTCGGGCTCGGCTTCGGCGATCCGACATCCCCCCTGCTGGTCTCGGTGCGCTCCGGCGCGCGGGTCTCGATGCCCGGCATGATGGACACCGTGCTCAATCTCGGCCTGAACGACGACACCGTCGAGGGCTTGGCGAAGTCGTCCGGCGACGAGCGCTTCGCCTGGGACAGCTACCGCCGCTTCATCCAGATGTACGGCTCGGTCGTGCTCGGCGTCGGGCACCATCATTTCGAGGAGATCATCGAGGACGTCAAGAACGAGCTGAATACGCTCGAGGATACCGAACTCGATTCCGGCGCCTGGCAGCAGGTGGTGCTGTCCTACAAGGACCTGGTCGAGCGCGAGACCGGAAGCGCGTTCCCGCAGGACCCCAAGGCGCAGCTCTGGGGCGCGATCGGCGCGGTGTTCGGCTCCTGGATGAACCCGCGCGCCAACACCTATCGCCGCCTGAACGACATCCCGGCCTCCTGGGGCACCGCGGTCAACGTGCAGGCGATGGTGTTCGGCAACATGGGCGAGGACTGCGCGACCGGCGTGTGCTTCACCCGCGACCCGTCGACCGGCGAGAACGCGTTCTACGGCGAATATCTGGTGAACGCGCAGGGCGAGGACGTGGTCGCCGGCATACGCACGCCGCAGCCGATGTCCGAGGCACGTGCGAAGCCTGGCGAACTCTCGATGGAAGCGGTGCTGCCGGACGCCTATCGCGAGCTGCTCGCGGTGCGCGACACGCTGGAGCGGCACTATCGCGACATGCAGGACATCGAGTTCACCGTGCAGCAGAACAAGCTGTACATGCTGCAGACGCGCTCGGGGAAGCGCACCGCCGCCGCCGCGCTGCGCATCGCCATCGAGATGGCGCAGGAGGGCCGCATCAGCCACGAGGAGGCGATCGGCCGCATCACCCCCTCCTCGCTCGACCAACTGCTGCACCCGACGCTGGACCCGAAGGCCGAGCGCACGGTGATCTCGCGCGGGCTGCCGGCCTCTCCGGGCGCCGCCGCCGGCGCCATCGTGTTCACCGCCGACGAGGTGGAGAGCCGCGCGCAGAAGGGCGAGGCGGTGATTCTGGTGCGCATCGAGACCAGCCCGGAGGATGTGCACGGCATGCATGCCGCCCGCGGCGTGCTGACCACGCGTGGCGGCATGACCAGCCACGCCGCCGTGGTGGCACGCGGCATGGGACGGGTGTGCGTCGCCGGCTGCGGCGGCATTCGTGTCGACTACAAGGCGCAGACGCTGACCGCGGGCAGCCATGTGCTCAAGGCCGGCGACTGGATCACCCTGGACGGCTCCACCGGCGAGGTGTTCGCCGGACGCGTCGCCACCATCGAGCCGACCTTGTCGGGGGATTTCGCGACGCTGATGGGCTGGGCCGACAGCCTGCGCCGGATGAAGGTGCGCGCTAACGCCGAGACGCCGGACGATGCCGAGACGGCGCGTCGGTTCGGCGCCGAGGGCATCGGGCTGTGCCGCACCGAGCACATGTTCTTCGCGCCCGAGCGCATCGGCATCGTGCGCCAGATGATCATGGCCGGCAGCGAGGCCGCCCGCGCCAAGGCGCTCGAGCAATTGCTGCCGTTCCAGCGCGACGATTTCGCGGCGTTGTTCCGGATCATGGCCGGCCTGCCGGTGACGATCCGGCTGCTCGACCCGCCGTTGCACGAGTTCCTGCCGCATACCGACGCCGACCTGCTGTCGGTGGCGCAGGGGCTGGGCCAGAGCCTCGACGCGCTCCACGAGCGCAAGGCAGCCCTGTCCGAGAGCAACCCGATGCTGGGACATCGCGGCTGCCGCCTCGGCATCACCTTCCCCGAGATCTACGCCATGCAGGCGCGCGCGATCTTCGAGGCGGCGATCCTGGTGGCGGGCGAGACTGGCGCTCCCGTGGTGCCGGAGGTGATGATCCCGCTGGTCGGCACCGCGCGCGAGCTGGAGCTGACCCGCGCCGAGGTGGACCGGGTGGCGCGGGAAGTCATCGCCAAGGCCGGCGTGTCCCTCGACTACCAGGTCGGCACCATGATCGAGCTGCCGCGTGCGGCGCTCACCGCCGACCAGATCGCGCAGCATGCCGACTTCTTCTCGTTCGGCACCAACGACCTGACGCAGACCACCTTCGGGCTGTCGCGCGACGATGCCGGCGGCTTCCTGCCGCACTACGTCGAAAAGGAGATCTGGGCGCGCGACCCGTTCGTCACCATCGACCGTGAGGGCGTCGGCGCGCTGGTCGAGATCGCCGTGACCAAGGGGCGCGGCCGCAAGCCGGGCCTGAAGCTCGGGGTCTGCGGCGAGCATGGCGGCGATCCGGCCTCGATCGCGTTCTGCGAGGAGGCCGGGCTGGACTACGTGTCGTGCTCGCCATTCCGGGTGCCGATCGCGCGGCTCGCGGCGGCCCAGGCGGCGATGGCTGCCGCCATGGCGCGCGCCAAGGCGCCGGCTGCCTGATGGTGGAGGCGGCGTCAGACGCTCCGGCGCCAGATCCTCAGGTCGCGGTGATGGACGAGCATCGCATCAGCCTGCACCTGGTCTCGGATGCGACCGGAGAGACGCTGAATGCGATCGCGCGCGCCAGCGTCGCGCAGTTCCAGCACACCCACGTGGTGTATCACCGCTGGAACCTGATACGCACCCGGCTGCACCTGCACCGGGTGCTGGAAGGCATCGAGGCCAATCCGGGTCCGGTGCTGTCCTCGGTGATCGACCAGAAGCTGCGCAGCGCGCTCGACCTGGCCTGCAAGCAGTTGCAGCTGCAGGTGGTGAACGTGCTCGATCCGGTGCTGTCGATGCTGCAGGACACCCTTGGCGAGACAGCGCAGGGCCGGCCCGGCATCCAGTACGTGCTCGATGACGAATACTACAAGCGCATCGACGCGATGCACTACGTGCTGGCGCACGATGACGGGCAGGCGATAGCCGGGCTTCGCGAGGCCGATGTGGTGCTGGTCGGCGTGTCGCGTGCGTCGAAGACGCCGACCTCGTTCTATCTCGCCAACCGGGGCGTAAAGGCGGCCAACGTGCCGCTGGTCCCGGGCGTGCCGGTGGCGCCCGAGCTCCTGGCGCTGCAGCGTCCGGTGGTCGGGCTGACCATCGACCCGCGCACGCTGATCGAGATCCGCCGCCACAGGTTGCGTGCGATCGCGCCCGGCGGGACCATGGGGGGCATCAAGGAGGACGACAACATCTATGTCGATCCCGAGGCGGTGCGCGACGAGGTGGTGTGGGCGCGGCGCCTGTGCGCGCGCAACGGCTGGCCGGTGATCGATGTCAGCCGGCGCTCGATCGAGGAAACCTCGGCGGCGGTGATCGAGCTCGCCGAGGCCTGGCATCTGCGTCACGCCGCCGGGACGGCTTGATGGCTCCCGACCTGATGGCGCCGGCCACGCTGTTCACGCAGCGGCGGGAGATAGTTCCCGAGGACACCGATGCGGCCGGCATCGTCTATACGCCGCGCATCGCGCACTTCACCGTGGAGACCGTGGAGCGGTGGCTGACGACTCGCCTGCATCCGGATGCGAGCGAGACCGGGCTGCGTATCGTGTTCGCCTCGCTGTCCTGCACCTTCCTCTCGCCGATGCGTTCCGGCGAGTTCCTCGAGATCAGCGTGGCGCTGCGCCGCGTCGGCCGCTCGTCGCTTGGCTTCGAGCTGGTCGGCCACGCCGCGTCCGACGATCGGCTCTGCTGGATGGCCGAGACCGTGTGCGTCTGCGTCGATCCGGCGACGTTGCGCAGCCGGCCGATCCCGGCCAGCCTGCACGCGATCCTGCATGCGGAGGCAGCCCTGGCCGACCGCATGCCGTTCGGCGACCGCAGCGCAGGCCCCTGAAGGCGATAAGATGATTGAGGCGATCGTGCTCGGCGCCGGTGCCGGGGGTGGCTTTCCGCAATGGAACTCGAACGCTGCGAGCTGCCGCCGGTCGCGGGCCGGCGATCCGATGGCGCTCGCCGCCACGCAGGCCTCGGTCGCGGTCAGCGGCGACGGGAGGCACTGGTTCCTGCTCAACGCCGCCCCGGAGCTGCGCATCCAGATCGAGCGCACCCCTGCCCTGCACCCGCAAACCGGCCTGCGGTCGAGCCCGATCTGCGGCGTGATCCTGACCGGTGCCGAGGTCGATACCGTGACCGGCCTGCTGAGCCTGCGCGAGCGGCAGGCGTTCAGCATCCTGGCAACGGCGCCGGTGCTCGGCCGGCTCGACGAGAATCCGATCTTCGAGGTGCTGGCGCGCGATGTCGTGCAGCGCGTCGCCATCGAGCCGGGCACGACCCTGCCGCTGTTGTTGACCGACGGCGCGCCGTCCGGGCTGCAGGTCACGCCGTTCACGGTGCCGGGCAAGGTGCCGCTCTATGCGGAAGGCGATCTCCGCGCGCCGGATGCGGCACCCGGCTTCCTTGGCGAGGATGGCGAGACCATCGGCCTCGAGATCGGCGACGGGACCAGCCGACTGCTTTATATCCCCGGCTGCGCCATGGTGACGCCGGCGCTGCGGTCTCGTCTCGCCGGCGCCGACTGTGTATTCTTCGATGCGACGCTATGGCGGGACGACGAGATGATCCGCGCAGGACTGGGAGCCAAGACCGGGCGACGCATGGGGCACATGTCGGTGAGCGGCCCGGACGGCGTGATTGAAAGCTTTCGTGATCTCGCCGCGGGGAGAAAGATCCTGATCCACCTGAACAACTCCAACCCGCTGCTGCTCGCCGACAGCGACGAGCGGCGGGAAGCAGCCGCGGCCGGCTGGGTAGTCGCGCATGACGGCATGCAGGTGATGCTGTGAGCGTGCTGAGCCCCGACGCCCTGGAAGACGCGCTGCGCAATATCGGCGCCGAGCGCTACCACCATCTGCACCCATTTCACCGCGCCCTGCATGACGGCCACCTGTCGCGCGGCCAGGTGCAGGCCTGGGCGCTGAACCGCTACTACTACCAGAGCCGCATCCCGGCGAAGGACGCGACCCTGCTCGCCCGGCTGCCGACCGCCGAGCTGCGCCGTGAATGGCGGTCGCGACTGGTCGACCATGACGGGGAGGCTCCCGGCACCGGCGGCGTCGCACGCTGGCTGGTGCTGACCGACGGGGTTGGCCTGGACCGCGACTACGTGACCTCGCTCGAGGGCTTGCTGCCGGCTACGCGCTTCTCGGTGGATGCCTATGTGGAATTCGTGCGCGACCGCACCGTGCTGGAAGCCGTCGCCTCGTCGCTGACCGAATTGTTCTCGCCGCTGATCATCGGCGAGCGCGTCGCCGGCATGCTGCGGCACTACGATTTCGTGACCCAGGAGACGCTGGCCTATTTCACCCCGCGACTGACCCAGGCGCCCAAGGATTCCGATTTCGCCCTGGCCTACGTGCGCGAGCATGCACACACGGAGGAACAGCAGCAGAGCGCGCTGAACGCCCTGAGGTTCAAGTGCTCGCTGCTCTGGACCATGCTGGACGCGCTCGACTACAGCTATGTCTCACCCGGCCGTATCCCGCCGGGTGCATTCCAGCCGGCCTGAACGGCGATGGACGAGGCCAGCGTCCCGTCGTTTCCGCGCGGCGTGCGACTGCGCCATGACGAGACCCGTGGGCAGTGGGTGGTGCTGGCGCCCGAGCGCGCGTTCGTGCCGGACGAGATTGCCGTCGAGGTCCTGCGCCTGGTGAACGGCGAGACCACGCTCGGGCGCATCATCGACACGCTGGCGGAGCGCTACGCGGCGCCGCGCGAGGAGATCGCCGCCGACGTGCGCGCCATGGTCGCCGAGCTCGCCGACAAGGGCGTGCTACGCGGCTAGGACTTCCGAGGCGAGTTGCTCGGTCTCTGCCGGCGTGAAGGTGCGCCCGCGGGTGAGAAACCGCTTCTCGGTGCCGTTATCGAGCGAGAACATGCCGCCGCGCCCGGGGATCACGTCGATGATGAGCTGGGTGTGGCGCCACAGCTCATACTGCTCGGCGCCGATATAGACCGGGGTGCCGCCGATCTCGCCGAGATTGACGTCGCGGTCGCCGACGATGAAATCCGAGCGCGGATAGCACATCGGCGACGACCCGTCGCAGCAGCCGCCGGACTGGTGGAACAGCACCAGCCCATGCTGACGCTGGATGGTTTCGAGCAGGTCGAGCGCTGCCGGCGTCGCGGTAACCCGTGGTGGCGCGGATGCCATCAGACTCTCCTCTGCTCGTTTTGCCTGTTCGGGTGCAGACCGAGCCGGTTCATCTTGCGATGCAGCGTGGCCCGGCTGACATGCAGCGCCTTCGCGGCCGCCGACACGTTGCCCTGTGCGCGGGCCAGCGAACGCTGCACCAGGCCGCGCTCGGCCTGCTCGAAATCCTCGTGCTGGTCGGCAAAGCTGTCGAGCACGGTGCCCGCCGGCAGCGGACGCGCCAGGCGGGCGCTGGTAATGCCATAGGCGGCGCGTGCCGCCCGCGTCGCCCCGATGATGAGATCGTCCGCATCGACCGCCAGCAGCGCCGTGGTGCAGCGGTCGGTATCCGGCGCCAGGACGATGCGCGCCTGCGGAAACGCCAGCTTGAAGTTCTGCGCCTCGATCCGGCGCGCCGCATCGGCGACGGCGGCGGCGATCAACCCGACAAAGGCGCCGGTGAGGTCGGAGCGGCAGGACGAGACATCGAGTGCGGCCGCCAACTTGCCCTCATGGTCGTAGATCGGCGCCACCGTGCAGCTCAGGCCGATATTGCGCGAGTGGAAATGCTCGTCGCGATGGATGGTCAGCGCCCGTTCCTCGGCGAGGCAGGTGCCGATGCCGTTGGTGCCTTCATGCTCCTCGCTCCAGACCGCGCCGGTCCACAGCCCCCAGCGATGGAAGGTCTCGTCGTCCGCCTGGGCGCCGCGCCGGTCTATCGGCACGCCGTGCCGGTCGGTGAACAGCACGCAGCAACCGGTGCCTCCGACCGCGTGGAACAGGTGGTCCAGGCTGGCCTGCGCCGCCCGCAACAGCGGCTCGACCCGCTCGCGCGCCTCGCGCAGTTCGGCCGCGGTCAGGGTAAGCGGCGGCCGCGTGTCGGTCGGATCAAGCCCGTAACGCGTCAGCGAGCGCACCCAGGATGCAGCGACCGCCGAGCGTGCGGAGGCCGAACTATCCTCGGCGGTCGCAAGGATACGGCCGGCATGGCCGGTCCGGTCGCTCGCCCCGCCGCCTGCTCTCGTCGTGATCCCTGGCATCCTCATCCCGCCGCAGCCGGACATGCCGGTCATTCGACCAGTTCGGAGACCACAGGTGCCACGGGGGACATAAGCTGGCCGCCGGGACGGCGGTAGCGGAAGGCGGTCGACCCGCTGCCGGCCGTCCCGACAACGTCTTGCATGACGGCATGATGTGGCGACAGGGCGCAGGCCGGATCGGTGTTGGCGGCGTCTCCGGTCAGCAACAGCGCCTGGCAGCGGCAGCCGCCCCAGTCGATCTCGCGACGCTCGCAGCTTTGGCACGGCTCGGGCATCCAGTCGGTGCCGCGGAACTTCAGGAACGCCGGGTCCTGGTTCCAGATCTCGGCCAGGCTGTGCTCGCGGATCGACGGATAGACCATGTCGGGCAGGATCTCGGCGGCGTGGCAGGGCAGCACCTTGCCAACCGGGGAGATGTTGAGGAACCGGCGCGCCCAGCCGCCCATGCAGGCCTTCGGGAAGGCGGCATGATAATCCACGGTTACATAGTCGATCACCATGCGCCCCTGGTAGTGCAGCCGCGCCGCCTCGACCTGCCGGTTTGCGAGCTCCGACTGCTCGCGGGTCGGCAACAGGGCGTCCCGGTTCAACAGGCCCCAGCCATAATATTGCGTGTTGGCGATCTCGACACGCGCCGCGCCGAGCCGTTCGGCCATCAGCAGCATGTCCGGCACCCGTTCGAGATTCTGCCGATGCACGACGAAATTCACTGTCAGCGCGATGCCGCTGTCGCGGATCAGCCGCGCGGCCTCCAGCTTCAGCGCCTGCGCGCCCTTCATGCCGCCGATGCGCTCGGCGCTGGCGGTCTCGGTATCCTGGAAGCTGAGCTGGATGTGGTCGAGGCCGGCCTCGTCGAGATCGGCCAGGCGCGCCCGGTTCAGCATGACACCGGATGTGATCAGGTTGCTGTAGAGGTTGCGGCTGGCCGCATGCCGGACCAGCTCCGGCAAATCACGCCGGACCATCGGCTCACCGCCCGAGAAGTGGACCTGCAGCACGCCCAGGGCGGCAGCCTGGTCGAACGCGGCGCACCACTCCTGCGTCGTCAGCTCAGCCGACGCGGCCTCTAGTTCGAGCGGATTGGAGCAGTAGGGACATTGCAGCGGACACCGATGTGTCAGCTCAGCCAGCATGCCCATCGGCGGCGGGGGCACGACCGCAAAAGCTGACGTCACCGAAGGGCTCCGGGCAACCGGAGGCGTGGACCGGCACCCCGCTCTCCCCGGCCGCATCGCGTCGGATACGAGCCGGGGGAACATGGCAGGCGCATCAGCTTGTACTGCAACCGACGGCCCGGACGACGTCTACTTGGAGACGGCGCAGGCGTAGGAGTTGATCTCGGCGCCGAGTGCGATCTCGACGACCTTGGGGCGATTCCACTTCATGCTTTCTCTCCGCTGCTATGCCCGGGTCGAAGCCCTCGGCAGTCGTATATTCAGACGGAAACCATTATAGGTCAAGACGCGAAAGCTGGAGTAGCACTATGCGCCGTTGCCGTCCGGGCGCAGGCTCCGGCACCCTCCACATCACCCCGTCGCCGTGTCGTGACAAAGCCGGATACTGTTGCAGCGCACCATTATTTCGGGGTCCGCGTCGATACTGCAATGCAACATGAGCGGTCCCAGAATGCGGGATCGTTTTACCTACGAACCTGTAGCAGCTTTGCGACAGGTCGCCACGCGCCATGCGAACAGCAGGGGTGACAGCGGCAGAATGGCGTAGGAAACCTGCCGCACCGACGCCATGCACGGCCCCAAGCCGAGGCGCGC
The DNA here is from genome assembly GCA_964247695.1 of uncultured Acetobacteraceae bacterium. Taxonomy (GTDB): domain Bacteria; phylum Pseudomonadota; class Alphaproteobacteria; order Acetobacterales; family Acetobacteraceae; genus Lichenicoccus. The sequence goes on from CAXTVI010000026.1 coordinate 61,958, forward strand.
AGCCGGACGACATTCTCCCGGTGCTGCAAACATCAAACGAGGGACATGTTCCAATGAACAAGCCGATCACCGACTCCAGCCTTCTCCACCGGGCACAGCCGAACTTCAAGCCGCGCTACGGCAACTATATCGGCGGCGAATGGGTCGAGCCGATCAGCGGCCGCTACTTCGAGAACACCTCGCCGGTGAACGGCCGGGTGCTGTGCGAGATTGCGCGGTCCGACGCCGCCGATGTCGAACGCGCTCTCGATGCCGCCTACGCCGCCAAGGATGCCTGGGGCAGCACCAGCCCGGCTGCCCGTGCGCAGGTCCTGAACAACATCGCCGACCGCATGCAGCAGAACCTGTCGGTACTGGCGGAGGCCGAGAGCTGGGACAACGGCAAGCCGATCCGCGAAAGCACTGCCGCCGACGTGCCGCTGGCGATCGATCATTTTCGTTACTTCGCCGGATGCATCCGCTCCCAGGAAGGCGGCATCTCGGAGATCGACAGCGACACCGTCGCCTACCATTTCCATGAGCCGCTCGGCGTCGTGGGCCAGATCATTCCCTGGAACTTCCCGCTGCTGATGGCGTGCTGGAAGCTGGCCCCGGCGATCGCCGCCGGCAACTGCGTGGTGATCAAGCCGGCCGAGCAGACCCCGGCGTCGCTGCTGGTCTGGGCCGAGATCATCGGCGACCTGCTGCCGCCGGGCGTGCTCAACATCGTCAACGGTTTCGGCCTCGAATGCGGCAAGCCGCTGGCCTCCAGCCCGCGCATCGCCAAGATCGCCTTCACCGGCGAGACCACCACCGGCCGGCTGATCATGCAGTATGCCAGCCAGAACCTGATCCCGGTCACGCTGGAGCTTGGCGGCAAGTCGCCGAACATCTTCTTCGCCGACGTAATGGCCGAGGATGACGGCTTCCTCGACAAGGCGATCGAAGGCTTCGTGATGTTCGCGCTCAACCAGGGCGAGGTCTGCACCTGCCCGAGCCGGGCGCTGATCC
>CAXTVI010000027.1:0-60735 GCA_964247695.1 uncultured Acetobacteraceae bacterium
AAGGGCTTCCGGGTCATCGCGGTGGAGGCCGATCCCGGGCAATTCCGAGCGCTAGGCGACCGTTTTGCCAACCACATCGCATCCGGTGCGTTGAAGCTGTTCAACTTTGCTGCCAGCGACACTTTCGGCGCAACCATCGAGATCTTTGTGCACCGGGTGCATCAAGGGGTCTCCGGAATAGCCAAGCGCGGAGAGGTTGCCGACGACTACACCGTTCATGTCGTAACCACTATCGACTGGCGCACCCTGTTGGCTCAGTCGGGCGTTCCACGATATCTGAAGATCGACATCGAGGGCAACGAGGTGGCCTTCCTGAAGGGGTTTCTCGAGTGCGGGGGCAGACCCGAGTTCATTTCGGTCGAGTGCCATCAAATCCGGCCGGTCGAGATGCTCTATGAAGCCGGCTATCGTCGGTTCCGGCTCGTGGACCAGAATCCGGCGGGCGGATTCAAACTCGCACCCAGGCAACTTGAGGGGCTATCGCTCGAAGCTGCGGATTTCACCCACGGCACCGGCCCCTTTGGCCTCGACATCTTTGGCGATGGCAACTGGTCCGATTTTGACAAGTTCAAGGCAGACTGGGTGGAGGCGCGGCCACAGATGTCACGGACGTGGTTCGACTGTCACGTGTGGAAGCCCAGCTGACGATAGCGAAGTGCCGGCGCACCGAGGCTGAGCCGAGGCACGCCTGGGCGGCGGGACCGGCATGTTCGGCCTCTTCAGCCGAGACAAACCAGGGTCGAGGGTCGCCCCGCGAGTTGCACAAGCGCCTGGAAGTCGTCGCCCCAGACAAATCGTAGCCGTCCGGCAAGGAACCTCCGGACTATCCGGGTGCTCATCGTTCGACCACCTAAACTGGACGAGACGAGGCAAGCGGATGCACGCGAGAGCACGCCCCACCTGGGCCCAGATCGCCACGACCCTGCTGACCATGCTGATCCTGGGCGCCGCGGCCGTCGGCGCCCGGTTGCGCTGGGGCTCACGCCGCGAACGCACCGTTCTGGCCGAACCGGATCCGCCTCCGCGCCTTGGCCAGCCGGTGGAAGTGAAAGCAGAGCGGCCACCGGCGGCCGCTACCGGAAGGTCGCCGGCAGGAGAGGACCATCCCGGTCGCGACGCCGACTCCCCCACGCAGATCCCGGCGCGCGGCTGGCTGCAGATCGCCAAGCGCACGTTCCAGCAGATCGGCGAGGACCGGGTGATGGACGAGGCCGCCTCCGTCACCTTCTACACCCTGCTGGCGCTGTTCCCTGCCCTCGCGGCGCTGGTCTCGCTCTATGGTCTGGTGGCCGATCCCAGCACGATCTCGCAGAACCTGAGCGCGGTGTCCGGCTTCGTCCCCGGTGGCGGCATGCAGATCATCGGCGACCAGCTCAAGTCGTTGACCTCTGGACCCCCCAAGGCGCTCGGCTTTGGCGTCGTGTTCGGCCTCGCGACGTCGCTCTGGAGTGCCAATGCCGGCATCAAGGGTCTGTTTGACGCCCTCAACGTCGTCTACGACGAAAAGGAGGAGCGCAGCTTCATCAAGCGCACGCTGATCACGCTCGGCTTCACCCTCGGAGCGCTCGTCTTCATCATCGTGGTGATGGCCGGCCTCGTCGCCCTGCCGGCGGCGCTGAGTGTCGTCGGGCTGCAGCAGACGACCGCCGCGCTGCTCAAGCTCGGACGCTGGCCGATCCTGCTGGCGCTGCTGGCGATGCTCCTGGCCCTGGTCTATCGCTACGGCCCGAGCCGGCATCCGGCACGCTGGCGCTGGGTGACCTGGGGCGGCTCGCTCGCCACGATCGTCTGGCTGCTGGTGTCGCTGCTGTTCTCGTATTACGTCGAGCATTTCGGCAACTACAACAAGACCTACGGCTCGCTCGGTGCCGCCGTCGGCTTCATGACCTGGATCTGGATCTCGACCATCGTGGTGCTGTCGGGGGCCGAGCTGAATGCCGAGATGGAGCACCAGACCGCGAAGGACACCACCCACGGTGCCGACAAGCCGATGGGCTCGCGGCGCGCGACGATGGCCGACGAGGTGGCCTGACCGGAGGATAGCAGATGCCAAGGATCGACATCATGGCCATCGAGCCGAAGCGTGGCAGCGACTACCCGCATCCGTTCGACCTGCCGCTTGCCGGGCGCGAGGCCCGCAACGTCGCCAGCGCGGCCGGCCTGGTCGATTTCAACGCCAACCATGTGGTCGTGCCGCCCGGCTGCTGGTCCTCGCAGCGGCACTGGCATGAGGATGAGGACGAGGTGGTCGTTGTCCTTTCGGGCACTGCCATACTGGTCGACGAGCACGGGCGGCACGCCATGGCGAGCGGGGATATCGCCGTCTTCCCGAAGAACGACGCGAACGGCCACCGCCTGGTGAACGAGGGCGACACGCCGCTCGTGCTCCTGGCGATGAGCCGACCGGAGGCGTCCAGGGTCACCTATTCCGACATCGACCTGGTCTGGACTCCGGCGGCCGGACAGCAGCACCGGGACGGCACGCCGTACGCCGGATAGCGTACCGCATCGGGTCTACCGGATCGGCAGGCCGCGGCTCAGGCGCTGCAGCCCCTTCACGATCGCCCAGATGGTCCAGACCAGCCACCAGGCGCCGATCGCCCACGGCACCACCATGAAGACCAGCCCGACCCCGAAGGTGACCGCGCCGAGGCCGATCACCAGCGCGTGCAGGACGACGATCGCGATGCCGGCCAGGATGCAGTGCCAGAAGATGCGTATCTGCCAGTCGAGGTGCGAGCGCACGAGGACCGATGCGCTACCCCGCCGCAGGTAGGCCAGCACGACGCCGACCACCGCGGTGATGCCGGTGAAGAAGCCGGCGATGTAGAGCGCGTAGTTCAGGTTGGCGACGAAGCGGCCGCCGTCCGAGCCGTAGGCGGCCGGCTCGCGAAGGCTCCAGTTCTCGATCGGGCGGTAGGTCATGGCGAAGCTCCTGTCGCGCGGCGGCGCGCAGAGCATTCCGCAAGCCCTGTGCCAGAGCGGAATCACGGTCTTCCGCCAATCCCAGCCCCGGTCAGCCGCGCGCGCTTTGCCTGCCGCGCCAAAGGGTGGCGCAACCCGTCATGTGATCCGCTCCGGCGTCAGCGTCCAGGCCGCGCTGGCGCTGCCGCCCGGTGGGATCAGCATGAGGTGCGGCTTGTCCAGGAACTCGCCCACGAAGCCCTGCGGGCTGGCCAGGCCGTTCCAGGGCTCGATGCACAGGAACGGCGCGGTCCGGCCGCCCACGATCTTCGACCAGATGCCGAGCTGGCTGAAGCCGGTCCAGCCGATGCGCAGCGCCGGGCCGTCCGGGATGCCATAGCGCAGCCCGCGGCTGGTCGGCTCTTCCAGGATCACCGCATCCTGCTCGAACAGCGCCGGTGTCAAGGCGAGCCTGCGGCCCTGGACCGGGCTTGGCTCGATTTCCGGGCACAGCAGCCCGCCCGCGACCCGCCGGATCGGCGCCGGCTCCGGACTGTCGAACAGGATCTCGTGCGCGGCGGCAGCAAGGCCAGGTTGCAGCGGCCAGGCAAAGGCCGGGTGCGCGCCGAGCGAGGCGGGCAGCATGTCGAGACCGGGGTTGGCCAGGCTGTAGCTCACGGTCAGGGTCGAGCCATCGATGCCGTAGGCGATCTCGAGCCTGAAGGCGAACGGGTAGATCGCCCGGCTCTGCTCGTCATCCTCCAGCACCAGCCGGCACTGGCTGGCGTCCCGCTCGATGAAGGTGAAGCCGCGGTCGCGCGCGAAGCCGTGCTGGGTCAGCTTCGTGACGACACCGCGATGCAGCAGGCGATCCTCGACCAGCCGTCCGACGATCGGAAACAGCACCGGAGCCCGGCGCGGCCACTCGGGGCCGGCCTGCCAGAGCAGCTCCCGGCCGGCCGGCGTGCCGATCGAGTGCAGTTCGGCACCCTGGGCGGAGACCACCGCCGTGAGGCCGTCGCCGCTGATCGTATGCCGGTCAGTTGGGGCCATCGCCGTGTCTCCTCCGGATGAACGCCGCTCCCGGCTGCGTGGCTTGCAGCGACAGGGTGGCTGGACCAGCATGAAGTCTATGACGCTCATTCCTCCGGACAAGCCCGGCCATGCCGACCGGGCCGCCGCGCGCATCGCGATCATCGGCGGCGGTCTCGGCGGCACCCTGTTCGCGTTGCACATGCTGCGCGACCATCCCGGCCTGCCGGTCCGCCTCGACCTGATCGAGCCGCGCGCCAGGCTGGGTGCCGGCCTCGCCTACGACACCGCGAACCCGCTGCTGCGGATCAACGTCGCGGCGGCCCGCATGGCTCTGTTCGAGGAGGACCGCACGCATTTCGACCAGTGGCTGCGCGCACGCGGCCTGCCGGAGGATCCCGAGGCGGCGCGGCCGGACGGCACCCTGTTCCCCCGGCGCGGCCTGTTCGGCGAGTATGTGGCGGAACTGCTGGGCCAGCATGCCGGGGCCGCTGGCCTGTCGCACGTCCGGCATGTCCGGGACCTGGCCGCTTCCGTGGTTCCGGCGGGGCAGCAGTTCGATGTCGGCCTTGCCGGCGGCGAGACGATCACCGCCGACATGGTCGTGCTCGCGACCAGCCATCCGCCGCCTGCACTGCCTGCGCCGCTCGGCCATCTGCCGCCGCCGGCAGCCGCGCGCGTGCTCGGCAATCCGTGGGACAGCCGGGCGCTCGCCGCGGTTCCAGCCGCGGCGCGTGTCGTGGTGCTCGGCACCGGCCTGACCGGCTGCGACGTGATCGCGGGCCTGCGCGATCACGGTCATCGAGGCCCGATCATCGGCCTGTCGCGGCACGGGCTGCTGCCCCGGCCGCGCACGTCCCTGCCGGTCGAGGCGTTCGGCGACTTCACGAGCACGCCCGCGACCGACGCGCTGGCGCTGCTGCGGCGGGTGCGCGGTCTGGTGGCGGAGTGTGCGGCCGCCGGACGTCCCTGGGAGGACGTGATCGACGCCATGCGCCGGCAGGCCTTCGTGCTGTGGAACGCGCTGCCGCTCCACGAGCGGCGGCGGGCGCTGCGCCACCTGCGCGCCTTCTGGGACGTGCACCGGTTCCAGTGCGCGCCGCAGGTCGACGACGTGCTGCGTGCGGCGCAGGCCGAGGGGCAGCTCGAGATCGTGGCGGCGACGCTGCGCGGCGTCGAGGCGGCGCCGGAGGGCGGCCTCGTGCTCGAGCTGCATCCGCGCCATGCCGGAGCCGGGGTGCGCCGGCGGCTGCAGGCGGACTTCATCGTCAACTGCACCGGGCCCGCGCATGGCGGCGTGCTGGCCAGCAATCCGCTGCTTGGCGGAATGGCGGCGACCGGCATGCTGGCCGCCGACGCAACCGGTCTCGGGCTTGCGGTGGATGCCGATGCCCACCTGCTGCGGCCGGACGGCCGCGCGTGGCCGCGGATCTTCGTGGTGGGGCCGCTGGCGCGCGGCACCTTCGGCGAGTTGATGGGCCTGCCGCAGATCTCGATGCAGCCGCGGGCGCTTGCCGCGCACGTGGCGGAGCTGCTGGCGGCGTGATGCAGGAGATCCGCTTCAACGCCTTCACCATGAACTGTATCGGCCACCAGTCGCCCGGGCTGTGGACGCATCCGCGCTGCCGGTCGACGCAGTTCAACACGCTGGCATACTGGACCGACCTGGCCCGTATCCTGGAGCGGGGGCTGTTCGACGGGGTGTTCCTGGCCGACGTGCTCGGGGTCTATGACGTCTTCGGCGGCAACGCGGATGCGGCACTGCGGGCCGCGACGCAGGTTCCCGCCGGCGACCCCATGCTGGTGATCCCGGCCATGGCGATGGTGACACGCGACCTGGGGTTCGGCGTTACCTCGAGCCTGTCGTACGAGCCGGTGTTCCCGTTCGCCCGGCGCATGTCCACGCTTGACCACCTGACCGGCGGGCGGATCGGCTGGAACATCGTGACGTCGTATCTCGACAGCGCCGCCCGCGCCGCCGGCAAGCTACGGCAGCGCGCGCATGACGACCGTTACGACGTCGCCGAGGACTACATGCGGGCGATCCTGGCGCTCTGGGAGCAAAGCTGGGAGGATGGCGCGGTACTGGCCGACCGGGCACGCGGGATCTATGCGGATCCGGCGCGCGTGCACCGCATCCGGCATGACGGGCCGCACGTCCAGCTCGACGCCGTCCACCTGCAGGAACCGTCGCCGCAGCGCACGCCGGTGCTCTACCAGGCCGGCAGCTCGCCACGGGGACGGGAGTTCGCGGCGCGCTACGCGGAATGCGTGTTCGTCTCCGGCCCGACCGCTGCCATCGTCGGCGCCCGCGCGCAGGCGATCCGGGCGCTCGCTCGCGAGGCGGGGCGGGACGCGGACGCAATTCGCTGCTTCTCGCTTGCCACCGTCATCGTGGCCGAGACCGACCGCCAGGCGCACGACCTGCACGCGGAGTATCGCGCCCATGTCAGCCACGAGGGGGCTCTCGCGCTGATGTCCGGCTGGACCGGGATCGACCTGTCCGGCCTGCCGCTCGACCAGGCGATCCGCCACGTGGAGACCGATGCCGGGCGCTCGGCGCTGGACAACATCACCCGCGCCGACCCCGACCGCAGCTGGACGGTGCGCGACGTGGCCGAGCATGTCGGCATCGGCGGCATCGGCCCGGTCTTCGTGGGCTCCGGGGCGACGGTCGCGGACGAGATCGAACGCTGGGCGGCAGAGAGCGGCATCGACGGGTTCAACCTGTGCTCCGTGGTGGCGCACGAAACCTTCGAGGCGGTCGGAAGCTGGCTGGTGCCGGAGCTGCAGCGCCGCGGTCGATACAAGCGGTCATACCGTCCGGGAACGCTGCGGGAAAAGCTTGGCGGTGCCGGGCCTGATCGCATCCGAGTAGAAAATAACCTGCGGGAGCGGGTTTAAGACGTTATTGTTGATCGACATTGTCGTGCTATGAGAAAATACTTGAAAATACCGCGTGCCGTTCGGCGTCGCGTCCTGTAGGGTCGCTTACGGTTAAATTTCTAACCGGGGCAAGATCTCGGTTCTGTTTCGCGTGTGTGCCTTCCGGTTCCCGAAAATAGAAGTGAAGATGTCCCGCCTGTGCGCGGGAATTTTGCCGGTAACGGAGATACGCTAATGTCGACAGGTACAGTTAAGTGGTTCAACACCCAGAAGGGCTTCGGTTTCATCGAGCCGACTGATGGTTCCAAGGACGTGTTCGTGCATGTCTCGGCGGTCGAGCGCGCCGGACTGGCGACCTTGAACGAGGGCCAGAAGCTCAGCTACGAGCTGGAGCGTGGCCAGCAGGGCAAGGTCTCGGCCGTCAATCTTCAGGCGACCTGATCATCTGGCGGCGCTTCGGCGCCGCCAGTGCTTTCTGCTGATTTGCCAGAGGGTTGGAGAAAGATTGCGTGGCTAAACACAAGTTTGCTGTCGGCGACCGCGTTGCCTTGCTGCACAACAGCTCGAACATCAATGTCCGCCCTGGGGTCTATACGATCGTCCGGGCGATGCCCGTGACCAACGAGGGCTGCCAGTATCGCGCCAAGAACTCCATGGACAACCACGAGCGCGTCTTCGACGAGGTCCAGCTCCGCCAGGCTTGACGAAGCTGCTGTCAGGGCGCTTGCCGATCACGACCCGATCCCGGACTGTTCCGCCGACCTAGGTGAACCACGTCCGAAGGAGGTTCTGTGGGCGACGCGCGCGGATGGTGCCCGGACCTTTTTACACCGATGCAGTCCGGCGATGGCTGGCTGATCCGCATAAAGCCGAGGCTGGCGCGCATCACGGTGCGGCAGGCCCTTGAGGTCGCGCGCGCTGCCCTGGCGTTCGGCAACGGACTGATCGATCTCACCAGTCGCGGCAACTTGCAACTGCGTGGGTTGACTCGTGACAGCACGCATGAAGCCGCTCGGCTGCTGGTTGCCACCGGATTGGCGGACCACGATCCGGCATGCGAGCGCCGCCGCAACCTCGTTACCTCGCCCCTGATGCCGCCGGCCGCCCTCGCCTTGGCCGAGGCATTCGCCGCTGCCTTGGGTGCCGCACCCTCGCTCGATACCTTGCCGACGAAGTTCGGCTTCGGCTTCAGCGCCGGGATCTTTCCCCTGGCCGATGATCAGGCTGACCTGCTCGTGCGGGCACAGGGCGAGTCGTGGAGCCTTTGCCTTGGCGGCCATACGCGCCGGGCGACAGGCGGAACTCTGTCGGCCGTCGCCCTGTCGATGGTGCGGGACCTGCCGGTCGGACGGCGCGCGCGCGCGGCGGCGACACGGAATGCTCCGCGCATCGTCGGCTGGCATCCCGGTGCCGACGCCTTTGGGTTCGGACTGCCGTTCGGTCAACTCGATGCGAACGTGCTCACGCGGCTGGCCCGGCTTGCCGGGCGCCATGGCGACGGCCTGCTGCACCTCACCCCCTGGCGGGCGATGCTGATCGCGGGGATCCAGATTGCCGCGGTGCCGCGCCTGCGCCACGACCTGCACGATCTGGTGCTCGAGCCCGACGACCCGCGCCTGCCGGTCAGCGCCTGCGTCGGCTCGGCCGGCTGCAGCAGCGGCATGGTCGATGCGCGGGCCGACGCCCTGGCCCTGCTGCTTCTGGGTGTGCGCGCACCCTCGATCCACGTGTCAGGCTGCGCCAAGGGATGCGCCCATCCGGGACCGGCTGCGCTCACCCTGGTCGGCGAGGCGACGCGTGATGGTCGCGGCCTGTACGGGCTGGTGCGGGACGGACGGGCAGGCGATACAACGCTGGCCGACGGGCTCGACTGCGTGCAGGTAGCCGGACGCATCGGCAGGAGTGCAGACCCGTCTTGAGCCACACAGCCTGTCAGAACGCCGCTTCGAACGACTACGAGCGTGACGGCGCCGCGATCTATGCCCGCTCCTTTGCCATCATCCGCGTCGAGGCCGACCTGTCGCGGTTCGCCGCCGACGAGGCGCAGGTGGCGGTTCGCGTGATCCACGCCTGCGGCATGGTCGAGATGGCCGCCAACCTGCGGTTCGGTGCGGGCTTCGTGTCGGCTGGGCGGCAGGCTCTGCGCGCTGGCTGCCCTGTGCTGTGCGACTCCGAGATGGTCGCGCACGGGATCACCCGCGCGCGCCTGCCGGCCGGCAACGAGGTCGTCTGCAGCTTGCGCGACCCGCGCACGCCGGGATTGGCCCGCGAGCTGGGCACCACCCGCTCGGCGGCGGCGCTGCAGCTCTGGGGCGAGCGGCTGGCAGGCTCCGTGGTCGTGATCGGCAACGCGCCGACCGCCCTGTTCCACCTGCTCGAAATGCTGGCGGAGGGCGTGGCTCCTCCGGCCGCCATCATCGGCATGCCGGTCGGCTTCGTCGGTGCCGCCGAGAGCAAGCAGGCGCTGGAGGCATTCGGCTGCGTTCCGTACGCCATCGTCGCCGGCCGCCAGGGCGGCAGCGCGATGGCCGCCGGCTGTCTCAACGCGCTCGCCAGCGAGGCGGAGTGAGCGGCACCCTGCATGTCGTCGGCATGGGTCCAGGCGATCCCGAGCTGCTGACGCTGAAGGCGGCGCGTCTGATCGAGGGGGCGCCGGTCGTGGCGTTCTTCGCCAAGCGCGGCCGCACCGGCCATGCGCGTCGCATCGCCGGCGACCGGATCGATCCGCGGGCCAAGCTGCTGCGTTTCGAATATCCGTTCACCACCGAGCTGTCGGTCGCCGATCCGCGCTACCTTGCCGAGATCGGCCAGTTCTACGAGGGCTGTGCGGTGCAGCTCGCCGACTGCCTGGCCAACGGCCGCGACGTGGCGCTGCTGTGCGAGGGGGACCCGTTCTTCTACGGCTCCGCGATGTACCTGTTCGACCGGCTGCACCGGGAGTTCCCGTTCGAGATCGTGCCGGGCGTCACCGGCATGAGCGGCTGCTGGTCGGCGGCCGGGGTGCCGTTCACGCACGGCGACGACGTGCTGCTGGTGCTACCCGGCACCCTCGACCGGCAGACGCTTGCCGCGCGGCTCGCGATCGGCGACGCCGCGGTCATCATGAAGGTCGGCAGCAACCTCGCGAAGATCCAGGCGGCGCTGGACGATGCCGGGCTGCTGTCGCGCGCGATCTATGTCGAGAGCGGCATGATGCCGGGGCAGCGCATCATGCCGCTCGCCGAGATGGCCGGGCAGGCGGCCCCCTACTTCTCGATGGTGCTGGTGCCCGGACGGCGTCGCGCCCGATGAGTGGCCGGCTGGTGATCGTCGGGCTGGGCCCGGGGGATGCGGCGTTGTGCACGCCGCAGGTCAGCGCGGCACTGGCCGAGGCGACGGACCTGATCGGCTACGGGCCGTATCTGCAGCGCGTCGAAGGAGCCGAGAACGCCATCCGGCATGCGTCCGACAACCGCGAGGAGCTGGACCGGGCGCGACACGCGCTGTCTCTGGCCAGCGAGGGTCGGCGGGTCGCGGTGGTGTCGTCCGGCGATGCCGGGGTATTCGCCATGGCAAGCGCAATATTCGAGGCGATCGAGCATGGCGATCCCGCCTGGAAGCAGCTCGATGTGGCGGTGCTGCCGGGGATCTCGGCAATGCTGGCGGTGGCGGCACGGCTGGGGGCGCCACTCGGCCACGATTTCTGCGTGATCTCGCTGTCCGACAACCTCAAGCCCTGGCCGCTGGTGCTGCGCCGGCTGCAGGCGGCGGCGACGGCGGGGCTGAGCATGGCGCTGTACAACCCGGTGTCCGCTGCGCGTCCGTGGCAGCTTGGAGAGGCGTTTGCCGCCCTGCGCGACCTGGTGCCCTCGACCGTGCCGGTGGTGTTCGCGACCGCCGTCAGCCGCCCGGACGAGCGCATCGTGCTGACCGACCTCGCCCGGGCGACGCCGGCGCAGGCCGACATGCGAACGCTGATCCTGGTCGGCACCGAAACGACCCGGATCATTGAACGCGGCGATGGCCGCGCGCCCTGGCTTTATGCGCCACGCGGGGCGCCGCGCGGCACCACCGTCGCCTGATGAGCCAGCCACTCCAGCGCCGCCGCCGCGTCGGGCACCTGTGCCGCACCGCAAACGCGGTCGGGGCGCCGGATCATCACGACCGGAAGGCCAGCCTCGCGGGCGGCCTGCAGCTTGGGGGCGGTGGCATCGCCGCCGGAGTTCTTGGTGACCAGGACGTCGATGCCGTGCCGCGCCAGCAGCGCACGCTCATCCGCAAGGCTGAACGGCCCGCGCGCCAGAAGCAGCGTGGCGTGGGGCGGCAGCAGGTCCGGCGGGTCGATGCAGCGGACCAGATAGCGATGCTGCGTGGCCGCGCGGAATGGCGCCAGGCTCTTGCTGCCGATTGTCAGCAGCACCTGCCTTGGCTGCTCGCCCAGAGCGCCGGCCGCGCCGGCCGCGTCGTCGACAGCGATCCAGCGATCGTCGGGTCGGGCGACCCAGGCCTCCCGGCCAATCCGGAGCAGCGGAATGCCGGTGTCCGAGGCGGCCGCCACCGCATTCTCGCTGATCCGGAGGGCGTACGGATGGGTCGCATCGACCAGCGCCTCGATGCCGCGCTCCCGCAGCCAGTCGGCCAGCCCGGCCGCGCCGCCAAAGCCGCCGGTACGGTGTTCGATGCCGGGCGGCTCCGGAGCGCGGGTGGCGCCGGCGAGCGAATAGAGCGGATCGAAGCGCGCATCATGTCGCAGCGCCGACGCGAGCGCCATGCCTTCGCCGGTGCCTCCCAGGATGAGCACGCGCAGGGGTGGTCGCGATGAGCCGGCCTCCATGGCTGTCCATTCTGGGGATCGGCGAGAACGGTGTCGATGGCCTGTCCGGCATGGCGCGCGGCCTGCTCTCGGAGGCGGAAATCGTGTTCGGCGGCGCGCGTCATCTCGCGCTGGCGCGTGAGCTGATCCGGGGCCAGGCGACCGTCTGGGCGGTGCCGCTCGGCGATCCGGCGGCGCTGCTGCTGGCGCGTCGGCCGCAGCGCTGCGTGGTGCTGGCGTCCGGCGATCCGTTCTGGTTCGGGATCGGCAGCCTGCTCGCGCGCGGCATACCAGCCGACGAGTTCATCTGCCTGCCGCAGCCTTCGTCGTTTTCGCTGGCCTGCGCCCGCCTCGGCTGGAGCCTGCAGACGACGCGCACCCTGTCGGTCTGCGGCCGCCCCGCCCACGCGCTGGTGCCGGCGCTGCAGCCACGCGCGAAGCTGCTGGTGCTGTGCGCCGATGCCTCCAGCCCGGCACTCGTTGCCGCCCTGCTGGCGCAACAGGGCTTCGGGGCGGCGACGCTGCACCTGATGCAGGCGCTCGGTGGCCCGCGCGAGCGGATCGTCAGGCTGCAAGCCGACCAGCCGCTGCCCGACGGGATCGATCCGCTGACCCTGTTGGCCATCGAGCTGCCGCCCGGGCCGGTGCAGCGGGCGCTGCCGCTCGCCACCGGGCTGGACGACGCAGCCTTCGAGCATGACGGCCAGATGACCCGGCGCGAGATACGCGCCCTGACCTTGTCGGCACTGGCGCCACGGCAGGGCGAACTGCTTTGGGATGTCGGCTGCGGCTCCGGCTCGATCGCGATCGAGTGGCTGCTGCGGCATCCCCAGTGCCGCGCCATCGGCATCGAGCCCGACGCGGAGCGGCGGGAGCGGGCGGCGCGCAATGCTCATGTCCTCGGGGTGCCGGGGCTGGAACTGCGAGCAGGCGCCGCGCCGCTGGCGCTCGACGGGCTGCCGCCGCCGGATGCGGTCTTCATCGGCGGCGGCGCCAGTGACCCGGGGGTGCTGGAAACGGCCCGCCTCTCGCTGCATTCCGGCGGCCGGCTGGTCGTGAACGCGGTCACGCTGGAGACCGAGGCGCTGCTGATCGCCCGCCAGGCCCGCCACGGCGGCACGCTGACACGGTTCGGCATCGACCGGCTGGACAGCATCGGCAGCATGCACGCGCTGCGTCCGGCGATGCGTATCCTGCAATGGGTGTGGCATGGCTGACCGGATCGTGGCCGGGCTGGGTTGTCGGCGCGGGACGGCCGCGGAAGCCGTGGTGGCGCTGGTGCGGGCGTGTGCCACAGAGGCAGGCCGATCACCGGACCTGCTGGCGGTGCCGGAGTTCAAGCGGGACGAGCCCGGCCTGGCCGAGGCGGCACTCCTGCTCGGCCTGGAGCTGCTGCGGGTACCGGGCGAGGCCCTGCGCGCGCAGCAGCCGCGTTGCGTGACCCGCTCGGATCGCGCCGAAGCCGCCGTGGGGCTGCGCAGCGTCGCGGAGGCGTGTGCGCTGGCGGCGCTCGGTCGGGAGGCGCGGCTGCTGTTGCCGCGTCGGGCGGCGGCGGGCGTGACATGCGCGCTCGCGTCGGTCGCGTCATGACGGTGCATTTCATCGGCGCCGGGCCGGGTGCCGCGGACCTGCTGACCCTGCGCGGACGGGACCTGCTGGCGGCGTGTCCGGTATGTCTGTATGCGGGTTCGATCGTGACCGCTGCAATGCTGGGACATTGTCCGCCCGATGCGAGACTCGTCGACACCGCGTCGATGGATCTGGATGCGATCGACGCCGAGTTCCGCCGCGCGCATGCGGCGCGCCAGGACGTCGCGCGCCTGCAGTCGGGCGACCTGTCGATCTACAGCGCGCTGGCCGAGCAACTGCGGCGGCTGCAGCGGGCCGGAATCCCGTACACGCTCACCCCTGGGGTGCCGGCCTTCGCGGCGGCGTCGGCGGCACTCGGCTGCGAGCTGACGCTGCCGGGCGTCGCGCAGAGCGTGGTGCTGACGCGTCTGTCCGGCCGCGCCTCGGCGGTGCCGGAGCGCGAGACGCTGGCCGCGTTCGCCGCAACGGGGACAACACTGGCGATCCACCTGGCCATCCACGGCATCGCCCGCATCGTCGCCGAACTGATGCCGTTCTACGGCTCTGAGGGACCGGTCGCCGTGGTGGCGCGCGCCTCGTGGCCGGACCAGCGCATCCTGCGCGGCACCCTTGGCAGCATCGAGTCGATGCTGGCCAGCGAGCCGATCGAGCGCACCGCCCTGGTCCTGGTCGGGCCGGCGCTGGCGGGGGACACTTCCGTCGAGAGCGCGTTGTACCGCCCTGACTATGTCCGACGGTTTCGTACCGGAGCCATCGCCGCGCGTCCGGACAGGGCGCCTTGAGCATCGAACAGCGCGATCTCGAGCTCGACCGGCAGGTCGCCGAGCACGCCGGCCGCCACCTGCCACGCCAGCTCGGCGATCCTGTCGCCGAGCGCCACGCCCTCCTCGCCGGCGAGTGCAAAGGCCTCGGCCGCGGTGTTGGCCCCGGCGATACGCATGGCGCCCGCCGGCGACAGTCCGGCCACCGCCGCCAGGTCGGCCAAGGCCTGGCGATCCACGCTGCCGCGGCCGGAATGCAGGTCGAGCCGGCCCTGCGCCAGCTTGGTAATCTTGCCGATGCCGCCGGCGATGCTGATCCGGCGCACCGGATGACGCTTCAGGTATTTCAGCATGCCGCCGGCGAAGTCGCCCATCTCGATCAGCGCCGTCTCGTCGAGGCCGTGCAGACGCTGGATCGCGGCTTCCGAGGTGCGTCCGGTGCTGCCCGCGACATGATCCAGCCCAATCGCGCGCGCCACGTCGATGCCGCGCCGTATGCTGTCGATCCAGGCCGCGCAGGAGAACGGCACCACGATGCCGGTGGTGCCGAGGATCGAGAGGCCGTCGACAATGCCAAGCCGCCCGTTCAGCGTCTGCCGCGCGAGAGCCTCGCCGCCCGGGATGCTCACCGTCACCAGCGCATCCGGCAGCTGCCGCAAGGAGGCAAGCGCCGCCTCGATCATGCGCCGCGGTCCCGGATTGATGGCAGGCTCGCCGGGCGGCAGCGGCAGGCCCGGCCGGGTGACGGTGCCGACGCCGGGGCCGGCCGCGAACTGTACGCCGCTGCCGGGGGCGAGCCGACGCACCTCGGCGCGGACCAGGGCGCCGTGCGTCACGTCCGGATCGTCGCCGGCATCCTTTACCACTCCGGCACTGGCGACGCCGTCCCTGAGCTGATGTTCCGCAAGCGCGAAGCTGGGGGTGGCGCCGTTCGGCAGCGTGATGATGACCGGATCAGGAAAGCTGCCATCCAGCAGGGCGGCATAGGCCGCCTTGGCGGCGGCCGTGGCGCAGGCGCCCGTGGTCCAGCCGCGCCGCAGCGGGCCGGTCGGCTTCAGGTCGTCCGGTGTGGGACCGTCTGGTGTCATTGAGCTCCGGGCCTGCGCATCGCATGACGCGCGGGCTGATGATAGCAGCGCCGCGCTCCGGCAGCGGCAAGACGCTGGTGACGCTGGCGCTGCTCGGCGCCCTGCGGCGGCGTGGCCTCGGCGTGCGCGCTGCGAAGTCGGGTCCGGACTACATCGATCCGGGGTTCCACGCTGCCTGTCTTGGCACGCCCTGCGTCAACCTCGATAGCTGGGCGATGCCCGGCGCCCTGCTCGACCGGCTTGCTGCCGACGCCTCCGAGACGGCCCCGCTGCTGGTGGTCGAGGCGTCGATGGGGTTGTTCGATGGAGTGGCCGGACCGATCGGGCAACAGGGGCGTCCGGCTGACATCGCGGCCCGCCTGGGCCTGCCGGTGCTGCTGGTGCTGGATATCTCCGGCCAGTCGCAATCGGCGGCCGCGGTGGCGCGCGGCTTTGCCCTGCACGAAGCAGGCGTGCGGGTGGCCGGTGTGGTGCTGAACCGGGCAGCCTCCGCGCGGCATCGCGACGGCGCCGCGGCTGCCATCGAGGCGGCGGGGCTGCCGGTCATGGGCTGCCTGATGCGCGATCCGGCGCTGGCGCTGCCGGAGCGCCATCTCGGCCTGGTGCAGGCGCAGGAGCACGGCGCGCTGCGCGACTTCCTGGACGCGCTGGCGGAACGGGCGGAGGCAGCGTTCGACCTCGATGCCATCCTGCAGGCCATGGCGCCGCTCGCGCCGGGCCGGCCCGGCGCATCCCGGGCACTCCCGCCCCCCGGGCAGCGGATCGCGCTCGCCCGGGATGACGCGTTCAGCTTCCTGTATCCGCACGTGGCGCAGGGCTGGCGCGACGCCGGTGCCGAGCTGGTCGCCTTTTCACCGCTGGACGATGCCGCCCCGCCAGGGGACTGCGATTGCTGCTGGCTGCCCGGCGGCTATCCTGAGCTGCATGCCGGCCGGCTGGCACGGAACCGATGCTTCCTCGAGGGACTGCGCCGCTTCGCCACCACCCGGCCGGTGCATGGCGAATGCGGCGGCTACATGGTGCTGGGTGAGGCGCTGGAGGATGCGGATGGCGTGACGCACCGCATGGCCGGATTGCTCGGCCACACCACCAGCTTCGCCCGGCGCCGCCTGGCGCTCGGCTATCGGGAGGCGGTCCTCGCGCAGGAGACGGTGCTCGGACCTGCCGGAGGTGCTCTGCGGGGGCACGAGTTCCACTATGCGAGGGTGATCGACCCGGGCTCCGATCGGCCTCTGGCCCGGCTGACCGACGCCGCCGGCCACGACCTGGGCGAGGCCGGCGGCGTGCGCGGGCTGGTCAGCGGCTCCTTCTTCCACGCGATCGCGACTGTTTCCATGCAAGCGGGTGCGGCATGACCCGGTTCGCCTCGATCGACGCCCTTCGCCGCGCCTGCGCCTTGTTGCCGCCGCCGGACCGGCCCGCCGCTGCGGCGGTGGCGTCCCGGCAGGCGACGCTGACCAAGCCGCCGGGCAGCCTGGGGACGCTGGAGCAGCTGGTCGCTTGGCTCGCCACTTGGCAGCGGCGCCCGATGCCGAGGCTCGACCGGGTCGAGATCCTGGTCTTTGCCGGCAATCATGGTGTCGTGACGCAGGGCGTCTCGCCCTATCCGGCCTCGGTGACCGCGCAGATGATCGCCAACTTCGCGTCCGGCGGCGCCGCCATCAACCAGCTTGCCCGCATCTCGCATGCCGACCTGCGTGTCGTGCCGCTGTCGCTGGAGCGGCCGACGGCGGACCTTTCGCAGGCGCCGGCGATGAGTGAGGCGGAGTTTCTCGACGCGGTGCGGACCGGCCATGCCGCCGTGCGACCCGGCACCGACCTGCTCTGCCTTGGCGAGATGGGCATCGGCAACACCACGGCAGCCGCCGCCCTCACGTCGGCACTGCAGGGCGGCGGTGCCGCGCCCTGGACCGGCCGCGGCACCGGCCTCGACGATGCCGGGCTGCTGCGCAAGCAGGCGGTGGTGGCGGCGGCCCTCGAACGGCATGCAGCCCTGTTGGGCGATCCGCTGCAGGCGGCGCGCTGCCTGGGCGGCCGCGAACTGGCGGCGCTGCTCGGCGCGACCCTGGCGGCGCGCGAGATCGGCGTGCCGGTGCTGCTCGACGGCTATGTCTGCACCGCCGCGGTGGCGCCGCTGGCGCAGCTCGCCGCCGACGGATTGGCGCATACCTGGCTCGCGCATGTCTCCGCCGAGCCCGGCCACCGGAGGCTGGCGCTTGCGCTCGGCCTGTCGCCGCTGCTCGATCTCGGCCTGCGCCTGGGGGAAGCCTCGGGTGCGGCGCTCGCGGTGCCGCTGCTGCGTGCGGCGCTCGCCTGCCACGCCGGCATGGCGAGCTTCGCCGAAGCCGGGATCGACGGGCCGGACACCGGCGACGCGCCTTGATCCGGCGCCTCCGCATCGACCTCGCATCCACCGTCGGCTTCTTCACCCGGCTGCCGGTCGGCTGGCTGATGCCGCGCGATCCCACCGTCGCGATGGGCGGCGCGATGTGGGCCTTCCCCGTCTCCGGCGCCCTGGTCGGTATCTTCGGTGCTGGCGCCTATGCGGCCGGAAACCGGCTCGGCCTGTCGCCCTTGCTGGCGGCATGCTGGACCCTGGCGGCGCTGCTGCTGCTGACCGGCGGACTGCACGAGGACGGCCTCGCCGACATGGCGGACGGGCTGGGCGGCGGCCGGACGATCGAGCGGCGCCTCGCCATCATGCAGGACAGCCGGATCGGCAGCTACGGAGCGCTCGCCCTGCTGGTCAGCAGCCTCACACGCGTCGGCGCGCTGGCAATGCTGGCCAACCCGGTTCGGGTCGCGGTGGCGCTGGTCACGTCCTGCATGCTGTCGCGTGCGACGATCATCCTGGTCGCGATGCTCAGCTCCCCGGCCCGCGCCGGCGGCCTGGCGGTGCTGCTGCAGCCGGTCGACCGGCGCGCGGCCGGCCTGGGGCTGATCCTGGCGATCATCGCGACGCCACTGCTGGTATCGCTGGACCGGGCGCCCTGGCTGCTCGCGGGCGCCATGCTGTGCGGGATCGGCATGGCGCGGTTCTGTCGGCATCATCTCGGCGGCCATACCGGCGACGTGCTCGGCGCCTGCTCCGTGCTCGCCGAGACCGGCCTGCTGACGCTTTGCTGCGCTCCAGCGCTGTGACCCGGAAGCGTCAACGTCTCCATGCCGAGGAAGCCCATGGATCGTGCCGAGAGATCGACCGGCCGGTCGCGCAGCAGCGGCGAAAGGACCCTGAGCGGGCCACCATGCGCCATCACGATGGCGGATCCGGGCGCCTGCCGGAGCATGGCATGGAACTCGCTGATGCGCGCGATAAGGGCCGCGCCGCTCTCGCCGCCGGGCGGCGCGAAGCCGGGCAGGTCGGCTGCCCAGAGATCGAGCGCCTCGCGCGGCACCCGGTCCCAGGCCAGGCCCTCCCAGTCGCCGAAATCCAGCTCCTGCAGGCGCTCGTCGGGCCTGACCTCCAGTCCCAGCCGCGCGCCCAGCCGGGCCGCGGGTTGCGCGCATCGCCGGCTCGGCGAGGTCCACACCACGGCATCGCGCTGCGGCGGCAGGACCAGGGCATCCACCTCCGCCTGCCAGCCGGACCGCAGCTCCAGCTCGAGGCGCCCGTAGCACAGCGCAAAGGCGGGCAGCACCGGGCGCGGATGACGCACCAGCACCACGGTCGTCACCGGATTGCACGATCCAGCAGGTGTGTTAGTTTTATTCTCCACCGCGAACGGGTTCGAGCATGATTGGGCGATCTCCGGAAGTGAAACGACGTCGCCTGGTGGAGGTCTGTCTCGCCCTGGCCCTGGTGCTCGGCCTTGGTGCCGTCCTGGTCGGCCAGGGCCATCAGCCGTTGCAGTTGTCCGGTCGCCTGCTCGCGGCGAGCGCACAGTAAAGTTCCTTACGCGCCCGTGCATCGCGTTCGTTACAACTATGTTTCCGATACAAGTGCGTAAGCATTGCGGCCATCCAGTGCTTGCTCTTGCCTTCACCGACCCGATCCGGCAAGGGTCGTCCCGGATTAGCCTCGCTCTCGCGCCGCTGCGGCGACAAGATGACGATGCAGCCGATGTACCGATGAACGGGCAGGGCAATCCGGGAGCGATGTCGCCGTGGAATCAGGGCAGATCTATCACGTGAAGCCGTCCCTGGCTGCGTCGGCGGTAATCAACGCTGCGCGCCACCGGCTGATGTCGAACCATGCCGTCACCGACGCCGACGGCTACTGGCACGAGGAGGCCCGCCGGCTCGACTGGATCAGGACGCCCGAACTTGCCGGCAACAGCAGCTTTGATGGCGACGTCCGGATCTCGTGGTTCGCCGACGGCATCCTGAATGTCTCGGTCAACTGCCTGGACCGGCACCTCGACCAGCATGGCGACCGCGTCGCCCTGATCTGGCAGGGCGAGGCAGAGGATGACAGCCGCACCCTGACCTACCGGCAGCTGCACGCCGAGGTCTGCCGGCTGGCGAACGCGTTGCGGGCGCTGGGTATCCGGAAAGGCGATCGGGTTGCGATCTACCTGCCGATGGTGGCAGAGGGCGCCGTCGCCATGCTCGCCTGTGCCCGTATCGGTGCGGTGCACGTGGTGATGTTCGCGGGGTTCTCGGCGTCCGGCATCGCCGACCGGCTCGGCGATTGTGGTGCCCGGCTCATCGTCACCGCGGACGAGGGACGCCGGGGCGGCAAGCAGGTGCCGCTCAAGTCCTGCATCGACGAGGCGCTGTCGATCGCTTCCGGGAGCCACGGCGGGAGCCCCGGGCACAAGGTCGAGCACGTGCTGGTGCTGCGCCTGACCGGTGCCGACGTGCCCATGAAGAAGCGGCGCGACCTCGACTTCGCCGCCATCGTGGGCGAGCAGTCCGACCGGTGCGAGCCGGAGCCGATGGGCGGCGAGGACCCGCTGCTGCTGCTCTACACCTCCGGCAGCACCGGCAAGCCGAAGGGGCTGCTGCACACCACCGCGGGCTACCTGCTGTGGGCGCGCTTCACCCACGAGGCGGTGTTCGACTACAAGCAAGGCGAGGTGTTCTGGTGCACCGCCGATATCGGCTGGGTCACCGGTCACAGCTATGTCGTGTACGGCCCGTTGGCCAATGCCGGCACCACCCTGATCTTCGAGGGCACTCCGTCCTGGCCGGAGCCGGGCCGCTGGTGGCGCATCATCGACAAGTACAAGGTCGCAAGCTTCTACACCGCGCCGACGGCGATCCGCTCGATGATGCGGGACGATCCGAGCTTCCTGCATGCGACGTCGCGCCGGTCGCTGCGCGTGCTCGGCACCGTCGGCGAGCCGATCAATCCGGAAGCCTGGCTCTGGTACTATCACGAGGTCGGCGGCGAGCGCTGCGCGGTGGTGGACACGTGGTGGCAGACCGAGACCGGCGGCATCATGATTGCGCCGTTGCCCGGCGCCATCGCGCAGAAGCCCGGCTCGGCGACGCTGCCGTTGCCGGGCGTGGTTCCGGTGCTGGTCAACGAGAAGGGCCAGGAGCTCGAGGGCGAAACCGAGGGCCATCTCTGCATCAGCCGGTCCTGGCCGGGACAGGCGCGCACCATCTGGGGCGACCACGCCCGCTACGTGCAGACCTATTTCAGCACCTACCCCGGCTACTACTTCACCGGTGACGGCGCGCGCCGCGACAGCGACGGCTACTACTGGATCACCGGGCGCGTCGACGACGTGATCAACGTCTCCGGCCACCGCATCGGCAGCGCCGAAGTGGAAGCGGCACTCGACCAGCACGACGACGTGGCCGAAGCCGCGGTGATCGGCGTGCCGCACGACATCAAGGGGCAGGCGCTGTTCGCCTTCGTGGTTCTAAAGCGCCGGGAGGGCACACCCGGCATCGAGGCCGATCTGGCAAGGCATGTCGGCCAGGTGCTCGGCCGCTACGCCGCTCCCGACACGGTGCTGCTGGCGCCGGAACTGCCCAAAACGCGGTCCGGCAAGATCATGCGGCGGATCCTGCGCAAGATCGCGACGCGCGACACCGCCGAACTCGGCGACACCACCACGCTCGCCGATCCCGCGATCGTGCAGGAGCTGATCAAGCGGCTGGAGGAACGGTCCTGAGCTCCACCGCCACCGCACGCCGGCTGACCAGCGCGCTCGGCGCGACGCCCGGCGCGCACCAGCCGATCCAGACCAACATCCCGGGACGGCTCGACCGCCTGCCCTGGAGCCGGTTCCACATGCTGGTGGTGGTGGCGCTCGGCATCACCTGGATCCTGGACGGGCTCGAGGTCACCATCGTGGGCTCGATCGCCCCGATCCTGCAGGATCATCGAACCTTGTCGATGACGCCGAGCGAGATCGGCAGCTCGGCCTCGCTCTACGTCGTCGGCGCGGTGGTCGGCGCGCTGATCTTCGGCTGGCTGACCGACAAGGTCGGGCGCAAGGCGATCTTCACGCTGACGCTCGCGGTCTATATCGGCGGCGTTCTGCTGTCGGCGTGCTCCTGGAATTTCCTGAGCTTCGCGCTGTTCCGCTTCATCACCGGGCTCGGCATCGGCGGCGAATACTCCGCGATCAATTCCGCGATCGACGAGCTGATCCCGGCAAGGCTGCGCGGCCGTGTCGACCTGATCATCAACGGCTCGTTCTGGGCGGGTGCGGCCCTCGGTGCCGGCGGCTCGATCTTCCTGATCGGCGGCACCTACATGCCAGTGACCTTCGGCTGGCGCTTCGGCTTTGCGATCGGCGGCATCCTCGGCCTGATCGTGATCATGCTGCGCCGGTGGGTGCCGGAGAGCCCGCGCTGGCTCTGCACGCACGGCCAGCACCAGGAAGGCGAGCGCGTCACCTGCGATATCGAGAAGCGCGTCGCCGCCTCGACCGGCCAGACGCTGGAGCAGGTGCACGAGATGATGACCGTGCATCCCCGCCACCGCTTCGGCTTCCGCCTGGTGCTGCGGCTGATGGTCGGCCAGTATCGCGTGCGCAGCATCCTGGTCATGGTGCTGATGATCGCGCAGGCGTTCCTCTACAACGCCGTGTTCTTCACCTACGGCATGGTGCTGACGCACTACGAGGGTGTCGCCGGGCGCAATGTCGGTATGTTCATCCTGCCTCTGGCGATAAGCAACTTTCTCGGGCCGCTGCTGCTCGGCACATTGTTCGACACCGTCGGCCGGCGGCGCATGATCTTCGCGACCTATACCATCTCCGGCCTGCTGATGATCGCGGTCGCGTGGATGTTCCGCGCGCACGAACTGACGGCGCTGACGCAGACTGTCGGATGGATCGCGATCTTCTTCTTTGCCTCCGCCGCCGCCTCGTCCGCCTACCTCACCGCGAGCGAGGTGTTCCCGCTGGAAACGCGCGCGCTGGCGATCGCGCTCTTCTACGCAATGGGCACGGTGATCGGAGGCGCCGGTGCGCCGTGGCTGTTCGGGGTGCTGATCGATGTCGGCGGCCGCGAGCCGCTGGCGTTGGGCTATACCGGGGCGGCCGCCCTGATGCTGATCGCCGGCGTGGTGGCGCTCCGCCTCGGCGTTGACGCAGAAGGTCGATCCCTCGAGGAGATCGCCCCACCGCTCTCGTCGCTGCCGGTCAGATAGCGTCCGCCACGACCGAAGGCGCGGCGCCGTCGCGAAGGTGGCCAGCCTGACAGACGTCCTGTACGCGCGGGAACCTTCCCTCGATCTCGACGAGTTCAGGCGGGTGCTCATCGAGTCCGGTCTCGGTGCGAGCCGGCCGGTCGCCGATGATGGCAGGCTACGCAGCATGCTCTCCGGCTCGAACCTGATCCTGACCGCACGGCTTGACCAGCCGGATCGCTACCTGCTGGGTCTGGCGCGTGGCATCACCGATTTTTCCTGGTGCTGCTATGTATCCGAACTTGCCGTATCGGGCTCCGCCCAGCGTCGCGGCGTCGGGCGTGGCCTCCTGGACGAAGCACGGCGGCAGCTCGGACCGGGTGTCAGCCTGATCCTCGCTTCGATGCCGGAGGCTGTCGGCTTCTATGAGCGTGCCGGGATGGCACGCATCTCCGATGCATTCTGGTTTCGTCGGGAAGGTTGATTCCCGATCTGGCAGGCAAGGCGACACGATATGATGACCAGGCGAGCGGCATTGGCAGGATCCATCGCCATGACCACCAGTTCGATCGAGCAGGCGTCCGCCCAGCGTGCGCCCTCCGTGCCGACCGGCCCTGTCCGGCACGAGTTCGTCATCCGGGACTTCCTCACCGAGAGCGGGACGGTGCTGCCCGAGGCGCGTATCGTCTATGGCACCCAGGGTTCGCTCAACGCCGCCCGCGACAACGCCGTGCTGCTGCCGTCGCACTACATGGCCGACATGCATGGCTATGACTGGCTGATCGGTCCCGGCCGGGCGCTCGATCCCGGCAGCCTGTTCCTGATCACCAGCGAGATGTTCGGCAACGGCCACTCGTCGTCGCCCAGCAACACGCCCGAGCCCCTGCACGGTCCCCGCTTCCCGGTGACCACGATCCGCGACAACGTCCAGGCCGTCCACCGCCTGCTCACCGAGAGGCTTGGCGTCTCCCACCTGCGCGCCGTCATCGGCTTCTCGATGGGCGCCCAGCAGGCCCTGCAGTGGGCGGTCAGCCATCCCGCCTTCATGGATCGCATCGTCGCCACCTCCGGCACCGCCAAGACGTACGGCCACGGCATCGTCCGCCTCGACGGCCAGATCGCAGCACTTACCGCCGATGCAGCCTTCGACGACGGCAACTACACCACCCAACCCGCCCGCGGCATCCTGGCCACCGCGCTGGTCTGGCTCGGCTGGCTCTACTCCCAGGAGTGGTGGCGCCAGGAGCTGTGGCGCGAGGGCAACCCGCCCGGCACCACGTTCCGGCAGGCCGTGGACCAGACGACGGCGCAGTTCTTCGAAGGCGACGACGCCAACGACCTGATCCTGCAGATGCGCTGCTGGCAGCAGCACGATGTCGGCCACACGCCGCCGTTCGCCGGCAACCTGCAGGCGGCGCTAGGCTCGATCCAGGCGCCGCTGCTCTACATGCCGTCCGCGACCGATCTCTATTTTCCGGCTGACGAGGCCCGCGACGAGGCGCGGTTCATCCGACGCTGCACCTTCGCCCCGATCCCGTCGCTCTGGGGCCATCCGGCCGGCGCCGGAGCCAGCCCCGCCGACGCCCGGTTCCTCAACAACCATGTCGCAGCCTTCATGGCCGGTCGATCGTCCCCGTAGGGTCATGTCTTCCGGGGCAGCCCGACGACGATCAGCCCAGCCGTCAGCAGCAGCACCAGGCCGCCGGAGCCGAACACGCCGGCGACACCGGCCAGGCCGAACACCACCCCGCCGGCCGCGGCACCCGAGGCGATGGCAAGCTGCACGGCCGCGACCAGCAGGCCGCCGGCGCTTTCCGCCTCGTCGGGCACCGAGCGCGCCAGCCAGGTCGACCAGCCCACCGGCACCCCGCCGAACGCCATGCCCCACAGCGCCATCAGCAGCGCGCGCACCGGCGCGCCGGCATGCAGCCCTGCGAGCGCCAGCCCGACGGCACCGATCACCAGCGGCATCAGGGTCAGCGTCAGGCGAAGGCTGCGTTCCAGCAGCAGCCCGGCGATCAGGGTGCCGGCAAAGTTCGCGATCCCGAAGCCGAGCAGGATCAGCGCCATGGTGTCGATGCCCACGCCCGCGACGTCTTCCAGATAGGGCCGGATATAGGTGAACAGCGCGAAGTGGCCGCCGAACACCAGCACGCAACACAGGATGCCGAGCCCGATCCCTGGGCGCAGCACAACCTCCGTCAGCGTGCGCAGGCGCGCCTCGCCGGTGGAGGCAAGGCGCGGCAGGGTGGCGGTCTGGAAGAGCAGGGTCACCACGCCGATCGCCATCGCCAGCAGGAACACGCTGCGCCAGCCAAGCAGATGGCCAAGCCAGGCGCCGAGCGGTGCTGCCACGATGGTCGCGAGCGAGACCCCGCTGAAGATCATCGAGAGCGCGCGCGGCAGCAGGGAAGGGGAGACCAGGCGCATCGCCACCGCGGTAGCCATGCTCCAGAACCCGCCAAGCGCCGCTCCGAGCAGCACCCGCGCCAGCAGCAGGACCGTGAGATCGGGTGCCAGCGCCACCAGCAGGTTCGAGGCGATGAGCAGCACGGAGAAGCCCATCAGCACCAGGCGGCGATCGATCCCGCGGGTAATCACGGCGGCAACGAGGGCCGAGACCAGGGCCGCGCCAGCGGTCACCGTCACGGCCTGTCCCACCAGTGCCTCCGACGCGCCGAAGGTCGCCGCCATCGGCGTCAGCAGGCTGGCAGGCAGGAACTCCGCCGTGACCAGGCTGAAGACACCAAGCGCCAGCGAGAACACCGCCGCCCAGGCCGGCTCCTCCGCTGCGCCGAACGACGCCGTATTGTCCAGGCCCTCGCTCATGCCGCTCCCTTGGCTGCTGACTGAACACAGGCTAGGCGTCAAGAACCGGACGATCTATGATTGATCATCCGATGTCCTTGACCGAAGCTCCGGCAATGCCGCTTCATGCCACGCGACCGCCACCCGACCTGATGGGCGAGCTGCTGCTCGGCATGCGCCTGCGCGGCATCCAGTATCGCCGCATCCAGGTGGCGCCCCCTTTCGGTCTGGGATTCGGCACCGAAGCGGGCTGGGCGCAGTTCCACTTCATCGTCGACGGGCCGGTGTTCCTGCGCATGGAGGGCGGCGACACGCACCGCCTGAGTGCCGGCAGCGCCGTGTTCCTGCCGCACGGCGGCGCGCACCATTTGCTGTCGGCGCCGGAGCTTCCGTCCCGCGACATCGCGAGTTTCAAGGCGGCTCCACTGTGCGACAGCGTCTGCGACATCACCGCATGCGATCCCGGCGGCGCGCGCCATGCCGTCATGTTCAGCAGCTGCCTGGAGTTCGAGCTGGGCAGCATGCAGGGCCTCGTGCGCCTGATGCCCCGGGCCATGCTGGTCGACACGCTGAGCCAGCGGCATCCGGAGATCCTGCCGATCCTGCAGGCCATGGAGAGCGAGGTTCGTAGCCGGCGCGTCGGCTATACCGCGATCCTGTCGCGTCTGGCGGATGTCGTCTGCGCCACCATCGTGCGGGGCTGGGTCGAATGCGGCTGCGGCGGAGCCTCGGGCCTGGTGGATGCGTTGCGCGACCCCCGCCTCGCCCGCGCCATCGCGGCGCTGCATCGCGACCCGGGACATGGCTGGAGCGTTGCCGAGCTGGCGGCGGTGATGGGTTGCTCGCGGTCCGTGTTCGCGGAACGCTTCCAGGCCATCACCGGCGTGACGCCGCTGCGCTACCTCACCGAAGTGCGCATGCGGCTCGCGCGGAGGTGGATCGGGCACGACAAGGTCCCGATCGACGCCGTGGCGCATCGGCTCGGCTACACCTCTCAGGCGGCTTTCAGCCGCGCCTTCAAGCGGGTGACAGGCGATTCGCCCGGCTCTGCCCGTAGCCTGCCACCCCCACCGTGAACAACGGCTGTCATTGCACACCCACGCGGGCGTCTCGCGATAACGAGGGCAGGCGCGGCGCAAAAGGCGCTTCACGGCCACCTTGCAGAAGTCATGCGCCGGTCCCGAGGACGTCACGCACGGACGTCCAGGCCTGCGTGCCGTAGCGGTCGTTGTCGAGTGGCTCCAGCTTGCC
The DNA here is from genome assembly GCA_964247695.1 of uncultured Acetobacteraceae bacterium. Taxonomy (GTDB): domain Bacteria; phylum Pseudomonadota; class Alphaproteobacteria; order Acetobacterales; family Acetobacteraceae; genus Lichenicoccus. Next base: position 26,647 of record CAXTVI010000027.1, read on the forward strand.
GCGACCGCTCGCCATGTCGCGCAGATACTGCATGCCCTGCCAGGCCGGGAACACGGCGTCGCTGCGTGGTGTCACCGTGCGGGCAATGCGGATCATCAGGGACAGCAGTCCGAGCCCGCCGGCGCGCCAGAGCCCGAACCGCTCGCCAGTGAGGTCAGTCATGATACGAGCCAGTTCGCGCGGGCTTACCGTCGAGCCGGCGATCCGCAGCCACCTGGGTGCCGCTGCATCGACCGATACCTCCGCGACATATGCCGCCACGTCGTCCCTGGTGGTGAAGTCGAGCGGCTGGTCCGCGCTGCCCCAGTACAGGATCCTGCGCCGCCCGCGCAGCACGATGGGTGCCTGTCCCGCCAGCAGTTCGGCGAAGCCGCCGTTGAGCACCGACGTGGCCCGGATCGGCGCGCCGCCGGCCTGGACCTGGGCGATCCGCGCCATGAACATCCGGCGCAGGTCGAGATTGCGGTTGTCGCCCGGACGCGTTCTGGTGAAGTCGAGCGAGTAGTCGGACGGGATGAATCGTGGAACACCCGCCACGACCGCGGCGTCGAGCAGCCTGCCCTGCATGCCGATCATCACCGGCCGCAGCCCGTTGAGGGCGGACAGCACGCAGGAAGCTCCGTTACAGGCATCCTGCAGGGCGGCAGCATCGTCGTAGTCGACTTCCCGGACTTCGGCGCCCGCTGCCTCCACACGCGCACGATTGGCGACCGGAGTGCCCGGCCGTACCAGGGCCCGGAATGGGATGCCTCGCCGTCCCAGAGCCGCTCCGATACGGCCCCCCAGATCGCCGGTGCCGCCGGCAAGGACGATGAGCTGGTCGCTCATCGGCGAAGTCCCCGGAAGCCGGCCCGGATTTCCTCCTTCGGCAGGCCTGGCTGTTCCATTGCGGCGAAGTGACCGCCTGCGTCCGGCCCGTTGAAATGCACGAGCCTGCCGAACCGCTTTTCGGCACAGCGCCGGGAGATGCGTACAAGCTCCCTCACCAGCGCCCGGATCCTGTGCAGGGGTGGCCCCTGGCTGGTGTCGGCGACGGCCCCGCGGTCGGGCCAGCGCGTATGCCGCGGCCGGTCGCGCAGGGCGTCGAGCTGCGCCTCCGGTACATCGAGCTGGAACGGTCCAATCGCGTCCGACATCGAGCTGGCCTCCTGGCGCCTTGATAGCCGGCATCTGGTGCGTTCCGATGCATGCGATCAGGACGCGGAAGCTGCACAAGGTGTTGCGATCTGGGAACGCGCATGGAACTGGCTGACAACCGGGCCTTCGCCCGCATCGCCGATCCCGTCAGTTTTCGGCGGCGGCGCTTGGCTTATCTCACGGCACACGGAGCGCCGTCGTGCTTCGCCGACCTGACCTGCACGCCATGATCGGCTACTCAGACCAGTCTTCGACATGGTCGTATCAGACCGCCGACGGCGCTACCCGGCAGGTCGAGTTCAGGCCCGCCCATGCGATCTCGGATGCTGCCGCCATGCTGCCGATGCTGGTCGGTGGTGCCGGGATCGGGCGGCTGCCGGACCTCACCGCCAGGCAGGCCGTACTGCATGGCTCACTGATACGGCTGTTTCCCGAAGCTAAGGTCGACGTGTTCGAGATCCACGCGCTCTACACGAGCCATCGCAGCCTCTCGGCCAAGGTTCGCGTGTTCATCGATGCGCTGGTCGACCATCTTGCCACCGGCAGCAGGCCGATGGCTGACGCCAGAACGATGCTCAGCCGGGTGCGGAAGCGGTCCGTCAGGGCGCCGGCTGGAAGCCCGGCTCTCCCATCTGCCAGAGCAGGAAGGCCTGCTCGTCGGCGGTCTCCTGGTCGCGCTGGTCACGGGTCGAGCCGATGCCGTGGCCGGCGTCGAACTCGATGCGCAGCAGGATCGGCCGGCCGCTGCTGGTCGCCGCCTGCAGGCGGGCCGCCATCTTGGCCGGCTCCCAGACGGTGACGCGCGGATCGTCGGCGCCGCCGGTCAGCAGCACCGCCGGATAGGCGACATGGTCCCTGACATGCTGGAACGCATCCATGCGCAGCAGCGACGGGAACTGCGCGGCGCTGGTGACCGTGCCGAATTCCGGGATGTTGGCGGGGCCGCCGGCAGTGAACTCACCGCGGGTGCTGTTGGTGGCGCCGACCCGGATCAGCGCCGCGCGGAACAGCTCCGGCCGCTGGGTGATGGCGCCGCCGATCAGGATGCCGCCGGCGCTGGTGCCGGTGCCGGCGAGATGCGCGCTGTCCGTGTAGTGCCGGGAGATCATCGCCTCCGCGCAGGCGACGAAGTCGGTGATGGTGTTCATCTTGGTGGCGATGCGGCCGCCATCGTGCCACGCTTGGCCGCCTTCGCCGCCGCCGCGCACATGCGCCACCGCGAACACGCCGCCATGGTCGAGCCAGGGCAGGATGGTTGGCGTGAAGGCGGGGTCGTTCGAGATCCCGTAGGCGCCGTAGCCGTCGAGCAGCACCGGCCGTTGTGCGTCATGCTGCAGGTCGCGCCGGCTGATGATCGAGAGCGGGATCAGCGTGCCGTCGCGGGCCAATACTCTGGTCTCGATCGCCTGGTACGGCTTCAGGTCGCGCGGGAACGGCGGCGCGATGCCGGTGTCGGTGACCGCGTGGCTGTGCGCGTCGTAATGCAGCCAGACCAGCGGTCGCACCCACGATACCAGGCTGATATCGGCACCCGGCCGCTCCGGATCGGTGATCAGCCCGCCGGCATCCTCCTCCGGCGGCGCGATGGTGCCGGCGAACGGCAGCGTGATCGTCTCGGCGGTGCGCATGCCGTCGCGCAGGCGCAGCAGGGTCATGACGGCGCCGTCGCGGCGCGTCAGGTAGAGGCCGTCGGCCGCCAGCGCCAGGTCGGTCAGCACGCCGCTGCCCGGTGCGACCACGGTGCCGGCCTTGGCAAAGGAGGGCGCGCGCAGGTCGGTCTCCACGATGCGCAGGTGCGGCGCGTCCTTGTGGGTCAGCAGGTCGATCCGGCTGCCGCGCATCGCGACCCCGACCACGGCGTCGGACTGAGTGGCGACCTGCTTCCAGGGGATCGTCTCGCGTGCCAGGGCCGACAGCGGGGCGGTGTAGAGGGCCACTTCCGGCGAGACGCCGTCGCTGACCGTCGCCAGCAGCCAGGCCGAGCCCGGGATGGACGCGACCGAGGCGAAGGCCTGCTGCGCCTTGAACGGGAACGGCAGGTGGTCGGTGTCGAGGATCAGGCGATCATGGTCGGGATCGTCGCCGAGCTGGTGCTCGAATACCCGCAGATGGGCATAGGCGGCGGTGGCCGGGGCGTTCGGCACCGGCGCGGGCAGCCGCGTATAGAAGAAGTGCCGGCCGTCCGGCGCCCAGGACACGCTGGCGAACTGCGCGCGGTCGATGACGTCGGGCCGGTTGTTGCGGGTGATGGTATCGACAACGTGCAGAACGCTGTTCTCGGAGCCGCCGGTCGAGATGCCGTAGGCCACCAGGCCGCCATCCTGCGACGGTGCGAACTGGTCGATCTCGGCGTGGCGGCCCTGGGTGCCGAGGTTGATGGGATCGACCAGCACCGTCTCGATGCCGCGCTCGTCTCGCATCACCAGCCGGCCGATCTGTGCGCCCGCGGCGCGCTTGACATAGAACCGGCGGCCGTTGGCGACCGTGAGCATGCCGATGCGGGGCAGCAGCCCGTCCAGCGCGCTGATCGCCTGGTGTAGCGGCTCGCGACCGGGGATCGTGGCCAGCACCGCGCGCGCATGATCGTCCTGGGCGTGCAGGTATTGCAGGAACTCGGGCTTCGGCTGGCTCTCCATCCACCGGTACGGATCGGTGACGGCATGGCCGAAATAGGTGTCGGTGACAGGCGCCACGCGCGCCACCGGCGCTGGGGGAACCGGCGGATCGGCAGCCAGGCCCGCGGCCGGCAGCAGCAGCAGAGCCAGCGCCGCCGGGCAGCAGGTTCGAGCAATCGTTCTCGGAAGAGGCATGCTACAGGCTCCGCAGCGACGCGGGAGACTGCTGAATGCTGGCCGTCCCGGTCAAGGATTCGGCGCCGCGGGCATGAGGAGCGGGCATTGGCCGAGGCGAATGGCTATGTCGAGCTGGACCAGGAGGGCGTGCGGCGGCATCTCGCCGGCCGTCCGGCGCTGTCGGCCACGCTGGGTGGCGAGCCCACCGGCTGGACCGTGCGCGAGGTCAGCGACGGCAATCTCAACAGCGTCTTTCTGGTCGAGGGACCGGCCGGCGGCCTGTGCGTCAAGCAATCGCTGCCGCATGTCCGGGTGGATACGAGCTGGAAGCTGCCGCTCGACCGCGCCTTTTTCGAGGCGGCCTACATGCGTGCGGTGGCGCCGCATGTAGGTGCGGCGATGCCCGTCCTGCTCGACTACGATCCGGCCCTGTTCTGCCTGGTCATGGAGCGGCTGTCGCCGCATGTGATCCTGCGTCGCGGCTTGATCGCGCGCACGCGGTATCCGCGCATGGCCGCCGATGTCGGCCGCTACGTCGCGCGCGCCTGTTTTGCGACCTCGCCGCTGGCGCGACGCTTCGAGGCGGTGATGGACGACATCGCCCTGTTCGCGAAGAACCAGACGCTCACCCGCATCACGGTGGACCTGGTGCTGACCGATCCATACCGGGTGTCGCCGCGCAACCGCTGGACGGCGCCTGGGCTCGATGCGGTGGCGGCGGAGATCCGCGGGGATGCGGTCCTGAAGCAGGCGGCGGCCCACATGGGCGAGCGGTTCCTGGGCCATCCGCAGGCGCTGCTGCATGGCGACCTGCATTCCGGATCGGTCATGGTGACGGCGAACGACACGCGCATCATCGACGGCGAGTTCGCCCTGATGGGGCCGATCGGCTTCGACCTGGGGCTGTTCGTCGGCAACCTGCTGCTCAGCTTGTTCGCCCTGCCTGGTCACGACGAGTCCGACCCGATGGATTACCAGGGCTGGATCGCGGGCGAGATCGAGACGGTCTGGCAGGTCTTCGACAGCGAGTTCCGCCACCTCTGGGACCACGGCGCCGGGGGTGGATCCGGCGACGTGCTGCCTGCATCGCTGCTGGCGGAGCATGGCTCGGGGCGCGCGATGCAGGATGCCTGGATGGCCGGCATCTTCGACGACATGCTCGGTTTTGCCGGCATGGAGATGATCCGCCGCATTCTTGGCTTCGCGCACGTGCTCGATCTGGAGTCGATCGCCTGCAAGCGGCGGCGGGCGGAGTGCGAGTCGAAGGCGCTGGCCTTTGCGCGCCGGCTGCTGGTCGAACGGTCTGCATCCGGTGGCATCGCCGCGCTGCTGCGGCAGCTCCCTCGAGAGGCCTCCCGCTGAGGCGGCGCTCGGCGCTCGCCGCACCGCTGCTGCTGCTTCCCGCCTGCTCGCCGGCCGGCGTGCTGAATGCGTTGGCGCCGTCGGGTCCGGTGGCGCGCTCGATCCCGTACGGCAGCGGCCCGCGCCGGACCCTGGATGTCTATGCGCCGACGGCGGCAGGGGGCGGGCCTTATCCGGTCGTGCTGTTCCTCTATGGCGGTTCCTGGGACAGTGGCGACAAGCGGATCTACCGCTTCGTGGGCGCGGCGCTGGCGGCGCGGGGCTTCGTCGTGGTGATCCCGGACTACCGCCTCTATCCCGAGGTGCGCTACCCGGACTTCCTGCTGGACTGCGCCCAGGCGCTGCTCTGGACGCGCCGACACGCGGACGAGTATGGCGGCGATGGACGGCCGCCCTTCGTCGCCGGGCACTCCGCCGGCGCCTACAACGCCGCCATGCTGGCGCTCGATCCGCGCTGGCTGCATTGGTACGGGATGGTGCCGCGGCAGGACCTGGCCGGGCTGGTCGGCATTGCCGGACCCTACGACTTCCTGCCGCTGGACACGGCGGAGTTGCGCGACATCTTCGCGCCGGCCGTGCCACTTGCTTCGAGCCAGCCGATCACGCACGCCATCGGGCCGGCGCCTGCAGCACTGCTGCTGGCCGGCACCGCCGACCATACGGTGCGGCCGGGCAACACGATCCGGCTGGCGGCGGCGCTGCGCGCGCATGGCGTGCCGGTGCAGGAGCATCTGTACGACGGCGTCGACCACTACCGGATCATCGGGGCGTTCGCGCTCACGCTGCGCTTCCTCGCACCCACCCTGCGCGACACGGTGGATTTCATGCGGGACCCTGCCGGCAACGGATAATGCGCCACATCCGATTGCAGCGCCGGCCCGTATTCCCGGCATGAGTGTCGCGTTCGCCATATCGCCAAACGTTTATGGAGCGTCTAGGCTGCGTTATATCGCAATGAGGCGGGCATCCTTCTGCATGGATTATGCTACGACTGAGGATGCCGGTGACCCGATCGCGGAGTTGCTGGCGCGCTGTGCTGCGGGTGACCGCGCTGCTTTTCGTTCCCTCTACGACCTGCAATCTGCCCGGCTGTACGGGATCGCGCTGCGTCTGACGCGGCAGCCGGCGCTGGCCGCCGATGCGGTGCACGACGCGTTCCTGCAGGTCTGGCAACGCTCTTCGCGCTTCGACCCGACGCGCGGCCATGCCGAGGCATGGCTGGCCGGATTGTTGCGCTACCGGGCCATCGACCTGCTGCGCCGGCGCGGCCGTGAGGATTACGGGCTGGAGCCGGCCGAGGAGGTCGATCGCGAGCCCGACCCGCTGGAGCGACTGGCGTCCAGCGAGCAGGGCGAGGCGTTGCGTCGTTGCCTGGAGGAGCTCGACGAACGACAGCGCCGGGTGGTGCTGCTCGCGTTCGTCGATGGCCTCAGTCACTCCGAGCTTGCAACCTCCTTGAAGTCGCCGCTGGGAACGGTGAAGTCCTGGGTCCGGCGCGCGCTGATCGGGTTGCGAAGGTGTCTCGAGTCATGAGCGACGCCGTCTCCGATCCGGGCGAGGAAGCCAACCTGCTGGCGGCCGAGTATGTGCTCGGCACCCTGTGCGGCGCCGAGCGGGCGACGGTCGAGCGCGAGGCGGTGCAGGACCCGGTGCTGCGGGCCGCGATCACCTGGTGGGAAGACCGTCTGTCACCGCTGGCGACCCTGGCGCCCGCGGTGCCGGTACCAGCTGCGCTGTGGTCGCGCATCCAGGCCAGCGCCTGGGGTGCGGGGGCACCGCCCCTCACGCTGTTCACCTCTGCCGAGGATGCGCCGCGCCAGGTGCTAAGCTTCTGGCGTTCGACCACGGCGATTGGGTTCGCCCTGGCCGCGATGATCGCCGGCATCGCTGTCTTCCGGCCGGCGCCGCCGGTCCCGGTGCCGCCGCAGGTGACCGCGCTGGTGCCGCTGAACCAGCAGACACCGGTGTTCCTGGCCAGTGTCGGGGACGATGGCAGCCTGTCGGTGCGTCCGCTGACCAACGTCAGGGTGGCGCCCGACCGCGATCTCGAACTGTGGCTGCTGAAGGACGGCGAAAAGACGCCGACGCCGCTGGGGCTGCTGCCGGCGTCGGGCGCGCATCTGGCGGTCGGCACGCTCAGCGGGCATGGCTCCGGCAAGATCCTGGTCAGCCTGGAGCCACGCGGCGGCTCGAAGACCGGCCTGCCGACCGGGCCGGTGCTGTATGGCGGCGGGATCTGATCCGGGCTCAGGCTTCCATACGGGTGGCGAGTCCGCCCATGCGCTCGATGTAGCCGGCGATCTCGACGACGCCGCTGCCCGCACGGACGTTTGCGAACACGAACGGTCGCCGACCGCGCATCAGGCGCGCGTCGTGGTCCATGACCTCGAGGCTGGCGCCGACATAAGGCGCAAGATCGATCTTGTTGATGACCAGCAGGTCGCTCCGCGTGATGCCGGGGCCGCCCTTGCGCGGGATCTTGTCGCCGGCCGAGACGTCGATGACGTAGATGGTGAGGTCGGCGAGTTCCGGGCTGAAGGTCGCCGCGAGATTGTCGCCGCCGCTCTCGATCAGCACCAGGTCGAGCTTGGGAAAGCGCCGGCAAAGGGTCGTGACTCCGGCAAGATTGATGCTGGCATCCTCGCGGATCGCGGTGTGCGGACAGCCGCCGGTCTCGATGCCGAGGATCCGCTCGGGGGCCAGCGATCCGGCGCGGGTCAGGAATTCCGCGTCCTCGCGCGTGTAGATGTCGTTGGTGATCGCGGCGATCTCGTAGCGGTCGCGGAAGCTGCGGCACAGCGCGTCCATCAGCGCCGTCTTGCCGCTGCCGACCGGACCGCCGATGCCTATACGAAGCGGTCCATGGGGCTGCGTGTCGCTCATGTCCTGAACAGCCTCGTTCGCTGGGATTCGTGTCGCATGGCCGCGATGTCGGACAGCAGGCAGGAGCCGCCGAGATCGTCGAGCCCGGCCTCGGCGCTGAGCCGCGTCATGTCCAGCAGCACCGGCTCGAGGGCGGCGAGGCAACGCAGCCCGTCGGTCTGGCCGAGCGGCACCAGCCGCACCGAAGCCGAGACCAGGTTGGCGATCGAGGCATGGCCGGCGGCGAGGCAGGCGGCGGTCTCGTCGAGACCGGCTGCGCGCAGCACGGCGCCCAGCACAACCGGCAATGGCCATCGCGCCTCGGGTGCGGCAGAGGCGATCGCGTCGGGCAGGATGTTCCACGGTCCGATCGCCAGCATGAAGGCCGCACCTTGCGCCAGGGTCTCCTCCTGGCGCTCGCGCGTGGCGCTGCAGGCGGATCCCAGCTCGGCGAGCGTCCGCAGCGGCTGTGCGTCCAGGGTGCGCCAGGCCTGCCGCAGCAGCACCGCGTCCGTCCACAGGCTGCCGTGCAGCAGCAGGGCGCCGAGCCAGTCCTGCACATCCGCCGCCGTCCGGATGGCGCCGGTCTCCACCGCCCATTCGAGGCCATGGCTGTAGGCGAAGGCACCGGTCGGGAAGCTGGGCGACAGCCAGGTCAGCAGGCGCGGCAGCAGGTCCCGCACCGGCGTCATCAATGATCGTGATGGTGGTGCGCCGGGACATCGGCCGCATAGGCGCCGGTTTCCGGATCGAAAGGCGCCTCGATGGCTGCCGCCGTGCCCCCCAGGCCGCGAACCATGTCGGCGATCACATGGTCCGCGCGGATCAGCAGGCTGCCCTCCTGCAGCGCGGTCGGCAGGTGGCGATTGCCGAGGTGCCAGGCGATGCGCATCAGGCCCGGCGCATCCGGCGCCGTGATCTGCAGGAGCCGCTCCGGCGCCGCCTCGATCCGGATGATGCCCCCCTCGTCGAGCAGCAGCCCGTCGCCATGCCGCAGATGCCGGGCCTGGGCGAGGTCGAGCAGGACGTCGTGTCCGGCCGCCGTTTGCAGCAGGATGCGGCGTCGATGACGCTGATCATGGTCGGCCACGATATGGCCGGTCTCCAGCCCGGCGTCCCAGCTTCCCGCGTCGACGACGAAGCGGGCGCGCCGAATGATCGTCTGTGGTGGTTCGACCCGGTTCATGCCCCGACGCTAGGGGAGGCGTACAGGCAGTGCAAACAGGTGATGGTGCTCAGGCTTCGCGAGCAACCTTGCGACGGTTGTGGCGCAGCGCGAGCGCGGTCAGCACCAGCACGACCGGGATGCTGGCCGCCATCACCAGGTCGACCTCGATCGGCAGGCCGGCGCCGCGTCCGCCCTTGGCGAGATATCCGACAAGGCCCACGATGTAATAGGTGATCGCCGCGATCGACAGGCCCTCGACGGTTTCCTGCAGGCGCAACTGCAGCTTTGCGCGGCGGTCCATCGAGGCGAGCACGTCCTGGGTCTGCGCCTCGCGGGTGATGTCGACTCGGGTCGACAGCAGCTGGGTCACCCGGGTCAGGCGTTGCGACAGAGACTCCTGGTTGCCGGCGGAGGACCGGCAGGTCTCCATCGCGGGCTTGAACCGGCGCTCGAGGAACTCGCGGAAGGTCTGCAGCCCGGCCAAGCGCTCCTCGCGCAACTCGGCGATGCGGCTGTCGACCAAGGCCTCGTAGGCAACGCTCGCGCTGAACCGGGAGTGGTTGCGCGACTGCTCGCTTTCCATCTCCGCTTCCAGCCGGGTCAGCCGGTCGAACAGCAGCGGCTCGTCGGCCGCCTTCGCCTCCACCAGCAGCCGCGTCACCTCCGCGAGTTCGCGCTCGCGCGCGGCGAGGAACGGGGCCAAGGCCTGAGCCACCGGGAGTGCCAGCAGGGCGAGGATGCGGTAAGTATCGATCTCGAGCAGCCGCTGCACGGTGCGCCCCGCCTGCCGCGGCGTCATGCCATGGTCCATCACCAGCAGCCGGCTGAAGCCGTCATCCCGGATGCGGAAATCAGTAAAGGCGTAGGCGGCGCCATCCGCGATCGAGGACCCGACCAGCGCGTTGCCGTCGAAGAACTGCGTTGCGATGCGATCCGGCTGCGGCCACTCACCGTCCGATTGCTGCAGCAGCACGTTCGCCGCCGTGATCAGCTGCCCGGGGAGCGTCGCCAGCCACTCCGCCGGCACCGCCCGCAAGGCCGGGTCCTCGAAGCTTTCGGGTTGCCGGCCATCCTCCACGATGAAGATCAGGCGCAGGAATTCCGTGTGCCGCTCGCACTTGATCCGGAACGGGCCGAGGTTGGCGCTGTAATGGTTGGCGGCATCCGCGGCCGGACCCGCGCCGTGGCGCACGGCCAGCTCCTGCACCCGGCGCCACACCTCGGCACGCTGCTCGCCCTCCGCGAACAGCGCAAGATAGCTGAGCCTCAGCGGCGCCTTGAGGATCTCGGACGGCCGCGCATGCACCTCGTCGTTCAGCACCAGCCGCTGCGGATGGTCGGCCGGCAACGGGCAGTCGATGCCCGCCGGGCGCGTCGTCAGGATGGCGAGGCCGTCATCGCGCATGCCCATCTCTCCGGCCTGCAGGGAGCACTTTGTTACGCTACGCCGTCCGGATCGACACGGAAAACCGCCCGACGTCGTCTTGTAAATCTGGAAAGACGTTTACAGATCCCGTTGTAAAGATCGGGAAGCTCCCGTCAGAACAGGAAGTAGCGCTGCGCCATCGGCAGCACCTCCGCCGGCTCGCAGGTCAGCAGAACGCCGTCGGCGCGGACCTCGTAGGTCTCCGGATCCACCTCGATCACCGGCATCGCGTCGTTGTGGATCATGCTGGCCTTGCCGACGCCGCCGCGGGTGTTGCGCACCGCCGACAGGTGCCGCCGCAGGCCCAGTGACTGCCCGATGCCGTCATCGAGTGCGGCCTGCGAGACGAAGGTGATGCAGGTCGCGGCCAGCGCGCCGCCGAGCGTTCCGAACATCGGCCGTCCGTGCACCGGCTGCGGCGTCGGGATCGAGGCGTTCGGATCGCCCATCATCGCCCAGGCGATGGCGCCGCCCTTGATCACCAGGTCGGGCTTCACCCCGAAGAACATCGGCGACCAGACCACGAGATCGGCGAGCTTGCCGACCTCGACGGAGCCGACCTCGTGCGCGAGACCATGCGCGATCGCCGGGTTGATGGTGTATTTCGCGACGTAGCGCTTGGCCCGCATGTTGTCCGCGTCACCGTCGCCGGCGAGCGTGCCGCGCTGCGCCTTCATCTTGTGCGCGGTCTGCCAGGTGCGGATGATCACCTCGCCGACCCGGCCCATCGCCTGGCTGTCCGACGAGATCATCGAGAGGACGCCCATGTCGTGGAAGATGTCCTCGGCGGCGATGGTCTCGCGCCTGATGCGGCTCTCCGCGAAGGCGATGTCCTCCGGGATCGAGCCGTCCAGGTGATGGCACACCATCAGCATGTCGAGGTGCTCGTCGAGCGTGTTCACGGTGAACGGCCGGGTCGGGTTCGTCGAGGAGGGCAGCACGTTCGGCAGGCCGGCGACGCGGATGATGTCCGGCGCATGGCCGCCGCCGGCGCCCTCGGTATGGAAGGCGTGGATGGTACGGCCGGCGAACGCCGCGATGGTGTCCTCGACGAAGCCGCTCTCGTTCAGCGTGTCGGTGTGGATCATCACCTGGACGTCCATGCGGTCCGCCACCGACAGGCAGCAATCGATCGCCGCCGGCGTGGTGCCCCAGTCCTCGTGCAGCTTCAGGCAGGAGGCGCCGGCGCGCACCATCTCCTCGAGCGCCGCCGGACGCGACGCGTTGCCCTTGCCGGCAAAGGCGAGGTTGACCGGCAGCGCCTCGGCCGCCTGCAGCATGCGCGCGAGATGCCACGGTCCCGGCGTGCAGGTGGTGGCCGAGGTGCCGGCGGCGGGACCGGTGCCGCCGCCGACCATGGTGGTGATGCCCGACGCCAGCGCCTCCTCGACCTGCTGCGGGCAGATGAAATGGATGTGGCTGTCGACGCCGCCGGCGGTGACGATCTTGCCCTCGCCGGCGATGACCTCCGTCCCTGGCCCGATGACGATGTCCACGCCATTCTGGGTGTCCGGATTGCCGGCCTTGCCGATGCCGGCGATGCGGCCGCCGACGAGACCGATATCCGCCTTCACCACCCCCCAGTGATCCAGGATCAGTGCGTTGGTGATAACCGTATCGACCGCGCCCTCGGCGTTGCTGCGCTGCGACTGGCCCATGCCGTCGCGTATGGTCTTGCCGCCGCCGAACTTGACCTCCTCGCCATAGATGGTGAGGTCGCGCTCGACCTTGACCAGCAGGTTGGTGTCGGCGAGCCGCACCCGGTCGCCGGTGGTGGGGCCATACATGTCGGCATACGCACGCCGTCCCAATCGCGCCATCAGTCGAGCGCTCCCATGACCCGGCCCTGAAAGCCGATCGCCTCGCGTGCGCCGCCGATCGGGATCAGGGTGACGTTGCGGCTCTGGCCGGGCTCGAATCGCACTGCGCCACCAGACGGCACATCGAGGCGGCGGCCGTGTGCTGCGGCCCGGTCGAAGGCGAGGGCCGCGTTGGTTTCGGCGAAGTGATAGTGGCTGCCGACCTGGATCGGGCGGTCGCCGGTATTGACCACCACCAGCGCCACCGCGTCGGCGCCTTCATTGAGGGTGATTTCGCCGGGCGACGCGAACACCTCGCCCGGCACCTCGCCGGTCGCCAGGACCTCGCTGGCCCTGCTAACGGATCGGGTCATGCACCGTCACCAGCTTGGTACCGTCCGGGAAGGTCGCCTCGACCTGCACGTCCGGGATCATTTCGGCCACACCCTGCATGACCTGGTCCCGGGTCAGCACCGTGCCGCCGGCTTCCATCAGGTCGGCGACGCTCTGGCCGTCGCGGGCGCCCTCGACCACGAAATCGCTGATCAGGGCGACGGCTTCCGGATGGTTCAGCTTGAGGCCGCGTTCGAGCCGGCGCCGCGCCACCTGCGCGGCCATGGCGACCAGCAGGTGGTCCTTTTCCCGCGGCGTCAGGTTCATCCCGAGTTCCCCCTCCAGTCCCGCTTCAGGTACGCCAGACCTGGGGCGGCGGCCGCCCATCCCGCAGCAGCGCCAGGACACGCAGCAAGCACGCCATCTGCGCCGCAGCTTCCCGCGCCACGATGCGGATGACAAGCATGCCGTCCCAGGCGGAGGCGGCCGCCCGGAGGCCCGGTGCCGCTTCGAGCAGGGCACGCACGCCCTCCAGCCGCGCGGCCGCGCCAGGTGCAGCCAGCAGCACCGTCGCCATCGCGGTCGCGCCGCCGCCGGTGGCGGCATGACGCAGCCGGTCGTCGGCATCGCCGTGCAGGCGCAGCGCATCCACCAGGATCGGCCGGCCGGTGCGCACGATCTCGATCCTGTCGTCCAGCGCGAGCCTGCGCGTGGTCTCGCCGGACCCGCGGCGACCCAGCACGCGGCTTTCCGCCAGCAGCAGCGTCGCGGTCTCGTGCATGCCGACGCGCAGGCGACGGCGCAGGGCTGCATCCTCGAACAGGATGGTCTCCTGTGGCAGCCATTCGAGCGTCGCCCCCGCGTCGAGTGTCAGATCGGTTTCGACCGTGGCCGGCCCGTCCGCGTGCCGGGCTCTGTAGCAACGCTCCGCCGCCTGGCTCGTCACCAGCATGGCGGCGCCGGCGCCGCAGGTGACAGAGCAGGACAGGCGGTCGCCCGCGGCGACGCCGCCCGAGATGTTGACCAGCACCGCCTCCAGCGGCGCCGCCGGTGGCCGGCGCGGGAACAGCAGCTTGAGGCAACCCTGCTGCCTGAGGCCGGCCAGCCGGGAGGCACCATCGCGCCATGCGACCTGCAGGCGAAGATCCGCCCGGGACCGCTGCAGCCGCGGCTCGGCGACCGGCCCGAACAGCATCAGCGCACCAGCCGGGTCGACAGGATCATCATCGAGTTGGTGCGCTCGACGCCCTCGATGCCCCCGATCCGGTCGATCAGCCGATTGATCTCGGCGATCGAAATGGTCTCGACCATCGCGATCAGGTCGTAGCCGCCGCTGACCGCGTGCAGTTCGCGCACCGCATCGAGCCGGCGCAGGGCCGTTTCCACCGCGACCGCCTGCTTCGGCGCCACCGCGATCATCACATGCGCCCGCGTCGCGGCCTGTGCGGCCTCCTCGCCCGATCCGATCCGGGTCGTGTAGCCAAGGATGATGCCGGCCTGCTCGAGCCGCTCGATGCGGCTCTGCACCGTCGTGCGGGACAGGCCGACGCGGCGGGCGAGGGCGGCCGTCGGCAGGCGCGCATCGGCTGCGAGCAGGGCCAGAAGGGCGCGGTCCGTGGTGTCCATCCGGGATATCGTCGGGTCCCCCTGCGATCTGCCGATGGTTCTAGGCAATCTGCCGAGGCCGGCGCCAGCGCCTCGTCGGTCCGGCGCTTGTCACCACGCACCCGTGCCATGCAGCATCCGCCGCCTTCCCGACAGCATGACAGGATGCCGCATGAAAGAGATCGCCGTCATCGGTGCCGGCCGCATCGGCTCGACCATTGCCGACCTGCTCAGCCTGAGCGGCGACTACGCGGTGACCCTGATCGATCGCGACCAGGCGACGCTCGATCGTGACGCGGCCGGTGACCGCGCCGAGGCCGGTGCGGCGAGCTCCCGGCCGATCACGCGCCTCGCCGTCGACCTCGGCGCGGGGGACGGGCTGGCCGGCCTGCTGGAAGGCAAGTTCGCCCTGCTGTCGGCAGCACCCTTCCAGCTCACCACGCACATCGCCTCGGCGGCGGTGGCGGCCGGCGTGCATTATCTCGACCTGACGGAGGACGTGCTGAGCACACGCACGGTGCGCGCGCTGGCGATGCGTGCCGAAACCGCGCTCATCCCGCAATGCGGCCTGGCGCCGGGGTTCGTCTCGATCGCGGCGCACGACATCGCCAGCCGCTTCGACAGCCTGGACGCGATCCGGCTGCGGGTGGGCGCACTGCCGCGCT
This sequence comes from uncultured Acetobacteraceae bacterium, assembly GCA_964247695.1. Lineage (GTDB taxonomy): Bacteria > Pseudomonadota > Alphaproteobacteria > Acetobacterales > Acetobacteraceae > Lichenicoccus. The sequence goes on from CAXTVI010000027.1 coordinate 41,796, forward strand.
ATCCGGACAACGCGCTCGGCTACAACCTGACCTGGAGCACCGACGGCGTCATCAACGAGTACATCCAGCCCTGCGAGGCGATCGTGCAGGGCGAGCGGCATCTGGTGCCGGCGCTCGAGGAGTGCGAGCGACTGGTCGTGGACGGTGTCGTGTACGAGGCGTTCAACACCTCCGGCGGCCTCGGCTCGCTGTGCGAGACCTACGCCGGGCGGGTGCGCGAGCTGAACTACCGGACCATGCGCTATCCCGGCCACGCCGCGTTCATGAAGCTGCTGCTGCAGGACCTGCGGCTGGCCGAGCGTCGCCCCATGCTGCGCGACATCCTCGAGCACGCGCTGCCGACGACGGCGCAGGACCTGGTGGTGGTGTTCGTCACCGTGACGGGCATGCGGGCCGGCCAACTCGTGCAGGAGACGCTGGCGCGGACCATCGACGCCGGCATCGTCGGCGGCCGGCATCGCACGGCGATCCAGCTCACCACGGCGGGTAGCGTCTGCGCGGTGCTCGACCTGCTGGCGGAGGGCAGCCTGCCGCAGGCGAGGTTCGTCCGGCAGGAGGACATCCCGCTCGGCGCGTTCCTCGCCAACCGCTTCGGCCGCGTCTTCGCCGGGCAGCCGATGCTGCCGGGCTCTTGTGCGAACAGCCCCAGCGTGTAACGTCCGGAATCGTTGGGGTTCGGAATCGGACCCGGGTGACCGTGGGATGGCCTGAACGATGATACTGCCGGCCCTGAAACGTCTCGTCGTGACGGCCGTCTTCGCAGCGAGCCTGCCTGTCGCGGGTGCCGCGGCGGCGCCTTGCGCGGCCGGAGCCGGGTTCTACACGCCGGAGCAGGCCAAGGCCGGCGCGGCCGCCTTCAACACGAACTGCGCGTCGTGCCACTCGGCCGATCTGCAGGGCAATTCTGGCCCCGCCCTGAGCGGGGCCAAGTTCGCTTCTTACGTGCAGTTCACCAAGATCACGCCGACACAGTTGCTCGCCTTTACCAGCTCGCAGATGCCGGCGAACGCGCCCGGAACGCTGTCGGCTGCCGACTACAACAACATCTTTGCCTACATCCTGTCCTACGACAAATACCCGTCCGGAACGCAGCCGGTCAGTGCGGACGGCATGTCCTGCCTGAGCATGCTGCCCTATCCGGGCGCGACCAACTAGCGCAACAAGATAGCGGATTTCACTCCGCAAGCGGGGCAACATGACCAGGCTGCAACTTTCCAGGCGTCGTCTGCGGAATTTGACGACCGTGTCCATGACTGCCCTGCTCCTGGGGGCGGGCGCGCTGGTGCCGGTCCTGCACGCGCGCGCGGCCGAGCCGATCGAGAATGGTGGCGCGGTCAAGAGCCGCAAGGTGGAAGGCGAGGTCTCGCCGGGCGTCAAGGCCGACGTCAACACGACCGATGCCTCGGTGCAGGCGGTGACGAAGACCGGTTCCAACTGGCTGGCGACCGGCCAGGGCTATCTCAACCAGCGCTACTCGCCGCTCAAGGCGATCAACGCGAATACTGTCGGCCACCTGGCCCCGGTGGCGATCGCGCAGACTGGCTATACCGCAAGCTTCGAGACGACGCCGATCGTCGTCAACGGCGTGATGTATGTGACCACGCCGATGGTGAACAGCAAGCAGGCGCTGATCGCCATGAACGCCGCTACCGGCGAGACGCTGTGGACCTACACCTACACCGACGGGCTGACCCAGATCTGCTGCGGGCCGGTCAATCGCGGCGCAACCGTCTCGGGCGGCCAGGTCTATTTCCTGACCATCGATGACAGCCTCGTCGACGTGGACGCCGTCTCCGGCAAGGAGGTCTGGAAGACCAAGGTCGCCGATGCGCAGGCTGGCTACTCCGAGACGATGACGCCGCAGGTCTACGACCACCAGGTGATCATCGGCAGCGCCGGCGGCGAGTGGCCGATCCGCGGCTTCGTGGCCTCCTACGATGCCGCCAAGGGAACGCAGACCTGGCGCTTCGATACCACCGACAACGGCAAGACCTGGGCCGGCGAAAGCTGGAAGACCGGCGGCGGCACCGTCTGGACCACACCCGCGATCGACACCAAGCTCGGGCTGCTGATCTTCTCGACCGGCAATCCCAATCCCGATCTCGACGGCTCCAAGCGCGCCGGCGACAACCTGTACACAGATTCGATCGTCGCCCTGCACATCAAGGACGGCACGCTCGCCTGGTACTACCAGGAGGTGAAGCACGATGTCTGGGACTACGACGCGGTCAGCAATGTCGTGCTGTTCGACGCGATGCAGGACGGAAAGATGGTCCCGGCCGCCGGCGAGGCCGGCAAGACCGCGTTCTTCTATATCCTCGACCGTCGCACCGGGCACCTGATCCGTCGCTCCGTGCCCTATGACATGCAGAAGAACATGTTCGCCCAGCCGAGCAAGGCAGGCGTGCAGAGCCTGGCGGGCGCCAATGGTGGTGCCGAATGGTCACCGCCGGCCTACTCGCCGCTGACCCACGATGTCTATGTCATGGGCATGAACCAGCTCATGACTTTCACCACCGAGAACAATGCCGGCGACCTGCCGGGCATGATCCGGCTGGGCAGCACGTTCAAGAACGTCCCGGGCGGCATCCAGAACGGCACGTTCACGGCGATCAACGTCGATACCGGCAAGATCGACTGGAACGCGACGGTGCCGCAGCCGACGATGGGCGGCGCGCTGGTGACGGCGGGCAACGTCGCCTTCATGGGGGAAGGCAATGGCTGGTTCGACGCCTTCAACGCCAGGACCGGGAAGAAGCTCTGGCACTTCTTCCTCGGCGCTGGCGTCAATGCGCCGCCGGTCGCCTACGAGGTGAAGGGGCGCGAATACATCGCGGTCGCCGCCGGCGGCAACTTCCAGATGACGTATCCGCTCGGCGACGCGATCGCCATCTTCGCGCTGCCGAAATAGCCTCGGCCAGGCCGCTGCGTCAGGGCTGTTCCTGGCGCAGCGCCTCGGCCAGCGAGGTGCTGAAGAGTTCGGCGCCGCTCTGGTTGAGGTGTGAGAAGACGTCGCCAAAATACCGGTCGGGCAGCGACGGGATCGGTGCGACCAGCACGTGGAAGTTGTGATACTTCCGCGCCGCGGCTGCGAGATAGCCGGCAAAGCCCGCGCGCAGCTCCGGCGTGATATGCACGGCGGTGGACTCGTTGACCGGGACCGTCACGAAATCGACCCGGATGCCGCGCGCCTGCATCTCCTGCAGCATGCGGTTGAAGTACCAGCCTTCCAGCGGCAGCACCTGGAAGGTCGGCAGCGAGGCGTCGTCGGCCTCGGCGCTGTCGCCGTTGGCGTCGCCGAACAGGTGATGCCCGCGAGCGCGCAGGGTCTTGTCACGTTCCTCGATATTGTGGGCGTAGCGCAGGAACAGCCCGCCGCGCGCCATGCTGGCGAAATTCAGGGTCGGGAAGCTGGTCGCATAGAGGAAGTCGCGCAGCAGGTTGGGCAGGCCGTCGGCGCGCGGCTGGTCGAACAGGCTCTCGTCGCCGGTCCGGCGCGCCACCGCCTCGATCTCGTGCAGGTCGCTGACGCTGAAGGTGCCGAAGCGCGCGCTGCGCTCCCAGAACGTGTCGGTGCTGTGGAAGTGGCCGGCATCGATCGACAGCAGCACATGGTGCGGCATGTTCGGGCAGGCCATGGCCCGGCGCAGGAAGAAATACATCTCGACAGGCTTGGCGCCCCCCACGGAGATGTTGATGCCGCGGCCGGGAAGCAGCGTCGGCATCATGCCGGCACCGGCCCGGCTGTCGCCCAGCACGAGCAGGTCGCCGAGATCGCAGCGCGCCACCAGGTCCTGCTTGGCGCTCCAGGCGGCATATTCCGGATCCAGGAAGGCGAGCTTCATCTTCGCCGACCAGATCCAGGAGCCCCCGAGCCCGAGCGCCAGCACCAGGCTCATCACCAGCAGGTAGCGACCCGGACCTGCGGGGTTGGCGGCCTTGCTGGCGGCCGCCGCCTCATCGGTCATCCCGGAACTGCGCACGTCAGAACTGGAAGTAAAGGAATTCACTGGTCCCTCCCATTCCCAGCACGGCGAGCACCGCGACCGCGCCGCTGACCACGGCCCATTGCCAGGTCGGACGCCAATGGGTCAGGGCGGCGCCACCCGGCAGCACCTTGCCGAGCGCCGGATCGGCCGAGCGCATGATCTGCTGGGTGTTGGGCATGCCCCACACCACGGCGTAGAGCACCGCCAGCCAGACGATGTCGAGCAGGGCACGCTGCGCCGATAGCGAGGAGAGCGAGTCCGGCAGGCTCTCGATGCCGTGCAGGCCGAGCATGCCCGACAGCAGCGTGACCGCCGATCCGCTTGAGGGCGCGCGGAAGAACACCGCGCCGACCAGCACCGAGAGGTAGGTGAGGGCCACCGCCCAGACCGCCGGACGCGGGTGGCTCTCCGCCTTGTGGGTCTTGTGCGCCGCCTTGGCCTGCTTGGCCCGGAAGGTGCGCCATGCATGGTTCACGCTCAGGTAGAAGGCGTGCAGCAGCCCGAAGATCACGAACTGCGAGCCGGCCCCGTGCCAGACGCCGGCGAGGCCCATGGTGAAGAAGGTCGGCAGCACCGTCATGTTGAAGAAGCCCGACGGCGTCGCCATGTCGCGCCGCCCGACGCCCTGGCCGCGCGCCATGCGGCGCCTGGTGATCCAGAGTGCAGCCGGGTTGTACAGGTAGAGCGTGATGTAGCGGGTCAGCGTCATGTGCCAGCGCTGCCAGTATTCCACGACGGAGCCTGCCTTGTACGGCGAGTTGAAGTTCAGCGGGAAGCGCACGTTGAACAGGCGTGCCAGCCCGATCGCCATGTCGGAATAGCCGGAGAAGTCGAAATATAGCTGCAGCGAGTAAGACAGCGCGACATTCCAGGAAGCGAACACGCCGAGTGCCACGGGATCGTGGAAGCCGGCGACGACCGTCGAGGAGAGCGGATCCGCCAGCAGGCACTTCTTGGCCAGCCCGATCACGAAGATCGTGAATCCGATCATCAGGTTCTCGCGCCGCAGCCCGTAGGTCGAGCGGTCGGCGAATTGCGGCATGATCTCTCGGTTGTGCAGGATCGGGCCCGCAATCAGATGCGGAAAGAAGCTCACGAACAGCAGGTAGTTGAGCAGCCCGCGATCCTTGGTGACACCCTGCCGGAAGTCGATCAGGTAGCCGATCTGCGTGAAGGTGAAGAACGAGATCCCGAGCGGCAGCGCGGCCCGGCTGAACGGCCCGTGCAGCACGCCGATGCCGACCAGCGACATCAGCACGACGTACAGGTATTTGAACCGGAACAGGGCGGCGAGATTGAGCACGATGCCGGTCGTCAGGATGGCGTTCTGCAGCCGCGGCCGTCCCTCGTACCGGGCGATCAGGCTGACCACGGTGAAATTGCCGGCCATCGACAGGATCAGGACCGGCATGAACTCCGGCCGTTCCCAGCCATAGAACAGCACCGACATCAGGATCAGCCAGACGCCGGCCGGCCGCCGGCCCATCTTCGATGCGAGATGGAAACCAATAAGCGCAAGCGGCAGGAACGCGATCAGGAAGACGATCGAATTAAACAGCATCGCGGCTATCCGAGGGTCGGAAGGGTCGGGCCGGTGGTCAGAAGCTCAGGCGGCCTTGCCCTCGACCTTGGCCGCGATCAGCCGCACGAAGTCACCGACATCGTGCATCTCCTCGATCTCGGCGGTCCTGAACTTCACCCCGAAGGTCTGCTCGGTGGCGACGACGAGGGTGACGTGGCTCATCGAGTCCCACTCGGGAATGTCGTCCGCCGTCATGTCGTCGCGCAACACGATGCTGTCGTCGTCGAACACGTCCCGGAAGATCGCGGTGAGCTTGGTCTTGATGTCCGCCTCGGTCATGGTCTCATCCCTCGATGATCTGGATGCTGGTTGGCCTGGGCTCTGCGCCGTCCAGCGACAGGACCCAGCGCTCGGTGTCGCCTTCGGTTTCGAGTGCCGCGAAACCCAGCTCCGCATACAGCCGGCGGGTCATGTCGTTCTTCGGCGTCGGCTTGTACACCCCGATCAGGCGTTGCGCCCCAAGCTGCCTGGCCTGTGCGATCACCAGGTCTAGGGAAGCCTGCTCGACGCCGCGCCCGAGCACCCGGCAGCTCATCAGCCAGGTATGCAGGACGATGTCGCCCGCCTCGGCCTGCGGACCACCAAGGTCGGCGCCGATGCCGGCGCTCCCCGTGAAGGAGCCGGCGATGATCGAGATGATGCCGTTGTCGCCGAAGCGGTCGATCAGCCGCATCTGCAGCGACAGCGCACGCGGATCGGCAATGATGTGCTCGACCTCCTCGGTGGTGGTGCGCCGGGTGGTCAGGTTGAACTGGTTGGTCTTGTTCACGAGCTGCACGATGCGCTGCAGCCCGATACCGTCGAACCGGGTCCAGACCATGCGCATCTCGAGGCTGCGCAGATAGCTCGGCAGGTCGGTGACGGTCGCGGCGAGACTGGTGCGCTGCAGGGTGGCCTGGTACTGCGCGGTGCGCTCGCGGTCCTCGGCGGTGAGATGCACGCCCTCGAAATAGCCGGCGCCGGCGACCACGCGGCTGTAGAGGGCGGGATCCTCCGGCAGCTCCGGCACCGCCACCATCGGCAGTTCGCGCCGCACGATCTCGCGCTCGAACGGGTTGTCGTCGACGAACACCAGGCTGTCGAGGCCGATATTCAGGCGCGAGGCGATATCGCGGATGTTGGACGCCTTGTCCGACCAGTTGGCGACGAAGCAGGCGATGTCCTGGCGCTTGAGCACCATCTCGGGGTGGGACTCGAACGGCTCCAGCGCGTTCTTCTCGTCGTTCTTCGAGCAGACCGCGAGGATGATCCCCCGGCGGGACAGCGCGCGGGCGTAGGACTGGAACTCGATGAACGCCTCGCCGAGGCTGCTGCCGTTGCCGATCAGGATGCCGTTGACGCCGTCATCGCCGATCACCCCGCCCCAGAGCGTGTTGTCGAGGTCGAGCACCAGGCACTTGCGCGACCGTCCCTGGTAGGCGGCAAGCAGCCGGCCGAGCATGTCGCCATACACCGGTGTCGCGTTCGGGTGCACTTCCTGCTTGCCGCGATGCCAGAAGGCCGGGTCGTACCAGGTGTCGAGCCCGTCGCGCGTGGCCTGCTCGTCGATCGCCAGCAGCTCGATGCCGCTCGCATCGGCGGCGGCGCGCATCCGGTGGTTGAGCCGCGCGAGCAGGGCGGCGGCGGAGCCGGGCAGCCGCTGCTCGTTGTTGCCGAACAGCGCCGGGAACACCGGCAGGATGGCCTGCTGGATGACTTTGCAGTCGAATTGCTGTCGGGCGAGCTGCCAGTGCCGGGCAAGGTCGGCGATGGTGGCGTCGAGCCAGGCGTCGGCGTCCCCGGCGGACGCGGTGACGTCGATGCCGCGCAGCATGTGGCGTGCATCGAAGGTGAACAGCACGCAGGTCGGACGGTATCCGTGAATGGCAGCCGCCGGATCGTGCAGCTCCTGCGAATACTGGCCGTAATCGCCGAGCTGGGTGTCCAGCCAGATGCCGTGCCGCAGGGCGCCCACGCGCAGGCTGGGCAGCAGATGGTCGATGGTGCTGGACGAGAGGATCGAGAGGCGGACCGGCACGGTGGGCAGTCCCGTGGGCGGTCCGGACGGGAACAGCTTGCGCAGCCGGCGGTCGAGCTTGACCGTCTGCAGGTGGTCGAGCTTCTCGTTGGCCAGCGCCATCAGCGCCTGCCAGCCTTCGATGCCACCCGCCTTCGCGCCGCGCAGCAACTCATCCCAGGTCGGGCGTGTCTGGAGCCAGTCGAGCAGGGGAGCCTCCGGGTCTAGCAGTCAACGGGCGAAGAACTGACACAAAACGGTAGTCAAGTCTCAAAACATATGTAGAGGTTAAAACTGCGACAGGCTCCGGCCTGAAGCAGCCGGCGCACGGCAAACATCGGCGCGCTATGCCCGACAAGCGTCCCGATCTCTAGGGAAGCGGACCAACACCTGCAACATGAATATTATCACGGTAATCGCAATCTAAGCGATGCGAATGGCCGATGCATTGCAATTATGGGATGTGCAGCGCCTCTGCGACCGACGTGCCTCCCGGGCCACAGCGGCGCCCTCGAGCCGCCCGATATTCACCGGATGGAAACCTGTTGGCGCCATCCTGGGCCGGCGGGATGTTCGCGCGGGAGATGAGCGGGTGGTTCGGCTTACCCCAGGCGATCGGCTGCCGTTCTGCATCGGCGTCGGCACCGACCGGCAGTTCTACTCCTCCGACCTCCAGGCCGGCCGCGCCGCCATCCTGGTGCTCGGCGGATCGGCGGCGGCGCAGGAGTACGATCCGGTCCTCGCGCTGCTGGCCGGGCGGAGCGGGGAGGTGGCGGCGCTGAATGCCGACCTCCTGGTGCTGCTCGGGTTCGAGGCAATCGGCCGCGTCCACGTAGAGGGTGCCGCATCGTCGTATGGCCTGCGCGTGGTGCTCTGCGGCGACACCACGCAGGCGGCGTATGTCGCGCAACTCGAGCTGCCGGCCCTGGTCGTGATCGATCGCGCCGGCCGGATGGCCCATCTGGCGGCGATCCGCGCAGCCGCACCGGCATGTCTGGTGGCCGAGGCCGTGGAGATACTGGGTCGATTATGCCGGCGCGCCGGCAGCCCGGCGGGGGCGCCGGTGCTAGCCTTGCCCGGGCTGCTCGATCCCGCCTTGTGCCATCACCTGGTCACCGGCTTCGGCGCCGCCGCCACCTACGATAGCAGGCTGAGCAGCTGCGATGCCGATGGCGTGGTGCAGGATCGGGTCGACCATGCCCGCAAATGTCGTACCGACTGGTTGCTGCAGCCCGGCGACGCCGTTCACGAGCGCATCATCGAGCTGCTGGCCAGGCGCTGCGTACCCGAAATCCAGCGTGCGTTCCAGAGCGAGGTAGCGCATGTCGATCGCATCCTGGTGGTGCGCTACGATGCCGGGATCGGTCATCTCGCACGGCATCGAGACAATACCGGTGCCGCCCTGGCACTCCGGCAGTTCGCCCTCTCGATCAATCTCGGCTGCCTGGCCTTCGAGGGAGGTCGTATCGTGTTCCCCGAATATGGCGATCAGGAATATTGTCCGGGAAGCGGAGAGGGGATCGTCTTTTCGTCCGGCCTGCTGCACGAGGTGACGCGCGTCCGCCGTGGATGTCGCTATGCCCTGCTGACGTACCTGCTCGATGCCGGTGCCGCGCGCCGGCGACTGAAGCGGCTCGCTGTCCGGAGCGGCCCTCTGCTGCACTGAGCGTCACGAACCGGCGAAGCGGCCGGCTGACAATGGCAACATCCATGGCGATCTGACGATTGACGTCGAATAGGCCGGTTTGCTAACGTTCCGTTAACAGAATGGTGCCGGCTCGTTCGGGCTGGTGATCGTCTGGTCTCGCTCCCGATTTCATCATGCTATTACAGGAAGCTGCCATGGAAGAGCGCCTGGTCGACGTCTTGGACGGCCATAACCGTATCCTGCATGTATTCCCGGTTCCGGCCGAGTCCGGCCGGAGCGAAGCCGAATGCGTCCAGGAGGCTGTCGAGGAGGCGACGCACCTGAAGCTGGTCTCCGATGAAGAGCTGGACGCCCTGCATGGCCGCCCGCACGTCAGCCGCGGCGGACGCCTTGCTCCCGTCGCCGACGTCCTTCAGGTGCGGGCCGACGAGGAGACGCGCCGCATCGAGGCCATCCGTCTGCGCGCCTATCACATGTGGCTCGACGAGGGCTGTCCGGATGGCCGGGCGAACGAGCATTGGCTGCAGGCGGCCGAGATCGATCCAACCGCCATCGCCGCCTGATCCGGCTGCGCGATCGGCCGGCGCCTGCGCGCCGGCCGAAGCACCGCGAACGGGTCCTACAGCAGTTTCTCGGGCGTGATGGGCAGGTCGCGGATGCGCTTGCCGGTCGCGTTGAACACCGCATTCGCCACCGCCGCACCGGTTCCGGTGATCCCGATCTCGCCGATGCCTCGGGCCCCCATCGGCGCGTGCGGATCCGCGATGTCGGTCCACATCACCTCGATCGCGGGCACGTCCATGTGCACCGGCACGTGGTACTCGGCGAGGCTCGGGTTGATGATGCGCCCGTTGCGCTCGTCGAACTGGGTTTCCTCCATCAGGGCCAGCCCGAGCCCCATGATGATGCCGCCGCGGAACTGGCTCGCCGCGGTCTTGGCGTTCAGGATCCGCCCGCAATCGAACGATCCGAGGTAACGGCTGATCCGCGTCTCGCCGGTCACCGCGTTCACGCGCGCCTCGCAGAACATCGCGCCGTGCGAATGCATCGACCAGTGCTGCGCCTCGAACGGCATCGGCGCCTGCCCCTCGGCCACTAGCGTGTCGCGCCCGGCGCGCGACAGGATCGAGGCGTAGCTTTCATGGCGCGCTGGGTCATCGAGATGGGCCAGGCCCGCATCGAGGCCGCCCACCTCGTCGGGCTTGAGCCCGGCCAGCGGCGAGTCGTTGCCCGCGAGCTTGAGCAGTTCGGTGACCAGCGCACGCTGCGCGACCGAGACCGACGCGCCGATCGAGGCCGTCTGCTGCGAGCCGCCTGCGAGCACCATGCCGGGAAACACGGAATCGCCGTAGAGCAGGCTGACCTGCTCCATCGGCAGGCCGAGCCGCTCCGCCGCGACCTGCGTGTGCACGGTCGCCGTGCCCATGCCCATCTCGTGCGCCGCGATCTCCACCTTGGCCGCGCCGTCCCGCGTCAGCGTGATGCGCGCCGCACCTCCCGGCATGCGGTAGTACGGATAGGTCGCGGTCGCGCAGCCGAGCCCGACCAGCCATTCGCCCTCGCGCCGCGCGCCGGGCCGGGCGCGCCGGTCCCAGCCGAACCGCGCCGCCCCCGCCCGCCAGGCCGCGACGATGTCGCGCTGCGAGAACTCGACACCCGTGGTCGGGTCGCGCTCCGGCTCGTTGCGTATCCTCAGCTCGACCGGATCGATACCGATCTCCTCGGCGAGCTCGTCGATCGCGCATTCGAGCCCGAACGTTCCGACCGCCTCGCCCGGCGCGCGCATGAAGGTGGTGGCGATCGTGTCGAGCCGGACGACCTCGACGTCGAGCTTGAAGCTGGCCGCCTTGTAGGCGCTGCGGGTGCCGACGATGAACGGCTCGGGCATCGCGTTATGCGGCGTCATCGCGACCGTCCCGGTATGGATGATCGCCTTGAACTCGCCGTCCGCCGCGGCTGCGATCGCGACGCGCTGCTCGGTGAGGCCGCGGCCGCCGACGACCCGGAACACGCCTTCGCGCGACAGGGCGATGCGCACCGGCCGGGCCGCCAGCTTCGAGGCGGCGGCCCCCAGGATCTGGTGCTGCCACAGGGTCTTCGCTCCGAACCCGCCGCCGACATAGGGCGAGGTGACGCGCACCTGCGCCTCCTCGATCCCGAACACCTGCGCGATCGACCAGGCGGTGTGCACCACGGCCTGGGTGGCATCGTGGATCCGCAAGGTGTCACCGTTCCAGAACAGGGTCGCGGCGTGCGGCTCGATCGCGTTGTGGTTGTGGCGCGGCGTCGTGTAGGCCCTGTCGACCTTGAACGGCGCCGCGGTGAGCGCCGCTTCGGCGTCACCGACCTCGAGCTGCAGCTTCTCGCCCATGAAGGACGCCGTCTCGGTACCCAGCGCACGGGCTTCGGCAAAGGAGGTCAGGGCCGGCTCAACCTCGTAGCTGACGCGGATCAGGGTCTTGGCGTGGTCCGCCTGCTCCTGTCTCGCGGCGAGCACGACGGCCACCGGCTGGCCATTCCAGTGCACGCGGTCGTCCTGCATGACCGGAATGTTGTCGCCGGCGGCCGCCTTCGCCGCGGTGCCGAACAGCGGCGGGGTCTGCATCCGCGGCGCGTTGCGATGGGTCATCACCAGGACGACGCCGGGTGCTGCTTCCGCCGCCGTCGTGTCGATCGAGCCGATCCGGCCGCGGGCGATCGTGCTGTACAGCACCCCCGCATAGGCCATGTCCTCGAGCGGGAACTCGGCGGCGAAGCGTGCCGCGCCGCGCACCTTCAGCGGTCCATCGAGGCGCGAGACGGGGGCGCCGATCAGGCCGTGCTTGTGGGTGATCAGCGGATCGGGACGCCCGCCCGGCATCCAGCTGTCCGGCGCGAGCTGGACCGCCTTCTTCATCACGGCCTGGGCCGCGTCCTTGATCACGCTCATGCCTGCGTTCCCGTCAGTTCGCCGAGCACCGCGGCGATTACGCGCCGGGTCAGCTCGATCTTGTATCCGTTGTCCCGCAGCGGCACGGCGTCGGCGAGCTCCGCATCCGCCGCGTCTAGGAAGGCCGCGTGGTTCGCCGTCCGGCCGCGCAGGGCGGCCTCGGCCTTGCCCGCGCGCCAGGGCTTGGCTGCCACTCCGCCCAGGGCGAGGCGCACGTCGGACACGGTGTCGCCGTCCAGCTCGAGCACGGCCGCGACAGAGACGAGCGCAAAGGCGTAGCTCGCCCGGTCGCGCGCCTTGCGGTAGGTCGAGCGTGCGGCGGCGGACAAGGCAGGGATCGAGACCGCGGTGATCAGCTCGCCATGGGACAGCACGGTCTCGATCTCGGGGGTTCCGCCAGGAAGCGCGTGCAGGTCCGCCAGCGGGAGGGATCGTTCGCCCGATGCGCCGCGGAGATGCACGACCGCGTCCAGGGCGGCGAGGGCCACGCACATGTCGGACGGATGGGTCGCGACGCAGGCGGGCGAGGCGCCCAGGATCGCGTGCGTGCGGTTGAGTCCGTCGATCGCGTCGCAGCCCTCGCCGGGGTGGCGTTTGTTGCAGCGGGAGGCGTCGTCGTAGAAGTAGGTGCAGCGCGTGCGCTGCAGGATGTTGCCGCCGACGGTCGCCATGTTGCGGATCTGCGCGGAGGCGCCGGCGACGATCGCGCGCGACAGCACGGGATAGCGGGTCCGGACCGTACGGTGTTCCGCGAGCGTCGTGTTGCGCACCGCGGCGCCGATTAGGAGGCCGCCGCCCTCGGCGTCGGCGATCGTGTCGTGCAGGCCGGTGACGTCCACCAGGGCAGAGGGCGCCTCGATGGTCTCGCGCATCAGGTCGACGAGGTTGGTGCCGCCGCCCAGGTAGCGCGCCGAGACCAGGCCACCGAGGCGCACCGCCTCAGCCGGATCGGTCGCGCGTGCGTAGGTGAAGGGGATCATTCTGCAGCCTCCGCATAGGTGGCGGACACGGCGTCGACGATGCCGTTATAGGCGCCGCATCGGCAGAGATTGCCGCTCATGCGCTCGCGTATCTCGTCGGAGGTGAGGGCGACGGCCTCGGCGGCAAGGTCCGCCGTCACATGGCTCGGCGAGCCACGCCGGATCTCCTCCATCATGCCGACGGCGGAGCAGATCTGCCCGGGGGTGCAATAGCCGCACTGGAACCCGTCATGCTCGACGAAGGCGGCCTGCAGCGGATGCAGGCCCTCGTCGGCCAGCCCCTCGATGGTAGTGATCGAGCGGCCCTCGTACTGGACCGCCAGCGCGAGGCAGGAAAGCACCCGCGTGCCATCGACGAGCACGGTGCAGGCACCGCATGCACCCTGGTTGCAGCCCAGTTTGGTTCCAGAGAGATGCAGGTGCTCGCGGAGAAGGTCGAGCAACGAAGTTCGAGGATCGTCCGGCAGCGTTGCCTCAGACCCGTTGACGCGGATGCTCATGCCGTTCCTCCAGTCGCAGGGCGTTGGCCGCCGGTTCGTTCGGCTGAAGCCCAGAAGAGTAGCTTGGGCCAGAAATCCCCGGCCGGAAAGCCGGGTGGAGCGCTGGACATGACATGGTGCTGGTGGCCAGTGGGTGCTGCGGCACCAGGGAGACGATCGATGACGGATGCTGTGGAACGCGCCCGGGACATTCTGGAAGGCGGCGGCTTGCGGGTCGTTGAAGTCCGGCCGCTGCCGAACGGCTACGGATCGCAGCTCCGCTGTGAGGGTGGCGAGGTGCTGGTGGCGTATCTGTCCGGGAAATTCGTGGCACAGGGGAAGAACGCGGGCGCGGTCAGGGCATTGTTCGACGTGGCCCCGCCACGCGCCCGGCCGGCGCGGGCGCCCAGACTGGGCGGCGCTGTATCAGCAGGCCGCACCGCCGCACCGCCTGCGCCCGCTGAAGATCATACGCCTCGGCGGCCGGCGCAATGGGACGACGGGCCGTGGGACGGCAGGACGCCACCCTGGTGAAGCTGCGGAGAGGCAGTAGCTGGCGGAGGGTGTGTCCCGTTGTCTAGAGGCCTCAGGCTGCCACGGGACCGTCGCCTAAGGCATTGCAGAGGCACGCCTCTTCTCCCAAGTGGGTCCAGCGTCGTCCAACCAGCTGGCAAGATCCAGGTCAAGGACGGGGGTGGAACGGAGGTAATTTCTGCCCCGAAGCATCAACAGACTGTCGGCGCGGGCCGTCGCTACAACTAGTCGGCCGAGTTCACGCAGATGGTGGCGGCCTCTACCTGCAGGTGAGCGGATCCGGCACCAAGTCGTGGGTGTTCTGCGTCGGCACGATCAGGCCGGAATACCTGCCAGGATCAGAGAGATCTGCGCGACCCGCGTGCGGTATGGCTACCGCCGCGTGCAGGTCCTGCTTCGCCGGGAGGGCTGGATGGTGAACGCCAAGAAGGTCTACAGGATATACAGCGAGTTGGGGCTGCAAATGCGCCATAAGGCGGGGCAGGCTCATGGCCTCTAGGCGATCCATCCATCTATCCAGTTTATGGTAGGATGGCTTCCAACCTTGCAGCATTATCTGCGCCGCGGGAAAGGGGCATTACTCAATCCGACTGGTCCAAAGCCGCTTCGCGTCCCTGAAGGGACTTCCAAGTGCTCTCATCGATTGGCTTACCGCCCCTGTCAGACTACCTCTCTCCTGCTTGGAGATACTCATGTCTCACGGCTTCCTCGGCATCGCCGCTACACCGGGCGTTCTGGACGCCCGAGCCGCCAACATCTGGCGGGATTTCGACGGGTATTGTCGGATCTGCCGCTTCACCGACGTCACCAAAATCTTGCCGAACGGCAGCGCACTCGACGCCTGACATAAGCAACGGCCTGAGGTTGATAAGATACAGCTCGACCTGTTTCTCGACTAAGCGGGCAACGTCGCGCTCTATCCCGCCTTCCAAGCGTATTTTCGTCAGCACCAACCAAGGTTACTGGCGATTGAAGGGAACGATCCTTCATTATTGCCCGGTGCCGAGGCCTACAGGCGCGACCTTCAGGACGCCCAGACCCGCTTCCTAGACACCAGCCATCTCGAGTTGGAGGCACATGTAGAAGAGATCGCGGGAGAGATTTTGGGCTTCCTGCCAATGTAGCAGGAGACAGCGGTCGAGATGCCGCCACAGTGGCGTGCGGCGTTTGCGTGGCCTCTAATGCTGCCACGTCTCCGGTTTGCTGATGAGGAGCTGCCAGAAGATGTCGAAGAGCTGGACGCATCTGAGACTCTGTGTCCGGCCTTTTACCAGCAAATGGACTAATCGGTAATAGAACATTGTGTGCCTGGCAGGAGCGCGCTGGAACAGTCTTTTTTCGCGGTGGGACGTTAATCTCGAGAACGAGATCTCTAGAGGGGTTCTTGTGGAATGCAGCAGAGAAATGGGCAGGGAGTCACTTCCCGCTGGTACGCGCACATGCCTCAGCCGGTCGTTACCGATCATCTGGCTGGCGGGACGCTGCGGTGTTTTGATGGAACTGCTCCGACGATTGAGCAGCCTGCACTGGACGAGAACGTTGTCTCCATCCATTTGGGCGGTCCCAAGCGCGTCAGCCGATGGCAAGGGCACCATCACCAGAAATGGGACGTACCCCTCAACGCAATCACGCTCATGCCTGCCTTCCGCGCCAACCGGTGGCACACGGAGGGCGTCATCGCTTTTGCCCACCTCACCCTGAGCGCTGACCTCCTGGCCCGGCTGGCGCGCGAGGAGTTAGACCGCGAGCCCGGTGAACTGCTGCTCCTCGACCAGGTTGGCGTGGTCGATCCGTTGCTGTCGGAGCTGATGCTCGTCATGGGACACGAGGCCGCGGCACCAGGATTGCGCCGCTTATACCGCGAAAGCCTACTCACGACGCTCGGTCTCACGGTGCTGAAACGGTACACGACGCTTGGTCCGACCAGGGATCCCGTTGGTGCGGCGATCGGACCTGCCCGTGGCGGCCTGGCCGGCTGGCAGTTGCGGCGAGTGCTCGGCTACATGGCAGCGAACCTGGAGCGCGATGGCGGGCTCGACGAGTTGGTGAAGATCACGGGGTTGAGCCGGGCTCAATTCTTTCGGGGGTTCCGCCGATCCACCGGCAACACTCCGGCGCGGTATATGCAGCAGCTGCGGATGAGCCGCGCCGGAGCTCTGCTGCTTGAAGGCCGGACAGTCAGTGAGGTGGCAAACATCTTTGGTTACTGCAGTGGC
The DNA here is from genome assembly GCA_964247695.1 of uncultured Acetobacteraceae bacterium. Lineage (GTDB taxonomy): Bacteria > Pseudomonadota > Alphaproteobacteria > Acetobacterales > Acetobacteraceae > Lichenicoccus. The sequence continues at coordinate 58,149 of CAXTVI010000027.1, forward strand.
AGCCACTTCGCCACAGCGTTCCGCCGCGCCAACGGCGCGAACCCCACCGAGTGGTATCGCTGCAGGAGAGCGATGGCGGCAGAGTGAGACGCTGATTGCTGCAATCCCGGTCGGCTTGAAGAATCTGCTTATCGCCGACCGCTCGGTTCATCTTCCGGCACCGTCGCCTTCGGCCAGGTCTTTTCCGGTGATCAATCCCGTGCTTCGTTTGTAGGTCAGGTAGGCCCACACGGAGTTCAACACCACCGCGGCGCGGTTGCGTCCACCCGCGAGCAGGAGCACGTGGGCGGCGCCCCAGAACCACCAGGCCGGGGCCCCCAGAGATGCAGCCTTCGCAGCACCGCAACCGCTGCCATGCGCTCCACGGTTGCCAAATTACCACGATGCCGGTAGCGGAACGCTGCGAGCGCAGCGCGCCCCTCGAGTGTCGCCCTGCTGCGTAGCCGCGGGCGCGAGCCCCGGAGCGGCCCTGCCGTGCCAGCCCGTAGAGGCAGCCGTGTCGCCGATCGCGTGGATCCCAGGCCATTGAGGAACCGATAGATGGTCGTCGACGACTAGGCGGCCAGCGGCGTCACCAGCCAGTCCCAGCCATTGCGCCGCGGGCGAGGCCGCCACCCCCGCCGCCCAGAGCAACGTTCGAGCGGCCATGCGCTCACCGTCGACTGCGACGCCGTCCTGGTCAACTTGGCTGACCCTCGCGCCGGTCCGGACTTCGATGCCCAGCGCGCGCAGGACCCGCTCCGGGCGCGGACTGGGGGCGGAGAACACCGGGAGCGCCCGCGCGGCAGACTGCACCAGGATGATCCGGGCGGTTGCGGGATCGATGGTGCGATACTCGTTGTCGAGGCCAGTCCGGGCGAACTCGGCGACCGCGCCGGCAAGCTCGACGCCTGTGGGTCCGCCGCCGACAATGACGACAGTGCGGGCCCGGCGGACGGTGCCTCGACGAAGCTGCGCGTGTGCATCATCGCCACCAACTGGTGCACGAAGATCGCCTGACTGAGCCAGACCCGGGCCGCCAGGAGCAGCGCGGCCTGTACGAAGCTGCCCGTGCGCGCCGTCCGGCGCCGGTCGGCCATGAAGGCGGTAGCGGACAACACCTCAGGAGGCCGCCGCGGGGGCACAGTTGGGCAGCCGGCCGCCCCACCGCGGGGAGAGGCGCCCACTCTGGCGAGCAGCGGACACGAATGTGTCGATGAGGTCGCCTGCCGTCACCGGCCGTCTCCTTCGTCACGTGCAAGGGCTGTTCCTGAAACGCCCGGATGTAGTGCAATCCGACGGGCGCATGAACCGCGGGCACCGCCGCACGCGGAACCGCACACGCATTCTTCCATCCCTTGTTGCGGAAACGCACCGGACTTGTCTTCGCACTACAAAGCGCATAAGCCGGTCGGATCTCGTGCCACAGGCTAGATTAGTCGCATCCGACCTCCTGCGTCGCACAATGCGTCGCAGGACGGGTGAAGTTCGCGATGAGATGTGGTGTGAACTCCTTCATGGCTGCATACAGTGCGAAAGGAGGCGACACGCCTCAAAGCTGCTCTCACGAGCTTCAGGCCAATCGAGACGATCTGCCGGCGGCCACGCGCGTCCTGACAGATGGCAACCTTGCCCGCGGCTGCCGTGACCTCGGACGCATCCACATCTTGCCGCGGCCAGCCGGCATCATTGGGATGCACGAACCGGAAGAGCATGGTGACCATGCTGAAGCCGCATTTGTCTTCGAGGTTTGACAGGATGACGTGGTTCCAAACAAGACCAGCCACAAGCAACCTCACTGCGCCGACGAACGGGAGGATCAACCCGCCGGCATCCATCGGCGCCTTCACCAAGCGAGTATCCAGCATCGGCGTGCTGATCTCTGGCCCCGCCGATCATTTGTTCGACGGCTCTGTAACCCGCGCGTCCTCTCCGTCGAAATCTCCGACATGACAGTCAGTCGACAGTGGGGAGCACACAGGCTCGATGCGGACGTCGCGGCGACATTTCTGACGTTAATCCTGGAACGCGAGCATCTTGAATGCGAAGCCCTCGGAGCGACCAGCTTTGCTCATCTCGTCATTCGGAACAGAGATATCGGGGTCGTCGTCGCCGAGGAATTCCACCGGGAGCCCGATACGCTCCGTCTCGATCCGCTTGCCCGGGCTGACAGGCATCCGGCGCGCCGCTTCCTCGAGGGCCGACCTGGATGAATGCCGAAGTAGGCCGGTCGATCCGGCACGATACGCAAGCTCCCTCCTTGTTCGTCCCAAACAACATGCTGCGGGAGGCACGTCGCCAGCGCGGGATCGAAATCGAGACGGTTCCCGACATCTGCGTTCTCGATCCGGACGGTGACCTGCTGGCCTTCGTGATCGCCCAGCACGGTGCCGTGCGGGCAGCCGGCTGGGCGTGCTACCACTCGGAGCTCTTCGCGTGCACCATCCCAGAGCTCGGCCGGATCGGCGTGATCGGCAAGGTCGTCGGCGCGCCCTATGCGGTGCTGGTGGCCGAACTCCTGTTCGCCTCCGGTTGTCGCTTCCTGGTCAATTTATCTTCGGCCGGACAGATCGCCCCGATCGCCGAGCCACCCTACTTCGTGCTGATC
>CAXTVI010000028.1:0-59064 GCA_964247695.1 uncultured Acetobacteraceae bacterium
CATGCTGGTCGATGCGGTGCAGATGCCGGGCCGCCACCAGGTCCGGGTCGATCGCTCCCGCGACGCGCTGCTGACCGATTTCGGCCGGGCAACGCTGGACAACCGCTACCTGTTGCCGGGCGAGAGCTACCAGGACCTGTTCGCCCGCGTCGCGAGCTTCTACGGCGACGACCAGGCACACGCGCAGCGCATCTACGACTACATGTCGCGGCACTGGTTCATGCCGGCGACGCCGGTGCTGTCGAACGGCGGCACCACGCGGGGCCTGCCGATCTCGTGCTTCCTGAACGAGGCCAGCGACAGCCTCGAGGGCATCGTCGGGCTGTGGAACGAGAATGTCTGGCTGGCCTCCAAGGGGGGCGGCATCGGCTCGTACTGGGGCAACCTGCGCTCGATCGGCGAGAATGTCGGCCGCAACGGCAAGACCTCGGGCGTGATCCCGTTCATCCGGGTGATGGACAGCCTGACGCTGGCGATCTCGCAGGGTTCGCTGCGTCGCGGCTCGGCGGCGGTGTACCTGCCGGTCTGGCATCCCGAGATCGAGGAGTTCATCGAGATGCGCCGCCCGACCGGCGGCGATCCGAACCGCAAGGCGCTCAACCTGCATCACGGCGTGCTGATCCCGGATGGGTTCATGCGCGCGGTCGCCGCCGACGAGGAGTGGGCGCTGGTGTCGCCGAAGGACGGCGCGCACATCCGCAAGGTCTCGGCGCGCAGCCTGTGGATACGCATCCTGACCGCACGGATGGAGCAGGGCGAGCCGTACATCATCTATTCCGACCACGTGAACAACGCGCGCCCGGAGCACCACAAGCTCGCCGGGCTCGAGGTCAAGACGTCGAACCTGTGTTCCGAGATTACCCTGCCGACGGGGATCGACCAGCACGGCCAGCAGCGCACCGCGGTCTGCTGCCTGTCCTCGGTGAATTTCGAGACCTGGTTCGAGTGGAAGGACCATCCGCTGTTCGTCGAGGACGTCATGCGGTTCCTCGACAACGTGCTGCAGGATTTCATCGACCGTGCGCCGGTCGAGATGGCGCGTGCGAAGTACGCCGCCTCGCGCGAGCGGTCGGTCGGGCTCGGCGTGATGGGGTTCCACTCGTTCCTCCAGGCGAACAACATTCCGTTCGAAAGCGTGATCGCCAAAGTCTGGAACAAGCGCATGTTCCAGCAATTGCGCAGCCAGGCGGATGCCGCGTCGCGCATGCTGGCTGAAGAGAAGGGCGCCTGTCCGGATGCCGCCGAGTATGGTGTGATGGAACGGTTCTCGCACAAGATCGCCATTGCGCCGACCGCGTCGATCTCGATCATCACCGGCGCCACCAGTCCCGGTATCGAGCCGATCGCGGCCAACGTGTTCCTGCAGAAGACGCTGTCCGGCTCGTTCACCGTACGCAACCGGCATCTGCAGAAGTTGCTGGCGCAGAAAGGCCAGGATCGCGACGAGGTCTGGTCGTCGATCACGCTGACCAAGGGCAGCGTGCAGCATCTGGACTTCCTGACCCAGCAGGAAAAGGACGTCTTCAAGACCGCCTTCGAGCTCGACCAGCGCTGGGTGATCGAGCATGCGGCGGATCGCACGCCGTTTATCTGCCAGAGCCAGTCGGTGAACTTGTTCCTGCCGGCCGATATCCACAAGCGCGACCTGCACCAGATCCACATGCTGGCCTGGTCGCGCGGCCTGAAGTCGCTGTACTATTGCCGGTCGCTGTCGATCCAGCGCGCTGACACGGTCAGCGACATGGCGGTTAAGACCGACATCCTGCAGAAGGAGGCGGCGCTGCCTCCGGTCGTCGGTGCACCGCGACAGTCGTCCACCGACTACGAGGAATGCCTGGCCTGCCAGTAGGGGCAGGCGAAAGCCGTCCCTTGCCACGAGCTTGAGGCAGGGGCTGCGATGCGCGCCCGCCGACCATCGGCTGGCATGCGACAGCCATCCGTCGGTTCTGAGTTGCCGGCTCTTCGGAGGACAGCATGAGCCTGCATCTGTGGACCGGCTTCGTCCTGGCGTCCGTCGTCATGGGGCTGATCCCCGGTCCCGCCGTGATGAGCATTGTGGGCTATGCCATCGGCTCGGGACGCCGGACAGCCCTGGCCTCGGTGGCCGGCATGGCGGTCGGAAACATCGTGGCCATGAGCTTCTCCCTGGCCGGTGTCGGCGCGCTGCTTGCGGCGTCGGCAGCAGCCTTCAGGATCCTCAAATGGGCGGGTGCGCTCTACCTGATAGGGCTTGGCGTGGCGACCATTGCAAGGAGCGGGAAGTCCGGCGAGAGCGTGCCGACGAAACTGGTTGCGCCACGTGTCGCGTTCGCGAGCAATGTCGCGGTCGGGATCTTCCACCCGAAGACCATCGTGTTCTTCGTGGCCTTCGCGCCGCAATTCATCGTGGCCGGACGTGGCTACGCGCAGCAGGCCGTGATCCTGGTGCTGACGTTCGCCCTGGTCGTCGGCTGCACCGACACGCTCTACGCGCTCTGCGCGGCGAAGGCCTGGCGACTGGCCGGCCGCTCAGGGGCGGGACGCTGGGCGCGGCGCGCCAGCGGGGGTGTCCTGATCGCTGCCGGGTTGGCAACAGCCGGTCAGGATTAGGCCTGCGCGCCCCGATCAATCATCGATCGCGGTCCAGATCCCGCCGGCCTGGCTTGACCGCAACGCCGCCATGATAAAGGCGACCCCACGCACGCCGGCGTCGATGCCGGGCAGCAGGTCCAGTTCGACCTCCGCGCGGCGACCGTCGGCATGCGCCCGGAGCACCGCGGCGGCATCGGTGTAGAGCTGGGCAAAGGCCTCCAGGTAGCCCTCGGGATGCCCGGCCGGCACGCGCGCTCCGGCAACCGCCACCGGGGACAATCCTTTCATGCCAAGGAACAACGTGCGCGTGGCCTCGCCAAGCGGCGTGTAGAGCAGCTGGTTCGGAAACTGCTGCACCCAGAACAGCGATCCGCGTTCTCCATAGACCCGCACGCGCAGGCCGTTGGTGTCGCCGGGCGCCACCTGGCTGGCCCAGAGCATGCCGCGGGCGCCGCCCTTGTAGCGCAGCAGCATGCCGACATTGTCGTCGAGCGCCCGGCCCGGCACCATGCTGCTGAGCTCGGCGAGCAGGGTCTCGACGTCCAGCCCGCTGACGTAGCAGGCGAGGTGGTGCGCGTGCGTGCCGATATCGCCGGTGCAGCCGGTAGGACCGGACTTCGTCGGATCGAGCCGCCAGTCCGCCTGCTTGCTGCGCACCGGCTCGCTGAGCCAGTCCTGCGGATATTCGACCTGCACCAGCCGGATGGTGCCCAGTACGCCGCCGGCGACCATCGCGCGCGCCTCGCGCACCATCGGGTAGCCGGCATAGGTATGCGTGACCACGAACGGCAGCCCGGTCTGCCGCACCAGGGCGCGCAGCGAGCGCGCATCCTCCAACGTGGTGGTCAGCGGCTTGTCGCAGATCACGCCGATGCCGGCGTGCAGGAAGGCGCTGCAGATGGCGTAGTGGCTGTCGTTCGGAGTCACCACGCTGACCACGTCGATACGGTCCGAGCGCCCGGCCTCGGCCCGCGCCATGGTCTCGTAATCCGAATAGATCCGGTCCGGCGAAACATGCAGCGCCGCGCCGGAGCGCGCGCCGCGCTCCGGGTCGGAGGAAAAGGCGCCGGCGACCAGCTCGTACTGGTCGTCCATGCGGGCGGCGAGGCGGTGCACGGCGCCGATGAAGCTGCCTTCGCCGCCGCCGACCATGCCGAGACGCAGGCGGCGTGTGCTCATGTGGATGTCTCCGTGAGGCCGAGCATGCGCCGGTTGGCCGCAAGGTCGGTACCGCCATTGGCAAAGTCGTCAAAGGCGCGCGCGGTAACCGGGATGATGTGGCGGCGTATGAAGTCCGCCCCCTCGCACGCGCCAACCTCCGGTGCCTTCAGGCAGCACTCCCATTCCAGTACCGCCCACCCGTCGAAGTCATAGGCGGCAAGTTTCGAGAAGATCGCGCCGAAATCGACCTGTCCGTCGCCGAGCGAGCGGAACCGCCCGGCGCGCTGCAGCCACGGCTGGTAGCCGCCATACACGCCCTGGCGCGGGCTTGGGGTGTATTCCGCATCCTTGGCGTGGAACATGCGGATGCGCTGGTGGTAGATGTCGATGAAGCCGAGATAGTCCATCACCTGCAGCACGAAGTGGCTCGGGTCGTACAGGATATTGGCGCGCGGATGCTGAGCGACGGAATCGAGGAACATCTCGAAGGTCACGCCGTCATGCAGGTCCTCGGACGGGTGCAGCTCGTAGCAGAGGTCGCAGCCGGCCGTATCGAACGCATCCAGGATCGGCCGCCAGCGCCGTCCGAGTTCCTCGAAGCCGGTCTCGACCAGGCCCGGTGCGCGTTGCGGGAACGGGTAGAGATAGGGCCAGAGCAGGGCGCCGGAGAAGGTCGCATGCGCCGTCAGGCCGAGCCGGCGCGAGGCCCGGGCGGCAAGGTGGAGCTGCTCGACCGCCCAGGCCTGCCGCGCCGCGGGGTTGCCGTGCACCTGCGGCGGCGCGAACCCGTCGAGGCTGGCATCGTAGGCCGGATGGGCCGCGACAAGCTGCCCCTGCAGGTGGGTCGACAATTCGGTGAGCGCCACGCCCGCATCGGCTAGGGTGCCGCGCACCTCGTCGCAATAGGTCTCGCTCTCCGCGGCCCGGGCCAGGTCGAACAGGCGCGCATCCCAGCTCGGGATCTGCACCCCGTCGAAGCCGCTGTCGCGAGCCCAGCGCGCGATGCCGGCGAGGCTGTCGAAGGGCGCCGCGTCGCCGGCGAACTGGGCGAGGAAAAGTCCCGGACCCTTGAGGGTCTTCATGGCGTGCCTCCACCCGCCTGCATTGCGGGTGCAGCACTCCAACGCGCGCTCCCCGGATGGTCAAGTCCCAACTGGTATGCTTAGCCTACCTCTCTGACTCCAGGGAGAACTGCCGTGGCGACCTCGAATGAAGCGGTGCCGGTCCGGGTGGCGCAAAGCCAGGACCGCCGCTACCTGGTTTATTTGATCGCCATCGCGCTGGCCGGCTGGAGCCTCGCCTCCTACGACGTCAACCTGCTGGTGCTGGCGCTGCCCGACATCGCGCGGGACCTGCACATCTCCAGCACCGGGCTCGGCGTGCTGGGCTTCTTCGTGTTCGGCGCCCAGTTCATGATCACGATCTTCGCAGGCTATGCGATGGACCGGCTCGGGCGTCGGCGCGTCTGGATGTTCTGCCTGACCGGCACGGCCGTGTTCACCGGCCTGACCTGCCTGGTGCAGGGCTTCTGGGAACTGGTGTTCGTGCGGGCACTCGCGGCAGGCCTCGCCTATTCGGAACTGGCGGTCTCCATCACCATCGTCAACGAGCAGGTGCCGGCGCGCAATCGCGGCTTCCTGTACTCGATCGTGCAGGGTGGCTGGCCGCTCGGCGTGTTCCTGGCGTCCGGCGTCTATCTGGTGTTCGGCCACTATGGCTGGCGCTTCGTATTCCTGCTCGGCGTGCTGCCCGTGCTCGCGGTCATCGCCGGGCGCTTCTTCATTCGCGAGTCCGAGCGCTTCGAGCATGCCCGCGGCACCACCGCCGACCCGGACCATGTGCCGGTGAGCGAGATGCTGATGTCGCCCGGGCCGGTGCGCCGCCAGCTGCTCTGGCTCTCGTTCACCTGGGTGTTCTATGGCGCCAGCTACGTCGCCACCAATTTCTACATCACCTACTGGCTCACCCAGTACAAGGGCTTCAGCTCGTCGCAGGCCAGCGAGTTGCTGCTCGCCTGCGGCGGCATCGGCTTCTTTTTCTACATCATCGGCGGCTGGCTCGGCGAGAGGCTCGGCCGGCGCGAGGTGATCATCGTCTCCGGCATTCTGGTGGCGCCCCTGAGCGTGCTGTTCCTGTACGTGCAGGACCATGTCGCCGTCGTGCTGGTGTATTTCCTGCTATACCAGGCCACCAACGGCACCTGGTCGGGTGCCGGCTACGCCTATCAGGGCGAGAGCTTTCCGACCCGGGTGCGTGGCACCGCGGTGGGCTTCCTCTCGGCGATGCAGGTGGCCGGCTTCGTCGTCGGCAGCATCCTGTGGACGGTGATGTCGAACTACGGCCAGCCGACCCTGACCTGGCTCGTGGTGGCGACGGCGGCCTCGCTGGGCATGTGGGCGACGCTGTGCCTGCGCCGCATCCCGCCCGGCCAGGAACTCGAAGCCACCGCCGGAGCCTGATGGTCAGGCACTCCGGACGCATCTAGACGAAGCGGCCGCCGCGCTGGATGACCTCGATCTTGTAGCCGTCCGGATCCGACACGAAAAAGAACCGCGCGAGCGGTGTGCCCTCGTGCGACATCGCCCTCAGTGCGAGGGGGGCGAGGCCCGCCGACTCGAACCGCGCATGCTCCGCCTCGATGTCGTCCACCGAGACGGCAAGATGACCGTAGCCGTTGCCGAGATCGTATGGCTTGTCCTGACCGGCATTGACGGTCAGTTCCAGCTCGAAGCTCTGCGCGGTATTGCGCAGGTAGATCAGCGTGAAGCCGTCGAAGGCGTAGCGCCCCACCGTCTCGAGGCCGAACGCGGTCCGGTAGAAGGCGAGGGACGCCGGCTCGTCGCGTATGCGGATCATCGAATGGATGAGCGTTGCCATGGCTGTTTCTGCTCGTTCGGGTGTGGGTGGCGGAGTTCCTCTTGGAGCGGAGTCAACCGCCGCGTCCGGCGATTTGCAACACTTCAAGGTGTTGCGGAGCGCGCCGCCGAATCGTTGGTCCCGGTCCGGGCTGCGTTCTACAGTGCGGCCATGGATAGTGTGACCGACCCGTCAGTTCCCCCGACCGATCTCCGGCCCGAGCCGCAGCCGGAGCAGCGCTTCGACCTGCTCACCGCGAACCCGGTCTACAAGCCGTTCCGCTATCCCTGGGCCTATGAGGCGTGGCTCATCCAGCAGCGCGTGCACTGGCTTCCCGAGGAGGTGCCGCTCGCGGACGACGTGAAGGACTGGCACCGCAGCCTGTCGGCCGGCGAGCAGAACCTGGTGACGCAGATCTTTCGCTTCTTCACGCAGTCGGACGTGGAAGTTAACAACTGTTACATGAAGCATTACAGTCAGGTTTTCAAACCCACCGAAGTGCTGATGATGCTGTCGGCGTTCTCCAACATCGAGACCATCCACATCGCGGCCTACAGCCACCTGCTCGATACCATCGGCATGCCGGAGCTCGAATACTCGGCCTTCCTCAAATACAAGCAGATGAAGGACAAGTACGACTACATGCAGGGCTTCACGGTCTCGTCCAAGCACGAGATCGCCAAGACGCTCGCGGCCTTCGGCGCCTTCACCGAGGGGCTGCAGCTGTTCGCCTCGTTCGCGATCCTGCTCAACTTCCCCCGGTTCAACAAGCTCAAGGGGATGGGCCAGATCGTCTCCTGGTCGGTGCGCGACGAGACGCTGCACTGCCTGTCGGTGATACGGCTGTTCCGGGTGTTCATCCAGGAGAACCCGGAGATCTGGACCGATGCGCTGCGGTCCGAACTCACCCAGGTCTGCGCCACCATCGTCGAGCACGAGGATGCCTTCATCGACCTCGCCTTCGAGCTCGGTTCGGTGGAAGGGCTCGATGCGCAGCAGGTCAAGACGTACATCCGCTTCATCGCTGACCGGCGCCTGACCCAGCTCGGGCTGGACCCGCTCTACCATATCGAAAGCAACCCGCTGCCCTGGCTCGACGACATGCTGAATGCGGTCGAGCATGCGAACTTCTTCGAGAACCGCTCGACCGAATACAGCCGCGCCTCGACCGCCGGCACCTGGGAAGAGGCGTTCGAGAGCAGCGTGTTCGAGAGTGCCTGAGGCAGCGGCAGCCGGGTGAAGCTCGGCTGCAACCCCTTGACTCTTCGTTCCATTGCGGTTTCGACATCAATAAGACGAGATCCGGTCGCGGTTTTCCTGCAGCACCATCGTAAAAAGTGCTATCACGGAAGCGAGAGCAGTTCCCTTAACGCATTTTAACGATTATATACCGTCCTAGCCCGGTACCGAGTGCGCGGGTGATCTGGCCACGCAACAGGGCGAGACGAGGCGTATTATGCAGATGGACATGCGGGCTTCAGAAGCCCTCGATCTTGCCGAGATCATGAACGGACTGCCGGCCGCGGTCTCCCGCACTCTCGGCGTCCAGGCTGGCGCGGCACCCAGGCAGAGCCGGCGCCTGCCGGAACGCATCCTGGTTGCGGCGCACCAGGCCTGCGACCTCAACGACCTCGATATCGCGGCCCAATTGCTTTCGATCCTGGAGACGGTGATCGGTCAGCGCAGCACCACGGTGGATCCCGGGCGCCGCCGCGTCATGGAGAGCCTGATCGCCGCCCATCAGCGGCTCTGGCACCTTCGTCATGCCGAGGCCGCCAGCGAGGATGTCGCCGCGCGCGGTAAGCTGCCGATGCACCCGCACGGCCTGCACGAGGCGCCGGAGCCGGCCGATTTCAGCTTCGACTCCGGCCGGTTCTAGGCTCTACCCGGCGGTCTCACAGCTCCAGCGCCGCCCCGTCCCGCAGGATCCGTTCGGCCTGCGGCGTGTAGCCTCCCTCTTCGCGGTGCAGGACCAGGCCGGGCAGGATGGCGGAGGCGGTGCGCGACCCCCGGCGCCCGCGCAGCAGCACGATCTTCGCCGCACGCCCGGCCTTCGGCCAGAACGGCATCAGGGTGAGGCCTCCGACGATCCCGGACCGGTGCAGCGCCGTGCAGGCCTCGGCATGCCGCGAGGCCGGCAGGATCAGGCTGAGCGTGCCGCCCGCCACCAGCATCGAAGCCAGCAGGTCGGTCCAGTCCTCCAGCAGGCCATGACCAGCCCGCCGCGCCAGGTCACGCCGGAGCACCGGCGAGGCGGTGGCCTCCGCCCGATGCCAGGGCGGATTGGCCAGGATGTGCTCGAAGCTGCCGCGTCGCGGTTGACCCGGATCGGGACCGGATGGCAATCCGGCCGGCAGGTCGGGCAGCACTGCCTCGTGCAGCCGCACGTCGAACCGGTTCAGCGCCATGTTCGAGCGTGCGAGTGCCAGCGTCTCCGGATCCGCCTCGATGCCGTGCGCTTGCAGCCCCGGCACCCTGTGCGACAGGCAAAGCAGGGCGGCCCCGGCACCGCAGCCCGCTTCCAGCACCGCCTGCCCAGGCTCGGCGGGGATCGAGGCCGCGAGCAGCACCGGCTCGATCCCGGTGCGGTAGCCGGTGCGGAACTGGCGATAGCTCAGCCTTCCGCCGAGCAGCGCGTCCTGGGAGGTGGCTACGCTCATGCCGGCTGCCGCCGGGTCGCCATCGGCTTGACCACCCCGATGCCGCCGCTCATATGTGCCACGCGCTCCGTGCCGGCGAGGAGGCAGTAGAGGGGGAGGATCGTGCTTGCGTCTTGCCGCCAACCTTGCTGCCGCCCCGGCTGCCGATCTGACCCAGGCTGCAAGGCCGACTGACATCCGGCCGAACACCGGCAACACTGGCCAGGACGCGCTGCGGGACCTGTCGCACCTGCTGGCCGATGACATGGCGGCCTGCAATCGTGCCATCGTCGCGCGCATGGACAGTCCGGTGGCCCTCATCCCGCAGCTGGCCGCCCATCTCGTTGCCGCCGGCGGCAAGCGGCTGCGCCCGCTGCTGACGCTGGCCGCAGCCCGGCTCTGCGGCTACCAGCCCGATCCGGCAGGCGGCGCGCGCCATGTGGGCCTGGCCGCCTGCGTCGAGTTCATCCACACCGCGACGCTGCTGCATGACGACGTCGTCGATGAGAGCCAGTTGCGCCGCGGCCTCGCCAGCGCGAACGCCGTGTTCGGCAACAAGGCCTCCGTCCTGGTCGGCGACTTCCTGTTCGCGCGCGCCTTCCAGTTGATGACCGAGGACGGCTCGCTGCGGGTGATGGCGATCCTGTCCAACGCGTCCGCCACCATCGCCGAGGGCGAGGTGCTGCAGATGGCGACGCAGAACGACCTCTCGACCCCGATGGACCGCTACCTCGACGTGATCCATGGCAAGACCGCGGCCTTGTTCGCCGCCGCCTGCCAGGTCGGCGCGGTGGTCGCCGGGCGGCCGGAGCGCGAGGAGCTGGCGCTGGAATCCTACGGCGACAATCTCGGCATGGCGTTCCAGCTCGTCGATGACGCGCTCGACTACGCCGCCGACCAGGCCGAGCTCGGCAAGACCGTCGGCGACGACTTCCGCGAGGGCAAGATCACGCTTCCGGTGCTCGCCGCCTTCGAGGCGGGCGACGAGACCGAACGCGCCTTCTGGCGTCGTGTGATCGAGGCGAGCCACCAGGACGAGACCGACCTCGACCACGCCATGGCGCTGATCGCGCGGCGCGGCGCCATCGAGACCACGCTGGAGCGCGCGCGCCATTACGCGGAAGCAGCGCGCGATGCGCTGCGGGTGTTTCCGGAGAGCCGGTTGCGCCGGCTGATGGGCGACATCGCCCTCTACACCGTCAGCCGGGGCCGGTAGCCGGCCGGATCGACGGCCGTCGGATCATCGACCGGCAGCAGCGAGAACCCGGAATAGCCGAACTCCGCGAGGCGCCGCCGCAGGCGCGCGGGATCGAACGGTGGTGCCGTGAACAAAGCGCGGGCAGGAGCTGTTGCGGGACCCGTGCCGGATCGCAGGTCCGCCAGCACGTCGACCGTACGGCGGGCGACCGCCTCGGCGGGGTCGAGCCAGGTGATCCCGTCCGGGGATGCCCTCCGCAGCGCCTCCAGCAGGAAGCTGTAATGCGTGCAGCCGATGCAGACGACGTCGACGCGGTCGCCGCCTGGCTGGCCGAACAGACCGTCGAGCTCGCGCCGGATCGCGTCCTGCGGGATGGCGTCGCCGCGGAACGCCGCCTCGGCGAGGTCGGCGAGGCCGCGCGCCCCGTAGGCGACCAGCGTGCAGTCGGGTGCGAAGCGGCGGGCGAGATCGGCCAGATACGGCCTCCGCACGGTGGCCGCGGTCGCCAGCAGCCCGATATGGCGGCTGCGGCTCAAGGCGGCTGCCCATTTGACCGGCGGCACGGTGCCGATGAACGGAACCTCGAAACGCGTGCGGAGCGCTGCCAGCGCCACCGTGCTGGCGGTGTTGCAGGCCACGACCACAGCGTCGGGCATGACCGCGGCAATCCCGGCTTCGATCACATGCTCGATGCGCGCCAGCAGGGCAGCGTCAGGCACCTCGCCATAGGGATAGACCGCATTGTCCGACAGCATGGTGATGGCCGCCCGCGGCAGGCGGGCGCGGAGGGCCGCGACGATGCCGTAGCCACCAATGCCGGAGTCGAACGCCAGCAGCCGCGTCATGAGCCCAGGTTCCGCGCAGAATCAGCCCTCGGCGTCCCTGGCCGCCTTGCGGGCCATCGCCTCCTCCGCGGACCCGACTCCGCCATGCCGGGCCGACCACGCACAGGGATCGTCGAGGAAGCGCCGCACCTCGGAGGCGGCGCTCTCCGAGAAATAGGGCCGTCCGGCGCAGGCCTCGAGCACGTCCCACCAGGTGCACAGCGAGTGCAGCTGGATGTCCATGTCGGCCAGCGTGCGATGCGCGCCGGGGAAGACACCGTAGAAGAACACCACGAAGGCGTGATTGACGATGGCGCCGGCGTCGCGCAGCGCATTGGCGAACTTGATCTTCGACGCCCCGTCGGTGGTCAGGTCCTCGACCAGCAGCGTGCGCTTGCCCTCCGGAACGTCACCCTCGATCAACGCGTTGCGCCCGAAGCCCTTGGGCTTCTTCCTGACATAGGCCATCGGAGCGAGCATGCGATCGGCGATCCATGCTGCGAACGGAATGCCCGCGGTCTCGCCGCCGGCGACCACGTCGATGCTCTCGTAGCCGACATGGCGGCCGATCTTCTCGACCCCGAGCTCGACGATCTTGGCGCGGGCGCGTGGAAAGAAGATGATGCGCCGGCAATCGATATAGACTGGCGACCTCCAGCCGGAGGTCAGCGTATAGGGTTCCTCGGGACGGAAGTTGACCGCCTTGATTTCCAGCAGCAGCCGCGCCGTCGTCAGGGCCGCATCGCGGTCCCAGTCAGTGGAGCTGCCCGCCGCCATGTCGGTGCCGGATTCCGGACTTGCCGCCTTGTTTGCCATCGAGCGATCCCCTCATCTGATCCGGCAGCGATAGCCGCATGACACCAGGAAATCCATCATGCTCACGGCCAGTCCGGATCTGAACGCCCGGATCCGCAAGGCCAGGATCGGCCTGCGATGAGCCTGGCGCTGCTGCCGCAGCCGCCGGTGTGGGTGCTGGACGACCCGGGCGCGGCCACCGCCGGCCAGGCGAGCGCCATCGCAGGAAGGCTCGGTATGCCGTTCCGACGCCTGAACGCAATCCCCGGACTGCCGCACCGGCCGGGCGGCCCGGGTCCCGGCCTGGTCATCTCCGCCGGTCGCCGCGCCGGTTTGCGCGCGCTGCTGCTGCGCTCCCGGCATGGCTGCCGGGTGGTGCATTGCAGCCCGACCCGCCTGTCCGCGATCCTTCCGCACGACCTGATCGTCCTGCCGCAGCAGGCCTGCCGGACCGCCGATCTGGACGAGGCGGGAGGCGCTGCTGGCCGCCTGGCGCCGGTCCTGGGCATCCCGAACGTGGTGTCCCCGGTATTGATCGGGCAGGCGCGCGAACTCTGGAACGAACGGCTGTCGCACATGCCGCACCCGCGGCTGCTGCTGATCTTCGGCAGCCCCGACAGCAAGCTCGCTCTGCAGGTGGGTCGCCATGTCGCGAGCCTGGCACGCGAGCGCGGCGGCTGCGTGCTGGTATCGGTGCTCGCCCCCGCGCTGGCGGCCGCGGCCGCGCTCACTGCCGGGCTGTCGAACTGCCTGCACCTGCTCTACCGGGCGGGCGAGCCCGGCGAAAACCCGACTTTGGGCTTCCTGGGGCACGCGGATGCGGTGGTGACTGTGCGCGTCGGCGCGCTCACCTTGTCGGAGGCCTGCGCGGGGCGGGCACCGGTCTTTGCGGCCCACGCGGATGGCGAGTCGGCGGCATCCAGGCGATTCCTCAAGGATCTCCAGGAAGCCGGCCACGTGCGCCCGCTGCAGCACGACCTGTCACCGTGGCCAAGGCCGCCGCTCGACGAGGCTGGCCGGATCGCCCTGATGATCCAGTCGCGCTTCGGCCGGGCTCCGACGCGGGCGATTGCGGTGGCGCGGACAATTCTGAAGTCGTGACCAGCGGCCAACTCGTATGGCTTGCGCGACAAGGATCGTAGCGTCTAGCCTGTGCTTTGGTGTTGAGAACGATTTGCAGAAAGAGGTCGATTGTGACCACCAGGACGAGCCAGATCGCTCGAAATTGCGAACGCGCCGTCGTGACGGCCTATCGCGAGTTGCGCGGTTGCGGCACGGCGGACCTGCGGGCGTTCCAGTCGTGCACGACCTTGTATCGCATCCATCATCCGGAAGCCTCGATGGACGAGGCGCGGCGCCTGGTTTCCGAGTGGATAGACCATCATGTGGTGAGGGAAGACGACGGTCCCACCCGAGGCTGCGACTGCTAGAAACGGCTCGATAACGCGCTACGCTGGCCATCCGACGGGGCTGTCTGCACTTCCGGTCCTCACGGCCATGGAGGCGGCTCCGCTCCGGTTCTCGACGGCCACGCCCCTCTGACTCAACGCAACGCGTTCTCGGGCCGGCTCCGCAGGGCGTCTAGCCTCTCTGATGGAGCGGCACGAAATCCCTTTGCGGGCTGCCGGTGTAGATCTGGCGGGGACGGCCAATGCGTTGGCCTGGTTCCTCGATCATCTCCTTCCATTGGCTGATCCAGCCGACCGTGCGGGCGACGGCAAACAGCACGGTGAACATGCTGGTCGGGATGCCCATCGCCTTGAGGATGATACCCGAATAGAAATCGACGTTCGGATACAGCTTGCGGCTGACGAAATACTCGTCCTCGATGGCGATCTTCTCGAGTTCGACGGCGAGTTCCAGCAACGGCTCGTTCTTGATGCCGAGTTCGCCCAGCACCTCGTGGCAGGTCGCCTGCATGATCTTCGCGCGCGGGTCGAAGTTCTTGTACACCCGATGGCCGAAGCCCATCAGCTTCACGCCACTGCTCTTGTCCTTCACCTTGCGGATGAATTCCGCGATGTGGTCCTTGCTGCCGATCTCGTTCAGCATCTTGAGCACCGCCTCGTTGGCGCCGCCATGCGACGGCCCCCAAAGCGACGCGATGCCGGCGGCGATGCAGGCGAACGGGTTGGCGCCAGTGGAGCCGGCGAGGCGCACCGTGCTGGTCGAGGCGTTCTGCTCGTGGTCGGCATGCAGGATCAGGATGCGGTCCATCGCCCGCGCCAGCACCGGGCTCACCTTATACGGCTCACTCGGCATCGCGAACATCATGTGCAGGAAGTTCTCGGCATAGCCGAGGTCGTTGCGCGGATACACGAACGGCATGCCCTGTGCGTATTTGAACGCCCAGCCGGCGATCGTCGGCATCTTGGCGATCAGACGCAGCGCCGACAGCTCGCGATGCGCCGGATCGTTGATGTCCAGGCTGTCATGGTAGAAGGCCGACAGGGCGCCGACCACGCCGCAGATGATCGCCATCGGGTGCGCGTCGCGGCGGAAGCCGTTGTAGAAATGGCGGAGCTGCTCGTGCAGCAATGTGTGGTTGGTGATCTGGGCGACGAACTCCTGGTTCTGCGTGGCATTCGGCAGTTCGCCGTGCAGCAGCAGGTAGCCGACCTCCAGGAACGTCGATTGCTCGGCAAGCTGCGCGATCGGATAGCCGCGGTGCAGCAGCACGCCCTCGTCGCCGTCGATATAGGTGATCTTGCTCTCGCAGGCGGCGGTGCCGCCATAGCCCGGATCGTACGTGAAGATGCCGAGGTCTGCGTGCAGCTTGCGTATGTCGGCAACCGCCGGTCCGAGCGAGCCGGACAGCAGCGGCAGCGAGGCGGATTTGTTGGTCCCGTCGAGGCTGATCGTGACCGAGGAAGTGGCTGGCCCGCTCATGCGATGTTCCTGTCCTGACCGGATCCGTCGGCCGTTCGTTCGAAGGATCCTGGGCTTCAAATGATCCTGGCAGCTTTATGGTCAAGGGCGTGGTCTGGCAACACGCGCCCGTCTCAGGGACCGAGCAGGTCGACGAGGGTGGTACGGCGCGCCTGCAGCTCCCTCCAGGCGACGGCGACGTCGAACACAGCCAGCATGCAGGTGGACAGGCCGCGCTGCAACGCGGCCGTCTCGCCGGACAGCCGCCAGGCCAGCTCCTGCAGCCCCGGATTGTGGCCGACCAGCAGGATGCTGTCGACGTCCGCCGGCGCCGCGTGCAGCGCGTCGAGCAGGCTGGCCGGCTCCGCAAGATAGAGCTGGTCGAGATACTGCACCGACGTCGGGCCCGCGGGCGGTTCCAGGCCCAGTTCCATGAAGGTCTGGCGCGCCCGCGTCGCGGTGCTGACCAGGGCACCCTGCGGAACCAGTCCGCGCCCGCGCAGCAGCCGGCCCAGTGCAGCCGCGTCGGCCAGGCCGCGCTCGGCGAGGGGGCGGGCATGGTCCCAGTCGGCCGGCGCGCCCGGGGCCGCCGGGAGCGCCTTGGCATGGCGCAGCAGCAGCAGCCTGCGCCGGGTGGAGTTCATGCTTCCCGTCGGGTCCGTCCGGCAGGCTGGGGGAGGGCGTCGCGTGCCGCCGCCTCGTGGTGGCGGATCACTTCGCGTATGACGAAGGCCAGGAACTTCTCCGCGAAATCCGGATCGAGGCGTGCCTCCTGCGCAAGCTGCCGCAGCCGCGCCACCTGGCTTGCCTCGCGGGCCGGGTCCGCCGGCGGCATCTCATGACGTGCCTTCAGTTCGCCGACCGCCTTGGTGCAGCGGAACCGCTCGGCCAGCATGTGGATCAGCGCCGCATCGATGTTGTCGATGCTGTTGCGGAGTGCCTGAAGCTGCGCAAGGCCGGCCACCTGGTCGTCCAAACCCGCTCCTGTTGCTTCGAGGGAGTGAGCCGGGACCTGCCCGACGACAGAGTGTGCAGGATCGAGGGTGCACGGACAAGAGAGCCCGCCACACCCGTCCGCTAGAGATCGATCCAGGCCAGGTGGCCGCCCTTGCCGGCGCCGGTATCGGTAAAGATGGCGGTGCCGCCGTTGCGGCCGTGCTTGATCCAGGGCCGTCCGTCCGGGCTGCGCCGGTCATGGCCGCAATAGACGGTGA
Source organism: uncultured Acetobacteraceae bacterium (assembly GCA_964247695.1). Classification (GTDB taxonomy): domain Bacteria; phylum Pseudomonadota; class Alphaproteobacteria; order Acetobacterales; family Acetobacteraceae; genus Lichenicoccus. Next base: position 16,127 of record CAXTVI010000028.1, read on the forward strand.
AGCCGCGCGGGATGTGGTCGACCCAGCTCAGCCGCCGCTCCGGATAGCCGTCCTCCTGCATCCGGCCGGTGGTCTCGCCGAACAGCGCGCGGGAAAGCAGGTGCGACACCCCCTCGAGCCCCGGCGGCGGATCCTGCTCGAGCATGCCGGTATGGAAGCCGCCATGCACGAAGGCGCGCTGGCCCAGCACCATCCAGGCCGGCGCGCGACCGATCTCGACCAGCGCGCGGGCCCGCAGCGTTTCGTCGAGCTGGACGAGGGTCGCCTCCAGCGGCGGATCCGGCCGCATCCGCCGGCCGCCCAGGGCGCGGCCCAGCTTGCGGTCGTGGTTGCCCAGGATGAACATGCCCCGGCCCTCGTCGATCAGGCGGAACATGATGCGCAGCGTGCCTGCGCTGTCCGGGCCGTGATCGACCAGGTCGCCGAGCTGGATGATGAACCGGTCGGTCGCGACCGCATGGGTGAAGGCGCGGGTATCGCCGTGCACGTCCCCGACCACGCGCAGCTTGCGCCCGCCGAGATCGGGGAGTTCGCGGCCCGGCTCGCTCATGAGGCGGCGCGGACCTCGTTGCGGAAGGCGCTGAGCGCGCGGTCGCGGCCCTCTTCGAGCGAGATCACCGGCTTCGGATAGTCATGCCCGAGCCGGACGCCGGCGCGCTCCAGCTCGGCTGCCGGCGCCTCCCACGGGGCATGCAGCCAGCGCGACGAGAGCTTCGCCAGTTCCGGCACCCAGCGGCGGACATAGGTGCCGTCGGGATCGAACTTGCGGCCCTGGGTCACCGGGTTGAAGATCCTGAAGAAGGGCTGGCTGTCGGTGCCGCACCCCGCGACCCATTGCCAGCTCGCGCTGTTGGTGGCGAGGTCGCCGTCGACCAGCGTGTCCCAGAACCAGGCCTCGCCCTCCTGCCAGGACACCAGCAGGTGCTTCGTCAGCAGGGAGGCGGTGATCATCCGCACGCGGTTGTGCATCCAGCCGATATGCCAGAGCTGCCGCATCCCGGCATCGACAATCGGCACGCCGGTCAGCCCGCGCTGCCAGGCACGCAGCCCGCGCGGATCGCGCCGCCAGCGGAGCCGGGCATAGGCCGCGCGCAGCGGCTGGTCCGGCATCGCCGGGTTGTTGTGCAGCAGGTAGGCGGCGAATTCGTGCCAGAGGATCTCGTTCTGGAACGTCTCGAAACCGGACCGGGCGCCGCTGCCCGCGCGCGGCCGCTTGGTCCTGGCGGCGTCATCCGCCTCGCGCGCGGCGTGCCAGACCTGCACCGGCGACAGCTCGCCCCAGCGCAGGTGCGGGGACAGCATCGAGGTGCCGTTCTCGTCGCCCGGAATGTTGCGGCTGTTGCCGTATTCCTCGAGGTGGTCGGCGAGGAAGCTTCGCATGCGGTCGTGGCCGCCGGCCTCGCCGGGCGTCCAGGCGTGGCGGAGGCCGGAGGCCCAGTCCGGGCGCGTCGGCAGCAGGCGCCAGTCCTCCAGCCGGTCGGACGCGAAATCGCCATGCGGCGCCTGCAGGCGGGCTACCGGCGGCAATGGCGGTTCCGGGTCGGGCAGGCCGCGGCAGGCGTGGGCGAACGGCGTGTACACCCCGTAGATCTTGCCGGCCTGCGTGCGGATCGCATCGAGGTCGAACAGGGTCGAGACCCGGTGTGACCGGAAGGCGATGGAGCGCCTGGCCAGCGCCTGCTCCACCCTGTGGTCGAGCTGGCGCAGCGCGGGCTCGTGCGAGCGTCCGCAATGGACGCTCGCGGCATTCGCCTGCCCGGCCAGCTCCGGGATGATCGTTGCCGCGTCGCCCTCGCGCAGCACCAGGGTCCCGCCGGCGCGCCCGATCGCCTCGGAGAGGGCCGCCAGGCTGTGGTGCAACCACCAGAGCGACGCCCCGCCGAGCGCCCAGGCCCCGCCGGCGCTCCGGTCGAGCACGAACACCGCCAGCACGCGAGCGGCCTCGCGCGCAGCCTCGGTCAGCGGCCGGTGGTCGGCAAGCCTGAGGTCGTTTCGGAACCAGACGATGGCGGTGGTGTCGTCGGCGGGCTTCGCCGTCCTTGCTGCAGTCTCGCCACGCGGCATCCCGTACTTCCTGATCTCGTCGGTGACATCAACAGTTGAGACGGGCGCCGGTTCTGGCGTCCCGGCGCGCCGGTAGCGAGGCGCCAAGGGCAAACGTGAACAGACGTTTTGATCCGAGCAGGAAGGCGCGGCCGCCGCGCGGGAACAGCCGCGCGATCGGCGGGCTGGCGACGTCGAGGCCGCCGGTATAGGCACCGAAAGCGGGCAGGATCATCCGGCGGCTGTCGGCCACGAAGCACGGCCGGGATACAGCGCCCCCACGCGTCGCGATGCACGCCTTGGGATGGTGATGGCCGCAGAGTTCCGCCTCCCCGGCGGCCAGGCCGTCGAGCGCCTGGTGGCGGAAGCGCAGCGGGCCAAGTGCGAAATCGTTGGCACTTGTGCCGGGCAGCCCTTCGGGCGGTTCCGGGTCATGGTTGCCGAGCACCCAGACCAGCCGTGCCAGGCTGCCCAGCCGCCGCACCCGCTCGGCATCGGCGCTGCCCAGGCGAAGCGCCGCGCGACGGTCGTGGAAGCTGTCGCCGAGTGCGACCACAACCTCCGGACGCCAGTGCTGGACGCACAGCAGCAGGCGGTCGAGCGTGATGCGGGTGTCCCAGGGCGGCACCAGCGCGCCGCGTCCGGCGGCGGCCGTGCCCTTCTCCAGATGCAGGTCGGCGACGGCGAGCAGCCTCGCCGCCGGCCAGTACAGCACGCCGGCCGGATCAAGCATCAGCCGCTCACCCGCGAGATGCAGAGGGGCTGCGTTCACGATCGCTCCGCGCTCCGTGCCGCTCGGCCCGCGCCGCTCCGGTAGGGCCTGGGTCGGCGTCCCGGAGACTGGGTCGAGGGCTGGCGGGTCAGCCGGCGCAGTTCCTGTGTATGGCCGGGGGCGATGCGCATCTCCTCCATCGAAGGCTCGGCCAGGCCGGTCGCTTCCGCGATCAGCGCCTCGGTTTCCGCCAGCAGGCTGTCCTCCGCATCCTCGTCGCGCACATGCTCACGGCCGATATCGAGCATCACCGGCACCGCCAGCGGCGATACCCGGTCGAGCCGCATCACCCGCACCCGACCCTCGACGCGCGCCAGCAGATCGCCCAGCCGTCCGATATCCGTCAATCCTCCGGCGGCCTCCTGGCGGGTGGCGCGCAGCAGCACGTGGTCGGGCTGGTGCCGGCGCAGCACGTCGTAGACCAGGTCGGTGTTCACCGTGACCTGCCGGCGACTGGCATTCACACCTGGATGCTGGCGCTCGATCAGCCCGGCGACCACGGCGACGTTGCGGAAGGTGCGGCGCAGCATGGAGCTTTCCGCCATCCAGGCTTCGAGGTCGTCGCCCAGCATCTCCTGGGCGAACAGCGCGCCGATGTCGGCAGGCGGCGCCTCGGCGCACCAGATCGCGATCGCGTAGTCGCTGGCCACGAAGCCGAGCGGCGCGGCGCCGGCGCGGGCCAGGCGGCGGGTCAGCAGCATGCCGAGCGTCTGGTGCGCGAGCCGCCCCTCGAAGCAGTAGGCGATCAGGAACATCCGGCCGTGGCGTGGGAATATCTCCACCAGCAGGTCGTCCGGACCCGGCAGCACCGAATGCTCGAGCTGCAGCCGCAGCCATTCCTGCACCGGCTCCGGATACAGCGCCCGGGCGTCCGGGTCGTGCAGCATGCGCCGCACGCGGGCCGCGAGCCCCGAGGTGAGGGGGTTCTTCGAGCCGGCCCAGGTCGGCACCAGCGGATCGCCGCTGCCGCCTTCCGAGACCTCCACGTTCACCTCGCGCAGCCGCAGGAAGCGCAGCTTGCGTCCGGCGAACATGAAGGCGTCGCCCTCGCGCAGGTGGTTGGCGAAGCTCTCCTCGATCTCGCCCAGTAGCAGGCCGCGCGGGCCGCCGAGCCGCACCTTGAGCACCGGCGCCTCGACGATGGTGCCGGCATTCATGCGTGCCTGCCGTGCGACCCGCTCGCCGCGAATGTGGACCATCCCCTCGGCGTCGCGGAACAGCTTGCGGTAGCGGTCATAGGCCGCCAGCGCATAGCCGCCATCCTCGACGAAGCCGAGCACGTCGTCGTAGTCGCGCCGCGTCAGCTCCGCGTAGGGCTGCGCCAGCCGCACCTCGTCGTACATCGCGTCCACGTCGAACGGTCCCGACGCCGCCATCAGCAGCAGGTGCTGCGCCAGCACGTCGAGGCCGCCCGGCATCGGCGGGTCGCCATCCAGCTCGCCGGCCGCGACACCCTGGATCGCCGCCTCGCACTCCAGCACCTCGAAGCGGTTCGCCGGCACCAGCAGAGCCTGGGAGCTTTCGTCCATGCGATGGTTGGCGCGGCCGACCCGCTGCAGCAGCCGCGACACGCCCTTCGGCGCGCCGACCTGGATCACCTGGTCGATGCCGCCCCAATCGATACCGAGATCGAGCGACGAGGTCGCGATCACCGCCCGCAGGCCGTCCTTCGCATCCGCCCCGCGCGCCATCGCCGCCTCGACCCGGCGGCGCTGGTTGATGTCGAGCGAGCCGTGATGCAGCGCGATCGGCAGCGTCGCCTCGTTGATGCGCCAGATCGCCTGGAACAGCAGCTCGGCCTGAGCGCGTGTGTTGACGAACACGATGGTCATCCCGGTCTGGCCGATCCGCTCGAGGATCGCGGACGCCCCGGCGAGCCCCATCCGGCCGGACCACGGCACCCGCTCCTGCGGCAGCATCAGCCCGATGCGAGGCGCCGCACCCGGGTCGGCCTCGATCAGCCTGGCCGGGACGTCGAGCCCGACATAGCGACGCAGCAGGTCGGGGTCCGCGACCGTGGCGGACAGCCCGATGCGCTGCGCGGCGGGCGCCAGCTTCGACAGTCGCGCGAGGCACAAGGCCAGCTGGTCGCCGCGCTTGGTGCCGGCGAGCGCGTGCGCCTCATCGATCACGATCCGCCGGAGGCCGCCGAAGAAGGTCGACGCGTCGCGCCGCGACAGCAGCAGCACGAGGCTCTCCGGCGTGGTCAGCAGGATCTGCGGCGGGTGCTCGCGCTGGCGTGCGCGCCGGTCGGCGGGCGTGTCGCCGGTGCGTGTCTCGATGCCGATGCCGAGGCCCATCTCCTCGACCGGCGTGGTGAGGTTGCGGGCGATGTCGGTCGCCAGCGCCTTTAGCGGGCTGACATAGAGAGTGTGCAGTCCGGGGAGCCTGTGCGGGCCGTCGCATGGCGCCTCGGCGAGGGCGACCAGGCTGGGCAGGAACCCGGCCAGCGTCTTGCCGCCGCCCGTGGGCGCGATCAGCAGGACATCCTGCCCGTGCGCCGCCGCGTCCAGCACGGCGAGCTGGTGGGCCCGCGGCGTCCATCCGCGCCGGGTGAACCAGGCATCGAAGGGAGCCGGAAGCGCTGCGTTCATACTCTGTTCACAATAGCCCGCGCGACTTGTCCCGCAAGTCTCCCCGGCTACACAATCGTTTGGACGCAATCAGCCGCGCAGGCGCTGCAACTCCAGCAAGTTGAGGGTCTCGGCGTCATAGGCGTGCCCGGCTGGAAGCTGCGGGAACGGCTGCACCTGGGCAAGGGCGGTGTCCATCTCGTTGGCCGGATCGGTGGCGGCGGGCTTCGCCGCCACGGCCTGGGAATGTCCGAGATGGAACAGATGCAGGACCGCGTTTACCGCGATGCGGGTCGGGTCGATGCCGGTGACCTCTTCCGCTGCCGTGATGCCGACGCCGACCGGGCCGCCAAGGGCGAAGCTGGTGCCGAATGCCGCGATGTTTCGCAGCGTGCTGTTGCCTTCGTCCCCGGTGATGGCGCGGTATACCGTGCCGACCACCGGGATGTATTGCAGCGGGTTGAGGTCCGACAGGATCTCGTGGAACAGCCCGCCATGGCCGTTCGCGCCACTGACCGCCGGCGCCAGGGCTGCAGGTGTCTGCGCTGCCGGCTGCTGTACCGCGGCGAGGGGGACAACATCTGTCATCCGGTCATCCTGCGCCCGGAGCATGACCGGACGGTTAACGGCTGGCGCGGATCAGGGCGCGCCGTGCAGAAGCTGCTCGCGGCGCACCACCGGCAGGATGCGCGCCGGCATGTCGGCTTCGGGTAGCAGGCGGGCCAGCTCGTTGTGCAGCGACACCGACAGGCGCCGCAGCGACTGCAGCAGCAGCGGCTGGCTGGCGAGCGCCGGATCGTCGAGCGGCCCGCGATCCAGCGCCGGTGGCAGGCCAGGCTCGCGGACCGTATCGTCCCGGGCGGAGGCCCGCTCGACCAGGAGGTCGAACCGGGCGTCGCTGGCATACGGCGTGGCCAGGACCATCGTCGCGCAACCGCGCGCCGCGCAGAGTGCCGCGATCGCAGCCGGGTCGATGCCGGATGGACCCGGCTCGCCGCGCGGCATCGGCTGCAAGACCGGTCGCTCCGTCGCGACCTGAAGGTCCACGAGCTGTCGCACCTCGCGCACCAGCATGGAGTCGGCAGCGGCGGCGATCAGGCGGTGCGCGGCGATGTCGGCGGCGAGCCGCGCATCCGGCTGCGCCCGCAGCAGGACCCTGCCCGGCCGGCCTGACGCCAGCCACCGGCGCAGGGCATCGACGCTGTCGAGCTCCACGGCCGGCGACGGCGCTGCCTGCGCCGGCGCCGGCTTGCCCAGGATGACGTCGCAGCGGTAGCGCATCATTTCCGAGGCGTCATCGCCCTTGAGGCGGACGGCGACGGTCGCCTCCAGGGCATGCGCGAAGCGATGGAAGAAGGCCGGGTCCAGCGCCAGGTCCGACTGCGACAGCCACGCGGCGTGAACCGACTGGCGCAGCGCATGCACCGGCATGTCGGCCGGCGCCCGGGCGACGGCGCTCGCCGCGATCAGCGCCGGCTGCAAGCCGAGCAGGCGGACATCGGCGATGACCAGGTGGCCGCCGGGGGCCACGTCGCGCCAGGCAGCCTCCAGCACGGTGCGCAAGTAACTGGCGTCGGGGAAATGCTGCGCCACCGCGTTGACCGCCACGAGGTCGAAGCCGGCCTCGCCGCCGCCGTCATGCGCAGCCTGCCTCCGGGTGCGCACGTGCCGCAATTCGTTTCGAGTCGCGAGCCGCGCCCGCAGCCGCGACAGCGCCACCGCCGAAACGTCGGATGCCTCGTACAGGGCGCAGTGCGGCGCCAGCGCGCCAACGAGCAGGCCGCTGCCGCATCCGATCTCGCGCACCCGCGCGTGCGGCAGGGCAAGCAGACGGCTGGTGAGGGCGTCGAGCCACGCGCGCACGGCTCCATCCGACGGCGGCTGTCCGGTGAAGCTGTCGGTCCAGCCATCGTAACCAGGCTCGGGCGCCCGCTTCATCCCACCCGCGAGGTCGTAGGTGTTCTGCCAGCCGAGCAGCGAGCGGCTCGCCGCCACCGCCGCGTGCCGGGTCTGCGCCTCGAGCCAGCGTGGATCGGGCAGCACGCGAACACTGTGCCGGTGGCCGGACGTCTCGATGCTGGCTGCTCCCGCGACGCGAGGATCGTCCATCAGCAGGTCGGCGGCGCTGGCATGGCCGGGTTGGGTGAACAGGCTCATCGCGGCCTCTGGACGTTATACGTGCGCGATCGTTTCAAGAAGTGATGTTAAACAGGTGGCCAGCGCTTGTCGCGCCCGATCGTCCGGCCGGCCGTCAGACCTGCTGCGCGCCGGCTGCATCGGCGCCGGCCCCCTCGGACTGCTGCGACGGCGCCTCCGGCAGTCGCACCCTGACCCGCCTGATATGCCGCGCATCGGCATCGAGCACCCGGAACTCGATGCCACCGGCATGGGTCAGGATCTCGCCGCGCGTCGGCACGTGGCCAGCCAGCATGAAGACAAGGCCGCCGACCGTCTCGATGTCGCTCTCGCGCTCGTCCTCGGTCAGCACCGGTCCGAGCCGCGCCTCGAACTCGTCGATCTCCAGTCGCGCATCGACGTCGAAGGTGCCGTCATGCCGCTCCACCAGCATCACCACCGCCGGCTCGTCATGCTCGTCGGCGATGTCGCCGACGATGGTCTCCACCAGATCCTCGATGGTGAGCAGGCCGTCGATGCCACCATATTCATCGACCACCAGGGCCAGGTGGATGCGTCGCTGGCGCATCTGGAGCAGCAGGTCGAGCACCGGCATCTGCGGCGCGATCATCAGCGGCTGGCGCAGGATCGACCGCAGCTGGAAGTTCGCCGGATCCCCGGAAAAGGCGAGAAGGTCCTTGATGTGTACCATGCCGAGGATGTCGTCGAGCTGCTCACCGTAGACCGGCAGGCGGGAATGGTTCTCGCGCCGGAGGAAGGTCAGCGCCTCGTCCAGCGTGGTCGCCGCGGCCATCGCGACGATGTCGGCGCGCGGCACCATGACGTCGTCCGCGGTGATGCCGCGCAGGCGCAGAACGTTGGCGATCAGCGCGCGCTCCTGCCGGTCGAGCTCCGGCGGCTCGCCGCCGGATTGCGGCGCCTCGGCCGCTTCCTGCACCAGGGCGGCGATCGAGGAGCGCAGCCGGCCCTGCTCGACCCGACGGCGCCCGAAGAACGAGATCAGCCCGCGCCGTGGCGAGGGCTGGGCCTGTTCCGGCAGGCCATCCTGCATCTGGCTCATCGTGGCCCCCCGGCGACGTCCGAAAGACCTCGGCCCGGTCTCGGCTTCCAGGGGTTCGGCACCCGGAGCCGGTGCAGGATGCGGGCCTCGCGCATCTCCATCCGGCGCGCCTCGCCGGCCAGGTGATGGTCATGGCCGCGCAGGTGCAGCGCCCCGTGCACAACCAGGTGCGCCAGGTGGTGCGCAGGGCGCCGTGTCGCCGACAGCGCCTCGCGCCGGACCGTCTCCAGCGCCAGCACGATGTCGCCGCCCGGCATCCCGTCCGGCGTCTCGAAGGTCAGCACGTTGGTAGGCTTGTTGCGGCCGCGATGGCGCGCGTTCAGCTGCCGCACGCGCAGGTCGCGGTCGAGCACCACGCAGCCCGCGCCCCCGGCGGCCGCTGCGGCGCGGCGCGCGATCCGCTCGGCGCCCGGCACCAGCCGGCGCCAGCGCGCATCGAGGACTATGATTTCGGCGGCGCTGCCGCCCGGGATTTCGGCGGCGCCCGGTCCCGTGGCGCTGCCGTCCAGCGTTGTCGCTCCCGCGAGGGAGGATCTACTTCGAGGTTCCATTGTGCTCCCGGCGCGTCCTGCTGCGGGAGTCCCGCTCGGCCGCCGCCCGTTGGTCGTAGGCATCCACAATACGCGCCACCAGCGGATGCCGCACCACATCTCTGCTCTCGAAGCGCGCAATGCCGATACCCGGCAAGCCCTCGAGCGTCTCGACCGCCTCGCGCAGGCCGCTGGTCACACCGTGCGGCAGGTCGATCTGGCTCAGGTCGCCGGTGATCACCATGCGGCTGCCGGAGCCGAGCCGGGTGAGGAACATCTTCATCTGAGCGGCGGTGGTGTTCTGCGCCTCATCCAGGATGACGAAGGCGTGCGCCAGCGTGCGCCCGCGCATGAAGGCGAGCGGCGCCACCTCGATCTCGCCCGCGGTCATCCGGCGCACCACCTGGTCGCCCGGCATCATGTCGTTGAGCGCGTCGTAGAGCGGCCGTAGATAGGGGTCGATCTTCTCCTTGAGGTCGCCAGGGAGGAAGCCGAGCCGCTCGCCCGCCTCCACCGCCGGCCTGGAGAGCACGATGCGGTCGACCTGTCCGGCCAGCAGCATCGCGACCGCCTGGGCGACCGCCAGATAGGTCTTGCCGGTGCCGGCCGGCCCGATGCCGAACACCATCTCGTGGCTGGTCAGCATCTCCATGTAGCCGGCCTGTCCGGGCGAACGCGGGCTGATCGCGCCGCGCTTGGTGCGGATCGCCGGCAGGTCGCTCAGCGGCAGCCTCGGGTCGTTGTCGGCCATCGGCACCAGCAGGCCGCCGCTGCGAACCGGCGCACGGCGCAGGTCGAGCACGTCGCCATGCCGGTCGGACATGCGGATCGCGGCATCCACCTCGGCGCTGTCGACGCTGCCGCCCTCCTCGATCCGACGATACAGCGTGGTGATGGTCGAGCGCGCCAGCGCCACCCGTCCCGGATCGCCCGAGATGGCGATGCGGTTGCCGCGGCACGACAGCCGCACCCCGAGGCCCTGCTCGAGCCGCACCAGATGCCGGTCATGGTCGCCGAGCAGCACGGCCAATCGAGCATTGTCGCCGAACTGGAGGGTCGCGTTCCTGGCACCAGGGGCAAGGGACGCGGGGGTGTGAAGGGGGGCAGCTGACAGATCGCTCAAGCGCAGGCTCTCTCCCGTAAGAGGGTACCGGTCAGTGAATTGGTAAGCATGGCCTCGATCGTCACCATCACTTCGGTGCCGATCAGGGTTTCGGGTCCTGCGGCATGCACCGCCTGCAGGTATGGCGAGCGGCCGCCGATCTGGCCGGGATGGCGGCCGCGGCCGGTGAACAGCACCGGGAACCTCATCCCCACGCTGGCCGCATTGAAGCCGTCCTGCTGCTCGCGGATCAGGGCCTGCAGGCGCTGCAGGCGCTCGTCCTTGACCGCCTCGGACACCACGTTGCCGGCGCCGGCCGCGGGCGTGCCGGGCCGCGGCGAGTATTTGAAGGAGAAGGCCTGCGCGAAGCCGATCTCGCGCACCAGGGCCAGCGTCGCCTCGAAATCCGCCTCGGTCTCGCCGGGATGCCCCACGATGAAATCCGACGATAGCGCCAAGTCGGGCCGCACCCGGCGCAGACGCGCCACCAGGGCGCGATAGGACGCCGCGTCATGGCCGCGATTCATCGCCGCCAGCATGCGGTCGGAGCCGGACTGGACCGGCAGGTGCAGGAACGGCATCAGCGCCGGCAGGCTGCCATGCGCCTCGATCAGCGCGTCGTCCATGTCGCGCGGGTGCGAGGTCGTGTAGCGCAGGCGGGCGAGCCCGGGGATCTCGGACAACGCGCGGAGCAGCCCGGCCAGCCCCCAGATGCGCCCATCCGGACCCTCGCCGTGATAGGCGTTGACGTTCTGGCCGAGCAGCGTGATCTCGCGGACGCCCTGGCGCGCCATCAGGCGGGCTTCCGCCAGCACTGAGGCCGCGGGACGGCTGGCCTCGGCGCCGCGCGTGTAGGGCACCACGCAGAACGAGCAGAACTTGTCGCAGCCTTCCTGCACGGTGAGGAAGGCGGTGACGCCGCCCGGCACCTGCGGGCCGGTCGCGTCCGGCAGGAAGTCGAACTTCTGCTCGGCAGGAAAATCCGTCTCGATCACCGCGCCGCCGGCCCGCGCCGCGCGTGCCACCATCTCGGGCAGCCGATGATACGTCTGCGGTCCGAGAACGATGTCGACATACGGCGCGCGGGCCAGGATCTCGCGCCCCTCGGCCTGCGCCACGCAACCGGCCACCGCGAGGATGGTGTCCTGCCCGGCCTCCGCGCGCGTCTGCTTGATGACGCGCAGTCGCCCGAGCTCGGAGAACACCTTCTCCGCCGCGCGGTCGCGGATATGGCAGGTGTTGAGGATCACCATGTCCGCCGTCTCGGCGCTCACGGCCGGCGCATAGCCGAGCGGGCGCAGCACGTCGGTCATGCGCGCGCTGTCATAGACGTTCATCTGGCAGCCCCACGTGATCACGTGCAGGCGCTTCGAAGCGGGCAGGGGGGCGGGTTTCATCGAGGCAGCGGTCCGGCGGCGGACGGGACGATCCCGTACTGTGCCGGAGCAATCCGGCCTGACCGCGCAGAGGTCAAGGGCTGCTCATGATGTCATGCTGGCGACGCTATCGCTGGCAAGCCAACGCACGGCGGCATCAGACGGCAGGGCATGCGATGGCTGGTTTCCTTGGCCCGGGTTCGGAACGATCAGGCAAAGGAAGCCGTGGGTTTGTCAAGCACCGAATGCCTGGGTCGTCCGGGCTGGCCGGCTGTCCGGCCCGAACTGGCAACGACCGGCGGCCGCGTCGAGGCGGCGGGCGCGCCCACCGAACAGGCCACCGGTCGATTCTGACGCAGCTCGGCGGCGCCGGCGGCCACCGCGTTCCAGGTCGCCTGGGCCAGCTCCTTGCGGGTCGGGAAGTCCGCCGGATCGAGCGGCGGATGCAGCAGCACGGTCGCGCGCATGGTGCGCCACTGCGCCAGCTGCCAGAAGTGCGACGCCAGATCCATGTCGCCGTACCAGGAGAAGACCGGCCGGCGGGCATGGTTGACCGGCAGCCCCGCCAGCCGGTCGTACACCACCGAGACCGGCTGCACGAGCGGCCGGATCGCGTTCGCGGCCTGCAGGCCGGAGGGCTTGGCGGCGGCGAAGAACGAGGAATGGAAGGCGAGCACCCGGGCGCCGTCCGAGCTGGTGCCCTCGGGGAACAGGATCAGGTCGTCGCCGGCTCCCAGCCGGTGGCGCATCGCGTCGCGTTCGCGCCCGGTGGTGCCGCGCTGGCGGCTGACGAAGATGGTGCGGCCCAGGCGGGCAACCTGGCCCACCACCGGCCAGTGGCTGACATCGTCCTTGGAGACGAAGCAGGCCAGCAGCTGGCCGCCCAGCACCGGGACATCAAGCCAGGAGGAATGGTTGGAGGCATAGACGACCGGGCGCTCGCCGGTGTGCCCTGCGGCGCGGCCCAGAACCCGGACCTGCAGGCCGAGCAGGCGGCACACGACGTTCCAGTAGGTGCGGGCGAAGCGAGCCTTGCCGCGGCCGGGCAGGCCGAGCAGCGCCGACTGCACGACGCCGCAGAACCCGGTCCAGGAGATGATGACGATCCCGCGCCGGATCACCCGGATGCGCCGCAGGAGGCGCCGGGCGGGGGGCAGCCGGGCGGGATGATCGTGGGCATGGTCGAAGCTCGGCGGAGTCCCGACCCGCTGGCCGGGCTTCCCTGTCACGGACCGGGGGGACGGGAGACTCGAGATGACATTCTGCCCGGATCGCCACCCGAGCCGGCGTGGAGCTGCCTGCATCGGCTCGACATAGCCCGGGAGCGGTAGGGCCACAATCTACCCGCTAACGGCTGTCTCGCCGCCCATATCGCTTGCGCCGGATCGTCCGGAACCGGCAGGTTCCCGCTTCCTCTGCAGCCGAGACACGATCCTGCCTGTCTGCCGCCTCCGAGACCTCGTCGGGATCGCCCTGCTGCCGATGGCGGCCCTGCTCTGCAGGCAGCCAGCCCTGGCCGCGGATCCGCAGCCGTACAAGACGACCATCGCGAAGACGGGCGACGCGGCGCTCGATGCGGCGCTGTCGGCCTCCTCGAGCCTGCTTGCGCTGCAGAAGCTGCATCCGGTGGGACCTTTCGCCCTCGCCGGCCGCGCGCGCGCCGACTACGCCCGCCTGCGGACCGCGCTGGAGAGCTTCGGCTACTATTCCGGCGGTGTTGCGATCAGCGTCGCCGGCCATCCGGGCGACGATCCCGACCTGCCCGACATCCTCGCCGCCATCCCGAAGAGGCAGACCGCGCCGATCCGGCTCTCCTTTACGCTCGGTCCGCAATTCACCCTCGGCCGCGTGCGCCTGGAGGATCCGGACCACGAGACGCTGGCGCCGGCAGCCCTCGGTGCGTTCGGCCTGAAGTCCGGGCAGCCGGCGATCGCCGCAGACGTGCTGGCGGCGCAGGGGCGGCTGCTGAATGCGCTGCGCGAGGACGGGCACGCGCTGGCCGAGGTCAAGCCGCCGGTCGCCATCCTGCATGCGCAGAGCCGGACCATCGACGTCGCCTACACGGTCCACGAGGGGCCGCGAGTCGATATCGGCAGCATCAGCCTGGACGGCCTCAAGCAGGTCAACGAGGCCTTCATCCGCCGCCGGCTGCTGTTGCATCCGGGCCAGCTTTACCAGCCGAGCGCGATCGAGGCGGCGCGGCAGGACCTGGCGTCCGTCGGTGTGTTCTCAGATGTCGCGGTCCGCACCGGCCTTGGTCCCGACGGCCAGCAGCTGCAGCCGGACGGCCGCATCCCGCTGGTGTTCGACTTCACCGAGGGCGCCCGCCACACCGTCTCCGCGCAGGTGGGCTATTCGACCGATCTCGGCGGCAGCGCCGGCGTCACCTGGACCCACCACAACCTGTTGGGCAATGCCGAGCAGCTCGACCTCACGGCGCTGATCACCGGCCTGGGCGGCTCGTCGGAGCAGGGGCTCGGCTACGACGTCTATGCCAATTTCAACAAGCCGGACTTCTGGCATCGCGACCAGAGCCTGGTGGTGCGCGTCGAGGGCCTCAAGCAGGACCTGCAGGCCTACAACCAGACGGCGTTGCTGGTCCGGGTGGGCCTGAACCGCAAGCTGTCGTCGCAATGGAGCGTCGCCGCCGGCATCGGCGCCGAGCAGGAGCAGATCGACCAGGAGGGGGTCACGCGCGACTACACCCTGGCCTCGATCCCGCTCAGCGCCAGCTACGACAGCACCGAGCTCGCCAATCCGCTCGATGCCGCGACGCACGGCATCCGGGCGTCGTTCAGCGCCACCCCCACGGAGTCGTTCGTGAACTCCACCGCCTTCTTCACCATCCTGCAGGCGACCGGCGCCACCTACCTCGACCTCGCCCGCCTCGGCCTGACCGCGCCCGGTCGCAGCGTGATCGCGGTGCGGGCAACGGTCGGCAGCGTGCAGGGCGCCTCGACCTTCCAGCTGCCGCCGGATCAGCGGCTATATGCGGGCGGCAGCTCCACCATACGCGGCTTCAAGTACCAAGGGGTCGGCCCGCAATTCCCCGACGGCAACCCGGTCGGCGGCACGTCGCTTGATGCGGCGACCTTCGAGTTCCGCCAGCGCCTGTTCAAGAGCTTTGGGGCCGCGGCATTCGTGGATGCGGGCCAGGTCGCCAGCAACTCGGCGCCCTTCGAGGGCACCTTGCGCGTCGGCGCCGGCGTCGGTGCCCGCTACTATACGCCGATCGGGCCGATCCGGCTCGATGTCGCGGTGCCGCTGAACAAGCCGCCGGGCGGCGACAGCTTCGAGCTCTATGTCGGCCTCGGGGAGACGTTCTGATGCCGGAGGCAACGCCCGACCGTCGTGGCCGCGTTCGCCGCATCGCGCTCTGGATCGCCGGGCTGCTGGTCGGCGCACCGCTGGCGCTCATCGCCCTCGCCCTGGTGGTGGTGCTCATCGGCGCCAATACCGGTCCAGGACGCCACCTGATCGAGCGGCAGGCGGCCTCGCTCAGCGGTGGCCTGGTAACCCTGACCGGCCTCGGCGGCCGCTTCCCCGACCACCTCCGGGTCGCCCATGTCGAGGTGCACGACCATCTCGGCACCTGGCTGACCCTGGACGGCATCCGGCTCGACTGGCATCCGCTGGCGCTGATCCGGCGCCGCGCCCGCATCGACCTTGCCTCGATCGACCGCATTGCGGTGGCGCGCACGCCGGTGCCGGACCCGGACAGGAAGCCGGCGCCGCCCTCGAAATCCGGCGGCAGCTCGGTCCCGAACTTCGCCATCGACCTGCGTGCCCTGCATGTCGGCGCGCTGGACGTCGCGGCGCCGGTGACCGGGCTTGCGGCCGATGTCGGCATCGATGGGCATGTGCAGGTGGCGGGGATCGCGCCGCTGCTCTCGGGCGTGTCGGTGGCGACGCTCCCGGACAGCGACATCGCGCTGGACGTGCGCCGGCTGGATCATCCGGGCGCCGTCACGCTCACTACGGTCACGACCGCCGACCGGCTCGGGCTGCACCTGCGCGCCGACGATCCGCAGGGTGGCCTGGTGACCGCGCTCGCGGCGCTGCCGATGCTCGACCCGCTGACCCTGTCGCTCGATCTCGACGGCCCGCGCGACGCCAGCGCCGTCGATCTCGCGCTGCATGCCGGGCCGGTCACGCTGGCGGCCAAGGGCAGCGCCAACCTGCTGACCCGGCATTTCGACCTGCGCACCACTGGGCGGGCGCCGCCGATGCAGCCGCGTCCCGGCATCGCATGGAATGGGCTGTCGCTGGACGCGCACGTCTCCGGCACGCCGACGGCGCCGGACGGCAGCGGCCGACTGGTACTGGACAATCTGACCGCACCCGGGGTCGGGCTGAGCCGCCTCGTGGCCGACTTCGCAGGCGAGGCGAAGGATGGGGCTGCCAGCGGACCGGCGACGCTGCACGCCGTGCTCGACGGACTGCGCATCCCCGGTCCGCGCCCCGCCCTGCTGGCGGCCTCACCGGTGATCCTCGACGCGACCCTGCACAACGAGCAGCCGGGACGCCCGGTCGATGTCACCCTCTTCCACGAGCTGGCGCAGATCCAGGGTCGTGTCTTCACCGCTCCTGCGCTGCACGGCCATCTCGGCATCACCCTGCCGCAGCTTGCCCCGCTGGCCGAGGCAGGCGGCGTCGCGCTCGACGGCCATGCCGCGATCGGCACCGACTTCGAGCTGCGCAACGGCGCCGAGATCCTGGGCCTCGGCGGCACGCTCGCCATCACCGGCGGCCAGCCGCAGGCGGCAGGCCTCATCGGGGACGCCGGCCGGATCGCGCTCACCGCCTCGCTCGCCGGCCATGACGTGCGTGTCTATGGCCTCGCGGTGGATGGCCGCGCGCTGCACCTGGACGCCTCCGGCACCGACCTCGCCGACACGCTCGACCTGCAGACGAACCTGCACCTGCCCGACCTGCAGGCGGCGCTGCCGACGCTGCGCGGCGCGATCGGCCTGAACGCCACCGTGCACGGCCCGCTCGACGATCTCGCGGCCTCGGTCCGCGCCATCGGGGATGTCGGCTCCAACATCATCCCGCAAGGCCCGCTGCGGCTGGCCCTGGATGCCACCCACCTGCCGAAGGCACCGGAGGGCCGGATCACCCTGGACGGCACCCTCGACCGCGCGCCGCTGACGCTTGCGGCCAACGTGGCGCGGCTGCCGGACGGCGCGACCCACGTGACGCTGGATCGCCTCGGCTGGAAGAGCGCCATCGGCCATGCCGACATGACGCTGCCGGCGGGGGCGAAGCTGCCGCTCGGCACGCTCGACGTGCGCATGACCCGGCTTGCCGATCTCAGCCGGATCGCCGGTCAGGCGATCAGCGGCAGCCTGAAGGCGCTCATCCAGACGCAACAGGCGGCGGGCCAGCCGCATCCGGTGGCGCACGTCGACGTCTCCGGATCGCTGGGCGCAAAGGCGGCGCATGTCGGGCAGCTCGCGCTGCGCGGCACGGTGGTCGATCCGGCCGGCAGCCCGGACATCGATCTCGCCCTGCGCGCGGACGGGATCGCGGCCAGCGGTATCACCGGCGACGCCCGGACGACGGCAAAGGGACCGCAGACGGCGCTGAGCGTGGTGCTGAACGGCGCCTTCGAGCATGTCGCGGGGAGCCCCGCCAGCATCGACACCGCGCTGCTGCTCGACCTGCCTGGAAAGCATGTGCAGGTGACGCGCCTCGCGGGGACCGCCAAGGGCGAGGTCCTGCGGCTGCTCGGGCCGGCGCGGATCGGGTTCGGGGCGCCGGTCGAGGTCGACCATCTGCGCGCGTCGCTCGCGGCCTCCGGCGGCACCGCTGCGCCGGCCCAGCTGGACATCGCCGGGAAGATCAGCCCGCGGCTCGACCTCGCCGCCTCGGTGACCAACGTCACGCCGGCCTTGGCAAAGCCGTTCGCGCCGAACCTCGATGCGACCGGCCTGATTGCGCTGCAGGCCCGCCTGACCGGCACCACCGCCAAGCCGGACGGCACCGTCACGCTCACGGCGCGCGACCTGCACCTGCGCACCGGCCCCGGCGCCTCGCTGCCGCCGGGAACGCTCGAGGCCAAGGCGGTGCTGGCGTCAGGCATCGCCCGGATCGATGCCAGGCTTGATGCCGGCCGCCAGATCGCGCTCGCCGTGGCCGGCACCGCGCCGACCAGCGCCACCGGCGCGCTCGGCCTGCGCGCCCGCGGCAATATCGACCTCGCGGTGGCGAACGCCGTGCTGGGAGCGGAAGGGCGCCAGGCCGGCGGCCACCTCGCCCTCGACATGGGCGTCAGCGGCACCGTGCAGGCACCGAGGCTGGACGGCACCATCCGGCTGGAGCGCGGCCAGATCCAGGATTTTGCCCAGGGCGTGCGGCTGACCGACATCGAGGCGCTGATCACGGCTCGCGGCCAGAGCATGGGCATCGACCGGTTCGTGGCGCACGCCGGGGACGGCACGCTGGAGGCGTCGGGGACCGTGGGTGCGTTGCTGCCCGGGCTGCCGGTCGACCTGCGCCTGACCGCGCGTCACGCGCGCCCGCTATCGAGCGACCTGCTCACCGCCGTGCTCGACATGGACATCACCGCCCGCGGTCAGGCGCAGTCCCGCCTCGATGTCGCGGGTTTGGTCACCATCGAGAGCGCGTCGATCAACATTCCGAACAGCCTGCCGGCGTCGGTCGCGACGCTGAACGTGATCCGGCCCGGCGAGACCCCGCCGCCGCCGGCCAGCGCCGCCGTCAGCCGGGTCGTCGGCCTGGACCTCGCGGTGAACTCGCCCGGCCAGATCTTCGTCCGTGGGCATGGTCTCGACGCCGAAATGGCCGGGCGGCTGCATGTCGGCGGCACCACCACGGCGCCGCAGGTCACCGGCGGCTTCGACATGCGTCGCGGCACCTTCAGCCTCGCCGGCGTCACGCTGACCTTCACCCGCGGCCGCGTCGGCTTCAACGGCGCCGGCGTCACCAACAGCATCGATCCGTCGCTGGATTTCACCGCCGAGAGCTTCGTGGATGCCGACGTCGCGCGTCTCAACGTCGGCGGCTACGCGTCGGCGCCGAAGATCACGTTGTCCTCGAATCCGCCGCTCCCGCAGGACCAGGTGCTGGCGCTGATCCTGTTTCAGCAGACCTCGACCAAGCTGAGCACGACGCAGCTCGCGAGCCTCGCCGCCGCTCTCGCCGAGCTTAGCAGCGGCGGCGGCGGCGGCGGCGTGCTGAACTCGGTGCGCAGCACGCTCGGGCTGGACCGGCTGTCGATCGGCAGCGGCGGCGCCAACACAACCGGTGCGAGCGTGGAGGCGGGCAAGTACGTCGCGAAAGGCGTCTATGTCGGTGCTCGGCAATCGACCTCCGGCTCGGGCACCCAGGCGCAGGTGCAGATCGACCTGACCCGGCGCCTCAAGCTCGACACGGTGGTCGGCACCGGCGGCCAGGTCACCGGCACCACCACGCCGGAGAATGACCCGGGCAGCAGCGTCGGGCTGAAGTACCAGTTCCAGTACTGACCATCCTGCAGGGTCCGGCCGCTGCCGGGCGCCGCCGAAGCCCTTACAGGCGGGCGTAGATTTCCCTGCAGGCCGCCTCGACCGCGGCGCCGAATTCATCGGCCATGACGCCGATATCGGGCTCGCTCAGCCGGACCGCCTGCTGATACCGGTGACCGAGATCGCTGACGCGGGTAAAACCGAGCGTCCCCGCGCTTCCGATGAACTGGTGGACCCTGTCGGCGAGGCCGTCGAAGCCGGCGGACTGCCCCTGCAGGGACAGCAGCTCCAGCAACAGGCTCTCCCCGTCGAGTGCCGTGCTCCTGAGGGAGGCATCGAGCTTCTGCGGTGGCAGGATGGCGGCCACCTTCTCGAACATCGCCAGATCCAGATCGGGCGGCCGGGTCGCCGCCTGGATCTGCGATGTCGCCGCCCGCGCCGGTGCCGGGTCCTGCTCGTGCCGCCGCCGCGCATGGTCGTCAGCGGCCCGGTCGAGCGCG
Source organism: uncultured Acetobacteraceae bacterium (assembly GCA_964247695.1). Lineage (GTDB taxonomy): Bacteria > Pseudomonadota > Alphaproteobacteria > Acetobacterales > Acetobacteraceae > Lichenicoccus. The sequence continues at coordinate 35,688 of CAXTVI010000028.1, forward strand.
GCGAGCAGCCCTTCCGGAGTGAACGGCTTGGCAAGATGGTCGTCCATGCCGGCCGCGCTGCAGTCGTTGATCTGGGACGTGAAGGCATGGGCGGTCAGGGCGATGATCGGCACGCGGCCCCGCTCCCCTTCGAGCTCCCGGATCAGGCGGGTGGCCTCCAGGCCGTCCATGCCCGGCATGCGGACATCCATCAGGATCACGTCGAAATTCATGCCTGTCGCCGCGGCGACCGCCTCCCTACCGTCCCCGGCGGTGGTGACCGCATGACCGGACGCGCGGAGAAAGGCGCCGGCGATGTCGCGGTTCATCAGGACGTCGTCGACAACCAGGACATGCAGCAACCGCCTCACCACGGGAGCTGGCGCCTCGGCACCCGCTGCCGCGTCCGCCACTGGCGGAGCCACGTCGTTCAGCGGCAACGTCAGGGAGAACACGCTGCCGCCGCCCGGATTGTCCTCGTAGGCAAGCCGGCCGCCCATCAGCTCCACGAGCCGGTGCGACAGGGCGAGGCCCAATCCCGATCCCTCGAAGCCGGACAAGGTGCCGGCGGTGAGCCGGTCGAAGTCCTGGAACAACCGGCCACACTGCCCGGCCGGAATGCCCGGACCGGTATCGGCCACCTCCAGGCGCAGCGCCGAGCCTTCCGGAGCGGGCGCGAGGCGTATCTCGATGCCCCCCTGGCCGGTGAACTTCACGGCATTGCCGAGCAGGTTGAGCAGCACCTGACGCAGCCGGATCGGATCGGCCAGCATCCTGTCCGGCATGCCGGGCGCCACCCTGATGCTCAGGGTCAGCCCCTTGGCCTCGGCGGCCGGACGCAGAAGGGCGAGACAGGCTACCGCGACCGAGGCAGGCTCGATCTCGACCGGCTGCAGCGTCATCTGCTCGGCTTCGATCTGGGCCAGGTCGAGCACGCAGGAGATCATCTCGAGCAGGTGGCGGCCGGCATCCAGCATCGCGGCCACCCGCTGCTCCTGCAGCGCGGTGAGGCCGCCATCAAGGCGCAGCAGATGCGCATAGCCCAGGATGCCGTTCAGTGGCGTCCGCAGCTCGTGGCTCATCCCGGCCAGGAAACGGGTCTTCGCGCGGGTCGCCTCGAGCGCCTGGTTGCGAGCCTGGGTCAGGTGCTTGGCAAGGCGATCGAGCCGCGCGTTCGCCTCTTCGACGATCCTGCGTTCGATCGCGTTGGCTGCCTGCCTCTCGTCGGCGATGCGGCGCTGGTCGGTGGCATCGAAGACGGAGACGACAACGATGCGGCCGTGCGGCGTCTGCGCGGGCTTCAGCAGGATCTCGACAGGCAGGTCGCTGCCGTCGCACCGACGACCGCTGAGCGGTCGCCCGGTCGCCATCGGCTGGCCGGTGGCGCCGCGCGCGGAGAACTGCGACCGCAGCGCAACATGAGCCGCGCGCCTGGCCTCGGGTACCAGGATCTCGACCGGTTGGCCGACCAGCTTGCCCGGCGGATAGCCGAACAGCCGCTCGATCACCGAGTTGGCCGACATGATCGTGCCGCTGTCGTCGACGATCATCATGCCGTTAGGCGCACTCTCCATGAGGAGCGAGCGCTGCTCCGCCTGGGCGTCGAGTTCGGAGACATTCCAGTTGATCCCGACCATTCGCGTGACGCGACCCGAGGCGTCGAAGGTCCTGGCGCGCGCCGCGGCGCGGATGTGGTGCACGCTGCCGTCGCTCCAGACGATGCGGAACGCCAGCTCGAATGGCGGCCCACCATCGAGCGCCCTCTGCATCGCATGCTCGACCGCGGCGCGGTCTTCGGGATGCAGGAATTGCCGCCAGCTGGAGCTGTCCAGCATCTCGTCGCTGGGCTCCTTGCCGTAGAGCCGGTACATCCAGTGATCCCAGAGCAGCCTGTCCCGGGCGACGTCCCAACTCCAGATTCCGATACCACTGTCGGTGACCATCCCAAGCCACTCGTTCACGTCCTTCAGCGTCGCCGCCTGCAGGCGAAGCGATCGCTCGCTGGCCACGACCCTGCTTTCCGCGGTCTCGCGCCGCGCCAGTTCCAGCGCCAGGGCGTCGCGTGCCTCGGCGGCCTCCGCGGCGATGCCGGCGAAGCGCATCTCCGACTGCCTGACGGTGACGAGGTCGGTCCGGACTTGGCTGAGTTGCGCCGGCGACGGCCAGCGCAACGCCTGCGGCAGCAGGCGCCATAGCACCCCCGCCGTGATGATCGAGATGATCGCGGTCGCCGCCTTGACGACGCCCTCGATGCCATAGACCGGCTCCCATAGGGTCAGCAGATCCAGCCAGTGACCAGCTCCGCAGAGCAGGATGAACGCAGCGAACAGCCTGAACAGCGGCCGGTACAGGATGTCCGGTCGGAGCCGGATGATGGCGATGAGGGCGAAGGGGATCGAGAAATAGGCAGCGCCGGTGCCGAAATCGGACAGCGCGTGCAGCCACAGCAGGCCTGGTTGCCAAAGCAGGCAGAAGCCGTGCGGGGTGAGCCCGGCAGGGTCGAACAGCCATTGCGAAAGCTCGTGCAGCACTTGCGAGCTCCTGCAGGTGTCGACCTTGTCTAGGCCCGCGCCGGTTAAGGACGCCCTAATCTCGACGGTGGTCTCGACAAGCTGGCGGCGGAGCGGACCCGCGAACCGCCTCGCGGCATGATCGAGACCCTTGCTCACGAACCCGTGATCGAGATATGTCTGCTCCTGACAGAGGGCCTGCCGTCAACAGGCACCGGGATGGTCGGTATTTCGAGACTTCGGCTATTGCAGCCCCAAACCGTTTGTTTTGACCGCGATTGCCTCTCGTGCGTGAGCCAGAGGACGATCCCTCGCGGGATCGTCCTCTGGCCGAGGCGCGTCAGGGCGTATCGAGCGGCACCGCGGTGATGCTGTTGTAGGGGCTGCCGCCGGTCGTCATCGCCTTGGTGGACCAGACCAGGTACAGTAGCACCCGTTTCTGCGCGTCATAGAGGCGCGTCACCCGGATCACCTTGAAGAAGAAGCTGGTGCGGGTGTCGAACACCACCTCGCTCGGCGGCAGTGCGCCATGCACCACCGGATGGCCGGTCGCCCGGCAGGCGATCGAGAACCGGCTGGGATCGGTGGCAAAGCCGAGCGAGCCGCGGACGCCGCCGGTCTCGGCGTGCGACATGTAGCAGGACACGCCGTCGACTCGCGGGTCGTCATAGCGATCGACCACGATCTGGTCGTTGCGGCCGAGCAGCCGGAAGGTGGTGCTGACCGCGCCGATCCGGGTCTGGTCTGCCCGCGCGGCCGGGCTGCCGATCGCAGCGGCCGCGATCACGATGCCCGCGAGGGGCCAAAGGCGCATCATTCGAACACCTTGCGTATGAGCTGGCCGGCGAGACCGGCGGCGGCACCGGCCTCGGCGCCCTGCACGGGACCGGTTCCCCCGAGATAGGGTGCGAGCGCGTGCGCGAGGTTGGGCAGCGTCAGGGTCTGCAGCCAGATCCGGCCGGGACCGGTCAGGCGGGCCAGGAAGAAGCCGTCGCCGCCGAACAGCTTGTTGCGTATCCCGGGCAGCATGGTGATCTCGAACCGCACGCTGTCCTCGAACATGCCGACATGGCCGGGATGCACGTCGATCTGCTCGCCGGGTGCGAGCGTGTGGCCCACGATCTCGCCGCCGAGCTCAACCCAGAAGCGACCTTGCCCTGCCACTTGCTGCAGCAGGAAGCCGTCGCCGCCGAAGATGCCCGCACCGAGCGAGCGCTGCAGCGCCACCGACAGGGTGATGCCGGACGAGCCGCACAGGAAGCCGTGCCGGTGCACCAGGTAGGAGCGGCCCGGCTGCACCGCATGCTCCTCGATATGGCCGGGGATCTTGGCGGCGAGCGCCACCAGGCCCGGTCCGCCCTCGGCGACATACTCCGTCATGAACAGCCCGCCGCCGCCGAGCGAGCGCTTCACCGCGCCGAGGAAGCCGCCGGCGCCGCCGCCGCTGACGATGCCGGTGCGCAGGCTGACATTCGGACTTTTCCAGGATAGTTCGCCGGTTTCCGACAACAGCACCTCGCCGGGATCGAGGCTGACATTCAGCACGGGCAGGATGGTGCCGATGATGCTGGACTGCATGGTCAGTGCTCCGGGGACGGGGAGGAGGACCGCGAGGAAACCGCCGTCGAGGCGCGCTGGATCGGCCGGTTCAGCGTGTTGTTGGAGCGATCGACGTCCGGCAGCACATGGTCCGGATCGATTACCGCGCCGACGACCGGCGAGGCGCCGGCGACGTCGACGGTGGCCGTGGCTCCCTGCTGCCAGATCTCGGCCGGGACGCGCACCCGCCGGCTGCTGCCGTCGGCATAGTTGACCTGCAGGGTGGCGGGCATCACCAGGCCGCCCTTGCTGACCAGCGTGACGCTGCCATCCTTTTCGTCGATCGCAGCGATGCCGAAGTCCAGCGGCCAGTTATTCGCGAACCAGCCGCGCCAGAACCAGGACAGGTCCTCGCCGCCCTCGCTGTCCATCGTCCGGAAGAAATCGGACGGCGAGGGATGCTTGTAGGCCCACAGCGCGATGTAGCGCCGGAAGGCCGTATCGAAACGGGCCGGCCCCAGGATCTGCTCGCGCAGCAGCCGCAAGCCGAGCGCCGCCTTGAAATACTGCACCGTGTGGCTCCAGCGATACGGCACCAGGTCCGCCTCGTCGAGGATGGTCGGCGCATCCGGACGCAGCAGCAGCGGCACGATCTCGTCCACCGGATTGCCGCCACCCGGCGCGTATTCGGAATCACGCTTCGGCGCGAACTCGCCATGGTTGAAGTCGTCCGAGGCATAGGTGTCGATGAAGGTGTTGAAGCCTTCATCCATGAACGCCGCGCGCCGCTCGTTCGAGCCCACGAGCATCGGGAACCAGCTGTGCCCGATCTCGTGCGTCGTCACCCAGAACAGCTTCTTGCCGGCATCCGCGATGCCGTCGAACACGATGCCGGGATATTCCATGTTGGCGCCGTGACCGGCCATGTTGATGGCGTTCGGCCAGGGGTATCGGGCCCACTTGCCGGAAAAATAATCGATGGCGTTGCGCACGTATTCGGTTGAGCGCGCCCAGTGCGCCTCGCCCGCCGCTTCCACCGGATAGACCGACATGGCCAGACGCGGCTGGCCCGCGATGTCAGGCAGGTCGATATGCGCGGCATCCCAGACGAAGGCGGCGGATGCGGCGAACGCGACATCGCGGGTGTCGTGCATGAGGAAATGCCAGGTACGGGTATCGCCTGCCTGAGCGTCGGACGGCGCCGGCTTGCCTGCATCGGCGTTGACCTCGTCCGGCGTGCGGATCATCACCGTCCGGTCACTGTGCCCGGCGCCGGCCAGCCGTGCGCGCTGCAGCGGCGACAGCACCTCGGCGGCGTTCTGCAACGCGCCGGACCCGACCACGATGAAGTTCGCCGGCACCGTCACGCGATAATCGATGTCGCCATATTCCATATAGAACTCGTTGCCGAGATAGGGCAGCGTATCCCAGCCGCGCAGGTCGTCATACACCGCCATGCGCGGATACCATTGCGCGGTCTCATAGATGTCGCCGTTGCGCGTCGGCGTGACGGCGGTGCGGCCGCCCCATGGGCCGGGTATCGTGTAGTGCCAGCGTATGTGCAGCGCGATCGTGCCACCGTGCGGCCTGAGGGCGTGCTGCAGGGTGACGCGCATGCGGGTGTCGTCGATCAGGATGGCGAGCGGCGTGTCGTGGCCGCCCTGCTGCATCGACACCGCCTCGATGACGTCGCCTGTCGTATGCTGGCGCCCGAAATAGCGCGAGACGAACGCGGCGCGGGCATCGGCGCGGTAGATGTTCTGGTCGAGTTGCACCCAAAGCATGTCGAGCGCGTCCGGGCTGTTGTTGCTGTAGCGGATCACCTCGTCGCCCGAGAGGCTTCTGGTCGTCGTGTCGATCGTGGCCGCGATGCGGTAGTCGGCCCGGTTCTGCCAGTACGCCGGTCCCGGCGCGCCGCTGGCCGAGCGATAGGCGTTGACCGGATAGACCTGCTGGTAGGGCGCGAAGATGCTCGATGCGGGGGGCGGCGCGGCCGCGCCGGCGGAGGCCATGGCCAGGACGATGAGGCCCGCGACCGGAACGGCCGGGAAGCGGAGGATGCGCCGGGTCTTGATCATGCCGGCATGGTTCACGCGTTTGCCCCAGGCGGCAAGCCGCCGCTGCGGATCGCCCTCGTTGCTGTCGGCTTGAGAATGCAAACGGCTCGCAGTAAGTAGTGGCCAATCAACAATCAGTATAGATCGTCCGGCGCCTTTGACTTCGTTGCTGGACTGCGCTCAAACCGGCGCATGCGAATGTTCAGAGACCTGTCCGAGCGTGAAGTGCTGGCACTCGCCATCTCCAACGAGGAGGAGGACGGCCGCACCTATGTCGACTTCGCCAAGAGCCTGCGCGAAACCTATCCCGACAGTGCCCGCCTGTTCGACGACATGGCCGCCGAGGAGAACGGGCACCGGCGCGTCCTGATCGACCTGTTCGAGACACGCTTCGGCGACCATATCCCGGACATACGCAGGCGCGACATCAAGGGCGCCCCGGTGCCCAGGCCGGCCTGGCAGATCGTTCCCAAGGGCATCCAGGCGATCAGGCGCCAGGCCCGGCAGATGGAGGCCGATGCAAGCCGCTTCTATCTGCAGGCGGCGGCGCGGTCGGCGGATCCGGCGATCCGTCGCCTGCTCGGCGACCTCGCGGCGGCCGAGGCCGAGCATGTGCAGACCGCCGGCCATATCGAGGAAACCCGGCTGCCCGGCGAGGTGCGCGACCGCGAGGACGAGGATGCCCGCAAGCGGTTCGTGCTGCAGGTGATCCAGCCGGGGCTGGTCGGGCTGATGGACGGCTCCGTCTCTACCCTGGCCCCGGTGTTCGCCGCCGCCTTTGCCACCCACGATCCGCACAAGGCCTTCCTGGTCGGTCTCGCGGCCAGCATCGGCGCAGGCATCAGCATGGGCTTTGCCGAGGCGCTCGCCGACGACGGCAAGCTGTCCGGGCGTGGCACCCCGCTGCTGCGCGGCTTGGTCTGCGGGCTGATGACCGTGGCCGGCGGCATCGGCCATACGCTGCCGTACCTGATCCCGAGGTTCTGGACCGCCACCGCCATCGCCGGAGTGGTCGTGGTGATCGAGCTTGCGATCATCGCCTGGATCCAGTTCCGGTTCATGGAGACGCCGCCCTTTTCGGCCGCCGCCAAGGTGATGCTGGGTGGGGCACTGGTGCTGGCCGCCGGGATCGCCATCGGCAACGGCTGACCTGCGGCTCGCAGCATGCCGGGGGATCCGCTCGACCGCTTGCTGACGGCGCTGGAAGTGCGCCTGCACGCCTCCTCGGTCTGCGCGATCCGGCGCGGCCAGAGCCTTTCGTTCTCGCCGTTCGAGGCGACCACCGTGCATTTCGTCCTGCACGGCCGCGGCACGGTGCGCGTGGGCGGGCAGCCAGCGCTGCGCTTCGGACCACGCGGCATCATCATCGTGCCGTCGCGGCAGCCGCATGTCGTCGGCACCGACGATGCGCAGGGACCGCCGATCCAGGGTGACGAGCATTGCTCGATGCTGGCGGACGGCCTTGTCCTGTTCTCGGCGGGCGAGGGCGAGGTGGAAACCCTTCTGCTCTGTGGCCAGATCCCGGCCGAGCACGGTAACGCCCTCAGCCTGTTCCACCTGCTGCATGAACCGCTGGTCGAGAGTTCCCGTCCCGAGGATGCCGGGCCGCACGGATTGCTCCGGCACAGCTTCGAGCTGATGCGCACCGAACTGGCCAGTCCCGGTTTCGGCACCCAGGCGATGACCGAGGCGCTGATGAAGCAGTGCCTGGTGACGGTGCTCCGCCGGCATCTGCAGCATGAAGGCGAGGGTGCCTTGCCGCGGGCCGCGCTGGCGCATCCTCGCCTGGCGCGCGCGGTGCTGGCCGTCCTTGAGCAACCGGCGGCGGCGCACAGCGTGGAGAGCCTGGCAACGGTCGCCGGAATGAGCCGCGCGTCCTTCGCGGATCACTTCGCCAGGACGTTCGGCCAGGCGCCGATCGATTTCGTGCAGAAGGCGCGCCTGCGTATCGCCGCCCGCCTGCTCGCCACCACCGACCTGCCGGTCAAGGTGATCGCGCAAAGCATCGGCTACGCCGGGCCGACCGGGTTCTCGCGCGCCTTCCGTACGGCCTACGGTGTCGATCCCTCGACCTGGCGTCTCGATGCCCGCGACGGGACCTGATCCGGCACACGAACGTCCGAAACAGCTAGCCGCGCGTCCAGAACCGCCTGACGCTGTCTGACCTACGGCGGCTGCCTGCGTTGCCGGTCAAGCAATGACAGGAGGTCCCATGTCCGGACGGATGCCGCTTTCGACCGCGCCACTGCGCTTCGTGCCTTCGATGGAGGTCCCGGCCTCGAACGAGGCGGAGACCAACCAGGCGCTGATCGACACCATGGGCAAGATCAGCCAGACCACACTGAAGCATTCCGGCCACGCCATCCGCAGCGTCCATGCCAAGAGTCACGGCGTGCTGCGTGGCGAGTTCACGGTGCTTGACGCACTTCCGCCGGAGCTGGCGCAGGGCCTGTTCGCAGCGCCGGGCCGCTACGAGGCCGTCGTGCGCTTCTCGACGATCCCGGGCGACATCCTCGACGACAGCGTCTCCACGCCGCACGGCGTTGCGGTGAAGCTCGTCGGCGTGCCGGGACCCCGCCTACCCGGCAGCGAGGGTGATCGCACCCAGGACTTCATCATGGTCAACTCGCCGGCCTTCAGCGCGCCGACGCCGGAGAAATTTCTCGGCAACCTGAAGGCGTTGGCTGCCACCACCGACCATGTGGAAGGCTTGAAGAAAGTGGTTTCCGCAGTGGCACGCGGCGCGGAGGCGGTGATCGAGGCGTTCGGGGCAAAGAGCCCGACCATCACGACCATGGGCGGCCAGAAGCTGACCCATATCCTTGGCGACACCTTCTACTCTCAGGTCCCGATCCTGTACGGCGACTACATCGCGAAGTTCTCGCTGGTCCCGGTCGGTGACCTTGCGGCCCTGGCCGGCGCGCCGGTTCATCCCGGCAACGATCCCAATGCCCTGCGGACGGCGGTGTCGCAGCACTACGCCACCAGCGGCGGCGACTGGGAATTGCGCGTGCAGCTCTGCACGGATCTCGAGACGATGCCGATCGAGGATGCCTCGGTGATCTGGCCGGAGGATCGGAGCCCGTACATCACCGTGGCAATCTTGAAGACCTTGGCGCAGGAGAGCTGGAGCCCCGCGGTTGCTGCCGCCTACGACGACGGCCTGTCGTTCAGCCCGTGGCACGGGCTGGCCGCGCACCGGCCGCTTGGTGGGGTGATGCGGGCGCGCAACAGCACCTATGCCAGCTCAGCGGGGTTCCGCGCGCGCCACAATGGCTGCCCGATCCACGAGCCGAAGTCGTTCTGACGGCGCCATGATGAGCCGCATGTGGCCGGAATGGCCATCATGCGGCGGCATCGGCCACATATCGCGACCAGGAGCCAGAGCGTCATGTGAGTGCTGCAAGCTGCAGTCGAGTAAGCTAGCGAATACAACGGGTTGAGCATGCCAGTGCGGCTGGCACAACCTCTGCAGTGATGGTGGCATGGAGGCCATCGGGGCTTCCGGCCATTAAAGGAAGCCAGCCATGACGACTCTCAGCTTGAACTTCAGCAACAGCGTCAGCGACAGCCTCCGTGCGGTGGTCCCGCCCTCGTTCGCCGCCCTGCCGGCCCGTCTCGCTTCCGCGATCGACCAAGCCAGCGTGCGCGTCAATGACTGGGCGCTCGACCATCTGCTGGATGCCGCCGGCGGCTTGTCGCTGGCCCTGCTGCCGGTCTCGTTCCTGGCCTGGATGTTCGTTACCCGCTGAGTGCTTCGGCGCTCTCCGCCAGCATCGGCAGCAGCCGCTCGACGACGCCGCTCCAGTCGCCGGAGCGGGCCTGCCGGATGATCCGGACCGTCGGATACCAGGGGCTGTCGTCGCGGCCGTGCTGCCAGCGCCAGCAATTGTCCCAGCGGTCCAGCAGGATTGTTGGCCGCCCGAGGGCGCCGGCAAGATGCACGACAGAGGTGTCGACCGTCACGATGGCATCGAGGCTCATCATCAGCCCGGCTGTATCGTCGAGATCGCGGACCCCGGTCATCGGGTTCCGGATGTGCATCCCCGGCGGCGGCGCTTCCAGGTCTGCCTCATAGGGGCCCTTCTGCAGGCTGACCCACTCAATGCCCTCGAGGGTTGCCAGCGGTGCCAGCGCCGCAAGGCCGATGCTGCGGCGGCGGTCGATGCCGGCTGCCACCGGATCGTGCGACCGTGGCGCGCCACCCCACACCAACCCGATCCGGCGCACTCCCGGCGACCCTCGCGCGGGCAGCAGGTCGCGCATCTCGGCCACCCGTTCAGGATCGGCGGACAGATAGGGAACCGGCGGGCCGGACATGTCAGCCGTGCCGGAAAAGGCGCGCGGCAGGCTGATGAACGGGCAGTGCCAGTCGAAGCCGATCTGCGCCACGTCGCCGCCGAGCGCCTCCGAGACCCCCTCGACGCGGGCCGCCAGCCGACGCAGTTGTTCCGGCACCCAGAGCACGACGCGCGCGCCGCGTCGCGCCAGCAGCGGCACGTAGCGCAGATACATCAGGCTGTCGCCAAGTCCTTCCTCATGCGTCACCAGCACCGTGCGGCCGGACAGATCGCTGTCGTCCGACAGGTTCGGCAGCATGCGCTCGCGCGGCAGCTCCGTATGGCCCGGCAGCGCCAGCCGCCATTCATGCTCCGCCCAGCCCTGCGTCATGCGGCCGGCCTTGAGCAGGCAGATCGAGTGGTTGAGCCGGATCTGCGCCTCGTTCGGCCGCAGACGGATTGCGCGGTGGTAGCTCGAGAGCGCGTCCTCGAACAGGCCTTCGTTGGCCAGCGCGCAGCCGAGATTGGCCCAGGCGGCGTGGTTCGCCGGGTTGGTCGCCACGACGTCGCGGAACAGGCGGAGCGCCTCCCCGGTCTGCCCGAGCGCCGCCTTGACGATGCCGAGCTGGTTCAGGGTCGAGAGGTCGCGCGGCCGCACCTGCAGGCACCGCAGCAGGACCACCTCGGCCTCCTCCGGCCGATGCCAGGCTGCGGCGAACTCGCCATAGGCCAGCAGCAGGCGCGGCTCGTCCGGTGTCAGTCCCAGGGCCGCGTGGAACAGCGGCTCCGCGTCCCGGCCACGGTGCTGGCCGGCGACCAGGGCGGCGAAATCCTGCACCGGATGCAGGGCCTGCGGCTTCTCGTCGGCAATGCGGCACAGGATCGCCGCGGCCGCCGCCGTGTCGCCGGCGCCGGCACGCGCCAGCCCATGCAACAGGCGGCCCTCGATATCGGCCTCGATGGCATGCGGGCTGGTAAGCGCTGCGGCGTCGGCGTAGCGTCCGGCATGCAGCGCCTCGAGTCCAGCGAGCAGGACGTCGCGTCGGTCGGCCGCGATCGCCGTCGCCGCTTCAGCCCCCGCCAAGGATCTGGCGCACCCGGGCCGACAGCGCGATCGGCGAATATGGCTTGTTGACGTAGATGTTGAGCGGGTTCGGGTCCGGTCGTGTCTCGGAGCGCCCGCTCATGAAGATCACCGGCAGGTCGGGCCGGTTCTCGCGCACCTTGCTCGCCAGGGTCTTGCCGTCGAGGCCGCCCGGAAGCTGGATGTCGGTCAGCATCAGGGCGATGCCGTCCGCGTCCGACAGCAGCGCCAGCGCGTCGTTGCCGTCCTCGGCCTCGAGCACTTCGAAGCCGTCATCCGCCAGCACCTCGGACAGCGTCATGCGTATCAGGAACTCGTCCTCGACGAGCAGCAGGCGATGAGCAGCCATGGAACTCTGCCAGTCCGATCCTGAAGTCATGCAACTCACAATGTTCCAATGCGAAATGACCCTCCGGTCAAGCCGCGATCGCGAGCGGGCTGCGACGCGCACGCGATCGTGCTAATGAATACAGCATGATCGACCCGTTTGCCTGGATCGCCGGCTGGATCCACGAGACCTTCCTGATCCCCGCCCTGTGGCGCCTGGGCTGGATGCAGTGGGAGGATGTCTCCTTCATGTGGGCGCTGTTCGCCGTCTATGGCGTGCTGCAGGTGGCGATCAACTGCGCCATCTGCATGCCGCTGGAGGGCGTGTGGCCGCTGCAGCGCTTCCCGCGCGATGCGGGACACCGCAAGGCGGTGACGATGGACATCCTCTACACCCTGCTGGCGCGGATCGGTATCTTCCCGCTGGTCACCTTCTTCGGCTTCTACCAGGTGCAGACCTGGATCAACGGCATGCTCGCCGACCACGGCTACGTGCCGCCGACGCTGGAGACGCTGGTGCCGGCGTTGATGGGCATGCCGGTGCTGACGTTCCTCATCTATGCGGTGCTGCTGGATTTCGCCGATTACTGGCGGCACCGGTTCTCGCACAGCTTCGGCTGGTGGTATGGGCTGCATGCCGTGCACCATGCGCAGCGGCAGATGACCTTCTGGTCGGACGACCGCAACCACGTGCTGGACGATGTCCTCTCCTATGTCTGGTTCATTGCCGCCGGCCTGCTGATCGGGGTGCCGCCGATGCAGTTCCCGCTGCTGGTGCTGAGCCTTCGGCTGGTGGAGAGCCTGTCGCACGCGAACACCCGCGTGGGCTTCGGCTGGCTCGGCGAGCGGCTGCTGATCTCGCCGCAGTTCCACCGCGCGCATCACGGGCTGCGCGCCGCCGGCCGCAACTCCTGCAATTTCGGCGGCGTGTTCCCCTGGTGGGACATGCTGCTCGGCACCGCCGACTTCACCCACGACGTGGTCGAGACCGGCGACCCGCGGGCGGAGGAGGCGCTGGCAACCGGCTCCTGGTGGGCGCAGCAGCGCGCCGGGCTTAAGCTCGCCTGGCGGCTGGCGCGCCGGCGGCGTTCGGCGCAGGTCGCGGCGGAGTAGGCAACCCGGCTGCCCGGTTGCGCGTCTGCAGCCGGATGGCGCCACACCCAGACACCTGGCTCAAGGTGCTCCCCGAAGGGCTGTTCTGCGAGCCCGGCGGCTTCTTCATCGACCCGCCCGGACCCGTGGCGCGGGCGATCGTCACGCACGCGCATGCCGACCATGCCCGTCCGGGCCACGGCGCGGTGCTGGCGAGCCCCGAAACCATGGCGCTGATGGATGTCCGCATGGGCGAGGGACGCTCGGGGGCCACGCGGCAGGTGCTGGACTATGGCGAGACCGTCCTGATCGACGGGGTGCGCGTGTGGCTGCAGCCGGCCGGCCACGTGCTCGGCAGCGCCCAGGTCGCGATGGAGTGGCAGGGCAGCCGGGCGGTTGTGTCCGGCGACTACAAGCGGGTACCGGACCCGACCTGCCGCGGCTTCGAGCCGATCGCCTGCGACGTGTTCGTGACCGAGGCGACTTTCGGACTGCCGGTGTTCCGGCATCCGCCGCCGCTCGGCGAGGCAGCCCGTCTGCTGGACAGCGTGCGGCTGTTCCCCGAGCGCACCCACGTCATCGGGTGCTACGCGCTCGGCAAGTGCCAGCGCCTGATCGCGCTGCTGCGCGAGGCCGGCTGGCACGGCCCGATCCACCTGCACGGGGCGCTGATCCCGCTCTGCCAGGCCTACGAGCGCATGGGCATCCCGCTTGGCGACCTGCGTCCGGCGACGGTGGCGGCCAAGGCCGAGCTGACCGGTGCGATCGTGCTGGCGCCGCCCTCCGCCATCGCAGATCGCTGGGCGCGCCGGCTGTCCGACCCCGTGGTGTGCCTCGCCTCGGGCTGGATGCGGGTGCGCCAGCGCGCCAAGGCGAAGGGGATCGAGCTGCCGCTGGTGATCTCGGACCATGCCGACTGGGACGAGCTGTGCGCGACGCTCGCCGAGGTGGATGCGCCGGAGATCTGGGTGACGCATGGCCGCGAGGAGGCGCTCATCCACGCAGCCGGGCTGCAGGGGCGGCGCGGCCGCGCCTTGCGGCTGGTCGGCTACGGTGACGAGGACGATGCAGGGGTCGAGGCCGCGAGCGGCACTGCGGGAGCAGCATGATCGCCTTCGCCGAGCTGCTCGAACGGCTGACCCTGACGCCCGGCCGGCTCGCCAAGATCGCGCTGCTGCGCCGCTTTTTCGAGACCGAGCCGGACCCCGATCGCGGCATCGGGCTGGCGGCGCTGACCGGCGAGCTCGCCTTCGATGCCGCCAAGCCCGCGCTGATCCGGCAGCTCGCCGAGAGCCGCACCGATCCGGTTCTGTTCGCCTGGTCGTACGACTATGTCGGCGATCTCGCGGAGACCGTGGCTCTGATGTGGCCGGAGCGGCGCAGCAATGCGCCGACGCCGCTGCTGGCAGAGGTGGTGCGCTCGCTGGCGACCACGCCGAAGGCCGATCTGCCGGCGCTGGTCGCGGGCTGGCTGGATGCGTCGCCCAGCACCGTTCGCCTCGCCATCCTCAAGCTGATCACCGGCGGCCTGCGCGTTGGCGCCTCGGTACGCATCGCCAAGATCGCGCTCGCCGAGCTGAGCGGCGGCAGGATCGCCGCCGACGATATCGAGGAGGTCTGGCACGGCCTGTCGCCGCCCTACGAGGGGCTGTTCGCCTGGCTCGAGGGGCACGGCGACAAGCCGGACCCGGCCGGCGCCCCGGTGTTCCGGCCGCCGATGCTGGCGCATCCGCTGGAGCTGCAGGACCTGGCGGCGCTCGACTATCCGAGTTTCGCCGCCGAGTGGAAATGGGACGGCATCCGGGTGCAGCTCGTCTCGGCCCCCGGCGGCCGGCGGCTCTACTCGCGCGGCTCCGAGGACATCTCGGCGGCCTTTCCGGAAATCGTCGAGGCGATGACGTTCGACGCGGTGCTGGACGGCGAGTTGCTGGTGCTGCGGGACGGCGAGGTGGCGCCGTTCGCCGACCTGCAGCAGCGTCTGAACCGCAAGGCGCCGACCGCGCGGATGATGCAGCAGTTCCCGGTCGGCATCCGGCTCTACGACATGCTGTTCGAAACCGACGAGGATCTGCGCCCGCTGCCGTTCGATGCACGCCGGCGCCGGCTGGAGGAGTGGTATGCCCGCACGGCCCCTGTACGGATGGACTTGTCCGAGCTGATCGACGCGCCCGACCTGCCGGCGCTGTCGGCGCTGCGCGACGGGGCCCGTGCCGCCTCGATCGAGGGGCTGATGCTCAAGCGGCGCGACAGTCCGTACCTGCCAGGACGACCGAAGGGGCTGTGGTGGAAATGGAAGCGCGACCCGCTGACCATCGACGCGGTGCTGATGTACGCCCAGCGCGGTCACGGCAAGCGCAGCTCGTTCTATTCGGACTACACGTTCGGGCTCTGGCGCACCGGTGATGGTGGCGACGAGGAACTGGTTCCGGTCGGCAAGGCCTATTCCGGCTTCACCGACGCCGAGCTTGCGACGCTGGATCGCTGGATACGCAACCACACCACGGCTCGCTTCGGCCCGGTGCGGGAGGTGGCGCATGGCCGTGATAGCGGGATCGTGCTCGAGATCGCCTTCGATGCGGCGCAGCGCTCCACACGGCACAAATCCGGTGTCGCGCTGCGGTTTCCCAGGGTGTCGCGCCTGCGCACCGACAAGCCACCGGCGGAAGCCGACCGACTCGACATTCTGATGCGCCTGCTTGAAGGTGAGGCAACCATCGCGACTTGATCGTGTTGTGACCCCTCATTCGCGAGCATGGCATGTCCCAATTCCAGACCGCCCATCGTCCCGCAGTGGAAGCGCGTTGCCGCACGGTACGGGACTACACCGAGGCCCTTGCCAACGGCCTGTCTCCGGAAGACCAGTGCGTGCAGTCGATGCCGGATGCCAGTCCGGTCAAGTGGCACCGGGCCCACACGACGTGGTTCTTCGAACAGTTCGTGCTCGGGCCGCATCTGTCTGGCTATGCTCCGTTCGATCCCGCCTTCTCGTTCCTGTTCAACTCGTACTACGACGCAGTCGGCGCCAGGCATCCGCGGCCGATGCGCGGCCTGCTGACGCGGCCGGATGCGGCCCATGTGACGCGATATCGCGCCCATGTCGATGCGGCGCTGACCACCTTGCTGCAGACTTCCGACGATCCGGCGCTGGGCGAGCTGGTAACGCTCGGACTGCATCATGAGCAGCAGCACCAGGAGCTGCTGGTGACCGACGCGCAGCATGCGCTGGCGCAGAACCCGCTCGCCTGGCTCGACGACGGGATCGCCACGGTTCCTGGCTGGACGCCTCCGCCGACCCATCCCGGACCGACCCGCTACATCGAGCGCGCCGGTGGTCTCGTCGGCATCGGCCATGCCGGCACCGGCTTCGGCTTCGACAACGAATACCCGCGCCACCAGCAGATCCTGTTGCCGCACGCGCTGGCGAACCGGCTGGTGCGCAATGCGGACTGGCTGGACTTCATGCGCGACGACGGGTACGCGCGTCCCGACCTTTGGATGTCAGACGGCTGGGCGGAGGTTTGCCGCGAGGGCTGGAACGCCCCGCTGCACTGGCGTCCCGACGCGTCGGGCGGCTGGCGGCAGGTCACGCCCGGTGGCTGCGCCGCGGTCGCGCCGGACGCCCCGGTCACGCATGTGAGCTGGTACGAGGCCGACGCGTTCGCCCGCTGGTCCGGTGCGCGGCTGCCGAGCGAGGCGGAGCTGGAAGCCGCCCACGCCGAGCTGCCCGAGTTCTTCGGCCATGCCTGGCAGTGGACGAACAGCGCCTACCTGGCCTATCCGCGCTTCAAGCCGGTCGCCGGCGCCATCGGCGAGTACAACGGCAAGTTCATGATCAACCAGATGGTGCTGCGCGGCAGTTCCTACGCCACCTCTCCCGGCCATGCGCGCGCGAGCTATCGCAACTTCTTCCAGCCCGACAAGCGCTGGCAGGTCACCGGCTTGCGCCTGGCGCAGGATCGCTAGGACACCGCATGCCCGATCAGATCTCGGTCTCGGGGTCGCAGCGCGACGCCGACCTTCTCGACGTTGTCACGGGTCTGCAGGCCCACCAGAAAACGCTCCCGGCGCGGCTGTTCTATGACGAGGCCGGTTGCGAACTGTTCGGGCAGATCACGCAGCTTCCCGAGTACTACGTGACGCGGGCGGAGACGGCGCTGCTCGATCTGCATGCGCGTGAAGTCGTCGCCGACGTGGTCCGCGATACGAGCCTCGTCGAGTACGGGGCCAGCGACGAGCGCAAGGGTGTGGCCCTGATCGACGCGGCGTCCGGCAGGATCAGCGAGTACGTGCCGATCGACATCGCGGGACCGGCGCTCGCCGCGCTGACGGCCCGGCTCGAGGGCAGCCATCCGACGCTGCGCGTGCAGCCGGTCGAGGCGGATTTCACCGGCCCGGTCTGCCTGCCGCCTGCCGGCGAGGGCGGCAGGCTGGGCTTCTTCCCGGGCTCGACGATCGGCAATTTCGAGCCGGAGATGGTGCTACGGTTTCTCGAGCAGGCGCGCCGTGACCTTGCCGGGGGCATCGAGGCTCCGGTTCGGTTCCTGATCGGCACCGACCTGTTCAAGGACCGTTCGGAACTCGTACCTGCCTATGACGACGCAGCCGGCGTGACCGCCTCGTTCAACAGGAACATCCTGCTGCACGTCAATCGCATCACCGGCGCGGATTTCGACACCGGACGCTTCAACCATCGCGCGGTGTGGAACCAGCAGGCCGGCCGCATCGAGATGCACCTGGTCAGCACGGTCGCGCAGGTGGTGGAGGTAGGGGGCGCTCCGATCGCCTTCGCGCGCGGCGAGACCATCCATACCGAGAGCAGCTACAAGCATACGCGCGAGGGCTTCATCGCGCTTGCGGCGCGGGCCGGCTGGAAGCCGGAGCGGTTCTGGACCGATCCGGACGGGCGCTTCGGCCTGCATGGGCTGCTGGCGGCCTGACCGCCAGCGGTGTCGCACCTGCTGCGTGATGGTTCGATCTATGCCTGCGCCGCGGCTGCGGAGATCTCCGGCTGCTTTGCCTTCTGGATGTGGTTGCGGCTCGGGCGCAGCATCCTGTGGGTGATACCCGGCCTCGCCGCGCTGGCCGCCTTCGCCTGTCTGCTCACGCTGATCGACGCCGCGGCGGCGGGACGTGCCTACGCCGCCTATGGCGGCATCTACATCGCGGCGTCCCTGGTCTGGCTACGGGTCGTCGAACAGGTGCGGCCCGATCGATGGGACCTGACCGGTGCCCTCGTCTGCCTGCTCGGTGTCCTCGTCATCGTCGGGGGGCCGCGGTGACGGCATCGGTGCTGGTGCGGAGCGTGGGCGCGGCCGAGGCCATCTCACGGATCGAGGCGTTGACGGACATCCTGGTCGACTGTGTCGAGGGCGGTGCCTCCGTCAGCTTCATGGCGCCGGTCGCGCGCGCCACCGCGACTGGTTTCTGGCAGGCAGTCGCGGCCTCCGTCGTCGCTGGACGGTGCACCCTGCTGATCGCGGAGGCCGAGGGAGTCGCGGTCGGCACGGTGCAGGTCGTGCCTGCGCCGCAGGAGAACCAGCCGCATCGCGCCGACCTCGCCAAGATGCTGGTGCACCGGCGGGCCCGCAACAGGGGCGTCGGCGAGGCGCTGCTGCTTGCCGCCGAAGCGGTCGCGCGGGGCGAGGGCCGCACGCTGCTGGTGCTCGACACCGCGACCAGGGGTGCCGGGGAACGGCTCTATGCCCGGCTCGGCTGGCAGCGGGTCGGGATCATCCCGGGCTACGCGCTGTATCCCGATGGCCGGCCCTGCGACACGACGGTGTTCTACAAGAACCTGCTTCCTATGGCTGCGTCGTGATGAACTGGTGCATGGCGGCGAGCTGGATCTGCATGGAGATCGCGCCCGGATCGGGATGACCAAGCGAGCGCTCGCCGAGCGTGCGCGCCTTGCCGGTGGTGGCGACCATGTCGCGACTGGCCTCCACGCCCTGCTGCGCCGCCGCGGCCGCCGCCTGCATCATCGCCACCAGCCCGCCCGCCTCCGCCTGGCGCGCCGCCTCGGCGGCGGGTGCGAGGGCGTCGATCATCGTCTTGGCGCCCGGTGCCGCGCCGCCGCGCTTCTGCACCGCCGCCAGTCCCTGGTCGAGAAAGCCGAGGAACGCGGCTGCATCGAGTGGATTGCTGCCGCAGGCGGTGGCGCCGGCGCGGTACAGAGTGCCGAATACCGCACCCGAGGCCCCGCCGGTCTGCGACATCACCGCGGTGCCGACCGCCTTGAACGCATCCGCAGCACTAGTGGGCGTGATCTCGCCAAGCTTGTCGCGCGCCGCGGTGAAGCCGCGTCGCATGCCGATACCGTGGTCTCCATCGCCGACCGCCTGGTCGGCTTCGGTGAGCCGGTCGGTGTTCTCGATCATCCGCGTGCAGACGAGCAGTAGCATGGCGCGGGCGGCGGCGGCATCCAGGGTCTCGACCATGCTGCTCCTAGCCCCTGCTGTAGGCGACGGACCGTGCCGGCGCGTCGAGATGCCGCTTCAGCTCGTCATCGAGCTTCAGCAGCGTGATCGAGTAGCCGGCCATCTCCTGGGTGGTAAGGAAATGGCCGATCTCGGTGCGGTGCACGCCGATCCCGGCGGTTTCGAGGCAGTGGCGTATGCGGCGGTTGGCGATCAGCAGCTCCATCATGGTCGACGAGCCGAGATTGTTGATCAGCAGCGCGACCTCGCAGCCGCGCTCGAACGGCAGGTCGGGGAGGAGGGCTGCCATCATCTGGTCGATGATGGCGTCCGCAGGGCCGATCTTCTGCCGGCTCACGCCGGGTTCGCCGTGCGCGCCCATGCCGATCTCGATCTCGTCGTCGCCGAGTTCGAAGGTCGGACGCCCGGTCTCCGGGATCGAGCCCGCCGACACCGCGACGCCGATCGAGCGCGTGTTGGCCTCCGCCTTCGCCGTGATGCGCCACGCCTCGTCGAGCGTCTCGCAACTCTCGCAGGCACTGCCGGCGATCTTGACCACGAACAGGTCGCCGGCGATGCCGCGGCGGTCGTCGATACGCCCGGGCGGTGCGGCGGCGACATCGTCGCGCACCCGCACCGTGCGCACGGTGATGGCCTCGTCGCCGGCGAGCTCGGCGCCCATGTCGAAGTTCATGACGTCGCCGGCATAATTGCCATAGACGTAGAGCACGCCGGCGCCGTCATCGACGGCCTGGGTGGCGGCCGCGATGGCATCCGGACTGGGGGCGGCGAACACGTTGCCGCAGACCGCGGCATCCGCGAGGCCTGTTCCGACCAGTCCGGAGAACAGCGGCTCGTGCCCGCTGCCGCCGCCGACCAGGAGTGCCACCTTGCCCTGGCGGCCGGCTTCCTTCGCGGAAGGCTGGCGCAGGATGACCGCGTGGCCGTCCATCAGCCGGGTGGTGCCGTCCGAGGCGAGCACGAGGCCGGTGATGGTCTCGGCCACGACATCGGCCGTATCGTTCAGTATCTTCTTGACGCGTTTCATCCGGTATCCCCGTGCCGGCGATCTGCTGTCGCCTGGATCTCTCTGTCTCGCAGGTCAGCATATCGTGCGCGGGACCAGGGTAAAGCGTCACCGGCGCGGTTTGCCGCGCGGGACCGCACCGTCTACACGCGGCGCTCATGGCACGAGGCTGATCGACATGCGACGCAAGCGCGGACGCGCCCTGGATGGCTGGCTGCTGGTCGACAAGCCATCCGGTCCGACCAGCACCGACGTGGTGAACCGGGTGCGGCGCGGCTTTGACGCGCAGAAGGCGGGGCATGGCGGCACCCTGGACCCGCTGGCGACCGGGCTGCTGCCGGTGGCGTTCGGGACGGCGACCAAGACCGTGCCGTACATCATGGACGGCACCAAGCTGTATCACTTCACCCTGTGCTTCGGCGAGGCGCGGGACACCGACGATGCCGACGGGCAGGTGATCGAGACCTCCGGCGAGCGTCCGGACGATGCGCGGATCCGGGCGGGGCTCGCCGGCTTCCAGGGTGACATCATGCAGGTGCCGCCGATCTTCTCGGCGATCAAGGTGGCGGGTGAGCGCGCCTACGACATGGCGCGCGAGGGCCGGCCGCCGGTGCTGGAGCCGCGTCCGGCCAGGATCGACCGCTTCGAGCTGATCGAGCGGCCGGATGCCGACAATGCGGTGTTCGCGGTGCAGTCCGGCAAGGGGGTCTACATGCGCAGCCTGGCGCGCGACCTCGCCCGGGCCTGCGGCACGGTCGGGCACGTCTCGGCGCTGCGCCGGCTGCGCGTGGGTCCGTTCCTGGTCGAGGACGCGATTTCCCTGGACAAAATCCTCGAGGGAGCGGACAAGGCGCCCACCTCACCGGCGCTTTTGCGTCCGGTCGCGACCGCGCTGGCCGACATCCCGGCGCTGGCCCTGACCGAGAGCGAAGCGGAAAGCCTCTCACACGGCCAGGCGATCAGCCTGGTCACCATGATGGGCCGGATCCCTGACAACGCGAACCCCGCAGGGGGCGTCGCGCGGGCCATGGACGGGGGGCGCGTGATCGGACTTTGCCGACTCGAGGACGGGTGGCTGCGTCCGGAGCGCCTGCTTTAACCCGATCCTGACGGAGTATCACGATGTCGATTACAGCCGAGCGCCGTACGGCGCTTGTCGGCGATTACGCCAATGCCGCCAACGATACCGGTTCGCCGGAAGTGCAGGTGGCGCTCCTTAGCGAGCGCATCGTCAACCTGACCGAGCACCTCAAGACGCACGCGAAGGATTTCCATTCGCGCCGCGGCCTGCTGATGCTGGTCGGCCGCCGCCGCCGCCTGCTCGACTATCTCAAGCGCAAGAACCAGGGCCGCTACGAGACCCTGATCGGGCGCCTCGGGCTCCGGCGCTGAGCCGGGTCCACTAAACGTCCATGAATCCGCATCCGGGGATGCCGGCGGCTTCGGGGGCTCTGCTCCCGGTGGCTGCCGTCGTCCCCGGAGGCATTTCCGGCTCGGGATCGGGGACCACCAGGGGTCGCCCGGCGTTTCAGGCCACATGGGGTGCTGCTCCATGCCGTCCGAGACGCCGCAGTCGCTCCGCCTGATGTCCTTCGTCCCCCTGCCATTTTGAAAGGGGAACGCAATGTTCGACTTCTATCGCAAGGAAATTGACTGGGGCGGCCGCTCCCTGGTCCTGGAAACCGGCAAGATCGCCCGCCAGGCCGATGGCGCCGTGCTGGTCTCATACGGTGACACCATCGTGCTGTGCACCGCGGTCGGTGCCAGGAACGTCAAGCCGGGGCAGGATTTCTTCCCGCTGACCGTCAACTACCAGGAAAAGGCGTTCGCCGCCGGCAAGATCCCGGGCGGCTTCTTCAAGCGCGAGGGCCGTCCGTCCGAGGCCGAGATCCTGAATTCGCGACTCATCGACCGCCCGATCCGGCCGCTGTTCCCGGACAATTTCCGCAACGAGGTCCAGGTGGTCGCCACCGTCCTCAGCCATGACCTCGAGAACGATCCTGCCATCGTGGCGATGATCGGCTGCTCGGCGGCGCTGACCCTGTCCGGCATTCCCTTCTTTGGCCCGATCGCCGGCTGCCGCGTCGGCTACGAGAACGGCCAGTACGTGCTGAACCCGACGCTCGCCGAGACCAAGACCGGCTCGCTCGACCTGGTGCTCGCCGGCACCACCGAGGGCGTGCTGATGGTCGAGAGCGAGGCCTCCGAACTCACCGAGGCGGTGATGCTGGGTGCGGTCACTTTCGGCCACGCCGCCTTCCAGCCGGTGATCCAGGCGATCATCGAGTTGGCCGAGCATGCCGCCAAGGCGCCCTGGACGCTGGCCGAGCCGGACGCCGAGCAGGTCGCCCTCCGCCACCGCATCGACACGCTGGGCCGCGCCTCGCTTGGCGAGGCCTACAAGGAGCGGGTCAAGCAGGCGCGCTACGAGCGCGTCGGCGCCGCCAAGAAGCAGGTCGTCGAGACTTTGAAGTCCGAAGGGCTGGACGCCGAAAAGGCCAAGCCGCTGCTCAAGGAGCTTGAGGCCGACATCGTGCGCGGCGCCGTGCTCGAGACCGGCCTGCGCATCGACGGGCGCGACCTGCGCACCGTGCGTCCGATCGTGGCCGAGGTCGGCATCCTGCCGCGCGCGCACGGCTCGGCGCTGTTCACCCGCGGCGAGACCCAGGCGCTGGTGGTCACCACGCTCGGCACCGGCCAGGACGAGCAGGTGATCGACGCGCTGGAGGGCGAGTACCGCTCCAACTTCATGCTGCACTACAACTTCCCGCCCTATTCGGTGGGCGAGGCCGGCCGCATGGGCTCGCCGGGCCGTCGCGAGATCGGCCATGGCAAGCTGGCCTGGCGCGCGGTGCATCCGCTGCTGCCCGGCAAGGAAGCCTTCCCCTACACCCTGCGCGTGGTCAGCGAGATCACCGAGAGCAACGGCTCGTCCTCGATGGCGACCGTCTGCGGCACCTCGCTGTCGCTGATGGATGCCGGCGTGCCGCTGAAGCGCGCCGTCGCGGGCATCGCCATGGGGCTGATCAAGGAGGATCGCGGCTACGCGGTGCTCTCCGACATCCT
>CAXTVI010000029.1:0-57036 GCA_964247695.1 uncultured Acetobacteraceae bacterium
TAAGTCTCTATTTGTCCAGTTCGTTGCGCTCCAAGCTGCAGTTCTGCATGCTGGGGCAGACGTCCAACTGGGGCGAGGGCGGCGAGGACCAGCCCTCCCTGCTGCGCGACATCTCTATGATGACGCAGCCCGGATACATGACCGTGGCCGATGGCCGCCCGCTCTACCTTGTTCTCGACGCATCATCGGCGCAGACATCGGGCTTGCCGACCGGAGGGGTCGCAGCCGCACTTGCGCTGGTACGTAGCCAGGTGCAGGCGGCCGGCGGCGGCAATCCCTACATTGTCTGGCTGTCGGGTGCATCGCTGGCCGGATACGACAACATTGCTGCGGCACAACAGGTTGGCGCCGACGCGGCGGGAGCCTACGCCGTGCCGGAGCTGAATGGTGCGCCGCAGCCATTCTCGTCCCTGGCGCTGGCGGCCGAACAGGACTGGGCGGCCAGGGTGAGTGCCGGCTTCCCGATGGTTCCGACGGCGATGACCGGATGGGACCAGAGACCTCTCGTTCTTGATCCACAGCCCTTCTACCCGGTGACTTCCGGCCTCACGCCCTCGAACTACTACGGGACTGCCACCGCCTCGGAGGTCGGCACGCACCTTGTCGAGCTGATCCACGTCGTTCGGGCAAATCCCACGGCTTGTCCCGCGCAGATCGGACTCGTCTATGCGTGGAACGAGTTGGCTGAAGGCGGGTGGCTGATGCCGACCTGGACGCCGGATGGGCCCGACCTCGACAGAAGCATCGCAGCTTCGGCTGCCATTGCGGCGGCGGTCGCCCGCTCGATGCAGCCCTCAATCGCCCTGATCTCGTGAAGGTAGACCCATGACCGAACCCCTCCCAGATGCGCTTGTCGTCCTGTACGCCTTCGGCTCGTATTCGCGCGGACAGATGCTGAGCGACCCTGCGGTGATCGCGGCCATCCTCAAGGGGGGCAACGCCTCACTCGTCATTCGCACACGACTTCCGCAGCATCCCGCTGCCTCGGCTGAATGAGGCTTCAGAACCATGGTGCAGATCACCCAATCCGGCAGCCTGAATACAGCGGCCCTCGTCGTACCTGATCTCTATGTCCAGATCGCGTCGCCGCAGACACTGAACCTGAACGGTGTTCCGAGCGACCTTCTGGGCATCGTCGGCACTGCGAGCTGGGGTCCCGTCAACCAGCCGGTCCTGTTCGCCGACCTCGCGAGCTACAGCAGGATTTTCGGTGCGATCATGGTGCGCCCGTTCGACATGGGAACGCCGGCTTCCTGCGCCGTCGACCAGGGCGCGTCCGCCTTGGTGGGCGTGCGGGTCACGGATGGCACCGACACGGCCGCGAACTATGCCCTGCTGTACAGCACGGTCAGCAACAGCTACCCGCTGCTGCTGACGGCAATCTGCACCGGCAGCCAGGGCAACCGGATTGCGTTGATGCTGGGCGCTGGCACGAACGCCAACAGCTGGAGGCTGTCGCTTCAGGTTCCGGGTCTGCTTCCCGAGGTGTTCGACAATCTCGATGCCAGCATGGGGTCGCCGGCATTCTGGGCCATCGCCGCCTCGGCCATCAATATCGGGACCGGTCCCATGCGGGGAGCGTCGCAGCTTTGTGTCGCGACCCTCGGAACCGGTGGCTCTGCCCCTCCTTCGGCCATCAGCAACCAGAGCCTGATGGGTGGAACCGACGGCGTCGCCGGGATCAGCTCCACCTCTCTCGTCGGATCCGACGGGCTAACGCGTACGGGAATGTTCGCCTTGCGCGGGCAGGGGTGCGCAATTGCCCTGCTGGCGGATTGCGTCGATCCTGCCTCCTGGACGACGATGAGCAGCTTCGGCCTGGATGAGGGCATCTACATGATCGCATGTGGACCCAGCGGCGACACGATCCCGAATGCAATCGAAAACAAGCAGAGCTTCGGCATCGACTCCTATGGCCTCAAGATGATGTTCGGCGACTGGTTGTTCTGGTACGATACGTCGAACAGCCAGACCCGGCTGGTCAGCCCGCTGGGGTTCGTGGCCGGGTGTCTCGCGAACCTCTCGCCGGAACAGTCCGGCCTCAATAAGCAGATGTACGGGATCATTGGCAGCCAGAAGAGCGGACTTGCCGCCAGTGGCCAGAAGACCACCTATTCCTCCATCGAGCTGCAGACCTTGTTCTCGGCGGGCATCGACGTTGTCTGCAACCCGGCGCCGGGAGGCTCGTACTGGGCGATCCGTTGCGGGCACAACAGTTCAACCAACCCGGTGATCGCGGGCGACGCCTATACGCGCATGACGAACTTTATTGCGCAGACACTCGCAGCCGGAATGGGACTATATGTCGGCAGCGTCATCAACTCGACGCTGCTCTCGAATATCCGCGCGACCCTGCTTGGCTTCCTGTCGAACCTGCTTGGACAGAACGTCCTTGGCTCGATTGATGGTTCAATCCCCTACGCGGTCGTGTGCGGGGCGTCCAACAACCCGCTATCGCGCACTGCCCTGGGCTACGTCCAGGCCGACGTCCAGATCCAGTATCAAGGCATCAACGAGAAGTTCATTGTCAATCTTCAGGGCGGCCAGAGTGTCACGATCACATCGAGCCAGACGCCTACCGCCGTCTAGAAGCTGAGTCACGTCTCATGCTGAGTCAATCTGGGACGATCATGCTCTAGCCTGAGTATGCGTCCATCCCGTCAACTTCGAACCGGCGCTTGCCGCGATCAACCGATAGAGGATCTACCTTGGGCAATCCCTATAGCATTGGCCGCGACTGTCAGGTCGTTCTGTTGTGGAACGGTATCCGCATCGATCTGCGCGATGTCGTGGGCTTCCAGGCAGAGCAGCAAGTGAAGTTGCAGAGGTCCGATCCGTTAAACAGCGTGCCGGTCGAGTTCAACACGCCGGCCGGTTGGCGCGGCCAGTTTCACATGGATCGCGGCTCGTCTGCGCTCGACGACCTGATCGTGGCAATCGAGGCGGCGTTCTGGAATGCCGGCGTGATCGGGTCCGGGACGATCTACCAGTACGTGAGCGAAGCAGACGGGTCCACCAGCACCTACGAATTCACCGGAGTCGCGCTGACGCTCAGCAACTCCGGTACCTACAAGGCCGAGATCATCGTGACCCAGACCATCAACTTCTTCGCAAGCCAGCGGAACCGGATCTGATGATGCTCCCGAGCGAGATCGAAAGCGGCGACGGCCGGCGCTTTGCGTTGCAGGCATCCACTCCGGCCGACATGCTGGATCTTCTCGAGGCGGCGGGAAGCGCTGCGTCGTCCGAGGCCTGGATGCGCTACGCCCTGATGATCTGTTCCGTCAGCGCCATCGACGGCAAGCCGGTGCTCATGCCCCGCACGAAGGATGCGGTGCGGGAGCTGGGCCGCAGGATCGGCAATGTCGGCATGGACGCCCTGTCTAGGGCGCACTATCCCGACGAGGTCCTCCAGGCTGCGGAGAATGCCGGAGAGATAGATACGGCAAAAAACTGAGTCGGCACTCCCTGCTGCAGCAGATGCTGTATCTGCTGCGCAACGGGGTGCCATGGACGGAAATCATGACCATGTCGCCGGCGCGGCGGCTGGCCTGCTGTGTCTGCATCGGCGAGATCGATGGCGGCGCGTTCGACTGGTCCACGCTGCAGTGGGCGGCGCAGCCGTTCTGAGGTGTCGCCGCGGTGATCGGGAAGAAGGCCACGCCCATGACCGTTTCCGCCACCCTGGCCGCCGAAGCCCAGCCGCCGGCAGGTCTTCTCTCCCCGGTGCGTCGAAGCCTGCGAGCAGCAGGCGCTGCCTCCGACAGTCGGATGGCGGGCTTCGCCGCACTTGCGCAGGTGAGCGGGCCAGGCGGCAATGGCGTTCCGAAGCGCAGGCGGCTGGTCGCCGGAGGAAGGCCAGCTGCCAAGGACGACGCCTCTGCATCCCTGCCGTTGCGTCAGGGCGGCGTCGCACGGCTGTCCTCGTTCGTGCCAGGCATCGCGGTGCTGCAGAGGATCACTGCCCTTTCTGGTCCGGCCGGAGACGCCAGGGCGGCCTGGCCGTTGCGGACGGGGCTGCCATGGGCGGGGCTGCCACGGAAGGACCTCGGGATGCCTGAGCCTGCAATCCCGCCAGAGCCTGCGACCTTGCGTGCGGCCCAGGTGGGGCTCCGGATGCGAGGGATGCCTTCCGGGCTGGCACTGCGCCTCCCCGCACAGGATCGTCCGCTGCCCGCGGTCCTGGCGGACGACCGCTTGCGCGCCGCGGACGTGTCCGGGAGCTCTGGCGCCATCGCCGGGAAGCGCCTGCCGCCCTGCGGGGGCGCCTTCGCGGAAAGGCTGCCCACCCGGGCTGTCATCGTGCGCGGCGACGTGCCGCAGGTGAACGGCATCATGCCGTCCGGCCCCTGGACGGCCCGCGGGCTCGACCGGGCATACGCCGCACCGACCGGAGCCGCACGATCAGACATGTTGCTGTCTGGC
This sequence comes from uncultured Acetobacteraceae bacterium, assembly GCA_964247695.1. Taxonomy (GTDB): domain Bacteria; phylum Pseudomonadota; class Alphaproteobacteria; order Acetobacterales; family Acetobacteraceae; genus Lichenicoccus. The sequence goes on from CAXTVI010000029.1 coordinate 4,426, forward strand.
GCCGCGTCCAGGATGCAGAGGAGCAGGCGCCAGGCTATCGCTGCCACCGTGCGACAAGGTGCTGCGCTGACGACTGCCAAGGGTGTGCCACGCCGGCTGGTCCCGGGCGCCGACGGCTGGACGCCGCCGCTGCGTCATGCGGTGGGCGCCGACACCAGCAGCGGACGACGCGAGGCTGCAAGCCTTCGGCATCCTGGCACCCAGGCTGCGCAAAGCGCCGAGCGACTCGCGGCTTCCTTCCAAGGGAACAGCCAGGGCGAGACAACGATCGCGCTCACGGGGGATATCGTTATCGACGGCCGGAAGCTGGGACGGATCGCGGCAGCGACACAGGTCAGCAGCGCGAGTTTGCCGCCTCGTTCGGCATCATCGGTCAATCTCAGGGCCATGCCGGTCTTCACCGGGTCGAGCGTGCCGTTATGAGCGCGGGTTTCGGACTGGCGTTGGCAGACGTGCTCCTGGCGACACTCGACCAGGCTCCCCTGATCCTGGGCCCGGTGCTGTTTTCCGGCCACGAGGTGCCTGCGCGGATCAAGGTCGGTGGTCAGCACACGGTCAGCATCCATCGGCTGCCAGGCGGTGGCCGTATCATCGATGCAATGGGCCCGGACGAGGGTGCGATCAGCTGGACCGGCTACTTCACCGGACCACAGGCCGCGGCACGAGCCCGTGTCGTCGATGCGATACGGCGAAATGGCGATCAGGTTGGTTTGAGCTTCGGTGACTACGCGTTCAACGTCGTGGTCGTGCATTTCGACTACGATATCCAGGACCGGGGTGCGGTGATCTCCTATCGTCTCCGGGCCGAGATCCTGCCCTCCGCGGGCTTGCTCGTCGATGACACTGCCGGTTCGCTCGCAGCCTCCATCATCGACGACCTGTTGACAGCAGCGTCCCTTCTGCCGGGCAGCGCGGCCGGCTCGTCGTTCGGCCAGGCGCAGGTCCTGATGGCGGCGGCCTCCGCGCCGACATCCGCCCAGGCCTTGTCTCTTGTCGGCAACGCACTCTCCGCCGGCGGCTCGGCGCTTCAGGCTGCTTTGTCAACGACGGGTATCGGGCTGGTGGGCGGCGGCGCGAGTTCCGGGACAGCGGGCACGTTCCAGCCATCGCTCAACGGCCTCGCCCAGGATGCCGGGTCGCTTGCCGCGATGACCCAGTCCTCCGGCTACGTCAACCGGAGTCAGTCGAGCCTGAACCAACTGGCCGGCTTACCCCAGGGTGATCCGTTGATCTTTGCATGAGGGCCGAATGGACAGCATACGCGTCGCGGACACGACCCTCTTTCACGTTGCCGCGCACCAGCTCGGGGATGCAACCCAATGGAACCGGATCGCGTCGCTCAACGGGCTGAGCGATCCCATCCTGAGGGGAGTCTGCGAGCTGCTTCTGCCGCCGTTCGATAGCGGGACCGGAGGGGGTCTGCCGTCGCAATGAGCGAGACATGCCGGCGCCCGCGTTCGCGGCTCCTGGTCTCGGGGCAGGTTGTCACAGGCTGCCAGTCGATGGAAATCTCGAGCAACAACCTATCCCAGGCCAGCGACTTCTTCACGCAGGTCGCGATCGAGACCGGTAGTGGTGGCGGCTCGCCATCCTGGTATGATGCGGATACCCTGGATGTCACCCTGCAGATGGGCTTCCTGCCGCCTGGCGCCCCGGAGGGGTCGTTGAGTTGGCAGACCATGCTGTCGGGTCGTGCCGACCGCATCCATTTCAACCCGGTCTCGGGGCTGGTGACACTCGAGGGGCGTGACTACGCGGCGCGTCTGCTCGATCTGCCGGTTTCGGAAACCTTCCTCAACTGCACGAGCAGTGAAGTCGCCCAGCAGCTCGCAACGCGATGCGGATTGAGCGCATCGGTCGACCAAACCTCCAAGTTTGTCGGTCAGTACTACCAGATCGAGCACGCGCGGCTCTCGATGGCGCCGTTCTCCCGGTTCAGCACGGCATGGGACCTGCTGTCCAACCTCGCCCAGCTCGAGCAGTTCGACCTGTGGGTGCAGGATCTCACGCTCAATTTCAAGGCGGCTCCGCCGGCCACCACTCCGGCCTTGCAGATCACCTTCCAGGCAGGCCAACCGGCGCGTCCGGCTTCCATCCTGAATGTCACCTCCCTCAGCCTTGAGCGCAATCTGGCAGTGGCCAGCAACATCCCGGTTGTCGTGTCGAGCTGGAACAGCCGGCAACGCTCCCGGGTCCGGGTCCAGGCAGGTAACTCCACGACATCCGGCGCAAGCGGCATCAGGATATTGCGGCCCAATCTTCCCGCCGACACGGCGCAGTCCCTTGCCAATGCCATCAGCAACACCGTGCTGACACACCGACGGACGCTGACCGCGACGATGGCCGGCGATCTTGAAACCGCGGCCCGCGGTCCCGTCCAGATGACCGGATTGGGCGCGCCATGGGATGGGACGTATCGCGTCGCCAAGCTGGAGCGGGAGATGACCCTGCATGGTGGCTTCGTACAGCGACTGACGGCGCAGGCACTCCCGGACTAGAACAGCATCCATACCGGTATTGCTTTGCTCGACCGGGCGATCAGATCAAGCCGCTCGATCCAGCACGGGCAGCCGCCGCAACGCCGTGTCCATCATCGCGCCCGGGCGCACACCATTTCTCAAGCGCGAGGCCATGCCGTGTCGAACTGGATCGAAGCAGTCAAGTTCCATTCGGCTGTGCATGCCGCCAGCAATGGTCAGCCAAGATATGGGATCGTCACAAGCGTCGATCCAGCCAATCACGCCGTCAAGGTCAGCATCGAGCCGGACGGCGTCGAGACCGGCTGGATCTCCGATGGTGCGATCGCTGCCGGAAGCCTGAGGATTGCCTGCCCGAGCGAGATCGGAACCCAGGTGCTGCTCGTCGCCGTGGAAGGAGACGCAGAGCATCCAGTCGTGATATCGCGACTTTTCGATACGGTCGCCAAGGCTCCGGTGAGCCCGGCGACATCGCAGCCGGTGCAGCCGGGCGAAGTCGGCATCTTCCTCTCCGGCGGGACGTACCTTCATCTGACAGCCGCTGGCCTGTTCGTCGGAGGCGACGTCACGGTCGCCGGAACGCTGACGGCGAGCGGCGACATTGTCTCGGGCGGCATCAGCCTGCAGCACCATGTCCATGACGGGGTGCAGGCCGGTGATGGTCGCTCCGGCCCGCCGAGCCTCTAGCCATGGCAGATATCTCGCATGTCGTCGGTGGCGATCTTCAACTCGGCAGCGGCGGGGATCTTGCGACGGTGGACCAGGCTGCCTGGACGGAACAGCGCGTGCTCAGGCGCCTGCTGACCAATCCGGGAGCCTATATCTGGCAATTAAGCTACGGCGCCGGGCTAGCGGCGCTGATCGGAGCGACGGTGTCCGTTCAGCAGATCGCAGCACTGATCAGGAGCCAGCTCGCTCTGGAGGCGGCGGTCGAGCAACAACCTGAACCGGTCGTCATACTCAGCACCGGCATGGCGGGGGATGCGTTCGCGACCATCTCCTACCAGGATGCGACCACCGGGGCTCTGGCATCCATCGCCTTACCAGGAGCCGGATGATGCAGCTCTCGTTGCAGAACTTCACGACGCTGGTCGCGAACATGGCAGCCAGCGCGCAGGGGGCCTGCGTGGCGCTGCTCGATGTCAGCGTCGGATCGGTATTGCGGGCCCTGCTGGAAAGTTCGGCATCGGTTGCGCTCTGGTTGCAGTACCTGATCCTGCAGGTGCTCTCGATGACACGGCTGTCGACAAGCGTGGGAGCCGACGCGGATAGCTGGGTCGCCGATTTCGGGCTGACTCGCCTGCCGGCGATCCCGGCGACCGGCATCGTGGTCATGAGCTCGCTCAGTCCCGCCGGGCAGTCGGCAACGGTGCCGAACGGGGCTCTGGTCAAGACCAGCGATGGCACCCAGAGTTTTCTTGTCGTCGGCGGCCCCTACCTGCGCGCCCAGGGCATCGCCTCGGTCCCGGTTCCGGTACAGGCCGTGGTAGCCGGCGTGCTCGGTAATGCGCAGGCCGGCTCGGTAACGATACTCGGAACCGCGATTCCCGGCATCGACACGGTGACCAATCCCCTGGCCTTCGCCAATGGCGCGCCGGCGGAGACCGACCAGGCGCTCTATGCCAGGTTCGTGATCTACGTCAACACCCGGTCACAGGCCACTGCGCAGGCCGTTGCCAACGCGATCGCTTCCGTCCAGCAGGGACTGAGTTACGTGATCCAGGAAAACGTGACATCGGCCGGTGCCGCGCTTCCCGGTAACTTCAACGTCATCGTGGATGACGGCAGTGGCTCGCCGCCGGCCTCGTTGCTCGCTGCGGTTGCCACCGCGATCGACGCCATCCGTCCGGTCGGATCCACCTTCACCGTGAGCGCGCCGCTCCTGATCGTGGCGAACGTCTCCATGCAGATCACCTTGACCGATCCGACCCAGGCGACGGCAGCGCAACTGGCGGCCGGCAACGCCATCACCAGCTATATCGATGCGCTGCCGGTCGGCCAGGCTCTCCCGATTTCGAGGGTCGCCGGCCTTGCCTACGACGCCACGTCCAGCATCTCGAACGTAACGGACGCCATGTTGAACGGCCTCGCCGCCGACATCGGTGGTCAGGCAGGTGCGGTTGTGCGGGCAGGCACGATGACGATCCTGGTCTTTGGCCTGGTCTCCGGCCCGGTCTCCGGCTCGTGAGCGGAATTACGGGGCTTGGCAGCCTAATCGGAACCGTCGCCGACATGGCCGGCAGGTTGCGTGCGGTGCTGCCCACCGGATGGTTCCCGCAGTCGCCGCCTGCACCTCTGCCGAGCTCGACACCGGTTCTCGATGGGCTGCTGAGCGGACTTGGTAACGCCTGGTCGTTCTGCTTCGATCTTCTCGGCATCACGGCGTTGCAGGCGCGCATCGCCACGGCGACGGGCGGGTTCCTCGATCTGATTGCGATCGATTTCTTTGCCCAGGCGCTGGCGCGTGACCCGGGCGAGGCCGACGATCCGTTCCGCGCCAGGATCCTCGGCAACCTGCTCGTCACGCGTGGAACCCGGCAGGCGGTCAGCAGCCGCGTCGCCTATCTCACCGGTGTCGCGCCGGTCATGGTGGAACCGGTCCGTGGCGCCGATTGCGGCGGGTATGCGAGTGCTGCCGATATCGCGGCCGGCGGCGGTGGATACGACTTGCGCAGCCTGCTGTATGGCTCGGACATGATGGGGTTCCAGTATCTCCTGACGGTTCTGCTTCCGGCGCCGTTCGCGTCCGGCCTCTCCACGAGCCGCCGCAGCCCCGCGACCTACCTCGATGCGAGCGGCAACATACTCGTCGCACCTCCGATGACGCTGCGGCCACGTTATGCGTCCGGCGCGCTTGAAGGGGTTTTAGTCGAAGGCCGCGGCTTCAACCTGATCACAGACAGCCGGAACTGGACGTCACTCGCCGGAGCCGCGGAGACGGCCTTCTGGAGCCTGCAGGTGGCAGGCAACGCCCTGCTCGCCGGCGACAGGGTTCTCAGCATGACCATCGGCGCCGGAAGCAGCGTCGCTGGCCCCGGTATCGCCGTCGCAGCGGGTGGCGAGCAAGCCTGCGGCTCCGTATGGATCCTGATCCCGGCCGGTTCGGGACTGACGGAGGCGCATATGTCCCTGGTCGACCTGGCCGGCAGCGCCAGCGTCGCGGTGCCGGCCAACATGGAAGTGCCAGGGCTATGGCAGAGGCTCGAGGCGAGCATCACGGCAGGTCCTGCTGCGGGCAATACTTTGCGGATCGCGGTCGGCGCAACCGCCGCTACGAGGCAGGCCGGAACCTTGCTCACGCAATGCTGGCAGATCGAGCCGGGATCGGTTGCGACAAGCTACATCCCGACCTCCGGTGCGCTCGGAATCCGGGACGCCGATCTTGTCGCGACCGGCTACCTCGTTCCGATGGCCTACGCATCGACGCCGGCAGAAATATTCGCGACCGTCGCGGCGACGCAGCCGATCGCAACGATCGGATGGACGGCGATCATTCCGGCGGTCGTGACCGACTGATCTCGCGGCGCGACGATGCTGCGGTCGCCGGACCAACGCGTCCGACTTGCAAGATATAAAGGATCCTGGACGTCATGGACCGCCAGATAATCTATGCCGGCGCGATCGCGCTCGATACGGACCAGTTGCTGCAATCCCGCAACACCATGGTGGCCCTTGGCTACCTCGCCAAGATGATCGTCGGTGACGGTTCCTCGCAGGCGGACGGTTTCGCATGCACCCCGGCGGCCGGGCTCGCCGTGTCCCTGGCCGCCGGCAGTCTCACCTTTCCGACCGTGGTCGATGGGGGATATGTCGGCGCGCTGCCGCCGGATGGCGATCCGCTGGTCAAGACAGGCATCAACACGTCGCCGGTTGTCGTGGCGCTCGATGGGCCGGGTGCTTTCCTGATCTCGGGTGCGGTGGCCGAAAGCGCCGCCGGCAACGTGCCGGTGCAATACTACAATGCTACCAACCCGACGCAGGCCCTCATCGGTCCGGGCGGCGATGGCGAGCCGCAGGCGAGCATCGTTCAGCAGCGCATCGTGTTCACCGTGACGGGCGCCGGCGTGGTGTCTCCCGGCGCGGTGCCGCTCTGGAACGTGAGCATTCCCTCCGGCGCCGTCGCAGTGTTGCCCGGGATGATCAGTATCGCGCCCGGCGCCCCCTTCATCTCGGTCAAGCTGCCATTGGCGGCGCCTCTGCTCTCGCCGGGATTCGCCGGAACGCCGACGGCTCCCACTCCTGTCGCGGGCGATGCCAGCACGCTGCTCGCGACCACCGCCTTTGTCGCCAACGCCGCCCGTCGCGCACGCGCCGTCTGGACCAGTGCCGGAACCTATTCCTGGACCTGCCCTGCCGGGGTGTCGCAGATCCTGTTCAGGGGCTGGGGCGCGGGGGGCGCCGGCGGTGTCGGATCAGGCGGCATGCCCGCTGGCGGCGGCGGCGGCGGCGGCTACCTGGAGGTCTTGCTGGGCGTGGTCCAGGGCGAGGCCTACGCGGTCGTCGTCGGCGCGGGCGCCACCGGCGCCGCAGCGGTCACCCCGAGCGGCTTCGGCGGCCTGCTCTCGGTCTTTGGTGGGGGCAATGGCGGCAATGGTGCCGGTGCCCCAGGTGGCGGCGGCACACCAGGCAGCGACGCCGTCCTGCAGCTCGCCGCCTTGTCCAATCCCGGCACCGGTGCCGGACAGCCGGGCTATCTCGCCGGGGGAACCGCGATCGGCGGCGCCGGCGGCGGCAGCTTCGGAACGTCTGCCGGCTACCCGACCACCTCAGGTGGCGCGGGCGCGGCCGGGGCGTGGCCCGGGGGCGGCGGCTCCGGGGGCGCGACGGGTGCGGGTGGCCATGGCGCGGACGGTCTCGTCATCCTCGAGTGGCCGGGCAACCCCGGCCCGTGAACGTCAAGCAAGGGACCGAGCGATGATCTCCGAATTTACCGCCTGTATTGCATTCACTCAGGCGGAAGAGGGTGGCTACGTGTCGGATCCACGGGATTCCGGCAACTGGACGGGCGGTCAGACCGGGGTCGGCAGGCTGATCGGATCGAACATGGGGGTGGGCGCCGCGGCGCTGGAACGCTGGTTCGGCACGAGTACGAAAGTCACCGCGGCCCTGATGCGCGCGCTGCCGCTGGCGACCTACGAGGCGATCGCCCTCGAGGAATACTGGCAGCCGATGCATTGTCCCGTTCTGCCAACCGGGCTCGACCTCATGGTCTTCGACTTCGGCTGGAACCGGGGTTGCATGACCTCGGTCAATATTTTGCTGCGGAGCCTCTGCCTGGCGCCCTCCTGCCTCGACGACATGGATGGCGTGGCGCTTGCGGCGGCGCTGCAGGCAGTACCGCTGCCGACCTGGCTGCGTGGCATCCCGTTTGCGGGCATCATGACGCTGCAGGCGATGCTCGGCCTGCATGTCGACGGTATCGCCGGGCCCCTGACGCTTGCAGCCCTGCTGGCCAGGCCCGATCTGCGCATCCGGCTTGCCATACTGGTCCTGGCGAATGCCCAGGTCCTGTCTTACCGGCAGTTGGGCAATTTCGGCACCTATGGCGCCGGCTGGCTGGCGAGGTCGTCGCGACGGCGCATCAGTGCACTGGCGATGCTGGCGACGTAGCAACCGATGCAGTGCGGCATGCACTGGAGGCAGTTCTAGAACCTCTACCGATCGAAGCGGATCGGAAGAAAGCTCCGGCTTGTTGTTCTGACGAGTATCTTGATCCGATCGAAAAGCAACGTGATCGGATAATGCGCTAGATTCTTGCCTCGAAGACCATCTCCGGATGCCCTGCGAAGTCGGACGGCCCGGTATGGGTGAGACTGGACCTTGTATCCAGCCAGACCTCTCCGCCCAGCGAGCGCCAGCGCCTGCAGAACGCGAAATCCTCGCTGAGATAGGTACCCGAGACCGGGTCGATCATGCATTCGAATAGCGCGAACGGCCGCAGGGGTCTCTCGGGCCTGTCCTCCCGGTAGCTGTGGATGGTCCGGTACTCGGTCTCCGGGAAGGCCAGGATCATCTGCTCGACGACAGCTCGCGCGATCAGCATGAAGCCGGTTCCGGCATAGACGGCAGTCGCAAGCGCACCGTCGCGTTCAGCGTCGGCACCGACGCACAGCTCTCCGACATAGCGCAGTCCCGCCGTTTCCGGGGATTCGCCGCGCTGCAGCCGCGCCGCGGCGGCGGGATCCCAGTACTGGGCCTTGAGCGGGTACGAGGCAGCGCAGAACGGCTTGCCCGACGACAGCAGGCTTTGCACCAGCGCCGGGTCGAAACTGATGTCGCCGTCGATAAAGAGGATATGCGTGGCGGTCTCCAGAGTCATGAAGTGCGCGAGCAGGGTGTTCCGGCTGCGCGTGATCAAGGCGTCCTGCCCGAGCAGACCCAGGGTCACGTCGTAGCCGTCCTGCGACGCGCGCCGCATCACGCCGATGACCGACTGCATGTAGCCCTGGGTGACGACACCGCCATAGCAGGGGGTCGCGAGGAACAGGTGGGGGCGCATGCGCAAGCGGCCTCCTGCCGGGAACGGCACGGTCTAGCCGGCAAAGGTTACCAGATCGCTAATGCCGGGCCGCACCGGCCCATCAGTGATGCTCGCGGTCGCCCAGCAGCGACGCCAGCGTCGGCTCGATCAGGGCGGCGAGGGCCGCCTGGCTCTGCGCCGTCGGATGCAGCGGCGGATCCGGCGGCGTCAGCAGCGGGTCCATGAAACGATCGGGCGCGACATGCCCATCCCGCACAAACAGCGGCGCAGCATCGATGAAGCTGATCCACCCGCGGTGGGACGCGACGAAGCGGCCGAGCTCGCGATTGAGCTGCAGCGTGTTCGTGGTCACCCACTGCGAGCGGATCGACGGCAGCACGCCGATCAGCAACACCCGGGTCTCCGGCAGCCGTTCGTGCAGCAGATCCAGGATGACCGTGATCCCGGCGAAGGTTGCCGTGGCATCCGTGTGGATGTGCCCGAAGTTATTGGCTCCGATCAGCAGCACGACAGCCCGCGGGTGCACGCCATCGAGCTCTCCATGCTCGAGCCGCCACAGCAAGTGGCAGGTGCTGTCGCCCTTGAAGCCGAGATTAACGGCATGCCGGTCGCCGTAGTATCGTTGCCAGACCGGAGCGAAATTGCGCCAGGGCTCCGGGCCCGTCCGCTCCCAGTCCTGGGTGATCGAGTCGCCGAGCCAGAGCAGGTCGACCCGGTGCGCCAGCTCGTGCTGCTTCGCCGCGAAGCGCTGCTTCCACCATGGCGTCGCCAGCCGGGAGATCGGCTGGGTCGCAATGCTGGCCGGTGCGGCACCGAGCAGCAGTACGCACGTCGACGCGATCAGGCAGCTCGATGCCAGCCGGCGCATCGTGGCCGCCTCAGAGATACAGGAAGACGAAGCTGCCGGCGCCAAACACCACGCAATAGATTGCAAACGGGCTCATGGCCCAGTCCTCGTGCGAACGGAAGTAGCGCATGAGGAAAGCGGTGCTTGCAAAGGCCGTGATGCCGGCGACGATTGCGGCGAGCACCGCCGGCGCCCAGTTCGACGTATGGGCGCCCGCCTTGTGCAGATGCAGCATCTGGTCGGCGGTGGCGGCAAAGATGATCGGGGTCGCGATCAGGAACGAGAAGCGCGCCGCGCCCTCGTGGTCGATGCCGCGCAGGATGCCGCCGATGATCGCGGCCCCCGAACGCGAAATCCCGGGAATAAAGGCGAGGCACTGCCAGAGGCCGATGACGATCGCATCGCGCCAGTTCAGGGTGGCGATCGGCCGGTGGTTCGCGGCGATGCTCCGCCCGCGCAGCTTCTCGCCCGCCAGCAGCATCACGCCGTTTGCCACCAGGAAGATCGCCGCGATCTGCGGGGTGCCGAACAGCCGGCGCAGGAAGCTCTCGAACAGGAAGCCCAGCACGACCGCCGGAAGTGTGGCTAGAATGATCAGCAGCAGGATGTGGCGGCTTTCGCGTTGCATGGTGCGGTCGCCGGCCCCCAGCGCTCCGCGCGCCAGCTCGAACCAGTCGCGCCAGAAATACACCAGCAGCGCGATCGCGGTGCCGAGATGCAGCGTCACCAGGAATGGCAGGAAGGCCGGGCTACGCTGGTCGATCGACCAGTGCAGGATGGCCGGGATGATGACGGCATGACCCAGGCTGCTCACCGGAAACAGCTCCGTCACCCCCTGCAGGATGGCGATGATGAGCGCTTGGAGGGTGGTCATTCGCAGATCGTCCCGAACGGTGTCCGCCACCTGTTGCCGCACTCTCACTCGTGCCGCAAGCAGCCCGCGCTTGACCCGGTGCGGGGCCGACCGTACAGCCAGCCTCGGCATGATGGAGTGCGGCCCCTTGCTCGACCGGACGAACGCTCTTGGCGCGTCATAGCGCCACGGCGATCCTCGCCAGCACCCTGGTCATCGCGGTCGCGGGCGGCTTCTTTGCCTACGCGGAAACCCGCGGTGCCGCCGCCATACCAGCCAGCTACGGACTGCAATCGGTGTTCCTGTCGGCGAACGGCCTCAAGGTGGGCGCCGACGTGCGCATGGCCGGCGTCAGGGTGGGATACGTGACCGGGATCGCCCTGGATACGAAGCTGTTCGTGACCCGGGTCGGGTTCCGCATCGATGAGCGCTACCGGCTGCCCGCCGACACCAGGCTCGGGATCGGCAGCAGCGGCTTCACCTCGTCCAACGCGCTGCTGATCACTCCCGGCCATTCGGCGCAGGTGCTGGCGCCCGGCGCGGTCATCCGTGACACCGAGGAGATGACGAGCCTCGAGCAGCAGGTGAGCCAGTACATCTTCGGCACCGGCGGCCTCGGATCAGGCAATTGACCCCGGGCTAATCGTTCAGCGGGTAGGACGCCATCAGGCGCCGTTGCTTGCGCCAGTCGCGCAGCATCGCGAGCACCCCGCTGCTGCTGTAGCCCCTGGTGCGCATCTCCGCGCCGATCTCGAATGCCTCCCGGTAGTGCGCGAACTGCACGCGGTAGGCGTCCCGCAGGGTGGTGTTCGCGTCCCAGATATGGGTGGCCTCCGAGCCGACGCCGTTGATCTCGATGATCCGGAAGTCCTCGCCGCGACGCAGCGCGGCCAGGCTGCGGTAGCGGACATCGATGCGGCCGAAGTGGAAATCCGGGATGTCCGCCATGATCTGCTCGATCGCCGTGGTCAGGCCGGCGGTGATGTCGGACGCGCCGTTCGAGAAGATCGATCCCTTGCAGTGGTTGCCGGCGAAAACCAGACGGACCGGCGCCCCTGCCGGGGGCACCTCGTGCAGACGGTCGCGCAGGCGCGGCAGGTAGAGATGCGGCACCAGACGGGTCCGGCTGTCGGACATGATGAGGTCGCGCAAGCTGGATCGTCCATCGCCGAAGAGGATCGGCGACTGCTTGTGGGTCAGCGAGGTGATGCTGCCATGCGCGGCACCGGGCCTGCGGACATAGAAGATCCCGGCCTCGCCCTCGTAGGCGATCAGCTCCTGCAGTACCAGGTCGACGTCGCGCGGAAAGGCTGCGAGCGTCGCCTCGAGCCGGCCACGATCCTCCAGCAATCGCACGCCCGTGCCGTTGCAGCCGATGTCCGGCTTGACGACGAGCGGAAAATCGAGCCCGGCCTCCTGCATCACCTGGAGCGCGCGCGGCACGTCGTCGGTCCCGGTCGTGAACAGGGCGTAGGGCGCGATCCAGGCGGACGCCCGCAAACCGGCCTGGTCGAGGATCGAGGTCTTGCTCTCGCCGCAGAGGCCGCCGGTGGAGATGCCCGGATTGGCGGCCGACGGCAGGCTGAAGTCGCCATGGCGCAGGCCCAGCAAGACCCACCACGCCACCACGGGGGTGTAGAAGAGCCATCCCGGCCAGTACTCGAAACGCGACATCTCGCGCGGCGGCGACCCCGCCGTGGCGGGCACGGCGTATTCACTCATGTCGAATTGTCCTGAACCTGGGCGATGATCCGCCCGGTCGCCACCACCACCACGGCAAACCCGATGGCGCCGGCCCAGCGCCATGCGCCGAAATGTTGCATCAGCAGTTCGCCGACGCGCATGGACAGCAGGAACAGCAGGCTGGTCCAGATCGACGTCGCCAGCACCGCCGCGATGACGAAGTGCCTCAGATCCGCCCTGAGGAAGCCGCATGCCGTATAGGTCGGTAGCCGCGCGCCCGGGATGAAGCGGCTGACCATGACGACCCTGAAGACCTTGCCGGACAGCCATTCGCGCCCGCGGACATGGCGTTCGGCGGAAACCAGCCGGTTTATGCGCGGAACCCGTGCCGCCAGTCGTCCAAGGCCGTACAGGCCGAGATCCCCCAGCACGATGCCGCTATAGAGCGCCGGCAACGCCACCGCGACCGTCAGGCCGCCGGACTGCACCTCGATGCCGGTCAACACGGTGGCCGCATCCTCGAGAATGAACGTGCCGAGAATGATCGTGAGAGCCTGGGCGAGCGGAGAGGCGCCCGCGGACTTGAGCAGGGCGGAGACGGAGAGGAAGACCATCCACGCTCACGCCCGCTGGCCAGCGGGCCGGAGCGGGCTCGGCGCTTCGAAAGGGGGAGGGGCGAAAACGGGGCGGAGCACGACGGCACTTCCATTGCGAACAGCGATAGCAGGCCTCCATGCCCTGTCAGATGTCGCGGACGCCCAGCCAGATGTCGCGGACGCGAACAATGACGAGGTGTCCAGGAAATGGCACACGTCGCCGCATCGCCGCGTTGAATATCGGCAGCCGACAGCGCCGTCACGCGATTTCTGGACCAGGAGAACGCGACGCGACCTGCCGGCGGCAGGAAGCGCGCTCCGGCGTGTAACAACGCCATGCATCCGGGCGCCCCAAGGAGTAAGATGGCGGATAACCGCATGGGACGTTGATGCAATGGCCGACGCCAAGAGGCTGAAACGCGATGAGGCGCGGCCCGCAGCGAGGAAGAGCGCCGCGGTCCCGCCGCCGGTCCCCGAGGTCGCGGTCGTGCACGATCTCGTACCCGTTCCGGCGCCAGCGCCATTGAGCGGCGGGTTGCCGGAGCGGCCGGCATCGCGGGCGGCGCGCACCGACGCCCCGCAGCGTCGCCGAAAGGCGACGACGACGATCCGCTTGGCGGACCCCCTGGCCACCACGATCGGCACCCGGATCGACGCCAACGCCCTGATTTTCGACAGCGAATGGTATCGCGCCGTGCATCCCGACGTCGCGGCGTCCAGGATCGATCCGGTCCGCCACTACTTCGACAACGGCGCCCGGGAAGGTCGCAACCCCAACCCCTATTTCAATACCGCCTGGTATGCGAGCAAGAACCCGGACGTCGCGGCGGCCGGCCTCAACCCGTTCCTGCACTTCCTGCTCTACGGCGCCCATGAGGGCCGGCTGCCGGCGCCCGCGCCTCCGACGGCCGAGCCCGGCCTGGTCCAGCCGGTGCAGACACGGGCGGCTGCCGCGACCTGATCGCGTCGGCCCAGCAACGCTGGTTGTTCTCGATAGAGCGGTTGTGGCAGGTCAGGAGAATGATACGACGTCGGAGTCTGATTGCGTCCGGAGCGGCCCTGGCGGTGGGCGCCGTGCCTATTGCTGCCTCGGCTGCCTCCCCGACTTACCGACAGTTCCTGCGCGGCATTGCAGTCCAGGCGCGCGCGCTCGGGGTCGATCCGGCAATCCTTGACGCGGCCCTCAGCCTCGAGACGCCGAACCCGAAGGTCCTGCAACTCGATCGGCACCAGCCGGAGTTCACCCTGACCTGGGCGCAGTATCGCAGCCGCGTGCTCAGCGACCGCAAGCTGCTGGCGGCGCGCGAGGCCTACGCGGCCCGCCTGCCGCTGCTCACCGCCTTGTGGACCCGCTACCAGGTCGATCCGCGCATCGTGGTCGGGATCTGGGGCCTCGAATCGAACTTCGGCGCTCGGATCGGCAGCTTCGGCGTCGTCGACGCCCTTGCAACCCTGGCCTTCGATGGTCGCCGCGCCGCCTTCTTCCATGCCGAGTTGCTGGGCGCCCTGCGTATCCTGCAGCAGCGCGACGTCGAGGTCGGCCGGATGCTTGGCAGCTATGCCGGCGCGATGGGCCAGCCGCAATTCATGCCGAGCTCGTTCCTGCGCTATGCCGTCGACTATGACGTCGACGGCCGCCGGGACATCTGGACCAGCGAGCCGGACACCCTGGCCTCGATCGCGAACTACCTGCGCCAGGTCGGCTGGGTGCCTGGCGCACCCTGGGGCCAGGCGGTGCGGCTGCCGCCCGGCCTCCGTGGCGCGGCGCTGGGGCGACAGCATCCGCGCGCGCTGGGCGCCTGGACGGCCCTCGGCGTGCGCCGGGCCGACGGACGCCGCTTCTCGCGCGACGACGTCAGCGGCGCGTTGCTGGCACCCGACGGCAGCGGCGGCGACGCATTTATGGTGTATGCCAACTTCGATGCCATCCGGCGCTACAATCCCTCGGATTTCTATGGCCTCGCGGTCGGGCTGCTCGGAACCGCGGCCACGTGAGACGGACGCTCCAGGCCGGCCTGCTGCTCACCCTCGTGGCGCTTGGTGGTTGCCACCACCGGCCGCCGCCGCAGCCGCTGCGGGCAACCTACACCCTCGGCGCCGCGTGGCAGGGAGCGGGGAGCTGGTTCTATCCGGCGGACGCAACGTTCTACGATGCGACCGGCATCGCGGCCATCGATCCGGCGCAGCGGCCCCGGCTGACCGCCGACGGCGAAGCCTACAGCCCGGACGCCCTGGCCGGCGCCCACCAGACCCTGCAGCTTCCGGTCATCGTGCGTGTGGAGAACCTGGAGAACGGCCGCACGATCGCGCTTCGGCTGAATGATCGCGGTCCCGCCCAGCCCGGCCGCCTGCTCTCGCTGACCCCGCGCGCGGCAGCCGAGCTCGGTATGGCGGGCCTCCCGAGGCGCGTCCGGGTCACGCTCGACCAGGCTGCCAGCGCCCAACTGTTGCAGCAGGTCAAGGGCGCCCCGGCGCCGGATGTCACCGCCGCGCCGCTCGCCGACGTGGCCGAGCAGTCGCTGATGCCTGGCGCGCCATCGGCCCCTCGCAGCCCCGGGCCGGCTCGGCTCGACGCGGCTCCCGCCGTGGGGATCGCCGGCCGCACCGGCAGGCTGCCCGATCAGGCCCCCGATCCCGGCCAGCTCTGGATCGATGCCGGGCAGTTCAGCGGCCGTCGCATCGCGCAACGAGTCGCGGCGGCCACCGGCGGGTTCGTCCGGCAGCAGGGCGTCGGGCGCTCGACGATCTTCCTGGTGCGCATCGGTCCGCTTGCCGACACGGCGGTGGCCGACGCGACACTGGACCGGGTCCTCGTGGGCGGGGTAACCGGGGCACGCATTGTTGTAGAATAGGGACGACCGTTGGCGACCAGGCGATTCTTCCTGACTAGCGGTGCAGCCATCCTCGCGACGCTGGCGCCGGTGCAGCGTGCCGCGGCGCGACGGCATCCGCATGCCAAGCCGCATGCCGCGGAGGCTGCCGACACGGACGCGCCAGGTGACGGCAGCATCGTCGCCAGCCCGGCCGAGACGCCGATCGGTCCGCTGGACACCGAAGCGCGCTGGGCCTTCATCGTCGATGCCAATACGGGTTCGGTGCTGCTGCAAAAGGCGGCGGACGAGCAGATGCCGCCTTCGTCGCTGACCAAGATGATGACCGCCTACCTGGTGTTCCAGGCGCTGGCGGAGCAGCACCTGAAGCTCGACCAGACCCTGCCGGTCAGCGAGCGGGCCTGGCGCATGCAGGGCTCGAAGATGTTCGTGCCGCTGGGCGGCCAGATCGATGTCGAGGACCTCATCCGCGGCATGCTGATCCAGTCCGGCAACGATGCCTGCATCGTGCTGGCCGAGGGCATCGCCGGCTCGGAGGACCAGTTCGTCGTGCTGATGAATCAGGCAGCGCACCGCATGGGCCTCACCAACACGCAGTTCCGCAATGCGACCGGCTGGCCGGATCCGGATCACCACATGTCGGCTCGGGACATCGCGACGCTGGCGCGGCACGTCATCCAGGACTTCCCGCAATACTATCACTACTTTTCCGAAAAAGACTACAAGTTCAACAACATCGCCCAGGGCAACCGCAACGTCCTGGTGGACAAGGGGCTCGCCGACGGGCTCAAGACCGGCCATACCGATGCAGGCGGGTTCGGCCTGTGCGCGAGTTCCGACCGCGACGGACGGCGCATCATCATGGTGCTGAACGGCCTGCCCTCGTCGCGTGCGCGGGCTGAGGAGGGCGCGCGGCTGCTCGGCTGGGCGTTCGCCAATTTCGAGGACGTCAGGCTGTTCACGAAGTACGAGACGATCCAGTCGGTTCCGGTCTGGCTCGGACGCCAGCCGGTGGTGCCGGCGGTCACCCGGGACGATGTCGTCCTGACCCTGCCGCACGGCTGGCGCAGCCACCTCAGGATCCGCGTCGATTATGCTAGTCCGCTGCCGGCGCCGGTCCTCGAAGGCGCGCAGGTGGCGGTGCTGACGCTGTCCGGAGCGGGTCCGACCGACCTGACCTATCCGCTGGTCGCGTCTGTCACGGTGCCGCGCCTCAGCCTGCCGAACCGCGCCATCGCGGTGATCGAGCATTCGATCGATGGTGGCTGAGTGGACGGTGTTGGATGAGTGGCGGCGTCGGATGACGGGATGAGCGGGCTGCTCGTCACCATCGAGGGCGGCGAGGGAGCCGGCAAGACCACGCAGTCGGCCCTGCTCGCGGCGGCGCTGGAGGCGCGCGGCTGCAACGTGTTGCGCACCCGCGAACCGGGTGGCGCGCCCGGTGCTGAGGCTCTGCGCGGTTTCCTGCTCGGCTGCGACCACGGCCTCAGCCGTCGCGCCGAGGCGATGGTGCATTTTGCAGCCCGGATCGACCATGTCGACAGCACGATCAAGCCGGCGCTCGCCGAAGGGCGGCTGGTGCTCTGCGACCGCTATACCGACTCGACGCTGGCGTACCAGGGCTACGGCCTCGGCCGGGGCGAGCCGGCGGTACTCGATTTCATCAGCCGGCTGACCGCGTTGCTGGACGTCCACCCGGCGCTGACCCTGGTGCTGGATGTGCCGCGCGTGGAAGGCAGTCGCCGGCTGCGGCTGCGCGGGCAGGAGGACGACCGCTACGAGCGGCTCGATGACGGCTTCCACGAGCGCGTCGCCGCCGGCTACCGCGCGATCGCGGCGACGGATCCGGTGCGCTGCCGCCTGATCGCGGCGGCAGGTCCGATCGAGACGGTGCAGCGCCGGATGCTCGAGGCGGTGCTGGCGCTGCTGTCCGACCGGCCGCTCCGGAACGCCACCCCGGCACCGTCCGAGAACCGATGAGCGGCCTGCCGCCACGCGGAGCGACGATGCTGTTCGGCCACGACGACGCACTCGCTACCTTCACGAGCGCCTGGCAGACGGGGCGGCTCCACCATGCCTGGCTGATCAGCGGCCCGGCCGGGGTCGGCAAGGCGACCCTGGCCTACCGGATCGCGCGCATCGTGCTGGCCGGCGATGAGCCCGAAGCCGCATCGCGCCGGATCGCCGCCGGAACCCACCCGGACCTGCTCGTGGTCGAGCGCAGCACGGCCAACGCCCGCGCCTCCGACGACCGGCCGAAGCGACTGCGCCAGGACATCGTGGTCGAGGATGCCGCCGCGGTGGGGGGCTTCCTGCACCGGACCGCGGCCATGGGCGGCTGGCGCGTGGTCATCGTCGACGGGCTGGACCTTGCCAACCGGAACGCCGCCAACGCCCTGCTGCGTCTGATCGAGGAGCCGCCCGCCCGCACGGTGTTCCTGCTGGTCGCAAGCGCTGCCGGCCGGGTACTTCCGACGCTGCGCAGCCGTTGCCGGACCCTGCGCCTGACGACGCTGGATCCTGCGACGATGCAACGCGCGCTCGAGAGGCTGCTGCCGGACATCCCCGTGGACGAGCGACGGGAACTGGCGGTCCTGGGCAGAGGGGCGCCGGGTCGCGCTCTCGCGCTCGCGGCCGAGGATGGACTGGCGCTGTCCCGCCTCGCCCGCGAGGTGCTCGATGCCGGCCCGCGCCAGTCCGGTACCTGGACCTACGAGCTCGCCGACAACATCCTGCGTCGCGAGAACGGCTATGCGATCTTCATCGACCTGCTCTCCGAGCTGCTGTCTGCAACCGTGCGGGCCGCCGGGCGTCGTCGCGTCGGGGCCGGGGAGCCTGCTGCGTCGGGTATCCAGGTTGACGGAGAGACCGCGAACCCGAATCCTTGGGGTTCGACCGCCCCGGCCGAACTCTGCAGCCAGCTCGCGCGGCTGCGCGCCGAGACCGAATCCCTGAACCTGGATCACCGCCAGTCGCTGCTGACCGGCCTGGACCTTTTGAGCAGAGTGGGCCTGTCGAGCAGACCATGACCGAGCGCTATACCATCACGACCCCGATCTATTACGTGAACGGCCTGCCGCATATCGGGCATGCCTACACCTCGATCGCCGCCGACGTCATGGCGCGCTGGAACCGGCTCGACGGGCGAGACGTGTTCTTCCTGACCGGCACCGACGAGCACGGCCAGAAGGTCGAGCAGGCCGCCATTGCCGCCGGCCTGCCGCCACAGCTCTTCGCGGACCGGGTCTCGGCGGATTTCCGCGCGATGGCGGACGCGCTGCACATCTCCTACGACGACTTCATCCGCACCACGGAGCCGCGTCACCTGGAGGCCTGCGCGGCGCTCTGGCGACGCATGCAGGAGGCCGGGCAGATCTATCTCGGGGCCTACGAGGGCTGGTACGCGCTGCGCGACGAGAGCTTCTATGGCGAGGACGAGCTGACGCTGCAGCCCGACGGCAGCCGCACCGCGCCGAGCGGCGCCCCGGTGGAGCTGGTGCGCGAGCCGTCCTACTTCTTCCGTCTTTCGGAGTGGCAGGACCGTCTGCTCGCCTATTATGACGCGAACCCGGACTTCATCGGTCCGACGGCGCGCCGCAACGAGGTCATCAGCTTCGTGCGCCAGGGCCTCAAGGACCTGTCGATCAGCCGCACCAGTTTCTCCTGGGGCGTGCCGGTACCCGGCGATCCGGCGCATGTGATGTATGTCTGGTGCGACGCGCTGGTGAACTACATCACGGCCCTCGGCTATCCCGAGACCGGCCACGGCAACCCGGCCTGGCGCTACTGGCCAGCCGACCTGCACCTGGTCGGCAAGGAGATCGTCCGGTTCCACGCGGTGTTCTGGCCCGCCTTCCTGATGGCCGCCGGCCTCGAGTTGCCGCGCCGGGTGTATTCGCACGGCTGGTGGACCATCGACGGCGAGAAGATGAGCAAGTCGATCGGCAACGTCATCGAACCCCGGGCACTGGCCGCCGAATTCGGCGTCGATGCGGTGCGCTACTTCCTGCTGCGCGAGGTGCCGTTTGGCGGCGACGGGGATTTCAGCCGCAAGGCGCTGATCGGGCGGCTGAACATCGAGCTCGCCAACGACCTCGGCAACCTTGCGCAGCGCACGCTCTCGCTGGTGGCGCGCAACCTGGACGGTCGGCTGCCTGAGAGGGCTGCGCCGCAGGATACCGACACCGCCTTGCTGGAGCAGGCGGCGGCGTTGCCCGGCCTGATGCGCGAGCAGATCCACCGGCAGGCGCTGCACGAGGCGCTCGAGGAGGCCTGGCGGGTGGTGCGCGCGAGCAACGGCTACATCGACCGGCAAGCGCCCTGGGCGCTGAAGCGGACCGACCCGCCGCGCATGGCGGCGGTGCTGCGCGTCCTGGTCGACACCTTGCGGACGCTGGCCACGGTGCTTGCCCCGTTCATGCCGTCGAGCATGGCGTCCCTGCAGGACCAGCTCGGCGTGCCCGCGGACGCTCGCCAGCTTGCCGATCTCGCGGTCGGGCTGCCGCGCGGTACGCAGCTGCCGCCGCCGCGCGGGATCTTCCCGCGCCATGTCGAGCCGGCCGCCGGATGAGCCTGCCGGCGTCCACCCTGATCGACTCCCATTGCCATCTCGACCGCTTCGAGCCGGAGGAGCTCACGGGCCTGCTGGACCGGGCCACAACCGCCGGGGTCGCCGGGCTGGTCACCATCGGTACTCGCCTCTCCGAGGCGCCGCGCCAGATTGCGCTGACGGAGCGGTCGCGTCCGGAGCTTGCGGTGTGGTGCACCCTCGGCACCCATCCCGACCATGTCGGTGAGGAGGTCCTGCCGGATCCGGAGTCTCTGGCCAGACTATGCGAGAGCGACGGCGTGATCGGGATCGGCGAGTCGGGGCTCGACTACTTCCATGGTGCACCGGAGGTGCGTCCGGCCCAGCACGACAGCTTCCGGTTGCATGTCCGGGCCGCGCGGATGAGCGGCCTGCCGCTGGTGATCCATGCCCGTGACGCGGATGCCGACATGATCGGCATCCTGCGCGACGAGCACGAGATCGCTGGCGCTTTTCCCTTCGTGCTGCACTGCTTCAGTTCCGGTCTCGACCTGGCCCGGTGCGGTATCGCGCTTGGCGGCTCGATCAGCTTCTCCGGCATCCTGACCTTTCCGAAATCCCAGGCGCTGCGCGACATCGCTGCCGGAGTTCCGGCGGATCGCCTGCTGGTCGAGACCGACGCCCCCTTCCTGGCGCCGGTGCCCTGGCGCGGGCGGCGCAACCAGCCCGCCTATGTCGCCCATACCGCCGCAACCCTGGCGACCGTCCGCGGACTGGCGCCGTCGGCGCTCGCCGACCTCACCACGGGCAATTTCTTCAGGCTGTTCCACCGCGCGAAGTCCGCCGCGGCGTCGCCGGACATCCGGTAGCCCGATGCGGGTCGTGATCCTGGGGTGCGGCGGCTCGGCCGGGGTGCCGATGCTGGGCGGCGCGGACGGGCACGGCGAATACGGGGTCTGCGATCCGGGCGAGCCGCGCAACCGGCGCACGCGCTCCTCGATCGTGATCGAGGGCGATGACGGGCGGCGGCTGCTGGTCGATACCGGCCCGGAGATGCGCCAGCAGCTGCTGGCCTGCGGCATCGGCCGGATCGACGCACTGTTCTACACGCACGCGCATGCCGACCATGTCGCGGGACTGGACGATATCAGGGGCCTGAACCGCATTGTCGGCCGTCCGCTCGACGTCTTCGGAACACGCCCGGTGCTCGACGAGATCGAGGGCCGCTTCGCCTACGCCTTCCGGCCATGGTCTCCGCCCGGCTTCTACCGTCCGGTTCTGGTGCCGCGCGTGGCGGCGCCCGGCGAGGTCGAGATCGAGGGCATGGCGTTCGCCCTGTTCGAGCAGGTGCATGGCCGCAGCATCACGCTTGGCCTGCGAATCGGCGGTTTCGCCTACTCGACCGATGTGATGGAGCTCGACGAGCAGGCGCTGCGCGCGCTCCGCGGGGTCGATACCTGGGTGGTCGGCTGCTTCCAGCGCACCCCGCATCCGGCGCACGCGCACCCGGATCTCGTCACCGCATGGGCCGGTCGCCTGGGGATCCGGCGGACGATCCTCACCCACATGGGCACCGATCTGGATTGGCAGTGGATGGCATCGAACTTGCAGCCGGGGGTTGAGGCGGCGTTCGACGGTATGCAGATCCGGCTATGATCGCAAAGCCACGCCATGTCGCGGCGACACGGAATACGAGAAGTGAACGTGCAATTTAGTTGAATAGCGCTTGTGCACAGCGATAGCCTTGCAGATGCCGCCGCCTGACACTTGGTCTTCCGGTGCAACTGCGAAGGAGCGTGCCCATCACAAGGCGCCAGACGACGCAATCTCTTCACGCTTTCGGACGCGCAAGCGCGAAAGCAAGCCGTGAATTACGCATCCTGTTCAAGAACTCGACAGGTGCGCGCTTCACAGGCGCGCCGGAACCTCGGCCTCCAATGCCAGCGAGTCAAGAGCCGGCTCCCGGGCCACCCGACCCGGTATTTCTTCCTGCTGCGGAGTCCCCCTGATGGCGCCTCTGGACGACGTTTTCTCCCTCGCGACCTCGATGCGCGAGGAGCGGCGAGAAACCGAGATGAGCCTCGCGCAATATCTCGAACTCTGCGCCGAGGATCCGTCCTGCTACGCCAGCGCCGCCGAGCGCATGCTCAAGGCGATCGGCGAGCCGACGACGATCGACACGTCGCGGGACGCGCGCCTCGGGCGCGTCTTCATGAACCGGACCATCCGCGTCTATCCGGCGTTTTCCGATTTCCACGGCATGGAAGAGACGGTCGAGCGGATCGTCGGGTTCTTCCGGCATGCCGCCCAGGGCCTGGAGGAGCGCAAGCAGATCCTCTATCTGCTCGGCCCGGTGGGCGGCGGGAAGTCCTCGCTCGGTGAGCGGTTGAAGTCGCTGATGGAGCGCGAGTCGATCTATGTGCTCAAGGCCGGCACCCAGATCAGCCCGGTTTTCGAGAGCCCGCTCGGCCTGTTCGACGTCGATCGCATGGCCGACGGCCTGCAGCGGCGCTACGGTATCCCGCGGCGGGTGCTGACCGGGATCGCCAGCCCCTGGGCGCTTAAACGGCTGGAGGAATTCGACGGCGACCTCTCGCGCTTCCGCGTAGTCAAGCTGCACCCCTCGAAGCTGCGACAGATCGCGATCGCCAAGACCGAGCCCGGCGACGACAACAACCAGGACGTTTCGGCGCTGGTCGGCAAGGTCGATATCCGGCAGCTCGAAAGCTTCAGCCAGAACGATCCCGACGCGTACGGCTTCTCGGGTGGTCTCAATCGCGCCAACCAGGGACTACTCGAATTCGTCGAGATGTTCAAGGCGCCGATCAAGATGCTGCATCCACTGCTCACCGCGACGCAGGAGGGCAACTATGTCGGCACCGAGAATATTGGCTCGATCCCGTTCACCGGGGTGATCCTGGCGCACTCGAACGAGGCCGAGTGGCAGACCTTCCGCAACAACCGCACCAACGAGGCCTTCCTTGACCGGGTCTGCGTGATCAAGGTGCCGTACTGCCTGCGCGTCACCGAGGAGACCCGCATCTACGAGAAGCTGATCAGCGGCTCCGCGCTGGGCAGTGCGCCGTGCGCGCCGAACACACTGGAAATGCTGGCGCGCTTCGCTGTGCTGTCGCGGCTGAAGTCGCATCCGAACTCGACCCAGTTCGCCAAGATGCGTGTCTATGACGGCGAGAACATCCGCGAGACCGATCCCAAGGCCAAGACCATGCAGGAGTATCGCGACTCCGCCGGCGTGGACGAGGGCATGGAGGGGATCTCGACCCGGTTCGCCTTCAAGGTGCTCTCGGGCACCTTTAACCACGACCCGACCGAGATTGCCGCCGATCCGGTGCATCTGATGTACGTGCTGGAGCAGGCGGTGCGGCGCGAGCAGTTCGCCGCCGAAGTGGAGGCGAGCTACCTCGCCACGCTGAAGTCGGAGCTGGCCGGGCGCTACGCGGAGTTCGTCGGCAACGAGATCCAGAAGGCGTACCTGGAGAGCTACCACGACTACGGCCAGAACGTCTTCGACCGCTATCTCGACTATGCCGATGCCTGGATAGAGGATCTGGACTTCAAGGATCCCGACACCGGCCAGATGATGAGTCGCGACCTGCTGAACGCCGAGCTCACCAAGATCGAGAAGCCGGCCGGCATCGCCAATCCAAAGGATTTCCGCAACGAGGTGGTGAAGTTCTCGCTGCGCGCGCGGGCGCAGAACGGCGGCGCCAACCCGTCCTGGATCTCCTACGAGAAGGTGCGCGACGTCATCGAGAAGCGCATGTTCAGCCAGCTCGAGGACCTGCTGCCGGTAATCAGCTTCGGCTCCAAGAAGGACGGCGAAAGCGAGAAGAAGCACGCGCAGTTCGTCGAGCGGATGATCGCCCGCGGCTACACGGAGCGTCAGGTCCGGCGCCTTGTGGAGTGGTATATGCGCGTCAAGCAGTCAGCTTAAGATCGGGAATTTGCTCCTAAGTGGATATCATAGACCGTCGACCCAACCCGCACGGCAAGAACCTGGAGAACCGCCAGAGGGTTTTGACCAAGGCGCGCGATGCGGTGCAGCGCGCGGCGCGTGACGCCGTGGCCTCGGGCAAGCTGCGCGAGGTGGCGCAGGGCAGCGCGATCTCGATCCCGTCCGATGCGCTGCACGAACCGAGCTTCCAGCGGGTCTTCACCGGCGGCGCACGCGACCTGGTGCTGTCTGGCAACAAGGTGTTCTCGCGCGGCGACCGGATCCAGCGGCCGCCCGGCGGCAAGGGCGGTGGCGGCGGCGGGGCAGGGGAGGCGGGCGAGAGCGGCGGCGGCGAAGACAGCTTCCGCTTCGTGCTCACCCGCGACGAGTTCCTCGACCTGTTCTTCGACGATCTCGAGCTGCCCGACCTGGTCAAGCGCGAGATCGCCACCACCGAGACCATGGCCAGCAGCCGCGCGGGCCTGGCCAGCGAAGGCTCGCCGTCGCAGCTCGACCTCGGCCGGACCATGCGCTACTCGATGGCGCGTCGTATCGGACTGCGCCGGCCGAAGACCGAGACGGTGCGCGACCTCGAGGCACGCATCGCCCATCTTGAAGCACAGGGGCTCGAGGGCGAGCCTGACGATACCGGCGCCCTTGCCCCGGGCGCCCCCGAGGAACTGGCGGCGCTCAAGGCCGACCTGGCGCTGGCGCTGCGTCGCCTCAACCGAATTCCCTGGGTCGATCCGGTCGATCTGCGCTATCGGCGCTTCACCCAGACGCCGAAGCCTTCGACCCGCGCCGTGATGTTTTGCCTGATGGACGTCTCCGGCTCGATGACCGAGCGCATGAAGGACCTTGCCAAGCAGTTCTTCCTGCTGCTGCACGTCTTTCTCGAACGTCGGCACAAGCAGGTGGACGTGGTGTTCATCCGCCATGCCGAAGCGGCCGAGGAGGTCGACGAGGAGAAGTTCTTCACGGATCCGCGTACCGGCGGCACGATCGTGTCGTCGGCGTTGCACGAGATGATCAAGATACAGAAGCTGCGCTATCCGGTCTCGGCCTGGAACATCTATGTGGCGCAGGCCTCCGACGGCGACAATTCGGCCTCCGACACTCCGAAATCCTGCCTGCTGCTGCAGGAGACGATCCTGCCCGCGGTGCAGTACTACGCCTATATCGAGATCGTCGGCTCCGGGGCGATCATCCGCGGTGAGACCGATCTGTGGCGCGGCTACAAGCGGGTGGCGGAGAGCGTGGATCAACTGGTGATGCGCCAGGTCGCCGAGAAGCGCGACATCTTCCCGGTGTTTCGCGACCTGTTCGCCCGCCGGGCGGAGGCGACCGCATGAACCACGTTCCCGGTATTCCCATCCTCGGCGGCGGGCGCGGCGCCGAGGCCACCGGCGGGCTGCTCTACCAGGGCAGCGACTGGAGCTTCGACACGCTGCGCGACTGCTACGACGCGATCGAGCGCATCGCCGATAAGGAGCTGCATCTCGAGATCTATCCCAACCGGATCGAGGTCATCACCGCCGAGCAGATGCTGGACGTGTACACGTCGCACGGCATGCCGTTGATCTACAAGCACTGGTCGTTCGGCAAGCGCTTCGTCGGACACGAGAACGCCTACCGCCGCGGCCTGATGGGGCTGGCCTACGAGGTGGTGATCAATTCCAGCCCCTGCATCAGCTACCTGATGGAGGAGAACAGCGCCACCATGCAGGCGCTGGTGATCGCGCACGCCGCCTTCGGGCATAACCATTTCTTCCGCAACAACCGCATCTTCCGCGAATGGACCGATCCGTCCGGCATCCTCGACTACCTGGAATTCGCGCGCTCCTATATTGCCCGCTGCGAGGAACGCCACGGCATGCGCGCGGTCGAGCGCATCCTCGATGCCGCGCACGCGCTGCAGAACCAGGGCGTGCACCGGCATTCGGGTGCCAAGCTGATCGACCTCAAGGCGGAGCAGCAGCGCGACCGCGAACGCCGCGAGCACGAGGAGCGCAGCTTCAACGACCTCTGGCGGACGCTGCCCACCGGCAAGCTGGTGGCGGCCTCCGACACGCAGAGCGAGCGCCGCCGCAGGCTCGGCCTGCCCGAGGAGAACCTGCTGTACTTCCTCGAGAAGCATGCGCCGAAGCTGGCGCCGTGGGAGAGGGAGGTGATCCGCATCGTGCGGTTGATCGCCCAGTATTTCTATCCGCAGCCGCAGGCCAAGATGATGAACGAGGGCTGCGCCACCTGGGTGCATTCGGAGATCATGACGCGCCTGCACGAGCAGGGCCGCATCGACGATGCCGCCTATCTCGAGGTGATCCACTCCACCACCAACGTGATCACGCAGCCGGGCTTCGACAGCCCGGGTGGCGGCAGCTTTAATCCGTATGCGCTCGGCTATGCGATGATGACCGATATCGCCCGGGTGTGCACCGACCCGACCGCGGAGGACCGGCGCTGGTTCCCGGACATCGCCGGCAACAACGACGCCATCGGCACGCTGAAGAATGCGTGGTCGGAGTATCGTGACGAGAGCTTCATCCAGCAGTTCCTGTCGCCCACGGTGATGCGCCGGTTCCGCATGTTCCGGCTGCTTGACGACGTCTCCAAGCCGTATCTGCTGGTCGATGACATCCATGACGAGGCGGGCTACCGGGAGATCAGACGGGCGCTGGCGCGCAGCTACGACCCGAGCAACTTCTACGCCGATATCGAGATCGTCGATCTCGACCTGTCGGGGGATCGCTGCCTGCGCCTGGAGCACCGTACCCAGGCTGGCCATCTGCTCGCCGAACAGGACGCACGCGCCTCACTGCGGCATCTGGCCGAGCTCTGGGGCTACGAGGTCAAGCTGATCGAGTTGGACCCGCAGACCGACACGGTGCTTGCCACACACAGCGCTGCTCCCTTGCGGGTGAACTGAGGCAATCCAGCTTTGGGTTGACTTTACACGACGGTTTTTGTTTTCCATTCGGAATGGAAACCGTAGCAGGCCAACCGGCTGCAATCCCATCCGTGTCGAGCCGGATCACGCCCGGCGACCGGATGGCAGCCGCGCTGGTCGGCTGCCTGGGACTGGTGGACTGGCTCTGGAACCTGCACGCCCGACTCCGCTTCGCCGGCTGGCAGGGCATCCTCGGTGCCGTCTGCCTGCTGCTGATGTTGCGCCTGATCTACAGCACGGTGCGCCGCAATGCGCCGATCGCCGAAATGGCGCTGTATGCCGGCCTCTGGATCCTGTTCACCGCCATCGGGGCAATCCAGACTTATCTGGGTGCGGCCCTGACCGAGCCTCTCGTAGATGGCGCTTATACCCGCGCCGACGCCTGGCTCGGCTTCGTCTGGCTCGACTGGGTCAGGTTCGTGCAGGCTCGGCCGTTCTTCGGGCTGGCCCTGGGCATCGCCTACAACAGCCTGATGGTGCAGATCGTGGGATCGATCATCCTGTTCGCAACGCTGCGGGACGGGCGACGCAATGCCGGGCTGCTGGTCTCCGTCATGGTGGCACTTTGCCTCACCACTGTCGTCTTCTCGCTGCTGCCAGCCCTGGGGCCCTGCGTCGCGGCAGGACGCTCGGCGAGCTTCATCTATCTGGAGCCGCTGCAGGCGCTGCGGCACGGCGGGCGTGGCACCTTCGAGTTGGCGCACATGCAGGGGATCGTCTCGTTCCCGTCCTTCCACGCAACCCTGGCGGTTCTGGTCGTCATGGCCCATCGCGGCGTGCGCTGGTCGTTCCCGCTGGTCACCGGCGTCAACCTGCTCATGCTGGTATCGATCCCGTCCATTGGCGGACACTATCTGACCGACATCTTCGGCGGCATCGCCACTGCCGTCATCGCCTTGCTCGTCACGCACCGCCTGCCGATCCAGCCTAGCTTCGAGTTGGCATAATATCCATTATACGGCAAACAGGTCTTTGCGCCAGCGATAGCCTCGCCGGAAGCGTCTTCCAGCGCCGCCCTCTCTCAGGACCAAGTCTCCGACAGCGCAAGCAAGGCAGCAAAGGCGCCGAGCGGCACGAGGTGAGAAAAGTCGCGGTGACGCAGGACGGTCAAAACCGCCACCGCAATGATCGTCGCACCCAGACCCAGGCCGAGACTGCGACTGGCCGGAACGGCAATCAGGACGGCGCATACCAGCTCCAGCCCTCCGGTGAGACGGCACCACCACGAAGGATAACCCCAGCGCACGAAGTCGCTTCGGGTCGTGGCCGTGCCGGTCGCGTTGAACAGGCCTGCCCCGAGGAACCCGGCGGCGAGAAGCCAGATAGGAAGGGCGTGGAGCATCTCAGGTCGCTCCCGTCATCAGCCCGATCGCGGCCAGGATCATCAGCGCGATATCCATGCTTGCCCGGGGAACGTGGCAGATCGCGGTGATCGCGGAAGCCAGTTCCAGTAGCAGTGCCGCTCCGAGTGCAAGCCGATGCATCCAAGCCTCCGGTAGTCAGATGATAGGTAATCTAGCGTTGCTAGTTCGTCAAGCTCCTCTACTGTGTGCGGCGTGTTGGCCGTCCACTGCCGGGAGACGAGAATTGGGTATTCCCGAGCGCAAAGACCGGCAGCGGACGGAACGGGAAAACCGCATCACCGCGGCGGCGCGCCTGGTTGCGGAGCGCGAGGGATGGAGCGCCGTCACGATCCGCCGGTTGGCGGGCGAAATCGAATACAGCCAGCCGGTTCTCTATTCCCACTTCGAGAACCGGCACGCGATCGTGTTGGCAGTCGCAATCGACGGATTTCGTGAAATCACGGCGGCGCTTCAGGAGGCGGCGCGCGAAGCGAGCGATCATCGCCAGGCGATCGAGAATGTCGCTTCGGCCTATCTCGCCTTCGCTCTCGAGCATCCGGCGCTCTATGAGGCCATGTTCACCCTGCCGACCGGCCTGCGATTCGCCGAAGCGGAGACCAGAGCGGAACTAAAGGCCGCCTTTCACTCGCTTGCGGCGGTCATCGCGCCGGTCCGCACCGATGTCGCCATCGCGACCGAGACGTTCTGGGCGTCGCTGCATGGTCTCGCCGAGCTCGAGCGCTCGGGACGGATCAGGCGCAGCGCGCGAGACGAACGGGTGGAGCTCGTTGTCCGCTGGTTGCTCGGACGATGACGGAACCCGGCTGGCGGCACGGGAGCCGCGTCGGCCCCTGCCATCCGGCGCCGCACTGGACGTTTCAACGAGGTTGCGACATCGGATGCCCATGAACGCAGAAGACCAGACCCGGCGACTGCTCGACATCATGGCCGCCCTGCGCGATCCGGTGACCGGCTGCCCGTGGGACCGGCAGCAGGACTTCGCCAGCATCGCGCCCTACACGATCGAGGAGGCCTACGAGGTCGCGGACGCGATCGCGCGCGGCGATCTCGCGGCACTTCCGGACGAACTCGGCGATCTGCTGCTGCAGGTGGTCTATCACGCGCGTCTTGCCGAGGAGCGCGGGCTGTTCGATTTCGCCGACGTAGCGCGCGCGATCGCCGACAAGATGGTCCGCCGGCATCCGCACGTGTTCGGTGAGGAGACCGTCGCACCCGGCTTCTGGGAGGCGGGCAAGGCCGCCGAGCGTCGCCAGAGGCAGGTCTCCGGCGCCCTGGCCGGAGTGGCGGCCAACCTCCCTGCCCTGGCCCGTGCCTGCAAGCTTAGCGCCCGCGCCGCCCGCGTCGGCTTCGACTGGCCGGATGCGCCGCGCATCCTCGACAAGCTCGATGAGGAGATCGCGGAGCTGCGCGCCGAACTGCCCCAGGCTGATCAGGCAGGCGATCCGGCCCGACTCACCGACGAACTCGGGGACGTCCTGTTCACCGTGGCCAACCTCGCCCGCAAGCTCGGCCTGGAGCCGGAAGCCTGCCTGCGTCAGGCCAATGACAAGTTCAGTCGCCGGTTCGAGGCGATGGAACAGGCGGCGGAGACTGCAGGATCGTCGTTCGCCGAGCTGGATCTCGAGGCCATGGAACAGCTCTGGCGCGACGTGAAGCGCCAGGAAGGCGGCTAGCCGGCACTCGGCGTCGAGCCGATGAGCGCAAGCGCCCGCGTCAGCGCCGGGTTGTCGTGGTCCTCACGCCAGACCATGCAGAGCTCGACCGGATCGACCGGCACAAGGTCGGCGATCGGCCGCAGCACGATGCCCTCGTAGCGCAGGCTCGAGGCGCCACGCGGCACCAGGGCGACGCCCAGGCCCGCGCGGACCAGGGCCAGCACGGAGTGGATCTGGCTGATGTGCTGGACGAAGCGCGGGGCGACCCGGGCCCGGCTGAAGATCCCGGCAAGAAGGTCATAGAAGTAGCGCGCCTCGTCGGGCGAGTACATCACGAAATCCTCGTGGTTGAGGTCCTGTAGCGTCAGCTCCGGCCGGCTGGCCAGACGATGCCGTGCCGGCAGCGCCGCGTGCAGCGGCTCGGTTTCCACGACGCGCCAGAGCAACCTGTCGCGCGCTACCGGAGGGCGCAGCAGGCCAAGGTCGAGCCGGCCGGCGATGAGGGCCTCGATCTGCGCGCTGGTCACCATCTCCTTGAGGCGCAGCTCGACCCTCGGCAAGCCGCCGCGACAGAGCGCGACGATCTTCGGCAGGTATCCGTAGCCGGCGGCCGCGGTGAAGCCGATCGCGATTTCGCCGAGCGTGCCACCCGCCACGGCATGCACGGATAGGGCCGCAGTCTCCGCCAGCCGCAGGATGGTGCGCGCTTCCGGCAGTAGTGACCGGCCCGCCGGTGTCAGCCGCACCACGCGGCTGCTGCGGCTGAACAGCGGCGCCCCCACGGCGTGCTCCAGCAACTGGATCTGCCGGCTGAACGGCGGCTGCGTCATATTCAGCCGGGCAGCCGCGCGACCGAAATGCAGTTCTTCAGCCAGGGCCACGAAGCCCTGGAGTTGCCGGAGGTCCAGCATCAATCCAGATCCCGCATCGATCGATACAGTCTTGGTCTTAGACCCGTATCGATAGGCCGCCTAGTCTCCACCAGCACGTCGTTGAACAGGGAGGCCTCGACCATGAGCCACTACACCCCGCACGAGATGGCGGCAGCGATCGGCCCCGGCCTTCTCTCCTTTCCCGTGAGCCA
Organism: uncultured Acetobacteraceae bacterium; assembly: GCA_964247695.1. Taxonomy (GTDB): domain Bacteria; phylum Pseudomonadota; class Alphaproteobacteria; order Acetobacterales; family Acetobacteraceae; genus Lichenicoccus. The sequence continues at coordinate 35,727 of CAXTVI010000029.1, forward strand.
CTTCGACGAGAGCCTCGAACTCGACGAAGCGCGGTTTCGGGAGCATCTCGGCTTCCTGCTCGACCACCGCGCGGCAGGCCTGTTCGCCGCCGGTGGAACCGGCGAGTTCTTTTCGCTCACTCCCGGCGAGGTGGCGCGCCTGGTAAAGGCGGCCGTCGAAGAGGTGCGTGGCAAGACCCCGGTCATTGCCCCCGCGGGATACGGCACCGCGATGGCGAGCGAACTAGCCCGGTCGGCGGAGGCAGCCGGGGCCGATGGCCTCCTGCTGCTGCCGCCCTATCTCACCGAATGCGACGCGGGCGGCATCGCCGACCATGTCGAACGCGTCTGTGCGGCCACCAGGCTGGGCGTCATCTTCTATAGCCGCGCCAATGCCATTCTCGACGACGTGACCCTGGCTCGTCTCGCAGATCGCTGCCCGAACCTTGTCGGCTTCAAGGACGGTGTCGGCGACATCGAGATGATGACGCGGATCTACGCCCGCCTCGGCGACCGCTTCACCTATGTCGGCGGACTGCCGACCGCCGAGACGTTCGCGCTACCCTACCTGGAGATGGGTGTCACCACCTACTCCTCGGCGATCTTCAACTTCATGCCGAGCTGGGCACAGGAGTTCTACGCCGCCGTGCGCCGGCGCGACCACGCCGTCGTCTATCGGGAATTGCGGGAATTCGTGCTGCCCTACATCGCCCTGCGCAATCGCCGGAAGGGCTATGCGGTCTCGATCGTCAAGGCCGGCCTGCGCGTGATCGGCCGGCCCGCCGGTCCGGTCCGCTCGCCTCTCACCGACCTCACGGCCGGGGAGTTCGAGACCCTGTCGTCGCTCATCGGCAAGCGTTCCTGATCGAGCCGGGCGGACTTGCCGCGAGGGCCATGACAGCTGGGAGGGCAGCAGGGCCTTACGCCGATCGACCGGAACGTCCGAGGAATAGAAAAATGGCGAGCTACACGCTAGCCGCAAGCTCCATGAGGCGCGGCAACGTCCGCTACACCATCGTCGCCATGCTCTTCCTGGTGACGGCGATCAACTACGGAGACCGCGCCACCATGTCCATGGTCGGCGCACCGATGTCCAAGCAGCTCGGCCTCGGCTCGGTCGGGCTTGGCTACATCTTTGCAGCCTTCTCCTGGGCCTATGTCATCGGCCAGATCCCCGGCGGCTGGCTGCTCGACCGGTTCGGGTCGCGGCGGGTGTATTTCTGGAGCATCCTGACCTGGTCCGGCGTCACCCTCCTGCAGGGTTTCGTCGGCCTGCTGCACGGCATCGGACTGGTGGTCACCACGCTCGTCCTGTTGCGCTTCCTGGTAGGTCTTGCCGAGGCGCCGAGCTTCCCGGGCAACAGCCGGATCGTCGCCACGTGGTTTCCCGCCAACGAGCGCGGCATCGCGTCAGCGGTCTTCAACTCGGCGCAGTATTTCGCGACCGTCCTGTTCGCGCCGATCATGGGCTGGATCATCCACGCCATCGACTGGCAGTCGGTGTTCTTCGTGATGGGCGGCGCCGGCATCCTCGCATCGATCGTCTGGCTGCAGGTCATCTACGATCCCGACAAGCATCCATCGGTCAGCAAGGCGGAATTTGCCTATATCGAGCAGGGCGGCGGCCTCGTGCGCATCGATGCGGCCAAGGCCAGCTCAGCCAGCGGACCAGCCGCCGGCCGCACGCAGGGCTTCCGGTGGAGCTCGGTCCGGCAACTCTTCCAATCCCGCATGATGGTCGGCGTCTTCATCGGCCAGTACTGCATCAACGCCCTCACCTATTTCTTCATCTCCTGGTTCCCGGTCTATCTCGTCCAGGTCCGGCACATGTCGATCCTCAAGGTGGGGCTCGTCGCGGCGGTCCCGGCAATGTGCGGCTTTCTTGGTGGCATCCTCGGCGGCCTGGCCTCGGACGGCCTGCAGCGCCGGGGGTACTCCCTCACGTTCTCGCGCAAGCTGCCGATCGTGGCGGGCATGTTGCTCTCGAGCAGCATCGTGGTCGCGAACTACGTGGCGGTCGACGCCGTGGTCATCGCGGTGATGGCGCTCGCGTTTTTCGGCAAGGGCGTCGGCGCCCTCGGGTGGGCGGTCATGGCCGATATCGCACCGAAGGAAATGACCGGGGTTTGCGCCGGTGTCTTCAACATGATCGGCAACCTCTCGGGGGTCGTGACGCCGATCGCGATCGGCTACATCGTCAAGGATACCGGCTCGTTCAATGGCGGCCTCGCCTTCGTCGGCGCCCATGCCGTCCTGGCCGTCCTGAGCTATCTCGTGATCGTCGGTCCGATCAGGCGGTTCGAGCTGCGCTGATGCCGGGGGAAGTTTCCGCAATGCTCGAGCCACGCACCCCGATCGTCCTTCGCCTCGACACGGCCGACAATGTGGCCGCGATCGGCAACAGCGGCGGCCTGCCCGCCGGCACGCAGCTTCCGGACGGGCAGATCCTGCGCCGCGCGGTGCCGCAGGGCCACAAGGTGGCTCTTTGCGACATAGCCGAAGGCGAGGCGATCCTGCGCTACGGGGTGGTGATCGGCCTTGCCGCGCGGCCGATCGCCCGCGGCGACTGGGTCGACGGCGCGTCCCTGCTGATGCCCGACCCGCCCTCGCTGGACCGGCTTCCGGCGCCGTCCGGTGAGCCCGGTCTCCCGCCGTTGCACGGCTATCGGTTCGACGGCTACCGCAACGCGGACGGCACGGTCGGCACACGCAACCTGCTGGCGATCGGCACCACGGTGCAGTGCGTTGCCGGCGTGGTGGAGCATGCGACCCGGCGCATCCGCGAGGAGCTGCTGCCGCGCTTCAGGAACGTCGATGGCGTGGTGGCGCTGGATCACGTCTATGGGTGCGGCGTCGCGATCGATGCACCGGGCGCCGAGATCCCCATCCGCACGCTTCGCAACATCCTGCGCAATCCGAACTTCGGCGGCCGGCCGATGCTGGTCGGCCTCGGATGCGAGAAGCTGCAGCCCGAACGGCTGATCGGCGCACCGCTGCAGGACCTGCCGCTCGTCCGGCTGCAGGACGAGACGCATGTCGGCTTCGACTCGATGATCGGTGCCATCCTGGAGGCAGCCGAGCGCCGCCTTGCGGAACTCGATGAACGTCGCAGGGAATCCTGCCCGGTTTCGGATCTCGTCGTCGGCGTGCAATGCGGCGGCAGCGACGCGCTCTCGGGCATGACGGCCAATCCGGCCGTCGGCGTCGCCGTCGATCTCCTGGTGCGTGCGGGCGCCACGGTCCTGTTCTCCGAGGTGACCGAGGTGCGCGACGGCATCGGCCAGTTGACCACGCGCGCCGCAACGGCCGAGGTCGCCGAAGCGCTGGTTCGCGAGATGCGCTGGTATGACGCCTATCTCGAGCGTGGCGGGGTTGATCGGTCCGCCAATACGACGCCGGGAAACAAGGCCGGCGGCCTCGCCAACATCGTCGAAAAGGCGATGGGGTCGATCGTGAAATCGGGCACGATGCCGATCTCCGGGGTGGTGCCACCAGGAGAGCGCGCGGAACGAAAGGGTCTGCTGTTCGCCGCAACCCCGGCCAGCGACTTCATCTGCGGTACGCTGCAGCTTGCCGCCGGCATGACCCTGCATGTCTTCACGACCGGCCGCGGCACCCCCTACGGCCTCGCCGCCGCACCCGTGATCAAGGTTGCGACCCGCAATGCCCTCGCCGAGCAGTGGCATGATCTCATCGATCTCAATGCAGGACGCATCGCCACCGGCGAGGCGAGCATCGAGGAGGTCGGGCTGGAGCTGTTCGAGCTGATCCTCGACGTGGCGAGCGGTCGCAGGCAGAGCTGGGCGGAACGCTGGCAGCTCCACAACGCGCTCGCTCTGTTCAACCCCGCCCCGGTGACCTGACAGTCCAGCCCATGAGCACTCCGGACACACCCGTCGTCACCTCCATGCGTGTCATCCCGGTGGCAGGCCATGACAGCATGCTGCTCAATATCGGCGGCGCGCACGGTCCCTGCTTCACGCGCAACCTCGTCATCCTGGAGGACAGCGCAGGCCATGTTGGCCTCGGCGAGGCGCCGGGCGGCGACGTTATCCTGCGGACGCTGGAGCTGGCGGCACAGCAGGTGGTCGGCCAGCCTGTCGGCAGGCTGAACCGCCTGGTCTCGACCCTGCAAGGCGCGGCACAGGGATCGGACGTCGAGACATTCGGCCGCGGCGCCTGGACCTTCGAGCTGCGTATAAATGCCGTCGCGGCACTCGAGGCCGCCCTGCTCGACCTGCTGGGCCAGTTCCTCGCCGTGCCGGTGGCGGAGTTGCTCGGTCCCGGCAGGCAGCGTGATGCCGTCACGGTGCTTGGCTACCTGTTCTATGTCGGCGACCACCGCCGCACCGGCCTTCCCTATGCGGAAGCCGAGACCGGCGGCCATGACTGGTACCGGCTGCGGCGTGAGGCCGCACTGGACACCGAGGCGGTGCTTCGTCTCGCCCAGGCCGCCCAGGATCGCTACGGCTTCCGGGATTTCAAGCTCAAGGGCGGCGTCTTCCAGGGCGAAGCGGAGATCGAGACGGTCACAGCCCTTGCCCGCCGATTTCCTCAGGCGCGTGTCACCCTCGATCCGAACGGTGCCTGGTCGCTGACCGAAGCTATCGGACTCTGTCGCGGCCTGGCCGGCGTGCTGGCCTATGCCGAGGATCCCTGCGGCGCCGAGCCGGGGTATTCGGGGCGCGAGATCATGGCGGAGTTCCGTCGGGCAACGGGTCTTCCGGTGGCCACCAACATGATCGCGACCAACTGGCGCGAACTTCTCCATGCCGTGCAGCTTGGCGCCATCGATATTCCGCTGGCGGATCCGCATTTCTGGACGCTCACCGGGGCCGTGCGCGTGGCGCAGCTCTGCGATGACCTCGGCCTCAGGTGGGGCTGTCATTCCAACAACCATTTCGACATCTCGCTGGCCATGTTCACCCATGTGGCCGCGGCGGCGCCCGGTCACCCGACGGCGATCGACACGCACTGGATCTGGCAGGAAGGCCAGGGCCTCACGCGCGAGCCACCGAAAATCGTTGATGGCATGATCGCGGTCCCGGATGCCCCCGGCCTCGGCATCGAGCTCGACATGGCTCGGGTCGAAGCGGCGAACCGGCTCTATCGCAGCCTGCCGGCGGGCAACCGGGACGACGCGATCGCCATGCAATCCCTGATCCCGGGCTGGAGCTTCGATCGCAGACGCCCCGCCTTTGTTCGCTGACAGGACCTCGCCATGGACCCGACACTTCGCGGCACGCCGATCGTCACAGCCATGCGGGTCGTCCCGGTGGCAGGCCAGGACAGCATGCTGCTCAATCTGAGCGGCGCGCACGCCCCGTGGTTCACCCGGAACGTCGTGGTCCTCGAGGACAATGCAGGCCGGACCGGGCTCGGCGAGGTGCCCGGCGGCGAGGCAATCCGCCAGACGCTCGAGGACGCGCGTCCGCTGGTCGTGGGCCAGCCGATCGGAAGCTACAACCGCGTTCTCGCCGCGATCCGGGGCGCCTTTGCCGACCGAGACGGATCGGGCCGCGGGCTGCAGACCTTCGACCTGCGCACGACCATCCACGCCGTCACCGCCGTGGAAGCAGCACTGCTCGATCTGCTCGGCCAGTTCCTGGATGTTCCGGTCGCGGCGCTGCTGGGGGATGGCCAGCAGCGCGACAGGGTCGAGATGCTGGGCTACCTGTTCTATGTCGGCGACCGCCGCAAGACCACGCTGGGCTATCGCGCTGCGCCGGATGCCGGCGATGCCTGGTTCGCGCTGCGCGACGAGGCGGCGCTGACGCCGGATGCGATCGTTCGTCTCGCGGAGGCCTCCGAGGCGCGCTACGGCTTCAACGATTTCAAGCTGAAGGGCGGCGTGCTGGCGGGCGACGCCGAGATGGAGGCGGTCATCGCCCTGCACGAGCGGTTTCCGAACGCGCGCATCACGCTCGACCCGAACGGCGCGTGGTCGCTGGCCGAGGCGATACGTCTGTGTCGCGACAAGCATGACGTGCTCGCCTATGCGGAGGATCCCTGCGGCGCCGAGCACGGATTCTCCGGACGCGAGGTCATGGCGGAGTTCCGCCGCGCCACCGGGCTGCCGACCGCGACCAACATGATCGCGACCGACTGGCGGCAGATGGCGCATGCGATCCAGCTGCAGGCCGTCGACATCCCGCTCGCCGATCCGCATTTCTGGACGATGCAGGGGTCGGTCCGCGTGGCACAGCTGTGCCAGATGTTCGGCCTGACCTGGGGTTCGCACTCCAACAACCATTTCGACATCTCGCTCGCGATGTTCACCCATGTCGGCGCCGCGGCGCCCGGCAAGGTGACCGCCATCGACACGCACTGGATCTGGCAGGACGGGGCAGCACTCACACGTGAGCCGCCGAAGATCGAGCGCGGCATGGTTCATGTGCCGGCGAGGCCGGGTCTCGGCATCGAGCTTGACCCGGAGGCGCTGGAGGCGGCGCATCGGGCTTATCTGTCGATGGGGCTTGGGGCGCGGGACGATGCAGCCGCCATGCAGTTCCTGATCCCGGGTTGGAGGTTCGACAACAAGCGGCCCTGCCTGGTGCGGTAGAGGGGCGACCGGCGTGGACGGATCCAGATGGCTTGGTGTCGGTGGCACGCTGATGCTGGGATTGTTCGTCGCCTACCTGGACAGGACCAACCTCTCCGTGGGGCTGCCGCAGATCGCCCGCGACATGGGCTTCGCCGGTCGCGGCTTTGCCGTCACATCGAGCTGGGCCCTCACGATCTTCCTGATCGGCTACGCCGCGGCGAACATATTCGGCGGCGTCGTGACACGCGGCCTCGATCCGAAGCACGTCGTGGTCGCCTGCATCACGATCTGGTCGCTCGCCACGATCGTCATCGGGCTCGCGTCCTCGATTGCCGTCCTGCTGGCATGCCGGCTGGTTCTTGGGGTCGCCGAAGGCATCTACTGGCCGCAGCAATCCCGCTTCGCGCGGGACTGGTTTGCCCCCCGCGAACGGACCAGGGCGAACAGCCTGATCCAGTATTACGGACAGTTCCTGGCGCTGGCTGTGGGCTTCATCGTGCTGACCCCGATCTGTGACACGTTCGGCTGGCGTATCCTGTTCCTTGCCACCGGCGCGGTCGGGCTCGTCGTGATCGTCCCACTCTACGGCATGGTGCTGCGACCGGCGTCGGAGGCACCATACCGGACGCAGTCCGAGGCGGACCGCGAGCCCCTGAGCCTGCGGTCGCTCGGTGGTCCCGCCTTTGGTCTGCTCGTCTTCAGCTACATCACCCAGGGCATGCTGTTCTGGGGCATCACGCTCTGGCTGCCGCTGGTCGTCCGGTCGCTCGGCTTCAGGGGGGCCGGCCAGGGGCTGGCGAGCGCCCTGCCCTACCTGCTCGCCATCATCCTGGCGATCCCGATGGCGATCCTGAGCGACCGGACCGGTCAGCGCGTGCTGATCGCGGCACTCGGGCTGCTGGTGCCCGGTCTCGTTCTGCTCCTGCTTCCTCTGGTCGATGCAGGCTATGCGAAGCTCGTGGTCATCACGCTTGCCTTGGGGTTCTACGCCAGCAGCTACACGCCGAATATCTGGACGATCCTGCAGGACAGTGTTGCGCCCTCGGCCGTCGGACCCGCATCCGGGATCATGAACGGCCTGGGGGCCGGAGCCGGTGGAACGATCGCAGGCTTCATGGTCGGGCTCCTGAGAAGCCACACCGGGTCCTACACCATCGGGTTCATGGTCCTGGGCGCGCTCGTACTCCTGGGGGGTAGCTCGCTTCTGCTGTACGGCGGGATCATCCGGTCCCGGCGGTCGGCCGCCCCGGCCCTCAGCTTTTCCCTCGGGAGACACTCATGACTGGATGGGTTCCGAGCGAGATCTATCCGGATCCCGCCATCGAGATCCTCGACAGACGTTTCGCGCGATACCGCCTGATGAATGCCGGCATCGAGCGCCTCGCGTCAGGCACCCGCTGGGGTGAAGGGCCGGTCTGGTTCGGTGACTCCCGATCGTTGTTCTGGAGCGACATTCCGAACAACCGCATGCTCAGATGGGACGAAGCGAGTGGCCGCACGAGCGTGTTTCGCGCCCCGTCCGGGTTCGCGAACGGCAACACCCGCGACCGCGATGGACGCCTCGTCACCTGCGAGCATGGTGGCCGGCGCGTGACCCGCACCGAGTATGACGGATCGATCACCGTTCTTGCCGAACGCTGGAACGGCAGCCGCCTCAACTCGCCGAACGATGTGGTGGTCAAGTCCGACGGGAGCATCTGGTTCACGGATCCGCCCTTCGGCCTCCTGACGCACTACGAGGGGAGCGTGGAGCCGCAGGAACTGCCGGCCTGCGTCTATCGGATCGATCCGCACTCCGGACACCTCGGCATGGTGGCCGACGACGTGCTCGGGCCGAACGGGCTGTGCTTCTCGCCCGACGAACGCATCCTGCATATCGTGGAGTCCCGTGGCGAGCCGAACCGGAAAATCCGATCCTTCGATGTAATTGACGGCGTGAAGCTCGGACACAGCCGGGTCCTGATCGACGCAGGCCCCGGGACGCCGGACGGCATGCGATGCGACCGCGATGGAAACCTCTGGATCGGGTGGGGAATGGGCGATCCGGCGCTGGATGGTGTCATGGTTTTCGAGCCAGGTGGCTCTCCCATCGGACGGATCGCCCTGCCGGAACGTTGCGCGAACCTGTGCTTCGGTGGTCGCCACCGTAATCGCGTCTTCATGGCATGCGGCCACGGGCTCTACGGGCTTTTCGTCAACTGCCAGGGCGCGACGTGAGTGTTGCAATTGCCTGCAGCTTTTTGCGAGAACACAACCTGTCGAGTTGAGGCGGCTTTACATCTCTAATCCCAGGGAAAACCAGGAAACCGTCCGAGCGGGAGTGTCGGACCCCGCTTGCCGTTCTCATCAGCGCCCGGCAGACGACCTCCCCGGATATTCACCTGCAGGGCATGCGGGATGAGCTTGAGCATGTGCAGAGTGCGGTCACGCTTGATGCCGAAGAGCGTCCGCGGAGCGTGTCGCGATGCTGCCCGACTTCTCGTCGTAATCCCGCACCGGATCGATGATCGCGCGGACCCCGGCGTTAGGATCGTTCACGACTCAAGCCGCTCTTCCAAATGTGCGTGCGCGGTGCCTGATGCCGGCAGCGCCGCCGACCGCGACAGGACGCAACGTCGCCGGGTTGCTCCGCCTGATCACCGCACTGCAGACGACAGACGCCTACGGGGTGTTCACGCCGGAGGCCTGGCAGCCGGGACAGGACGTTATCCTGTCGCTCCCGATGAACGCATCGAATCGCCCTGGAGGCGACCGGAACCGAGGGCGACTGGTATTATCGGACGCTCTCTCCCGAAACCTTGGCGCTCACGGCAACCCGCCGCCGATGAATTTCGAGCTGCCCTTTGCTATCGAGGCTGCCGTCGCTTGCCGGCGGCGCGTTGACCGGCCGGTCGGCAGGCATGCTCCTGCTCCCGATCGGCCAAGTCGCCGGATGCAGCGGCGTCGCCGCCTGGCTCCTCGGGTGTCCGGAAGACGATACCGGGTGGCGCGCGGCCTTCGTGCTGGGTCCGCTCGCGGGACTGTTGCTGCTCACGCTCCTCACGGGGCATCGAGTCATGATGCAGATCAGCGTCTCGATCCCGGTGCTGATCGGAGCCGGCTTCCTGGTCAGGTTTGGCACGCCGCTTGGCCCCGGCTGTACCAGCGGAGCGTGCTGTCCGCAATCGCGATGCTGATCGGGATGGCGCTGCACGACCAGCGACGTCGTGCCGTTCCGGTCAGACGACCCGCTGCCGTGCGGACAGAGTGATGGGAGGGGTCGAGCCCCTGCTGGCGATACTTTGCGGCGGCTTCGTCGGTTTCGCGCTCGGCCTGCTCGGCGGCGGCGGCTCGATCCTGGCAACACCGCTGCTTCTCTACGTGATCGGTCTCCAGCCACACCAGGCGATCGGCACCGGTGCCCTTGCCGTCTCGGCCAGCGCCTTCGCCAACTTCGCGACGCACTATCGGGCCGGCAACGTGCGTTGGCGCAGCGCCGGTCTGTTCGCACTTGTTGGCATGATCGGCGCTTTTATTGGCTCCCAGCTCGGCAAGTCGTTCGACGGCAAGAAGCTGCTGTTCCTGTTCGCGATCCTGATGATCGTCGTCGGTATCAAGATGTTCCGGTCGAAGGGAGGCCCGTCATCTCGGGACGTGCCGGTCGGCCACCGCTACTGCAACCGCCAAAGCATCCCCAGGATCGCCCCGGTGGCCCTCGGGGTGGGCGCCCTTTCGGGCTTCTTCGGAATTGGCGGCGGCTTCCTGATCGTGCCCTCGCTGCTCCTCTCCACCGGCATGCCGATGCTGTTCGCGGTGGGCTCCTCATTGCTCGCCGTCGGCGCCTTCGGCCTGACCACGGCAGTGAACTACGCCGTCTCGGGCCTGGTGGACTGGCCTGTCGCCGCGGAATATATTCTGGGCGGCTTCTTCGGCGGCTGGATCGGGATGAAACTCGCCTGCCGTCTCTCTGGCAAGAAGACGACGCTCAACCGGATCTTCGCGGTCCTCGTATGCCTCGTCGCCCTCTACATGCTCGAGAAGAACGCAGCCGCTCTGCATCTCGCATGAGACATCTTCGACATGTCGCAAACCCCTACATCAGCAGATTGACCCAGTTCGCGGCGAATCGCAGGAGGCTGACATGACGGCCACAATAATCGGACGTGTTCCCGTGCAGGTGACCACAGCCACCGACGTACAGCGGGACTGGCGGGTCGCGGGGATGGCCTTGCTCTCGGTCCGCTTCATCCAGGGCTTTGTCTACTGGGGCGGCGGCTCGCGCCGCATTATCTACGCGCCCAGCAAGCTCAACCCGCACGCCCCGACCTGGATCGCAAACAAGTTCCAGACCGCGATGCCCGGGGCCTTGTTCGGAACCGATCACCTGATCTCCTTCCTGCTCCAGCATTTCTACCTTCTGTATGCGAGCGTGATCCTGTTCAGCGGAGCCGAGTTGATCTCCGGCGCCATGCTGATGACCGGCCTGCTGACCCGCGCAGCCGCCCTGGTGTCTGTCGTATTCTCTGTCTTGCTGATGGCGATGTTCGGCTGGCAGGGCGCGACCTGCATAGACGAGTGGACCATGGCCGCCTGCAATCTTGCCATGGGCACGACCCTGCTGCTGGGCGGCGGCAGCGCCTTCTCCCTCGACAACGTGCTGCTGCGCCGCTGGCCGCAGCTCACCGGCAGGTCCTGGTTCCGCTGGATGGGTGGAGCACTCCCCCTGCCACAGACCGAGGCCGGCTTTCGCAACCTCGGCCTGGCGCTCTTTGCCTTTGTCGCGCTCTACGACGTCGGCACCTACGATCACTTCCGCGGCTCGGTCTACGGCCCTTTCCATGGCGGCCCGGTGAGCCCGACCAGGCACCATGTCACGCTGACCAACGGCGTGCTTCTGAGCAATGGTGGTGTCCGGGTCCATGCCTATCTCGATGCGGGCACCCCGGAAGCTCAGCTACACCTGGTCGATGCAGCCCTGGTCGGTCCGAACAAGGTGCTGCTGGCGCATTGGGATGCCCGGGCGCTTTCTGCTTTGTCCGCGAGCGACTTCGCGAACGACTACGCCTATAACAAGTTCGCCGCCGGCCCGTTCGGCATCAGGGCCCCTATGGGTGCGGCAGCGATGATCACCTTGCCGCCCGCGACCGGAAGCGCGCCCCTGGTCGGCAGCTTGACGCTCCGGATGACCGACGTCGATGGACGCAGCTTCACAACACCTCTCAGGTCACCGAAGTAGTTCCGATGATCAAGGTCAACGCCTTCATGGTTTCCTTACACCGTGGGCGTGCGGTCCCAACGCCGGTAGCCGTCGCGGCCGGGATCTTCAGGCCGGGTTCGCCCGGTCGCCGCCAATCGGGTCACGCTCGCGCTGCCGCTTGACCACCTCGGCGTTGGTCAGCCGGGCGTCGTAGATCGAGCGCGGCTCGATGGTGCGGGCAACGAGCGTCGAGATCGCGACGATGAGCAGCAGCGGCACCATGAAGGCCCGGGCATGACCGGTCAGCTCCATCATGAGGACGGTCGCCGACAAGGGACCCTGCGTGGTGGCCGCGAGCAGCGCGGCGGCGCCCAGCACAGCAAACAGCCCTGGCGCGCAACCGGGCCAGACATGTAACCATGGGATGCCGAGCACGCCGCCCAGCAACGCTCCGATCGCAAGCGTCGGCGTGAACAGGCCCCCCGGCGTGCCGCTCCCGAGGCAAAGGAGCGTCGCGGCCGGTCTCAGCACGAGCAGGGACAACAGGAGCATCGGCCCGACCTTGCCGGTGAAGGCCAGTTGCGCGATGTCACGCCCGTTGCCAAGCAGCTGCGGAAAGGCGATCGACACGGCCCCGAGCATGGTAAGGGCGACGGCGGGCGCCGCGAGACGCCACCGCCCTTCAGGCCTGTGACGGTCGGCCCACGCAACGGCACGCACATAGCCGACGGAAACGACGCCCACGATCGGGCCCGCCAGAAGCGCCCAGACCGCGCTACTGAGCGGGCCAGGATAGGCCGGGAGCCGGTAGGTCGGCAGGTCGGGGAGGAACGCCCAGGAGACGCCGGTGGCGATCAGCGAGGTCAAAAGCGCAGGCAGCACGAAACGGAGTGCCAACTCGCCACGCAGCACCTCAAGCGCGAAGAGGGCGCCTCCGAGAGGCACGCCGTATGCCGCCGCCATCCCGGCACCGGCGCCGCAGGCCACCAGCAACCGGCGTTGCTCGTCGGCGAGCCGCACCCCGTCCGACAGCACGTTGCCGATGACCGCGCCCACCTGTTTGGGAGCGCCCTCGCGGCCAAGCGACGCGCCCATGCCGACGACCAGGATGGAAAGCACGGCGCTGCACAACGTGCGAAGCGTCGGAAGCCGCCCGGCATGGAACCAAATCGCCGCGGTGATCTCGATGCTGTTGGCAGCGGAGAGCCTGACCAGCAGGAACTGGCCGGCGCCGGTGAGCAGGCCGGCGCCGAGCAGTATCACCAGGTGCTTCCAGGGTGCAGCACGGGCTCCGGCCTCGAGCAGGTCGATCCCGTTCCCTGACCAAAGTGTGTGCTGAACCAGTTCCAGCAGCCCGGTCAGAGCGGCGGCACCGAGGCCGGTGCCGATCCCGGTCAGCAGGACAGCCAGCCAGAAGCCGGCTGCGTCACGCTTTGCGAGGATTGGCGACATCACAGGCGCGCGGACCCGAACGGCTGCGGACAAAGCCGAACATTCTGCTGGCAGCCGCGCGCGGAGGCACAATCCGGCAAAGCAGATGGCTCAATGGCGTTACGAGCGGGCTCCCTGAAGAGCGCGTTGGCGGAGTGGAAGGGCACCGATCAGGGGGTGAAGCCGTTCGTCAGCAAGGGTGGCCCCTCCTGCCCAGCGGGTTGCGCCGCATTGGTGATCTGGCCGCTATAGGTCGAACAGGCGGAAAGGTGCAGACACACCGCGATCGCGGTGGCCGCGCGACGCCATAGACCCAGGTCCGTTACGCATTCAGTCATGGGATGGTCACCTCACCCGGTTCGTCTGGAAATTCCGCCCTTTGGTTGCGGATCTTGGCCTTGCCTCGGGTGTGCATGCGGGCGCAGAGCAGGGACTTACCTATACACGCCAATTGAAACGGATTTTGATGACCTGTTACATCACCGGGCCAAAAACGACATTATACTTTCCGTTCAGACAGAAGCTGCACCATCACCCTCAAGAAGACAACAGCAAGCCGAACGGCGGCTGGTCAATCCGTGCCGCCAGCGGAACGAATGTGTATCTGAAAATTCGGTCGTCAAAACGACGAGTTCGTTCCGAGAATCTTGGATGTCAACTTTGGCAATGGAGCCATGTGTCATGCGGGAATCGCAGCGTGGCATGCTTTGAGCCGGATAGAAGGCACGTCGATTTGCGCTCATTCCGTGCGACGGGTTGATTATGAAGATCGTGCTCGCACTTGTCTCGATCATGCCGCTGAGCGCTCTTTCCGCCTGGATCAGCAGCGATCAACTCCGATACTTCTCGCCGGAGCGGTTATACAACGGCAATCCACGCCTCACCGGCGTCCTCTCGAATTGCGTCCTGGCTGACTCCGCCGCGAAATGAGGAAGACGGTCAGGATATCCCACTGGTCGGGCTCCGGACGGCGGCAAGCTGGTTCAGGACCAGGGCGACCAGTTCGGGCACGCTGAGCCGGATGCACGGCATGCCCAATACGTTGAACCGGTCTTCCACTAGCCGGCGAACAAGGTGTCGTGCAGCGCGCGCCAGCTCTCGCGGTCGGGAGCATAGAGCAGGCCACCATCCACATCCGTCGGGCGATATGGCGTTCCGTCGAAGTGGGCGCTGTAGCCGCCCGCTTCCTGGTGCAGCAGCCAGCCCGCCAGGTGATCCCAGGGCATCAGCCGGTTGAAGATCAGGAAGTGACAGTGCCCGGACGCCAGTACCCGGTATTCGTGCGCGGCGCAGCGATAGTCCCAGCTCGCGGCGACCTTCGTGAGGTTGCGCGCGACGCGGTCGCGTATCGCGACCGGCAGGTAGCGCCAGGACGCGTTGCCGGTCATGCGCGCCGGTGCCACCGCGTCGGCGACCTTCAGACCGTGGCGGGCCCCGTCGGCATCCTCGCTCCAGGCTCCCTCGCCGCGGACAGCGACCGAACTTTGATCGGTGATCGGATCATGGATCACCGATGCCACCACTTCGCCATGACTGATGACCGCCGCCATCACCCCGAACAGCGGCACCCCGGCGGCATAGTTCGAGGTTCCGTCGATCGGATCGACCACGATTGCGAGGTCCGCCTGCGCCAGCCGTCCGAGCACGCTCTCGTCCTTGGCACAGGCCTCCTCGCCGATGATCACGGCGCCGGGAAACAACCGTTGCAGTCCCTCGGCGATCAGCGCCTCGGCAGCTTCGTCCGCCACCGTCACCAGGTCCAGCGGTCCGGACTTTGTGCGGACTGCGCCCTCGTCGAGGTTGCGAAAGCGCGGCAGTATCTCGACCCGCGCCGCCGCACGCAGCACCTGCGTCAACTCCGCTGTCTCCCTGAGTGAAAACATGACCACTACCTGCCTCTCGAGCCCGTCCGCTGTGAGCATGAACGCACCAGCGCGGTTCTAGGTGCCAGTAATGCCGCTGCCAGCCGTCGGATGTTCGGTGATCCTCTGGTGCCGCCGCACCGAAGCGTGCTGGCGTTCGAACCGCGCCACATCGGCCGGCAGCATCCGCACATCGACTGCGACGCGCTCCTCGCCGTCATCGCGCGCAACCACCTCGCCATGCGCATACAGCCAGGCGAGCGCCGCCCCATCGCCGACCGGAATGTCATAGGCCGCAAGGCTCATCGCCTGGGTCAGCCGCCGGTCGATCTCCGCCTCCAGGGCGTCGAGCCCGTCGCCGGTGACCGCGGACAGGACCACCTGTCCGTCCCGATGCGGCACGTTTCCCGCACCGCCCAGCAGGTCCGCCTTGTTCAGCACCTCGACCGAGACGTCACGCCAGTTCGCCGGAAGCGTCGCATCCTGCGCCAGCCCTTCCAGGACCGCGATCACGTCCTGCCGCTGCGCCACGCTGTCCGGGTGCGCGATGTCGCGCACATGCAGGATGAGGTCGGCCTCCGCGACCTCCTCCAGGGTGGCCCGGAACGCCGCCACCAGCTCGGTCGGCAGCTCGCTGATGAAGCCGACCGTGTCCGACAGGATCACCCGCCTGCCGGATGGCAGCCGCAGCCCGCGCATGGTCGGATCGAGAGTCGCGAAGAGCTGGTCCTCGGCATGCACTGCGGCCCCGGTCAGGGCATTGAACAGCGTCGACTTGCCCGCATTGGTATAGCCGACCAGCGCCACCACCGGGAACGGCACCCGCCGGCGCGCCTCTCGGTGCAGCCCGCGCGTGCGGCGCACCTGCTCCAGGTCGCGCTTGAGGCGCACGATGCGGTCGGTGATCAGCCGGCGGTCGGCTTCGATCTGGGTCTCCCCGGGACCGCCGAGGAAGCCGAAGCCGCCGCGCTGGCGCTCCAGGTGGGTCCAGGAGCGCACCAGCCGGCTGCGCTGATATTCCAGATGTGCCAGCTCGACCTGCAGCGACCCCTCGCGGGTGGCCGCCCGCTCCCCGAAGATGTCCAGGATCAGGCCGGTCCGATCGATGACCTTGCAGTCCAGCGCCCGCTCGAGGTTGCGCTGCTGGACCGGGCTGAGCCGCGCATCGATGATGGCGACACTGACCTGGTCGGCCGACAGCGCGTCATGCAGTGCCTTGACCTGGCCGCTGCCGAGCAGGGTGGCAGGCTGCCGCGCCCGCAGGGGCAGCACCGCCTGCCGCACAACCACCAGTCCGATCGATGCCGCCAGCCCGACCGCCTCCTCGAGCCGGGCCTCGGCGGCCCGCACATCCTCGCGCCGGTCGGTGTCCCGCTCCGGCCGTGTCCAGGGCAGGATGACGGCGGCCAGGGTCGGCCGCCCGGCCGTCTCAGAAGGTGTCACCAGCCGGCGCACCCTCCTTGCCACCGAGACCGCCGGGGCCACTTACGATGCCGGGCGCTCCCGCTTCTGCCTTGCTCTGGTCGAACAGCGCGATCGGCGCCGACGGCATCACCGTGCTGATGGCATGCTTGTAGACCAGTTGCGTATGGCCGTCCCGGCGCAACAGCACGGAGAAGTTATCGAACCAGGTGATGATGCCCTGCAGCTTGACGCCGTTGACGAGGAAGATGGTCACCGGGGTCTTCGAGCGGCGCACATGGTTCAGGAACACGTCCTGAACATTCTGAGATGGGTCTTTTGCCACGACCGAACCTTTATGTTCTTGTTGAGGCAACCGTGTTCGGCCGCCCGTGATGAGGTGCAGGACACCGGGAAGCCGGTCCCGCCACCGCGTTCGATCAAACTAACAGCAGCCAAAGGCACGGCAAGCCGCACGCTGCTGTGTCAGCCTCCGCGGTCGTCCGAGTTGACGCCGAGTTGCTTGAGCTTGCGATGCAGGGCACTGCGCTCCATGCCGACGAAGCCCGCGGTGCGGCTGATATTGCCGCCGAAGCGCAGCAACTGCGCCTGCAGGTATTGCGTCTCGAACAGGTCGCGCGCCTCGCGCAACGGCAATCCCATGACATCCGCCGCCGGATCGAACTTGAGCAACGCCGGCGCCCCCTGCCCGATAGAGGGCGGCAGCATCTCGGCACGGATCGGTTCGCTGCTGCTGCCCGGCGCCATGATCAGCAGCCAGTCCATGGTGTTGCGCAGTTCGCGCGCATTGCCGGGCCAGTCATAGCTCTGCAGCGCGGCCATGGCATCCGCCGACAGCTCGCGCGCCGGCAGTCCTGCGTTCTCGGCCGACCGCGACAGGAACATCCGGGCCAGTTCGGGAATGTCGTCGCGGCGCTCGCGCAGGCTCGGGATGCGCAACGGCACCACCGCCAGCCGGTAGTAGAGGTCCTCGCGGAATCGCCCGGCCGCGATCTCCGCCTGCAGGTCGCGATTGGTGGTCGCCAGAACGCGGACGTCCACCTTGACCCGGGTCGAGCCGCCGACCCGCTCGAAGGTCTGGTCCTGCAAGGCGCGCACGATCTTGCCCTGCGTCTCGATCGGCATGTCGGCCACCTCGTCGAGCAACAGGGTGCCCCCATGCGCGCGCTCCAGCACACCGGTGCGGCGCCCGAACCCCTGTCCCAGGCTCTGGCCGTTGCCGTGACCCGAGCCCTCGCTGGTGCCGTCCAGCCCGAACAGCTCCTCCTCGAAGCGTCCGGGCGCCAGGGTGGCACAGTTCAGCGCGATGAACGGGCCGTCGGCGCGGCGCGAGCGCGCATGGATCATCCGCGCCGCAACCTCCTTGCCGGCGCCGGCCGCTCCCGCGATCAGCACTCGCGACCCGGTCGGCGCCACCCGCTCGATCTGCGCCCGCACCGCCGCCATCGCCTGGCTCTCGCCCCGCAGCGTGGTGTCGGGCCCGGCGCGCAGGCGCAGCTCCGCGTTCTCGCGCGCCAGCCGCGCTGCCTCGAGCGCGCGCCGGACCACCAGCAGCAGGCGGTCGGTCTGGAACGGCTTCTCGATGAAGTCGTAGGCGCCGTGCTGCAGGGCGGCGACGGCGGTCTCGATGGTGCCATGCCCGGAGATCATCACGGTCGGCACCTCCGGCTCCTCGCCCTGCATCGCCTTGAGGATGCCGAGCCCATCCAGCCGCGAGCCCTGCAACCAGACATCGAGGATGACCAGCGACGGCCGCCGCGCTCGGAAGGCCGCGATGGCGCCGTCGGAATCAGAGGCGATCCGCGTCTCGTAGCCTTCGTCGCGCAGCAGACCTTCGATGAGCAGGCGGATGTCCGGCTCGTCATCGACGATCAGGATCTCATTCGCCATCTTGGCTGCCCTCCGGGCGTATTGCAGGCAGGTTCAAGACCGCTATCGCTCCTCTTCCGGCTAGCCGGTCGTCAAGGGTCACGGACCCGCCGTGGTCCTCCATGATCTTCTTGACAATGGCAAGTCCCAGGCCCGTGCCTTTCGGCTTGTGCGTCACATAAGGCTCCATCAGGCGCTGCCGCTCATGCTGCGGCAACCCGACGCCGTCGTCGGCGATCGAGATCGAGATGTCCGGCTCGCCGGCCCGCAGAGCGATCCAGATCGTGCCCCGGACCTGATCTGGCCGCACGCCGTCCGGCCGGACTCCATGGCCGCCCTTGTCATCGGGGCCTGTTTCAGCCGAACCGTCAATCGGCGCCCCGGCAGGATCGGGGCCGGCCGCGATCTCCAGGGCGGCAGCCGGTGCCATCGCGATGCCGTCGGCGGCGTTCTGCAGCAGGTTGGTCAGGGCCTGGCCGAGCAGCCGCCGGTCGCAGGCCACCACCGGCCCACGATCCGGCAGGTCGGTCTCGAAGCGGATGTCCGGATGTGCGCTGCGCTGCAGGATCAGCGCCTCGCGCACGATGCGCGACAGGTCCTCCGGCTTGATCAGCGGCTGCGGCATGCGCGCGAAGGCGGAGAACTCGTCCACCATCCGGCCGATATCGCCGACATGGCGCACGATGGTGTCGGCGCACTGGCTGAAGGTCTCCGGATCGGAGGTGATCTCGCGCAGGAACCGCCGCTTCAGCCGCTCCGCCGAAAGCTGGATCGGCGTCAACGGGTTCTTGATCTCGTGCGCGATCCGGCGCGCGACGTCTGCCCAGGCCGCCTTGCGCTGCGCCGACTGCAGCTCGGTGATGTCGTCGAAGGTCACCACGTAGCCCTCGGTCACCGCACCCTTCATCTCCGGCCCGATCCGCACCAGCAGCGTGCGGCGGCCGCTCTGCACTTCGGCGGTCTGCGGACGTTCCGGCGTCTGCCGGGCCTGCTTGAGCAGCGGCGTGAACTCGGGCACCAGGTCGGAAAGCGGGCGCCCGACCGCCTGCATCAGGTCGAAGCCGAGCAGGGTGCCGGCCGCCCGGTTCGGCAACTCCACCCGCTGCTCCGCATCGAGCCCGATCACCCCCGCCGAGACCCCGGACAGGACCGCCTCGGTGAAGCGCCGCCGCTCGTTGATCTGGCTGTAGGCCACCATCAGCTCGCCGCGCTGCGAGGCGAGCTGGTCGGTCATCCGGTTGAAGGCGCGCGACAGCCCGGAGACCTCGTCCTCGCGTCCGGCCTCCGGCACCCGCACCCCGAGATCGCCCTCGCGGACCCGCTCGGCGGCCAGGATCAGCAGCCCGACCGGGCGCGCGATCTGGTTCGCCAGCACCAGCCCGATCAGCACGGCCGAGGCCAGCACCAGCAGCGCCACCAGGGCGAAGATCATCACGAAGGTGACCTGCACCCACGACCGGTTATGGTCGAGGCGGTTGTACTCCGCCACCACCCGCTGGGTCTTGCGCATATGCTCGAGAATCACCGGATCGACCGGCCGGGTGATCGCCAGCATCGTCCTGTAGCGCGCATCGCTCAGGCTGAGATCGACCACCGCGGTGACCGAGCGCCCGTCCGCGCTGTCCTGGATCGCGACGTCGCCGGAACGCGCCAGCAGCACGGCCGCCGGCGGCGGCAGCGCGACGCCGAGGCCGAGTACGCTGTTCGAGGCCAGGATCTGGTTGTTCGACGGATCGAAGATCACCGCCTCGGTCAGCCCGCGCAAATACATCTGCTCGGACAGGAACTGCCCCAGATCGTGCGGATCGAGATAGAAGATCGCCCCGTTCTGGGTCACGTCGCCGGCCATCTTCAGCGCGTCGATGCGTATGTTGCTGTTGTGCTCGGCGAGGTAGCCGGTCGATGCCTGCAGCGCCTCGTCGAGCGCCACCCGCACCCGGTCGCTGAACCAGAGCTGGATGCCGAGATGGAAGAAGGCCGCCGCGAACACCGCCACCACCGTCGTCGGAACCACCGCCACCACGCCGAACAGCAGCACCAGGCGGACATGCAGCCGTGACCCGGCGAGTCCCCGCCGGCGCTCGCCGAGCACGCCGGCCAGCCGGGTGAACAGGGCGCCCGCCAGCAGCAGCAGCACCAGCAGGTTGAGGCCGAACAGGCCGATCTCGTAGTGCGGCCGCCGGGCCAGCATCATGCCGCCTGAGAGCACCGAGAAGGTGGCGATGCCCAGCGCCAGCGCGATGGCTGCCAGCACAAAGGTGCCGATGCGGCTCATCAGCAACTCGCGCAGCCGTCGCGGCAGCCTGGGAAAACGCCCGATCTCGCGCCGCAGGCCGTCAGGAAGGCTGACCGTCATCGCAGCGCGACGCCGCCGAGGCGTTCGAAGCAACACATTCGCAAAAGCAGGCCCCCATCGGGCATCGCCCGATGCATCCCGGTTCCTAGCAAGTTTGCGCCATCACTTCCTAGCCGATTCCCCGCACCACCGGGATTTCCAGGTCGCGTATCTTCTTGCGGAGCGTGTTGCGGTTCAGGCCGAGCATTGCCGCCGCCTTTATCTGGTTGCCCTTGGTGGAGGCCAGCGTCATCTGGATCAGCGGCCGCTCCACCTCGGCGATCACCCGGTCATAGATGTCGCGCATCGGCATGCCGTCCCGGCTGGCCGCCAGGAACTGCCGGATATGTCGCTCGACGGCCTGCGCCAGCGGCTCCTGCTCGACATGCGACGGCGGCGCCGCCTCGCTGGAGCCGCTGTTCTCGGCCAGTTCCGTCGAGATCACCTCTGCGCTGATCGTCTCCTGCGGATACAGCGCCGCCAGCCGGCGCATCAGGTTCTCCAGCTCGCGCACGTTGCCGGGCCAGCGATGCGCCTGCAGCCGCTGCATTGCCTCCTCGGACAGCGTCTTCGACGGCAACCCGCTCTGGTGCACCTTGTCGAGGAAATGCCGGGCCAGGATCGGGATGTCCTCGGTGCGCTCGCGCAGCGGCGGCAGCCGGATCGGCACCACGTTGAGCCGGTAGAACAGG
>CAXTVI010000030.1:0-53847 GCA_964247695.1 uncultured Acetobacteraceae bacterium
CACCGCCCTTTCACGGCGGTAACACGGGTTCGAACCCCGTACGGGACGCCAATCATGTCATGGCATTAGTGCCGTCTCTCTGAAGTATGTTCGCACACCGCAACTATGCGACTTGAGCCGGCTGGAGCCGGCCTAATAAGAGGCGACGTGGCAGCGGCGCTGCAATGGCAACTGCAAGAGGTATCCGGCTCGATCAAGGATGCGAGCAGGTATCGGTGCCCCAAGCATTGTGGGCTCGAAGGCGTTGCGGTCTCTAACGGCTGCATGACAGCAATGCGCACTCCTGCAGTTGAAGCTTGCTCGACCTTCGCGCCGGTTAGATCGTCGCGCCGATCCGGTCGCCAGGACCAGGCTATCCACCGACTTACGAGGCCGGCTAATTTCTCGAAGTGGTATGGCGAGGCGCGGAAAAAGTTCCTTCAGGTTGCCATCAAGATCAGCGCGGTTTCTCCACCTTGCTCAAGATAACCGGTGACCAAGCCATACAGCGCGCCTGAGGACGTCAGACCGAAGACCCGGCAGGGCATTTAGTAGACCACCATCTACTGAACCAAGCCTCTTTGAACACCCCGTTGAACCCCAGTAGTGGCTTTCTATTAGGTAAAGACAAGACAGCTATTTGTGCTTAAGGCCGCAATGTATAACATTTTACTACTAAATACCCATTACGCAACTATTACGACTGGATACAGAATGTTAGTGTCTTTCTAGGAGCCGAGGGGGTAGCAGCCTGCCGACCCTTCCCGGACCAGGAGCGTTATGAGCAATTTCCTGTTCGACACGCAGAACGCTGACGGCAGCACCAGCCTGTATGCGACCGACGGAACGACGGCTGGAACCGTCGATCTGGATATGTCCAGCACCTTCAGCCTAGTCGATAGTCCGGACTACACGACCTTCGACGGCAATCTGTACTTCATCGGGAAGGTGCCCTACGATGAAGGTTATTACGACCAGTTGTACAGCACCGATGGCACGGCAACCGGAACCGCCTCAGTGCCGGTGTCACCAGGATACTTCATGGAGCCCGCCGGGCTCTGGGTGCTGAATGGCCTGCTTCTGGAAGCCGGTGTAGGCCATGCCGGCGCGGGTGGTCTTTACACCAATGGCTTGGCTCTCGAAAGCACTCAAGATGTCACGGCATTCAGCGTCTCGCATGGCCTTGGCCTCTTCGGCGGGGTGTCGAGCTATAACGGTAGCACCAGCCTCTGGCGCACCGATGGAACGGTGGCAGGCACCTACGTCATCACGCCTGCTGGAGTCACGCTCAACCCGACCGGCCTCACATCGATTGGCAACGGCTACACCCTGTTCGCCGATCAAAGCGCTAGCGGCGGCTCGACCCTCTGGGTCACCGATGGGACTGCCGCCGGAACCCATCAGGTCGCCAACGCCGCCTTGGGAGCCGACGTCTCGCTGCCAGGGGCAACCACGAATGGAAAAGCCATCTTCACGGCCATCGACGCAGCTGACAACATCAGCGTCTGGGCAAGCGACGGGACAATATCGGGCACCCTAGAGCTAGCCATCAGCGGACACAATGGTGACGCCGTTCGCACCCCGGGCGGATTCCAGGCTTTCGGCAACGACGTGGTCTACACCTCAGGCTACGGGCTTGTCGTCACCGACGGCACGATAAATGGAACCGTCCATCTGCCCGACACGCAGTTCCTGCAGGACTATGCGGTGCTCGGCAGCAAAATTATCTTCACCGCAGCCAATTCAGCAACGAAGCTTCCGGGCGACGGCAGCATGGCCTTGTTCGTATCCGATGGAACGGGAGCGGGCACGCACCAAATCGCGCTGCCTTACGGACTGGACGTCGACTACACAACAATCGTGATTGACGGCAGCCAGGTGGTGTTCAAGGCGCTGAACGCATCAGGCCAGGAAGAACTGTATGCCACCGATGGCACCGTATCGGGCACGACAGAGCTGTCGGTTCCCGCTGGCGACTTCACCAGTTCCAGCGACCCGCTCGCCGCCCTGCCGAGCGATGCGGCGAGCATCAGCATCGTGCTCACCGCGGGCCAATCCTACACGAACACGGCAGCCGGAGACTTCCTCATCCAGGCGACCGGGGCCAGCATCGACATGGTCGCCGGTAACAGCACCATCTCTGGCAATGCCAACCTCATCACGCTTGGCTCCGGAGCGAGCCAGGTGAGCGAAAGCACGCCTGGCGCCGGCAACACGATCATTGGGAGTGCCGGCAACCTGATCGTCACCGGTGGCAACGCCACGGTGTTCGGCGGCGCCGGCAACCTGGTCTATAGCGGCGGTGGCGGCATCCAGGTCCTGGGCACGGGCAACACCACGATCGCCGGCGGCGCAGCTGGCACGGTCAGCGAAATCTTCGGCGGCACCGGCACCATTGACTACGCTGGTCAGGCCGAGAAGGGCTACGTCATCGGCTCTGAAGGCTCCGTCAGCGTGATTGGTGGAGCCGGCGGCGGCTGGTATGAGGGTGGCACCAACGGCAACAACGTCATCAGTGCGGGCGGCATCGGCACAGTGCTCGACGCGGGCGCCAGCGGCGACCATCTGACCGGCGATGCGAATGGATGGGACTACTTCCTGGCAGGCGCCGGCAACGTGACGCTGACCGGCGGCAACAGCTCAGGCACCCAGTTCTACTTCGGGGGCACCGGCAACGCGACCGAGAACCTCGGCACGGGCACGAGCACCCTTGTTGCCAGCACCGGCGCCGAATCCATCAACTGCGGCCTCAATGACTCGGCCACCATCTGGCTGACAGCGACCTCTGGCACCACGCTCACCAGCGCCGGCACCGGCGGCACGGCGACCATCGTTGGTTTCCGCGCGGGCCAGGACCATCTGCACGCAGTGGCGGTGACGAGTGACACCTACAGCGGCGGCAATTCAAACTTCATCACGTCGAGCGGTGACCATATCACCCTCATTGGCCTCAACATCGGCACCGCAGCCGCTTTCATTTAAGCAAATCAAATCATGTGGCGGCGGAAGGGCATGAACAAAAGAGCGCCTCTTCCGTGGTCCTTCAGCGGCCGAGGTGCATCGGGCTTGAAGGCTTCTTGAAGCACGAGGGCATAGCCGGGTGCATCTAGGTCGTCGCGGGCCGGTTCGGCAGGGTCGCCGACTTTCACCTCCAGACGCCATACCCAGGCCGCAGAACAAGATCCGAAGCCGTACCATCCTCTGGAGCCCGGCCGAATGACGCGCTGTTGCTTGCTATCAAGCTGCGCGGTCGTTTGCCACGAAATATCGCGACGCCTGGGACTCAGCCTCGCCAGGTGAGGTCAGCGTGCTGCTTTACGCCTCGATGTCCCCGGGTGAACGTGACGAGCGCGTGGCGGTTTGCCAGCTTGTCCGTGGGTGCAACAGGCCCCTCGCGTTTGTCATCCTGCGCCCGGTCCGATTGATTGCTCTCGACACACGTCTCGACCCCGAGCGATCAAGAATTCCGGTAGGCGAACGACGGCGGTTTGCTCGCGAGCTGGTCATGCCCGAGATGTGCAAGTCCGACGTGTTCATGACCTGAAGAAGTGCGTCAGCTCGCCCTGCCATTAGCGCATCATGCAGCAGACGCATCTCCGATCTCCTGGACCATCCTACTCGTCGTCTTCGCCTCGGCGCCGTGATCAGTTCGGGGTTCCTGTCATGGGGCACCATCTGGCTGCAACTGGTCTGTCGGCAGTGACCTTCTGGTTGGTCTCCAGGTCTTGATTGCAGTACACGTTGATGATCTTCAGGTACGGATAGCGCACAAGACCGACATCCCGCCGGCGGCCTGCCCGTTGTCGACGGTGGTTCCGGACAGGCCGTGCACCATCCGGACCGACTTGCCATCCAGGACATGGGCCAGCAGGAACTCGGCCCGCTGCCGCTCCAGCTCGCGCTGGTCCTCGTTGACAGCGATTGTCTTCGGCGCCGTGACGACCTTGTCGAGGAGACGACGACGATGCCGCGACCCGCCGCCTGCTTGACCACGCTGTCCAGGCCGGATGACGCCGCCGCGTTCACGACGGTAGCGTCGTAGCCGGACAGGACCATCTCGCGGATCCACGCGATCTGCTGCGCGACGTCGTTGCCGGGATTGTAAATCTTGAACAATCGGACGCCGCCGGACACAGCCAGCAGGCCGCGGAGCAACAGAAGTGCGGATGTCCTCATGCAAAGCCTCCTCGTTGCAGGGTCGCCTGGGGGAAGGAGCGGATCATCGCGCCGCGCAGCTTTAATCGGATGACAGGATTTGCCGATTTCGCGCAGCATGTCTATCGACCTGCGTGTTGCGCGCAATCGGCGCTCGGCGCTGAAAACCGAAGCGCCGGGTGTCCGTGATCGAACCGGCAAGATAAATCCGCCTGCAGCATAGGACTTTTGCGCAGCACGCAAGGGTTGCGCCTGATGCGCCAAAGATATTTGACCTTGCATCCTGCGTGAAACGCGCAGAAATAAACATCTGATCGCCGGGGACGATGCATGAGGCAGCTGCCACTCAAGCGGACGCTGGAGCGGATCCCGGGCGGGATGATGGTGGTCCCGCTCCTGATCGGCGCCCTGTTCGCCACCTTCGCTCCGGGCACCGCCGGGTTCTTCGGCTCCTTTACCGGTGCCCTGTTCCACGGCGCCCTGCCGATCCTGGCGGTGTTCTATGTCTGCATGGGGGCCACCATCTCCATCGGCTCGCTGCCCCAGGTCGCGCGGCGCGGCGGCGCGCTGCTGGCCAGCAAGATCGCCATCGGCCTGCTCGCGGGCGTGTTGCTCGGGCGGCTGCTGGGCGAGGGGCCGGTGACGTCCGGATGGTTCGCCGGCCTCTCGACGCTGGCCGTGGTGGCGGCACTCAACGACACCAATGGCGGCCTCTACATGGCGCTGATGAACCAGTTCGGGCGGCCGGAGGAGGCCGGCGCCTATTCCGTGATGACGCTGGAGTCCGGCCCGTTCCTGACCATGGTGACGCTCGGTGTCGCCGGGCTGTCGGCATTCCCGTGGCAGACCCTGGTCGGCGCGATCCTGCCGCTTGCCGCCGGCATCGTCATCGGCAACCTCGACCGCGACATGCGCGGCTTCCTGGGGGCGGCGGCGCCGGTGATGATTCCGTTCTTCGCCTTTGCGCTCGGCACCTCGCTCGATCTGCATCACGTCTGGAGCGCCGGCCTGCTCGGCCTCGGCCTGGGTACCGCGGTGACGCTGCTGTCCGGGGCGGTGCTGATCGTGACCGACCGCCTGGCCGGCGGAACCGGCACCGCCGGCATCGCCGCCGCCTCGACCGCCGGCAATGCCGCGGCGGTGCCAGCCCTGATCGCTGCCGCCAACCCCGCCTACAAGGCCGCCGCCGCGCCGGCGACGGTATTGGTGGCGGCCTGCGTCATCGTGACCAGCCTGCTGGTGCCGATCGTCACCGCCGCCTATGCGCGCAGGATCGGCCAGCCGGTCGCCAGCGGGGGCGCGCCAGGTGCCTGACATGGTGATCATCGCCGACGACCTGTCGGGGGCGGCCGATTGCGGCATCGTCTGCGCCGCAGCCGGGCACGAGACGATCGTGGTGCTGGGCGGGCGGCCGGACGAGCCGCCCTGCCGCGTGCTGGCCATCGATGCCGACACGCGCGGCCGCGGCCGTGCCGAGGCGGCGGCCGAAACGGCGCGCCTGACCCGGCTGCATGCACCACCGGGCCGCCGCCTGTTCCGCAAGCTGGACTCGACCCTGCGCGGACACGTCGCGGCCGAACTCGCGGCCGTGCTCGCCGTGCGGCGCGAGAGCGGGCCGGCCGCGATCCTGTTGGCGCCTGCGTTCCCGGCGACGGGCCGCACGACGCGCGACGGCATCCAGCGCCTCGACGGTGTCCCGCTGCAGCATTCCGCGATCTGGCAGCGCGAGCGGATGCAGGGCACGGCGTCGCTGCCGGAGATGCTGGCGCATGCCGACCTGCGCACGATGGCCATCGGCCTGGGCGAGGTTCGCTCACCCGGATTACCGGACGCGATCGCGGCCGGAGCCGGTTCGACCGATGTGCTGGTCTGCGATGCCGAAACCGACGAGGATCTTGCCCGGATCGCCGCGGCGGGCACCGGCGTCGGAGGCTCGCTGATCTGGGCCGGAGCGGCCGGGCTGGCAGCCGGATGCGCACGCCAGTTGCTGCCGGCTGGGAGTTCGGAACGGCTCGTCGCGTTCGAGCCTGCCCGTGGGCCGGTGCTGTTCGTGGTCGGCTCGTTGTCGACCGTCTCCGCCCGGCAGGTGGCAGCCCTGTCGGCACAACCCGGCGTCGTGCTGCTCGTCGTGCCACCTGCGGTGCTGCGACAGGGCGACGCGTCACCGGCCTGGCGGCAGACCGAGGCGGCACTCGACCGCGCGTTGGGCTCCGGCCATGACGTCGCGGTGTCGCTCGCGGTCGAGCCGGATGCGGATCCGCACGACGGCCTCGTGCTGTGTCATGCCCTGGCCAGACTCGCAGCGCCGCATGCCGACCGCATCGGCGCCCTGGTCTCGGCCGGTGGCGAGACCGCGCGCGCCGTCTTGCTGGCCCTCGGTGCGACCGGGCTGCGGCTGCGGGGCGAGATCGAAGCCGGGGTGCCGTTGTCGATCACCGAGGGCGACCGGCCGCTCCCCGTGGTCACCAAGGCCGGCGCCTTCGGCCGCGACGACACCTTCCTCCGCTGCCGTGCCGTGCTGCGTGCGGGACGGCTTCCCCACACAGACCCGATTGCATCCTTGCCACTGCCGGACCCCCGCCAATGACCGACGCATCCGCTCCCCTGATCGCCATCACCATGGGAGATGCCACCGGCGTCGGCCCGGAGGTGATCATGAAGAGCCTGGCGCATGCCGATCTCTACGACCGCTGCCGCCCGCTGGTGATCGGCGATGCTGACCGCCTGCGGCAGGCTGGCGAGATCGTCGACGCGCCACTCGCGGTGCGTTCGATCGAGACACCGGAGGCAGGCAATTATCGCAGCGGCACCGTGGACTGCCTGGACCTCAAACTGATCCCGCCTGGACTGCCGTTCGGCAAGCTCTCGCCCATCGCGGGTGACGCGGCCTACCAGTATCTCCGGGTCGCGACCGAGCTTGCCGTCGCCGGCAAGGTCGCCGCGATCTGCACCGCGCCGCTCAACAAGGAGGCGCTGCATGCCGGCGGGCACAAGTTCCCGGGGCATACGGAGATGCTCGCCGCGCTGACCGGGACCGAGGAGGTCTCGATGATGCTGACCGCGCCGAACCTGCGCGTCATCCACGTCACCACCCATACCGGCCTGATGGATGCGATTCGGAAGATCGAGCCGGGGCTGGTGGAACGCACCATCGCGCGCGGCTACTCGGTGCTGGAAAAAGCCGGGCTGGATCGGCGCAAGATCGGCGTCTGCGCGATCAATCCGCATGCCGGCGAGAACGGTCTGTTCGGCCAGGGCGAGGAGGCCGAGAAGATCGAGCCGGCGATCCGGGCCTGTCGCGCGAAGGGTTGGGATGTCGAGGGACCGCTGCCGGCGGACACGCTGTTCTTCCGCGCCGGGCGCGGCGATTTCGACATGGTGGTCGCGATGTACCACGACCAGGGCCATGGGCCGGTCAAGGTGCTCGGCCTGGAGGCAGGCGTGAACATCACGGTCGGGCTGCCGGTGATACGCACCTCGGTCGACCATGGCACCGCGTTCGACATCGCCGGCACGGGTCAGGCCGACGAGCGCTCCCTGCTCGAGGCGCTGCGGCAGGCCATCGCGCTGGCGCCGAAGCAGACACACTGATGAAGGCAGGCAAGGCGCGTCGCGCGGAGATCCTGCGACACCTTGCCGGCGGACAGACCAGCGCCGAAGCGCTGGCTGGGGAACTCGGCGTTTCGCTGTCGACCATGCGGCGCGATCTCGACATCCTCGCCCGCGACGGGGCGCTGCTGCGCACCTATGGCGGCGCGGCTCCCATCGAGCGACTGCTGCCGGAGCAGTCGCTAGCCGAGCGGGCGGCCGAGAACGCACCGCAGAAGCGAGCCATCGCCCTGCTGGCGAGCCGCATCGTGCAGGATGGCGAGACGATCATCCTGGATGCGGGCACCACGACCGGGGCACTTGCCGAGCTGCTGCGTCCGCGCAGCAGCCTGCGTGTCGTGACGGGCGGCCTGACCAGCCTCACGGCACTGGCGGGGGCACCCGGGATCGAACTGCTGTCGCTGGGCGGCGTGCTGCGGCCGATGAGCCTGGGCTTCGTCGGCCCGCATGCGGAGCACATGCTGCGTCGCATGACCGCGTCACGCGCCTTCCTTGGGGCGGATGGTGTGGTGGCGGGGCGTGGCCTCTGCGAAGCGACCGCGGATCAGGCGGCACTCAAGGAGCTCATGGCGGCGCAGGCGGAGGCGCTCTATGTGCTGGCGACCGCGGAAAAGCTGGGACGCGCCGTCTCGCGGGCCTGGACGCCTCTGGACCGCCCCTGGACCCTGGTGACGGACATGGCCGCGACGGAGGTGCAGCTGCGCCCGTTCCGCCAGCTCGGCACTGTGACGATCCTGCAGGCAACCGGTCCGGGACGCTAGGCCCTGGTCGAGGCCCGGGCCGCGCTGGCGACCTCGCGCTCCGCCTGGATGAAGCCGCGGTCGGGCACGACGGCGCCGGTCGGATCCGCGATCGCATCGAGCATCGTGACCACCTGCCCGGCCGCCTCCGGGCCGCCGCCGATGAAGCGGCCCGCCGACAGCCCGATGCTCGCGCAGGCGAAATGCCCGGCCCCGGCGCAGAGGATCATGCGTGTCGGCGCGTCGTCGCCAACCAGCGCGAGCAGGCCGGGACTGACCAGGGCAGGGTCGAGCCGTTCCAGGCTTTCCGCCGGCAGGATGCCCTCCGTCATGCCGGTCGCGGCGGACGGTGCGAGGCAGTTCACCCGGATGCCGTGCCGCTCGCCCTCGATCGCCAGAGTTTGCATCAGGCCCACGAGCGCCATCTTGGCCGCCCCGTAATTGGCCTGGCCGAAATTGCCGAACAGACCGGATGACGAGGTTGTCAGCACGATGCGGCCATGGCCCTGCGCGCGCATCGTGTCCCAGACCGCCCTGGTGCAGATGAAGGCGCCCATGAGATGGACCTCGACCACCAGGCGGAACGCATC
The DNA here is from genome assembly GCA_964247695.1 of uncultured Acetobacteraceae bacterium. Lineage (GTDB taxonomy): Bacteria > Pseudomonadota > Alphaproteobacteria > Acetobacterales > Acetobacteraceae > Lichenicoccus. The sequence goes on from CAXTVI010000030.1 coordinate 9,074, forward strand.
CAGCGTCATCTTGCCGAAGCTCTTGTCCCGAAGAATGCCGGCATTGTTGACCAGGATGTCGATCCGGCCCCAGCGGGCGACGACGCGTTGCGCGAGCGCATCTATCGCGGCGTTGTCGGTGACCGAGGCCGCGATGGCCATCGCCTGTCCGCCCGTCGCTTCGATCTCGTGCGCGACGGCGGCCGCCGCGTCACCATCGACATCGTTGACCACGACGCGTCCGCCCTGCCTGGCGACAAAGAGTGCGTGCTGGCGTCCAAGACCGCCGCCGGCTCCGGTGATGATTGCGACGCGACCTTCGAGTGACACGATGCAGACCTTTCAGTTTCGACGTGTTCGACCGCCGACGCGCGTCGGCGGCGCGACCGCGGCCGGAGCTGCAGGCGGTGCGCAAAGAGCCTTGAAGCCGGCCGCCATGAAGCGCGCCATGCGAGCCTTGACCGCCGCGAAATCATCGGAGTGACACAGGCCGCCGGACAGCGTGTCGATGCGGCCGGTCCGGGCGAATGTGTGCAGCAGCGCGCCGGTGACGAAATGGTAGCCCCAGAAGATGTCTGCTTCCGGACAATGCGGCAGCGCCCGCTTCAGCAGGCCGATCAGCCGCATGACAACCGGGTCGAAATGCCGGCTCATCATCTCCGCGCCCCACTCGGGGGTATTGGCGACCTGGGCGCCGAGCGCGCCGTAGTTCTTCCACGCGTCGCCACCCTCGATATAGAGGTCGAGGTCGGGATCGAGGAAAGCGTGCACCGCCCCCTCGACCGTCGGCCTGCCCCCTGATGCGGCCTCGTAGGCGTCGAGTGCCGCCATCCGCCGGCCGCTCGATACGGCGGCGCGTCGTGCGAACACGGCTTCGAACAGGGCCGGCTTGTCGTCGAAATAATAGTTGACGAGGGTGTGGTGGACACCGATGCGCTCCGCGACGTTCTTGAGCGTCACGCCATAGAAACCGTGCCTGGAGAACAGGTGCTCCGCCGCGTCGAGAATCTGCCCGGTGGTGTCGGCGCGCTGCTCGGCCTTTGTCGAACGCCTGCGCGTGGTGGTGGACCTGCTCGTCAAGCTGTTGCCGCCTTCCTCGTCGCGGGCGTGACCGGCGGCGACCCGGAACACCTCCTCACCCGCCCCCATGCATCGACCGTAGCCGTATCTTGTCGATTTTGCCTGTCGATGTCAGCGGCATGGTCGGGATGCTCACGACGTCATCAGGGATCCACCAAGAGGCCACCCTGCCGCGCAGGAGGTCGAGCAGTCTCTCGCCTGCGACCGTGCGGCCGTCGCGCGGCTCGATCAGAAGCACAGGCCGCTCGCCCCACTTCGCATCCGCGCGACCGATCACCGCCGCCAGGGCCACGTCGGGATGCGCGCCGACGATGGCCTCGATCTCACCGGGGTTGATCCATTCGCCGCCGGACTTGATCAGGTCCTTGGCGCGGCCGGTGATGCTGAGGTTGCCGTCGCTGTCGATCCGCGCGAGGTCGCCGGTGGCAAACCAGCCCGACGCATCGGTGGCACGCTGCTCATGCCCGAAATAGCGCTCGATCACGCTGGCGCCACGCACCCGCAGATGCCCTTCCGGGCCGCGCTGCTCGGGCAAGGCGGTCCCGTCCGCGTCCGTCAGCAGCAGATCGACGCCGATGGCGGGCCGGCCGGACAACGCGGCGGAGCGTTCGGGCTGGCCCGATGGAGAAACCGTGCCCGAGGGCGACAGCTCCGTCATCCCCCAGCTCGTCTGCACCGTGACACCCAGCCGATGCTCGAGCCGCTCCATCAGGGCGGGGGGCACCGGCGCGCCGCCCATGAGGATGCGCCTGAGCGACGGCAGCATGCTTCCAGTTGCCTCGAGATGCTCGAGCAGGCCGAGCCAGACCGTCGGCACGCCGACAGCGAGGGTCACCGCTTCGCTGGCGATCAGCGCGGCCAGGCTTGCCCCGTCGAGCAGCCGCCCCGGCAGCACCAGTTTCGCACCGACCGCCGGAGCCGCGAATGGCAGGCCCCACGCATTGGCGTGCGACATTGGCACCACCGCCAGCACGCTGTCGTTCGCGGTGATCCCGAGCACGTCCGCCTGCAGCAGGCGCAGGGCATGCAGGAAGCTCCCGCGATGGGTGTAGGTGACGCCTTTCGGCGCGCCGGTCGTGCCGGAGGTGAAGCAGAGGCTGGCCGGCGCCCGCTCATCGTCCTGGACCCAGGCGGCTTCGGTCACGTCGTCGGCGGCCTCCCGTGCGGCGATTGCCGCGGCCAGCAGCCCTTCGAGACCGGTCGCCTCCGGTCGCCCGGTCGGCTGGTCCGGCACGAGCGCGCCGTCGATGACCAGGATCCGTTCGATCGAGGGAGCGTGGAGGGCAATGGCACGTGCGGCCGGCAGAAGATCGGCGCTCGCGACCAGGACCCGGTCGGCAGCCGCCACCACCATCGCCGCAAGCTGCACCGGGGTCTGGCGCGGATTGAGGGTGTGGCAGATCGCGCCCATCCCCATGATCGCATACCAGGTCTCGAGATGCGCCTGGGTGTTCCAGGCCAGTGTCGCGACGTGCTCGCCGCGCCGGACGCCGAGCCCGGCGAACACGTCGGACAGGCACCGGCTGCGCAGGCGCAGTCCGGCATACCCGATCCGCGCCGTTGCACGACCGCAACCACGCCCCGTCACGACGTCGCGACCCGGGTGCCACTTGGCTGCGTGATCGAGGAACCGGTTCAGGATCAGCGGAAAATCCTGCATCGCGCCGTCGATCACCGCACCCGACGATGGCCGGGTACTCACTCCAGGGCGCCCTCCGCAGTGGCGGCCGATGATGCCCCCGACCCGCCGGTCCCGACCGTGCTGACGCGGCCGAGCAGCGCGATCGGCACGAGCGCCAGCGCCGAGGCGACGGCGATGACATAGAAGCCGGCACTGCTGTGACCGGACCAGCTCTCGACAAGGCCGAACAGATAGGGCCCGACAAAGCCGCCGGTCAGCCCCATCGTATTGATGGCGGCGAGGCCGGCCGCGGCCTGCACGCCGTTCAGGGTGCGCATCGCGATCGCCCAGTAGACCGGCAGCACGCCCACCCCGAAGGCGGCAGCGCAGATGATGAGCAGGATCTGCACCGGATGGTTGCCGATGCTGGAGAAGCCAAGGCCGCACAGCAAGAAACCGATCGTCACCACCGCGAGAAAGCGGCTGTCGCTCTTGGTGCGGCGATGCAGGCGCGGGACGATGAGCACGCCGAGCAGGGCGCCGATGCCGATGCTGCTCGAAAGCAGCCCGACCAGGGCGGGCGACTTCACGTTCATCTGGTGGATGGCGCTCGGCGTGAAGAACACCAGCCCGAGGAACCCGACCTGGTTCAGGAAGTAGATCATGCCGATCAGCAGGGTTGTTGGCGAGGTCAGGGATCTGGCCCATCCCGCCGCCTCGATCGCCCGGCGCTGCTCGGTGGATGCGATCGCATGGCGTTCGAGCACATCGGCTTCCTCGGCCGTCAGCCAAGGCGCCGCGCGCGGCCGCTCGGGAAGCCTGAACCACAGGAAGATGCCCATGATGATCGTGGGCAGCCCCTCGATGAGGAACATCCACTGCCAGCCATGCAGGCCGGCGGTGCCCTCCAGTTCCATCAGGAGGCCACCGATCGGGTTGCCGAAGATGATCGCGAGCGGCGGCCCGAGATAGAGCCAGCCGACCACGATCGACCGCTCCCGATGGGAGAACCAGCAGGTGATCATGTAGAGCAGGGCAGGGAACAACCCGGCCTCGGCCGCGCCGAGCAGCAGCCGCAGGGCATAGAACGACCAGTCGCCGCGCACGAACAGCATGGCCGCCGAGATCGCGCCCCAGGTCACCGCGATCCGGGCGATCCAGCGCCGCGGGCCGACACGGTAGGCGACAAGGTTGCTCGGCACTTCGAGAAACGCGTAGGCCAGGAAAAACAGCCCGGACCCGAGTCCGTAGGCCGCTGGCCCGATGCCGAGATCATGCTGGAAGGCAGGTTTGGCAAGCGCCACGTTGGTGCGGTCGAGATACGAGAACAGATAGATCACGATCATCATCGGCAGCAGGACCCGGATCGCCTTACGGGAAGCTGCCTCGTAACGCTGGTCTTCGCTCGCAGCCACGCTGCGCCTGTCGGTGAACCCGCTTGCCATGGTGCATCCTCCCAATTTTTCCGCAGCTCTGACGGCTGGTTGCGTCGGTGTTCCGCTCGCAATTCGCAGTGTGGACGGGCCGTGTGCCGTCTACAAGTTCATTCTCAAGAGAGTGAAGATGTTTAACGCGGGCGGATCGTTTCCGGTTTCAGACGCGTCTAGCGCGCCTGGTCCAGCACGATGATCTGCGGCGCCTCGGGAAGCTGGCCGGGATCGATCTCCAGGAACGTCGCGTGGCGGTGGGCGACCATTCCCCCGGGGTGGCGCCGCAGGAAATAGTCCACGGGCTCGATCTTGAGCACGCCGCGTGGATGCCAGTAATGCATCGGAATGATGATCCGGGGCGCGATGACCGCGATCGCCCGTTCGAGGTCCTCGAGGCCGATGGTCGCGTGCGCGCCGGCCAGGGCCAGCAGCACATCGACCTGGCCGGCCAGGCGCTCCAGCACGGCGGGCGCGAGCGCATTGCCCACGTCGCCCATGTGCAAGACCCGCACGCCTCCGATCGTGAAGAGGTACATCGCGTTGGCATCGGGATCCCGGCCGTAGTCGAATGTGAGGCTTTCGCTGGTGGGGAATGCCTTGATCGGCACGCCGCGCACCGTCAGCCCGTCCGGCGGAACGTCCAGCAGCGCGTTCACGACGGTCGGCTCGCCCCGGACATGGCTCGGGTCCGAGTGGAACCGGTCGGTCGCGGAACTCATGATGACGAGGTCCGCTGGCTCGTCGATCGGCTCGAAGCCGGACACGCCGGGGGTATACGGGTCGGTGACGACGCTCACCTCCGGCGTCTCCAGCCGGAAGCTCGCATGCGCGTAGAAGGTGATCTTCATGGAGCTGATCCCTGTGTCCGGTTTGCGACACGTCGATGCAAGGGGTCGAGGGCTGCAAGGCGTGCGGGATCGAAAGGTGCGAGATCGACCGTGCGCGCCGCGCCGTCCAGGATCAGCTCGGCGATCGCCTCGCCGGTGGCGGGGGCGTTGAGGATGCCCCAGACGCTGTGGCCACTCGCGATGAACGCGCCGCTAGAGCCCGGAATGGCTCCGATCAGGGGCAGTCCGTCCGCCGTCACCGGGCGATAGCAGGCTTGGCTCGCCAGCACGGGCGCCGCTGCCAGCACCGGAGACAGGCGGCCGCACAGCGCCTTCAGCCGGCCTATCGCGCCCTCGTCGGGAGCGACGAGGCCGGGGTCGAGCGGGACAGGCGATTCGCTCGAGATGCCGCACACGTAGGTTGTGCCGTCGGCGCGCGGGAAGACCTCCGGCGAGAGCATCGAGCCGGCCGGCTCCGCATAGTCGAGGAACAGGGCTTCCGCAGGCAGTGCCGCGCCGGTGCGGAAGACGAGGCTGTGCCCCTTCAGGCCATAGACCGGTGGCAGGGACAGCCACTCCGCCGCGAGGATCGACCAGGGCCCCATCGCGATCACCACGGCATCGGCTTGCAACGTCTCGCCCTCGAACCGGACGCCGACCACGTCGCCGTCACGGCGCAGCAGCCCTGAGGCCTCCCCCAGACGCAGCTCGGCGCCCCGCCCCTGCGCCGCACGCATCATGCCGAGCGTGAAGGCTCCCGGATGCACCTGCGCCGTCGTGTCGACGGAGCCGAGCTGCCGGCTGATCGCGACGTCCGGGGATACCCAATCAGGGCGGCCGCCGGGTGACCTGCGGGCCGGAGCGCGGCCGACGGTGCCGGCGTAGGCGGTCATCCGGCGGAAGCCCCAGTCAATCCCGAGCGTCTCCGCCAGCTCGGCGTGCAGCGCGAAGCTCCGGTGGGCCAGCGCCATGAGGGGCGTTCCATCGCACCAGTCCCGGGCCAGGAAGCCGCCCGACTTGCCCGAAGCGGCGCAGGCGACGGCGCGACGCTCCAGGACGACGGCGTCGGCGCCTCTCGCGGCGAGGTGGTAGGCGATCGAGGAGCCGATCACGCCGCCGCCCAGGATCAGAACCCGCATTTCCACTCCGATCCCTGCATCGGCCTACGCGGAGGAGCACCCGAGCCGGCTGCCGGGAGATTGGCAGGTCGGGAGCAGGAGCGCGAGGCGCCACCGCGCAACACGCCCGCTTGCACTCTTCGCCGACCGACCCATTATGATACCGGTCGGTATAAATGGAGGACAGAATGGCAAGACTTGATGGCAAGGTGGCGATCGTCACCGGTGCTTCGAAGGGTATCGGAGCAGGGATCGCACTGCGGCTGGCCGCAGACGGTGCAAGCGTCGTTGTCAACTATGCACGCAGCGCGGACGCTGCGGGCGAACTCGTGGCGAAGATCAAGCAGGCTGGCGGGCATGCTGCGGCCCTGCAGGCCGACATCTCGCAGCCCGACCAGATCAAGACCTTGTTCGAGAAATCGATCGGCGCGTTCGGCCATGTCGACATTCTCATCAACAACGCCGGCATCTACGAGTTCGGCGACCTCGCCAGCATCACGGCGGAGTCGATCGACCGGCAGTTCGCACTCAACGTCAAGGGCCTGATCCTGGCGACACAGGCGGCCGCCCTGGCATTCCCGGCGACAGGCGGCGTGGTGGTCAACATCTCGTCCGGTGCCGGCGTCACACCGATCGTCCAGGCGCAGGCCTACAGCGCCACCAAGGGCGCGGTCGACAACCTGACGCGCTCGCTGGCACTCGAGCTCGGGCCGCGCAAGATCCGCGTGGTCGGCGTCGCTCCGGGGCTCACGGCAACGGAAGGCACGAGCGGCATGGGCGAAGAAGGCGCGGCCCCGTTCGTCGCGCGGACCCCGCTTGGCCGCATCGGACAGCCGGCCGACATCGCCGCCGCAGTCGCCTTTGTCGTGTCGGATGACGGCGCGTGGATCACCGGCGAGACGCTGCAGGTCGGCGGCGGCCTGCGACTCTAGTATCCGGGACGCGAGCAGTCCGCCTACTGGGGGAACCTCGCGGTTCAGGCCGCGAGGCTTCGCCGTAGCCGCGTGAGGGCGCCGGGCAGGCCGCGTACCGTCAGCACCCGGCCTCGCTCGTCATAGTCCTCGGACAGCACGCGCGCACTTTCGTAGACTTCTCCGATGAGCGCCTGCCTGGTGTAGGGCAGCACCAGGACATCCTCGACCATCGCCGCCTCGAAGAACGCGATGATGGTGTCCCGCAGCCCGCTGACATCTACGGGCGAATGGGCGGAAAGCAGGACGGCGTCTGGATGTTTTCGGATCAGTGCCTCCCGGTCGGCGGCGTCCACCCGGTCCAGCTTGTTCAGCACCAACAGGGACGGCACCGAGTCCGCTCCGATCTCGCGCAGCACGCTGCGACTGACCTCGAGCTGCGCCTCGTAGGTCGGGTCCGACGCATCGACCACGAACAGCAGCAGCGACGCCTCCAGCGCCTCGGCCAGCGTAGAGCGGAACGAGGCGACCAGGTCGTGCGGCAGTTGCTTGATGAAGCCGACCGTATCGGACACCAGCACGCGTGGACGCGTCTCCGGCTGCAGGATGCGCACGGTGGTGTCGAGGGTGGCGAACAGCTTGTCCTCCACCAGCACCTGGCTGCCGGTCAGCGCGCGCATCAGCGAGGACTTGCCGGCATTGGTGTAGCCGACCAGCGCCACCCGCAACTGGTCGCGCCGCGCGGAACGGCGCTGGTCGCCGTCGCGCTGCACCGCATCGAGCTGCTCCTTCAGCTCCGCGAGCCGGTCGCGGATCTTGCGGCGATCGAGCGCCAGCGTGCTCTCGCCGGCGCCCGGGCCCTGCTGACGGCCACCGCCGCCCGAGGACTCGCGCAGGCGCGGCGCCACGTATTTCAGGCGCGCCATCTCCACCTGCAGCTTCGCCTCGCGGGTGTTGGCGTGACGGTGGAAGATCTCGACGATGACCCCGGTCCGGTCCAGCACCTGGGCGCCGGTGGCGCGCTCCAGGTTGCGTATCTGGCTCGGCGAGAGCTCGTGGTCGACGATGACGAAGCCGGGTCGGCGCGCGCTCTCCGGCTGGGGCTCGCCAGTGGTGACGGCCGCTGCCGCGCCTTCGAACCGCTGCCTGGCCTTGGATTTCGGCGGCGGCGCCATCGAGCCGACCACGCCGGAGCCGCCGGTGAGAGCGGCCAGTTCCGCCAGCTTGCCGCTGCCCAGCAGCGAGGCGGAGCCGGTGCCCTCGCGGTGCTGCGACACCGTGCCGACCACCTCGTAGCCCAGCGTCTTCACAAGGCGTCCCAGCTCCTCGAGGCTGGCCTCGTGTGCGACGTCGGTCACGTCCGGCATCTGGATGCCGACGAGGACGGCGAGCGGGGTCGGGGGTGCGGTCTCCATCGAGGGTCATTAGCATGGCGCGGGTCTAAGACCGGAATGGATCGGTGGTCTGCTTAATGCATGTGTGATGTTGGATGCATGTGTGATGTCGGCCGGCCAACGCGCGCGTGTTCGGAAGGACCAGGAGAGGACATGATGGACGGCTTCGACCTCGTGGTGCGCGGTGGCACTGTCGTGACGGCCTCCGACACCACGCGCTGCGACGTCGGCGTGCGTGACGGACGCATCGCGGTGCTCGGAACCGACCTGCCGCCGGCAACCCGCGAGATCGACGCCAGCGGCCTGCTCGTGCTGCCGGGCGGGATCGACAGCCACGTCCATATCGCCCAGCCGAGCGGCCCGGAGACGGTGCAGGCCGACGACTTCCAGTCCGGCACGCTGTCGGCGGCCTTCGGCGGCAACACGACGGTGCTGCCGTTCGCCCTGCAGCAGCGCGGCCAGGCGCTGCGCGATGCGGTGCGCGACTACCATGCCAAGGCGGAGGGCCAGTGCTACGTCGATTACGGCTTCCACCTGATCGTCAGCGACCCCACCGACCAGTTGCTGGGACAGGACCTGCCGGCGCTGGTGCAGGACGGCTACACCTCCTTCAAGGTGTTCATGACCTACGAGGATTTGCGTCTCGACGACCTGCAGATCCTGCGCGTCATGGCGGTCGCGCGCGAGCAGGGCGCGCTGGTCATGGTGCACGCCGAGAACTTCGACGCGATCCGCTACCTGACGCAGCAGCTCGAAGCGGCCGGCAAGACCGCGCCGTTCTTCCACGGTCCGTCGCGCCCGATCGCGGTGGAGCGCGAGGCGACGCATCGCGCCATCTCGCTCGCGGAGCTGGTCGACCTGCCGATCGTGATCGTGCACGTGTCCGGCCGCGACAGCATGGAGCAGATACGGTGGGCGCAGTCGCGCGGCATGCGGATCTATGGCGAGACCTGCCCGCAATATCTCGTGCTGACCGAAGCGGACATGGGGCGCGTCAACGGCGACGGCTTCGACATGGAGGGGGCGAAGTTCGTCTGCTCGCCGCCGCCGCGCGACGAGGCCAGCCAGGTCGCCTGCTGGGAAGGTCTGCAGCAGGGCGTGTTCCAGTTGTTCTCGTCGGACCACTGCCCGTTCCGGTTTCGCGAGACCACCGGCAAGCTGCATCCGAAGAGCCGCTCGTCGTTCCGTTGGGTGCCGAACGGCATCCCGGGCGTCGAGACGCGGCTGCCGATCCTGTTCTCGGAAGGTGTCGCGAAGGGCCGCATCAGCCTCAACCGCTTCGTCGCGCTGACCGCGACCAACCACGCCCGCATGTACGGCCTCTATCCGCGCAAGGGCACCATCGCGATCGGTTCCGACGCCGACCTCGTGCTCTGGGATCCGGAGCGGCGGATGACGATCAGCCAGTCGCTGCTGCATCACGGTGCGGACTACACGCCATACGAGGGGCTCGAGGTGACCGGCTGGCCGGTGACCACCATCGTGCGGGGGCAGGTCGTCATCGAGGACGGGATGCTGCGAGGCGCTCCGGGGCAGGGGCGGTTCCTGGTTCGCGCGCTGTCCGAGCACGCCCGGCCGCATGCGCCCGCCGCCTTCTGATCGCGCGTCCGACGCGCTGGCCCAGGCGATCGACGGCGACCGCCAGTGGGACCGCCTCATGCGGATGGGCAGCATCGGCGCGGTCGAGGAGACCGGGGTCGACCGGCCATGCCTCTCCGAGCCAGACCGGGCGGCGAGGCGGCTGCTGATCGAGTGGGCCGGGGCGGCCGGCGCGACCGTCTCGGTGGATGAGGCGGCCAATCTGTGGCTGCGGCGCGAGGGCACCGTACCGGGTGCCTCGACCGTCCTCACCGGCAGCCACATGGACAGCCAGCCGCGCGGCGGCCGCTTCGACGGCATCTGGGGGGTCATCGCCGGACTGGAGGTCATGTCGGCCCTGCAGGCGCTGGATCTGCGGACACCGCGTCCGATCGAGCTTGTGGCCTGGACCAACGAGGAGGGCGGCCGATTCGCGCCGGGCTGCATGGGGAGCATGGCGTGGTCCGGCCACACGCCGCTCGACGCGTTCTCCGCTGTGCGCGACGCCGCCGGCACGATGTTCGGGGAGGCGCTGGCTGACCACCTCGCGTCGGAGCGGGACCTGCCGCGCCGCCCGCTCGGGGGTGCCCCGCACAGCTATGTCGAGGCGCATATCGAGCAGGGCCCGCTGCTCGAGGCGGGAGGGTACAGGATCGGCGTGGTCACCGGGATCCAGGGCAGCCGCTGGTTCAGCGTGACCATCGAGGGCGCGTCCGCGCATGCCGGCACGGCGCCGCTCGCGATGCGCCGCGATGCCCTGCAGGATGCCGTGCGGGCGATCGGCGCCCTCAACGACCTCACCCGCGACCCGGACGACATCCTCCGCTTCACCGTCGGCCGCATGACGATCACGCCGAACAGCCTCAACTCGGTCGCGGGACAGGTCATGTTCACCATCGATCTGCGCCACCCGGACGCGGCCGTGCTGGGCAGGATCGGCGACGCGATCGAACAGGCGGTCCGAGGTGCCCTGACCTGCACGACGGCCACCGTTGTCGAGTTGTTCAGTGCCATGCCGGTGCGGTTCGATCCCTACGTGGTCGACACCGTCGAAAGCGCCGCGGCGGCCGAGGGGGTGGCGCAGTGCGCGATGCCGTCGGGCGCCTTCCACGACGCCCAGTTCGTGGCTGGCGTCTGCCCATCGGGCATGGTGTTCGTGCCCTGCCGCGACGGTCTCAGCCACAATGTCGCGGAATATGCGTCGCCTGCCGATCTGGCGGTGGGGACACGCGTCCTGGCACGAACCCTGCTGTCGCTGGCGTCCGATATGGCCGCTTCCGGAGACGCTGGCACGGGGGTTGCAAAACCGGCAGAACGCCGGGGTTAGCGGCCGGCGCATCTGGAGAGGCATCCGCATGATCGGCGCCAGCGCAGACCCGGCCACCTTCGCCGACTTCGGAGCGGGATCGTCACGTCCCGATCCCGGTCTCTACAACCAGGATCTCGCGCCGGTCCCGGCAGCCCGGCGCGACTGGAGCTGGGTCAACATGTCCACCGTCTGGATGGGCATGGTGCACAACGTCGTCGCCTACGAAGCGGCCGCCGGCCTGATGGCACTCGGCCTGAACGCGGTGCAGGCGCTGGCGGCGGTGGCCGTCGCCTATGCGCTGCTGTTCCTGGCGATGTGGTTCAATGCAAGGCCCGGCACCCGCTACGGGATCCCGTTCTGCGTGCTGATCCGCTCGTCCTTCGGGCCGCGCGGCGCCCAGCTCCCCGTGGTCATCCGTGGCTTCTGCGCGATCTTCTGGTTCGCCGTGCAGGGCTATGCCGGCAGCCTGGCCATCGATGCGGTGCTGGGCACGCTGATCCCGGCCTGGACGCACCTGACGACCCCGATCCTCGGCATGGCGCTCAAGGGCTGGCTCGCCGTGGCCCTGTTCTGGGGCCTGCATGCCTGGATCGTCTCGCATGGCGTGCACCGGATCCGCAATTTCGAGCTGGTCGCGGGCCCCCTGGTGATTGTCGTCGGCATTCTCGCAACCGCGTGGGGATTGCACGTGGCGCATGGGCCCGGGCCGCTGTTCGACCAGCCATCCCGGCTGCATGGCGGTCACGCGTGGCTGACCTTCGCGATCGGCGTCACCGGCATGATCGGCATCTGGTCCACCTTTGCCGTCAACATCCCCGACCTGTCGCGCTTCGTGCGCTCCGAGCGCGACCAGGTGATCGGCCAGCTCGTCGGCCTGCCGATCACCGCGGTGGTGTTCACCGCGATGAGCGTCATCACCACGTCGGCCACCATCCTGAAGTTCGGCCACCCGATCTGGGATCCGGTGGCGCTCCTGCTGGCGCTGCACCAGCCCTGGGTGCTGCTGCTGGGCGGCGGCACGATCATCATCGCCACCCTGTCGGTGAATGTCGCCGCCAACATCATGCCGGCGGCCTACGACCTGGTGAACCTCATGCCCGCCCGGCTCAATTTCCGGTCGGCTTCCCTGCTTGTCCTCGCGATCGGGCTGCTGTTCGCGCCATGGCTCTGGTTCAAGGACGCGGACAGCATTTTCAAGGTGCTGGGGGCCATCGGTGGCCTGCTTGGCCCGGTCACCGGAATCATGCTGGCCGACTTCTACCTGGTTCGCCGGCAGCAGCTCGTCGTCGCGGAGCTGTATTCCTATACCGGCCGCTACCGGGCCTATCAGGGCTGGAACCCCGCGGGCATCATCGCCTTCCTGCTCGGCGGGACCGCGGCGCTGATCGGCAGCGTGGTGCCGGCGCTGGCGACCCTCGGCGCGTTCTCATGGTTCATCGGCATCTCCGTGGGCGCCGTGTCCTACGCGACGCTCGCGAGCTTCGTGCCGGCGAGCCGGCGCGCCGCACGCCCCGCCGCGGCCGGCGATATCGCCTGAACTCCACCGCCCGGTGCGTCGACATCCGGTGCTTCAGGAGTGGTGATCTCGGGCAGGGTGCGAGGACCGATCCTGGGCATCGGGCTGAGCCATGGTCGCTCCCGCTGCCAGGCGATCGCCTCGACAGGCATGCGGCGCTTCTCACTCCCCCGCAAGCCGGCGCTCGATGTCCAAGGCGGTTGCCAGCAGCAGGTGGTCATCGTGCGGTCGCGCGATCACCTGCAACCCCAGCGGCAACCCGAGCGGCCCGCGCGCGAACGGCAGCGTCACGCTCGGACAGCCCAGGAGCGTCACGAAGCGGTTGAAGGCCGGATCGCCGGTCGATCCGAACGGCACCGCTTCCCCGGTGGCCGATGGCGTCAGCAGGACTTCGTGCCCGCCGAACAGCGCGTCGAGATCGAACCCGGCTCTTGTGGCCAGGGCGGCCCGGTAGGCCGGCCCAGACGGCGGCTCCCGCGCGAGCAGGTCACGCAGCGGTGCCGAGATCGCCTCACGGTGCTGCAGCCACTCCGTGGCCAGGTCGCGTGTCATCTCGAAATGCATGATCGCCAGATGGCAGTCGTCCAGGAAAGCCGGCGGCGACGCCACTTCCGCCGCCCCGAGGGCAACGACCCCGGCCATGAATGCGTCGCGCATGGCCGTATCCGCCCGCTCCCAGTGCACGGTCCGGCAATATCCCAGGCTTCGCGCCGGGCGGGAGGGCCGGTCGCCGCCGAGCGCCAGATGGATCCGCCCGGTGGTGGCGACGTCCCGCGTGAGCCATCCGACGGTATCGAGCGTCGGCGCGGAGCTGGCGATGCCGGCCAGTCCGAAGCGGCCATGCGTCGGCTTGTAGCCGACGATGCCGCAGAAGGCGGCCGGGCGCGCGATCGAGCCTGCCGTCTGCGTCGCCAAGGCCGCATCCACATGCCCGTCGGCGACCGCGGCGGCCGAGCCGCTCGAGGACCCGCCGGGCGAGCGCGACCGATCGAGCGGATTGCGCGTCGCCGCCGGCTCGAGGAACGCGAACGGCGTGGTCACGGTCTTGCCGAGCACGATCGCACCGAGCGCCTTCAGCCGCGCGACGATGGCGGCGTCGGCGAACGCCGTCCGGTCCCGGAAGATCGGGCTGCCGAGGCGGCACGGCAATCCGCCCACGTCGATGATGTCCTTGACGCCGATCAGCAGTCCGGCGAGCGGCGCCGACGGATCCAGCGCGGCCGCCTGCCGACCCGCGCCCGGCGCATCGACGCAGGTCCAGGCGCACAGATCGTCATCGCGCCGCGCGATGCGGGCAAGCGCGTCCTCCAGCCGCGCGGAGGCTGTCACGCCGCCGCGTCGCGCAGCAGATGCTTCGCGACCTTGCAGATGTAGGTGTATTTCGGATTGACCATCTGCGTGCAGCGCGCCTCGGCGACCTGGCCGAGAAACAGATAGGCCTCCGCTTCGGTGAAGCCGTGTTCGTCGGCGAGCCAGTAGATCATCTCCTGGAACGAGATGCGCATCGCATCCTCCAGCGGCCTGGCGCAGCCGAGCGTCGCGATGTGCGTCGCGGTCTCGATCCGGGGCCAGGTCAGGCGCCGCGGCTTCTCGACCAGGGCGACACTCAGCGTCACCCGCGCGCCGATCTCGGTGGCTCCCATGCCGACGCACTCGCCATCGCCCTGCAGGGCGTGGCAGTCGCCGACATAGAGCCCGGCGCCCTCCTGGTGCACGTCGAAGGTGATGGTGCTGCCTGGACCGATCTCCTGGACGTCGAGATTGCCGCCATGCACGCCGTTATCGACGGTGAGCACGCCGCCATGCACCGGCGCCACGCCGAGCACGCCCACCATCGGGTGGATCGGCAGCTTTCGTGTCTCGCTCCAGTGCACCATGCCGTCCGACACCCGCATCGCCCGCGTGTGGTGGCCGAACTCCTTGTGCCTGACCCAGTCCGGAAACATGCCGGTGCCCGGGAACAGCGCGGTGTAGCCGATCTCGTCGAGCTCCATCTCGTGGATGGTCACCGCCAGCGCGTGCCCTGGCATGGCGCCCTCGACGAAGAACGGCCCGGTCGCCGGATTGACGAACGGGAAGCGCACGTTGGCGGCGGTGATCTGCGATGTCGTCGTCGTGATCACGTCCGCGTTGCAGTTGATCTCGCATTCGACACGGATCGTCTCGCCCGGCCGGATCGTCTCGACCGGCGCCTCGCCGCTGGTGAGCGCGTATTTCAGGTTGCCGTCCTTGCGTATGGTGCGGGTCATCGATTGGCTTCCTATGGATTGCGGTCAGGAGAGATCGTGGCGCCAGGGCAGCAGCAGCCGCTCGACCCGCGTGACCACGCCGGACAGGACGAGGGCGAGGAACACCGTCACCACCAGCTCGGCAAACACCGCGGAGATCGCATACAGGCTGCCCGATTTGAAGATCTCGTGGCCGAGTCCCTGCGTCGAGGACATGAATTCGCCGACGATGGCGCCGACCAGGGCAAAGCCGACCGTCAGCTTCAGGCCGGCGAAGATGTCCGTCATCGAGGCCGGCACGACAAGCAGCCGGAACACCTGCGAGCGTCGCGCCCGCAGCGACAGCATCAGGTTGATCTGGTCGGGATCGACGCCGAGTGCCCCTTTGTACGCGATGATGATCGAGACGACGACGACCGACAATGTCGACATCGCGACCTTGGAGGCAAAGCCGGTACCGAACCAGATGATGGTGATTGGCGCCAGCGCGATGATCGGGATCGACCCCAGGGCCAGGATGAAGGGCTGCAGCACATGCGAGACGAAGCGCGAGTACCAGAGCAGTAGTCCCAGCGTCGTGCCGATCACATTGCCCAGTGCGAAACCGGCCAGCGTTTCCAGTGCGGTGGTCCTGAAATCGATCCACAACGATCCGTCGCGGGCCGCGGCCACGAGCGCTGCGAAAACCCCCGATGGCGAGCCGTACAGGAACGCGTTTGCAGCCCCGGTCGCGGTCGACCATTGCCAGGCGCCGATGAGGGCGGCGAAGCAGAGCAACTGGCAGGCGACGACCTGCAGCCGCCGAAGCCTGCGGGCCCGCACAGCCTCCGACGCGCGGCTGCGTTGGCCGGACTCAGTGGATATCGAGCTCGGTCCAGATCTGGCGGACATGATGGGCGAACCCCTTGCTTTCGCGCAGTGCGATGAGATTGCTGCGGTCGCCGTCCAGCTCGATCACGTGCTCGGCGACAATTGTGCAGGGCCGTCGTGACAGCACCAGCACGCGATCCGACAGGCTGACCGCCTCTTCGACATCGTGCGTGATGAGCAGCATGGCGCGGCCCAGTTCCCGCGCGAGCCGAAGCGTGTCGCGCTCGATCAGGATCTTGGTCTGGAAATCGAGCGCCGAGAAGGGCTCGTCGAACAGCAGCACTTCCGGCTCGGGAGCCAGGGTACGGGCAAGAGCGACCCGCTGCCGCATGCCGCCGGATAGGGTCGACGGGTAGTGGTTGGCGAACGGCCCCAGGCCGAGCTGGTCGAGCAGGGCGAGGGCCCGCCGCTTGTTCGCCGCCCGGGTGCCGCCCTTGACCTCGAGCCCGATCATGACGTTGCCGAGCGCCGTGCGCCACGGCAGCAGCAGGTCCTTCTGCAGCATGTAACCGACCCCCGGCGGCACGCTGGCCGTCTCGCGGCCGCCCCACAGGACGGCGCCCCGGCTTGGCGCCAGCAGGCTGCAGAGCAGGTTTAGCAGCGTGGTCTTGCCGCATCCGGAGGGGCCGACGAGGCTGACGATCTCGCCGCGCGCCATCGAGAACGAGATCGACCGGATGATCTCGAGCTCGGTGCCGTCATCGGACAGGAAATCCTTGCCGAGGTCGTACGCCTCGAGAAGCGGCCGGCTCAGCTTGCGGCCGCTTTTCTGGCAAACGAGTTGTCGACGATCTGATCGAACGTGGTCGTTCCCTTGATGTTCTTCAGATAGACCTGCATCTTCATGAGGTTCGCCCACTGGGCCTTGTCGACGATGACGGACTCCGACGGAATCCGGTATTTCAGCTCGGTGTCGATCGCGCTGTCGATGACGCTGCCGGCAAGCTGCGGAAATTCCTGGCGCGCGACCTGCTTTGCGTAAGCCGGATCGCTGTATGTCCGGTGCATCGCTTCCTGGAAGCCGTCGCAGAGTGACTGGATGATGTCGGGGCTCGCCGTGATGGTCTGGTTCAGGACCATGATCCCGGTATTGCAGAACGGGCCGATGGCGTTCGAAAAGTCGAACACGATCCTCGCGCCCTGCGACGCCGCCTGCGCGACACCCGGCTGGTAGGCGATCGCGACATCCGCCTGTCCGGCCAGCATGGCGCCGATCTCGGTGCCGGGGGTGACCTGGATGATCTGCACGTCGGTGCCGATGACCAGCCCGGCCTGGGTCAGCAGGCGCTTGGTGACGCTGTAGTTGGTGTTCGGATCCGGCGAGGTGACGATCTTCAATCCCTTGAACTGCCTTGGGTCGGTAATCGGCTTCAGCGTCTTGGATACGCCGAAATATTGCGCCCGCTGCACCACGCTGCCGACCACCTTGCCGGGGCCGCCCTTCTCCACGGAAATCGGCACCATCGTCGGGTCACCGATTCCGAACATCGCCGAGCCGCCGAGCACCGCAGCGAAGGCCTGGGTGTCGCCACCCGCCGCGGATACGTTCAGCCGGATCCCGTGCTTCTCGAAATAGCCCGCGTGCTGGCCGACATAGAGGTCGATATAGCCGAGATTATGCACCGCCTCCACGAAGGCGACATCGCGCACCGCGGCGCGGGCCAGGCGCGGCGCGGCAAGCACGCCGAGCGCGGATGCTCCTGCCAGCTGCAGGCCGCGGCGGCGCGTGAGAGGCTGAAGAGGCAGTCGGTTCATCGTTAATCTCCACCGTGGTTTATGCAGTGTGCCGGGTCTAAAACTGTACGCCGCGCGTGAGAGCGCCATCGACGACCAGATTGGTTCCGTTGATGAAGCTTGCCGCAGGACTGGCCAGGAAAACGACCGCGCGCGCGACTTCCTCCGGCGTTCCCATGCGCCCGGTCGGATTGAGCGCCAGCGCGGACGCGAACAGGTCGGGGTTGTCGCGTTCGATACGGGCCCAGACGCCGCCCGGAAAATAGGTGTTGCCGGGTGAGACGGAGTTCGCGCGCAGGCCACGTGGCGCGAGCTGATGGGCGAGACCTTGCGCGTAGTGGATCAGGGCTGCCTTCAAGGCACCATACGGGCCGGCGGCGAAGTCGATCTCCCGGCCCGAGACGCTGGCGATCAGCGTGATCGAGCCGGCCGCCGAGCGCTCCAGATAGGGCATGGCTGCATCGACCAGGGCGACGCTGCCCAGGATGTCGGTTGCGAATCCGGCGCGCCAGGCGGCCTCGTCGCGGTTGACCGCCAGCGCGCTGACATTCCCCACGATCATGTCGATGCCGCCGAACTCCTGCGCCGTCGCATCGACCCAGCTCCGGACAGCCGCCGCGTCGGCGACGTCGAACGCCCGTCCGCTGGCGCGCGTCGCCACTCGTGCAAGCGATGCGACCGTCTCCGAAACCGCGTCCGCGTCGCGGGCGCAGATGGCGACGCTGGCCCCTTCGGCCGCGAACAGGTCGGCGATCGCGCGGCCGATACCCTTGGTGGCGCCGGTCACCAGCGCGGTGCGGCCTGATAACTGCAGATCCATCGGGAGCTCCCGTCGTGGTTCAGGCGTGCAGGATCGCCTTGCTGATCGATGCGCCCAGCGAATATTTCGGATCGACCATGTTGCCGAGCCGCACCCGGCCGCACTGTGTCAGCAGCATGTAGGCGTCGATCTCGTCATAGGCGAAATCCGCCGCCATCCAGCGGACCAGCTCGCGATAGGCGATGCGGGCGGCGTCCTCCATCGGGCGCGACGAGCCGATGGTCATGTAGAACTCGGCGTTCTCCAGCCGTGGCCAGCGGATCGTCCAGCCCTTGATGAGATCGACCTGAACGGTGGTGACCGTCGGATGCTCCAGGGCCACGCCGCAGAGTTCGCCATCGCCCTGCGTTGCGTGGCAGTCGCCGAGATAGAGCAGGGCGCCGGGCACCTGCACCGGAAGATAGATCACAGAGTCGGGCGCCACGTCGGGAACATCCATGTTTCCGCCATAGTAGTCCGGATGCAGCGAGGAGATCGCCTCGATCTCCGGCGCGGTGCCGATGGTGCCGATGAACGGCTTGTACGGCAGCGTTATGCGCTCGTTCCAGACCGTCCCATGCTCCGCCGTCACGTGCAGCTTCCTGACCCGTTCCGGCAGCGCCGGATTGAGCAGCGCGGTATCGGCGGTCGCCACCAGGCCACCGAACTCCGGCATGATCAGCGTGGTGCCGACCGGCTGCGGACCACGCGGCACGATCGAGCGTATGCTGACGGCGAGGCAGTCGCCCTTCTCCGCGCCCTCGATGAAGATCGGCCCGTTCTGCGGGTTCAGGAAGGGAAAGTTCAGCAGCGCCGACGGGCTGTCGCTTTCCGAACGGATCTTACCCTCGAAGGCGTCGTGTGTCTCCACCGACACCACGGCGCCGGGTGCGACACGCAGCACCGGATCGGCATATGGGCCATAGACGTAGTGGTACTTGCCTTGATCGGCTTCGGTCATGCTGTATTCGGCGGTGACCGCGCCGCCGGCGACGCTGCGGCGTGCCATGATGGAACTCTCGAACCAGGACATTGTCTCTGCTCCTTCAGACGGCGAGATGACGGCGCATGATGCTGCGATCCTGCAGGTCCTGCGCCGACAGGTCCGCGGTAATGCGGCCCTTGTCCATGACCGCGCAGCGCTGCGCCATGGCGCGGATCATGTCGAGATTCTGCTCGACCAGCATGATCGGCGTGCCGGTGTCCCGGTTCAGCGCCACCATGATGCGCGAGATGTCCTGCACGATCGAAGGCTGGATGCCCTCCGACGGTTCGTCGAGCAGCAGCAGCGACGGCCGCCCGATCAGCACGCGTCCGATCGCCAGCATCTGCTGCTGGCCGCCCGACAGCGTGCCGGCACGCTGGCGCCGCCGCTCGCGCAGGATCGGGAAAGTGTCGTAGGCGCGCTCCAGGTCCGGCCGGCGGCCAACGCAGAGGCTCTCCGCCACGCGCAGGTTCTCCTCGACGGTGAGTCGCCCGAACACGTCGCGGCCCTGCGGAACGTAGCCGACGCCGGCACGGGCCCGGCGATGCACCGGGAGCGAACCCAGCGCATTGCCGAGCAGGCGGATCTCGCCCTGCATTGCCGGCAGCAACCCGATGAGGGCGCGCATCAGCGTCGATTTGCCGACGCCGTTGCGTCCGATCACGGCGATGATCTCGCCGGGTCGTATGTCGAGATCGACACCTTGCAGGACCGGCTTGCCGCCATAGCCGGCATGCAGCCCGCGCACCGACAAGACGGCATCAGATCCGCCGTAAGTCATCGGCCGGTCTCGCCGAAATAGATCTCGGCTACTCTCTCGTCGGCAATGATGTCGTCCATGCTGCCCTGGGCGAAGATGCGGCCGAGATGCAGCACGCTGACCTGCTGCGCCACCTGCCGCACGAACTCCATGTCGTGCTCGACCGCGAGCACCGTGACTCCGTCGCGGTTGAGCGACTTGATGAGCTCACCGGTGGCATGCGTCTCGTCCGGCGACATGCCCGCCGTCGGCTCGTCGAGCAGCAGCAGGCGGGGCTTCAGCGCGATCGCCATGCCGATTTCCAGCCACTGCTTCTGGCCGTGGCTGAGCTCCGAGCCCAGCTGCAGCCCGGCCGCGCGCAGGTCGAGAAGCTCCAGCAGCCGGTCGATCTCATCGTCAAGCCGCGCGGCCGGAAGATGGTGCTGCAGGGCGATGACGAGGTTCTGCCGCACGCTCAGCGCCTGGAAGATCCCCGGCACCTGGAACTTCACGCTGATGCCGCGCCGGATGCGCTGGAACGGCTTCAGGGCGGTGATGTCCTTCCCGGCATACAGGATGCGGCCGCCACTCGGCGGCACGGCGCCCAGGATCAGCTTGAACAGCGTGCTCTTGCCGGCGCCGTTCGGACCGATCAGGCAGTGGATCTCGCCCTCCTGCAATGCGAGCGACACTCCGGCGGTCACGTGCAGGCCGCCATAGTGCTTGTCCAGCGCTTCTGTCTGCAGCAGCGGGCTCACCGGGCGCGGCCTGCACGGCGCCGGCGGCCCCAGGCCTCGACAGGGCCTGCCACCAGCCCGCGCGGCGCCAGCAGCACGGTTACCACCAGCAGCAGGCCCATCACCACCAGCGCATACTGGCTGCCGTAGATGGTCAGCGCCTGGAAACCCGCCAGCACCACCAGCGTGCCCACCAGGGTTGCGGTGAGGTCGCTGCGGCCGCTCACCGCGACCCACACGATCGGCAGTGCCGCCGCGTTCAGGCCCATGCTGGACGGCGTGATGTACTGGCCCCAGGAGGTGTAGAGCGCGCCGCTCAACCCGGCGAGCGCGCTGCCGATCACGAAGGAAGCGAGCTGGTACAGCCGCACATCGTAGCCGAGCATCTCGGCCCGCTCGGGGTTTTCGCGGATCGCCACCAGCACGTTGCCGAACCGCGAATTCACCAGCACGCGGAGTCCGAGATAGACCAGCACCAGCAGCGCCAGCACCAGGTAGTAGAGCCCGACATCTGGGAACAGCACCAGGTCGCCGCCGAACCAGGGCAGGGTGAGAGGCGGCATCGCGTTCATGCCGTTATAGCCGTTCAGGCGCGCGCTGCCGATGTGCCATTCCGGCCCTGCCGTCTGCGACATGAAGCGCTCGAACACCAGCGTGACCGAGAGGGTGACGATACCGAGGAACACCCCGCTGATGCGGCCGAAGAACAGGAAATACCCGAGCACCGCCGCGAAGCCTGCCGCGAGCACGACAGACAGCAGCAGCGCCACGAGGGTGAAGCCGTGTGCGACGCCGACATCCGTGGTGAGCACGCCATAGCCGTAGCCCGCCAGGCCGAAGAAGGCCGTCTGGCCAAAGGAGAGCGCGCCGCCATAGCCCCAGATCAGGCAGAGGCCGAGCGCCATGAACACCCAGTCGAAGAAATAGACGGTGTTGCCGACCGTGTAGCCGTCGACGAAGGCGGGATAGCCCACGGCGATGGCGACGCAGGCAACGAAGCCCAGCCAGAACCACCAGCCGCGCCCGAGCGTCTGCGGTCCCTCGAAGCGGCCCAGCACCCGGGGGAGCATCCGGCCGATCATCCGCGCTCCTGCAGCAGCCAGCCGGACACGCCGCGCGGCAGCACGCGCACCATCGCGATCACTGCCACCAGGAGCGCCATCTGGCCGATGAGCTGGCCCTCCCAGGAGGTCGCCACCGCCTTGACCACGCCGAGCACCGCGGCGGCCGGCGCGGTGCCGATGAACACATCCGATCCGCCGATGACGACGGTGGCGAACGCCTCCATCAGGAAGGTCCCGCCCATGGTCGGCACGATCGTCATGGTTGGCGCATACAGACCGCCGGTCAGGCCCGCGAGCGCCGCCCCCAGGCCGAAGGTCAGGCTGTACACGACGCCGGTATTGACCCCGAGCGCCTCGGCCATGTGCGGCAACTGGATGGTGGCGCGGGCGACGGTGCCGAAGCGGGTCGCATTGAACAGCAGGTAGAGCGCCGCGAGCAGCAGGAGTGCCACGCCGATCAGCAGCAGCCGGTAGACCGGATACGAGGTGCCGCCGACGCTCACGCTGGTGAACGGGATTGCGACGCCCGGCAGGCTGGAGCCGACCAGGATCAGCGTCCCCTGCGTCGCGATCAGGCTGATGCCCCAGGTCGCCACGATGCTGTCGAGCGGCCGGCCGTACAGATGCCGGATAACCAGGCGCTCGAGCGCGATCCCGACTAGGCCGGCGGCCAGCGCCCCGCAGGCGATCGCCACCGGCAGCGGCAGTCCGAGCCGGGCGACGCTGACCGTCACCATGGCGCCGCACATGATGAACTCGCCATGCGCCAGGTTGATGACCCCCATCATGCCGAAGATGATGGCAAGCCCCAGCGCCGACAGCACCAGGAACGCGAACGAGTCACAGCACTGGTACAGCAGGTTCAGCAGCGTGGTCATGCTCAGCCCTTGGGGGGCGGGCTGCTGGGCGTGTATTGCGTATGCGGATCGCTCTTGGTCAGGTCACAGCCATTGTCGCCCAGCCAGTATGGCTTGATGTCGGGCCAGACCTTCGGGAAGCTGATCGAGTGGTCGGCGTTCACCCGTGCCAGGTAGATGGTGTGCGAGGTGTGCTGGCTCTTCGGATCGATGCACATGCGGCCTTCCGGCGCATCGAGACAGACGTCGCCCTTGGCGATCACCGCTCGCAGGTCGTCGCGCTTCGTCGAGCCGTGCGCGCGCTCGACCATCTGCTTGTACAGGTAGAGGGCGGCATAGGAGTTCTCCGCCTCCTGGTTCACGTAGGGTTCCTTCGGGAACATCGCGTGCCAGCGGCCAAGGAAGGCCTTGCTCGCCGGCGTGTTGACTTCCTCGATGTAGTTGGTGGTCACGTACATGTTGGCGAGCGTCGGTGGCGGGAACCGCTTGTGCTCGTAGCCCTGGCCGACATTGACCGAGCTGCCCATCGGCACCTGCAGGCCAGCCGCGTGCGCCTGTCCGTAATACGAGGCCTGCGCGGTGCCGACCAGCAGCGTCATCAGGATGTCGGGATGCGCCTTCTGGATGTTCTGGATGGTCTGCGAGAACTGCGACACGCCGAGCGGGATGAATTCCTCGCCGACCATGTGGCCGCCCTGCTGCTTGACGATGTTGCGTACCCACTCGGCGGAGATCTGGCCGAAATTATAGTCAGCCGCGATGGTATAGACGTTCTTGCCGAACTTCTGCATCATCCACGGGATCAGGGTCGAGAACTGCTGCTCGGGGACGGCCCCGGTCACGATCATGTGGCTATCGCAGACGCCGCCCTCGTACTGGTTGTTGTAGAAGGCGAGGCCGTTGAGCTGATCGACGATCGGTCGGTAGGCCTCGCGCGAGGCGCTCGAAAACCCCGCGAACACCACGTCGACCTTGTCGCGTTGCAGCACGCGACGCATGAACTGCTGGTAGCGCGTGTTGTCGGACTGGGTATCGTAGATCACAAGCTCGATCGGGCGGCCGGCAATGCCGCCTTTCGCGTTGATCTCCTTCGCGGCGAGCTGGATGCCGTGCACCTTGCCGATTGTTGCCAGCGCGAAATCCCCGGACTGGTCCTCGAGCACTCCGAGCTTGATCGGCTCGGCGCCGCGTGCGGCCGGAGCCGCCATCGCGCTTGCCGCCAGCAGCAGGGTTGCGAGCAGCCGGTTTCGATGGTGCGTCCTAGCCATGTTCTCTCTCCTGCTCGGGTGGGTTTCGGGTCTGCAGTGTCTGCATCAGGCTGTCGCAGTAATCCTCGAGCCCCTGACGAGTGCGCATCGCGCTGCGGCGCAGCGTCTCGAAGGCGGCGTCGTCATCCAGGCCGTCCCGCTGCATCACGTGCAGGATGGCCTTCACCAGGGCGCGCCGGCCGCGACGCCGGCGCTCGTGCTCGGCGACACGCTCCTCGGCCTGCTGCCGCCGTCGATACCCGTTGATGCCCAGGAACAAGGATGAATAGAGCGCTGCGGCCTGCACCGGTTTGCGAAGCATCCCGGTGGCGCCCGCCTCCATCAGCATGCGCAGGCGGCTCGGCGTCTCCATGCCGATCAAGCCGATGACCGGAACCGCCGGCTTCAACTCGATCAGCAGCGGCAGCATCGAGGAGGCGCTGGGATCGGAATCGACAATGATGAAGTCGCGCTCGGCCGAAAGAGCGAGCCTCGCCAGGGCGTCGGGCTGTTCCGGCACCCGTTCGACGTCTACCCCGAGGCGGCTCAGCCCGTGCTGCAGCGGGTCGGGCGGCATGCCGCCGGTCGCGGGCTGGAACAGCACGGCGCGCAGGCCGCTGAAGTTCTGGAGCAGGCGCAGACGGCTCACGAGACCAGCCTCAGGCGAGGTGCCGCCGCCGGTTCCAGCTTGGGCATGCTGCGCACGAGATAGGGGTCGGGCTGCACCGGAAACGCCGCTTCGTACAGGATGTCGAAGTGCCCGTCGGCGCTCGAACGCCCGATGCGCGGCGTCAGCCAGGCATGCATGGTTTGCGGGTCGAGCCGGACCGTGCCCTGGGGCGCCTGCAGGGTCTGCCGCAGTGCTTTCCGGGCAACCGGTCCGATGTCGTCGGTGCCGGCCTCCGCCAGCGCGAGAGCAAGCAGGCGGACCGCGACATAGGACGCCTCCGCATCGGCAGAGGCGACGGCGTCGCCGGCAACCTTGTCTGCATAGCCCCGGACGAAGCGGTGGTTTTCCTCCGATGCAATCGAGGAGAAATAGACGCTCGAGCTGATATGGCCGTCGCGTGCCACGGCGTCGATTTCCACGAGTTCCGGCTCCGACAGGCTGCAGCTCAGGATCGGGATAACATTCGCCTGATCGATTTCCCGCCCGGCACAGGCGGCCCGGAACATCGAGAAGAAGCGGTATGCGGACGTGCCGATGAGTGTGCTGAACACGAAGTCGGGTGCCGCCTCGAGGATCGCCTCGATGACCTGGGCGAGGTCGACATCTCCGACGGGAAGGTAACGCTCGCCGACGATCGTGCCGCCGCGCGGCACCAGCACCTCGCGCAGGATGCGGTTGTTCTCCCAGGCCCAGATATAGTTCGACCCGATGCAGAAGACGCGGCGACCGCGCTGCTGCAGGATATGCCCGATCAGCGGAATGATATGCTGGTTCGGGGCCGCTCCCGTATAGATCACGTTCGGCGCGCTCTCGAAGCCCTCGTAGTGCGACGGATACCAGAGCAGGGCGTCACGCTTCTCGACCAGCGGGATCAGTTCCTTGCGGCTCGACGACGTGTAGCAGCCGACGATATGGCGGACATCGCGATCGAGGAGCTCCCGGCACAGTGGCTCGTAGCGCGCGAGATCCCCACCGGGATCGGCGTGCATGATGTGCAGGCGAAGCTCCGACCCCGCGCGGTTCACCTCCTCGGCCGCGACAAGTGCGCCGTTGAGCATCGCCGTTCCGACGACGCCATACGGGCCGGTGGTCGAGAACAGCAAACCGATGGGAACGCTCAGCAAGCATCCGCCTCCAACACATGACGGCCCGGTGGCCGGGTGCCATCGGGCTTCATTGCCTGTTTCATGATCATCAGAGTAGAAATAGGGCGTACAAGGTGAGCAGCGGTGCTCAACGCCTAAGATCCAGGCTGAAAGATCGCGGACATCCTGTCAAGCCTGCCCTCGCCGTGGCCGCGCTCTTGCTTGCAGCCATGGACATCATCGGGAGGTCGGCGATGAACGAGATCGACATCGTGGAACTGACGGTCGCTGGCGTGCAGGAGGCCTTCGCCGCCGGCCGCACGACATCGGAAGCCCTCACGCGGGCGTTCCTCGACCGCATCGAAACCTATAACCCGCACTACAATGCGATCATCTTCCTGAACCCGGACGCACTGGACGACGCGCGCGAGATCGACCGCCGGCGTCGGGCGGGCGAACCGCTCGGACCGCTCGCCGGTGTGCCGGTCGTCGTGAAGGACCCGATGGACATGGTCGGATTCCCGACCACCGCCGGCTGGTCGCTGCTGTACAGCAAGACCGGCGGCATCGACCTGATGCCCGGCACGGATGCACCGGTGGTGGCGCGATTGCGTGCCGCCGGCGCCGTCATCCTGGGCAAGACCAACGTGCCGGTGCTCAGTCATACCGGCGCGCATGCGAACGATAGCTGGGCCGGACCGACCTACAACGCAGCCGGACGCGAGTTCCTGCCCGGCGGCAGCAGCGCCGGGACCGCCTGCGCGGTCGCGGCCAGCATGGCGGTGCTGGGCCTGGCCGAGGAAACCGGCGGCTCGATCCAGAATCCTGCCTCCGCGCAGGCGCTGGTCGGCATCAAGCCGAGTTTCGCCCTGGTGCCCAATGCCGGAGTGATGCCGCTTGCCAGCCTGCGCGACGTGGTCGGGCCCATCGCCCGTTGCATCCGGGATGCAGCCCTGACCCTGGACGTGCTGGCCGGCTACGCGGGCGAGGATCCGAAGACGGTGGCGGCGATCGGCAAGACGCCTGCAGGCGGCTACGCGTCCCGGTTGTCGACCGAGGCGCTGCGGGGCAAGCGGATCGGCCTCTACGGACCGGGGTGGCGCGATCTGCCGCTGTCACAGGAAGCGACCGCGCTTTACGAACGGGCGCAGGACGAGTTGCGGGCGAGGGGTGCCGACCTGGTGGCGGACCCCTTCCAAGGCTCCGGCTTTGCCGCCCTGCGCAAGCCGACGCCGCCGCTCGCGGAATTCGATGCGCGCGGTCTCGAATCCATGCCGCACGACATGCAGAAATATCTCGAGCGACTGGGGCCGGATGCAGCACTCAGGAACTTCGCGGACTTCGCCGCTGCGACGGCGCCGCAGGATGCGTTCGGACCCTCGGGCGTGCTGGGCTTCATGCCCAACCTGCCGGACTTCGTGAGCTGTCTCGCCGAGCCGCAGCGGGCGCCGGACATGGCCGACTTCATCGCCCTGCGCGAGGCGTACCTCGAGCTGTTCGATGCGGTGTTCGCACGCGAGCAGCTCGATGCGCTGGTGTTCCCGCAGATGCGCGATGCCCTGGCGCCGCTGCAGAGCGGGATCCCGATCCACGAGACTGTGGTGAGCGAGATCAACATTGCGGGACTGCCGGCTGTCACCGTACCCGCCGGCTATCACGCGTCCGGCGCGCCCTTCGGTCTGGTGTTTGTCGGGCGGCTGTGGAGCGAGGCCGATCTTCTGGCGCTGGCGTACGATTACGAGCGCAATACCCTGCACCGCCGAGCGCCGGAACTTGCTGCGCGATGAAATCCTGCCCGCCGAGATCCGCGCCTTGAGTCCGGACATGCCCCCTGGTAGCGCGAGTCGCCTTGCAGATGAGGCGCCTTGACACGGAAATCGCCCGGCAGCAGGGTTTTTCAGGCCTGCGGGGCCATAAGGTTCCCGTCGCGAGCGCGTTTCTCAGGCTCGATCTGATGCCACGGGAGCCGGGCCAGGCTAGAGGCTACGAATGCCGAGACCATCAACGATCTCCGCCGCGGCAAGCCTGGTTGCGCTGCTGTTCTCGACGACTGTCCATGCCCGGATGGCCTCGGAGCAGCGGGTGACTGTTCCGCAAGGGGGTGACGCTGCCCGCGAAAGGACAGCGATGCTCAACACCATCAAGCTGCCGCCTGGGTTCCATATCGCGCTGTATGCCCTTGTTCCCAACGCCCGCACGATCGGTGTCGACCCGACAAGCAAGGAGGTGTTCGTCGGTACGCGAAAGAATTCCGTCTGGGAGATTTCGGGCAACGGCCATGGCAGCGTCTCGCGCGTCATGGCGTTCGAGCCGCAGCTCGGCTTCAAGGACCCGAACGGCGTCTGTTTCGCCAAGGATGGCACGATGTTCGTCGTCGAGCCGAACCGGGTGATGCGGTTCGATCCCGTGGACGGTGCCGACGCGGAGGAACACGACGTTGTGCCTGAGGGCGAATATAGTCCGTCTGCCGAGGCAAATTTCAGCCACGGTGCGCGTGTCTGCCGGGTCGGGCCGGACAACAGGCTCTACATAGCGACCAGTGAGCCGATCAACGTCCTGCCGAAGGATAAGTACGACGTGTACTACAAGTCGGGCATCGGGGCTATCAACCGTATCAACTTCGATGGCGGCGACCGCGAGGTCTACGCACATGGCCTCCGTAACCCGCTCGGCCTGGACTTCAATCCGGTCGACAAGACGCTCTGGTTCACCGACAACCAGGTAGACGGCATGGGCGACGACATCCCGCCCGGAGAGCTCAACCGAGCCACCCGGGCCGGGCAGAACTTCGGCTATCCGTGGTATGCCGGCGGCCACACCCGGACCCTACTGTGGAAGGACACGACACCGCCGGCGGACGTCGTGTTTCCGCAGATCGAAACGGCGCACGCGGCCGACCTCGGGATGGCGTTCTACACGGGAACGATGTTCCCCAGCCAGTATCGCGACGGCATCTTCAGCACCCAGCATGGGTCCTGGGGCCGTACGGTCCCGGTCGGCGCCGGTATCATGTTCACCAGGCTGAAGCCTGATGGAACCGCGGCGGGAATGACGGTCTTCGCCTCGGGCTGGCTGACGCCCGACCACACGTATCAGGGGCGCCCGGTCGACGTGCAGCAGATAAAGGATGGCTCCCTGCTGGTCTCCGACGACTATGGCGGTGCCGTGTATCGCATCACCTATGACGGCAAGTGAGGCACTCCAAGCGCAGAGTTCTGGCCAGCGAGCGCAAGAACGAAATGATGCCGATGGTTGCGAAGCTGTACCGACATCGCAAACGTGGCAGCCTGCTGTGCAACGCGACCCGCGACGACAGTCTTTAAGGTCTGCCCGAAGCTAGACTGATCGCGCTCTATCAGGCGCCCCCGGCGTGGCAAAGCGCGCGCGCAATGCCGGCAGGATGCCGGCGCCGAACCGGCGCAGTCCGGCCTGGTAGTCGGGGAAGATGAGCATCATCCCGTCGAGGTCGCACCGCTCCATCAGCTCCGTCATCCTGCGGGTCACGGTCTCCGGGCTGCCGGCGATGTGCGGCGCGGTGATGCCGGTGCGGGCGCGGGCCGTGAAGGCGTTCTCGTGGCCGATCTCGGCATCGATCATGCCGTAGGACCGCATCATCCCGTAGAACGCCGCCTCGTCGAAGCCGGACCTGTAATGCGCGATCGTGGCTTCTGCCGCCAGGTCGGTGTCCTCGATGATCAGGATCATCATCGCGTAGGTGCGCAGCCGGCGCCCGGCCGCGCGTGCGAGCGCCTTCGCACCGTGGCTCACTTCGAGCAGTTCGGCATCGTCGCAGCCGCCGACGAAGATGGCGTCGGTCTCCTCGACGGCGAACCGGATGCCGCGACCCGACATGCCGGCGGCGACGACGAACGGGCGCGGGGCCTGCATCGGCTTGGGGAAGGACTGGCAGTCGTCGAGGGTGAAGTAGCGACCGTGCGCGGTGACCGAGGGCTCGGTCCAGAGCCGCTTGACAGCCTGCAGCCATTCCGTCGCGAGCTCGTAGCGCTCGTCATGTCCGATATCCTTCGGCCACGCCCCCATCTGCTGGAACTCGCCCTTGTAGGCGCCCGGCACGACATTGAGGCCGGCGCGGCCGTGGCTCACCTGGTCCAGTGTCGCGATCATCTTCGCGGCGACGGCGGGGTTCTGCAGCAGGGTGTGGAAGGTGGTCCAGATGCGCACCCGCTCGGTCTGCGCCGCGAGCGCCGACATCAGCACCAGGCTGTCCAGCGCGCAGCGCCAGTGCCCGGTGCGGCCGCCATAGCCGCGGAACTTGGCCATCGACATGATGAAGTCGAGACCGATCTGCTCGGCCAGCAGGGCGGCCGTCCGGTTGTACTCGTAGGACCCGTCGATTGGTGGCGTGGTGGAGGACAGGATCCAGCCGCCATTCGCGATCGGCATGAAGATGCCGAGATCCTTGCCGCCGCTGTCGGACGGCAGGCCGAAAGCGGCAGGCTGCGGCGGCACGTCCATGACCTGAAGCGGGCCTAGCGGAGGCCGGGTGCCGGCCGGAAGCTCGTCATGAGCAGGCCATGATCTTGCTGATAACCCTTATTTCTACCGAGGAGCTGGATCCTGAAGGACGTCCGCCTCTGGACACTAGCCGGTGTCCCGGCCCGAGTCTTGCGGTTGCCGCGCGCGGGCCTGCCGAGCGGTCGCTGTAACAAAAGCGGGCGAGCCCGGAGGCATCCGACCCTTTCCCGGGCGCGCATTGTTGCTACTATCCGTCAGCGGCCCCGGGGTGACCTGGGCGCGGATTGCGTCGTTCGACGCGCCAGATCGGAGAGAAAGATGGACGGAGATAGCGTGGGCCAGTGCCCGATGCGGGGCGTGGCTCCCAACAACTCGACGGCGTGGCCCCGGTCGAACCAGGAATGGTGGCCGAACCAGCTCAATCTCAAGATCCTGCACCAGCATTCCATCGTCGCAAATCCTCTCAAGGCGGACTTCAACTACGCCGAGGAATTCAAGTCCCTCGACCTGGCCGCGCTGAAGCAGGACATCTTCGCCCTGATGACCACGTCGCAGGACTGGTGGCCGGCCGATTTCGGGCATTACGGGCCGCTGTTCATCCGCATGGCCTGGCATAGCGCCGGCACCTACCGGATCGGCGACGGCCGTGGCGGCGCCGGATCCGGCACGCAGCGTTTCGCGCCGCTGAATTCCTGGCCGGACAACGCCAACCTCGACAAGGCGCGGCTGCTGCTCTGGCCGATCAAGCAGAAGTACGGCCGCAAGATCTCCTGGGCCGACCTGATGGTGCTCACCGGCAACTGCGCGCTGGAATCCATGGGGCTCAAGACGTTCGGCTTTGCCGGTGGCCGGGCGGATGTCTGGGAGCCCGAGGAGGACATCAACTGGGGCCCGGAGGATACCTGGCTCGATGACAAGCGCTACAGCGGCGACCGCGAGCTCGCCGACTATCTCGGTGCGGTCCAGATGGGCCTGATCTACGTCAACCCGGAAGGCCCGAACGGCACCCCGGATCCGCTGGCCTCGGCGCGCGACATCCGCGAGACCTTCGCCCGCATGGCGATGAACGACGAGGAGACGGTGGCGCTGGTCGCCGGCGGCCACACCTTCGGCAAGAGCCATGGCGCCGCCAGTGCCGCGGACTATGTCGGTCCCGAGCCCGAGGCCGCCCCGATCGAGCAGATGGGCCTGGGCTGGAGCAACAGCTACCGCTCCGGTCGTGGACCCGACACGATCTCCAGCGGGCTCGAGGGCGCCTGGACCAAAGAGCCGACCAAGTGGGACAACGGCTACTACGACAACCTGTTCGGCTTCGAGTGGGAGGTCGCCAAGGGTCCGGGTGGCGGCAACCAGTGGCAGCCCAAGAACGGCGCCGCGGCCGACCTGGTGCCGGACGCGCATGACGCGGGCAAGCGCCACGCGCCGATGATGTTCACGTCGGACATCGCCCTGATCGCCGACCCGGCCTACCTCGAGATCTCCAGGCGGTTCCACAAGAACCCCGACCAGTTCGCCGACGCGTTCGCCCGGGCCTGGTTCAAGCTGACCCATCGCGACATGGGGCCGCTAGCCCGCTATCTCGGCCCAGAGGTGCCCAGCGAGGTGCTGCTGTGGCAGGATCCGGTGCCGCCCGTCGAGCATCCGCTGATCGGTGAGCCGGAGATCGCGACCCTCAAGGCGAAGCTGCTCTCGTCCGGGCTGAGCGTCGGCCAACTGGTCTCGACCGCCTGGAAGTCGGCCTCGACGTTCCGCGGCACCGACAAGCGCGGCGGCGGCAACGGCGCGCGCATTCGTCTTGCGCCGCAGAAGGACTGGGCGGCCAACGAGCCGGCCGAACTGGCGAAGGTGCTGCAGACGCTGGAGAGGATCCAGGGAGACTTCAATGCGTCCGGCGACAAGAAGGTCTCGCTGGCTGACCTGATCGTGCTCGGCGGCTCCGCAGCCGTCGAAAAGGCCGCGAAGGATGCCGGACACGCCGTGGAGGTGCCGTTCACGCCGGGCCGCACCGATGCGTCGCAGGAGCAGACCGACGTGCATTCCTTCGCCGTGCTGGAGCCGAAGGTCGACGGGTTCCGCAACTACGTTGGCGACACCAAGGGCAAGCCGGAGGAGGTCCACCTGGTGGACCGGGCGCATCTGCTGACGCTGACCGGGCCCGAGATGACGGTCCTGCTCGGCGGCCTGCGTGTGCTGGACGCCAACTATGGCGGCACCGATCTCGGCGTGTTCACCCATCGCCCGGGCACGCTGACCAACGA
Organism: uncultured Acetobacteraceae bacterium; assembly: GCA_964247695.1. Lineage (GTDB taxonomy): Bacteria > Pseudomonadota > Alphaproteobacteria > Acetobacterales > Acetobacteraceae > Lichenicoccus. Next base: position 41,586 of record CAXTVI010000030.1, read on the forward strand.
CTTCTTCGTCAACCTGCTCGACATGACGACGACCTGGAAGGCGACCAACGAGGGCAGCGACCGCTTCGAGGGCCGCGACCGCCGGACCGGCGAAGTGAAATGGACCGGCAGCCGCGCCGACCTGATCTTCGGGTCGAACTCGCTGTTGCGGGCCGTGGCGGAAGTGTTCGGCTGCACCGACAGCCAGGGCGCCTTCGTGACGGACTTCGTGGCGGTGTGGACCAAGGTGATGAATCTGGACAGGTTCGATCTGGCCTGAAGCCCGGGCCTGAGACGACCGGGCGGCATCCCATCCGGGATGCCGCCTCTCGTTCATCCGGGTAGCCGGATGACGATCTTGCCGACATGCCGGCCATCGAGCAGCCGTTGGAACGCGGCAGGGGCCTCATCGAACCCGAAGACCTGGTCGATGACGGGGGCAAGCCGGGTCGCCACGGCGACACGCACCAGGTCCTGAAGATCCGCACGGGATCCGACCCTGATCGGCTGCGTCGCGGCACCCGAAGTAAACAGCCGGTTGAAGTCGAGACCGGGAGCCTCGCCACTCAGGAAGCCGATCAAAGCCACCACGCCGCCCGCGGCAACGGCCCGCAAGGACTGCTCGATGGTCCCGGCGCCCCCGGTCTCGATGACGCGATCCACGCCGACCCCGCCGGTCAATTCCCGCACCCGCTTGCCCCAGTCGGGCATCTGCACGTAATCGACGACATGGTCCGCACCGAGGGCACGCAGCCGCTCGGCCTTGGCAGTGCTCGACGTGGTGGCGAAGACCGTGGCGCCGAGCGCCTTGGCAAGCTGGACGGCGAAGATCGATACTCCTCCAGTGCCGAGCGTCAGGACCGACTGCCCAGGCTGGATCGGATGCGGGCCGCCAAGCGCCGTCCAGGCGGTGGTGGCGGCGCAGGGCAGGGTGGCACCCTGCTCGTCCGACAGGGCGCCAGGCAGCCTGACGACGCCCTCCTCCCCCAGCACCTTGTACTCTGTCAGCCAGCCATCCTCGAGCGCGCCGTAGCCGTCCCGCTCCCAGTCCACGTTCGGCGGTCCGCCCAACCAGCGGCGGTGGAAGCTGCCGATCACCCGATCCCCTGGCCGGAACAGGTGCACGCCGTCGCCGACGGCCACCACATCGGCGGCGGCATCGCTGGTCGGAATGTGGCCGGGTTCCGACGCGACCGGATAGCGGCCCATCGGCATCGCGATGTCGCGATAGTTCAGCGAGACCGCACGCACCCGCAGCAGCAGCTCGCCGCGCTGCGGGACGGGCATCGGCTCGTCATGGTGGCGGAGGCCGTCGAGGCCGCGGAACTCGTCGAAACGCCAGGCGCGCACGGGTGATCTCCTGCTGATGAGAGCCGGGATGTCGATCTGCCCAGGACAGAGTTAAACGGCGTAGATAGGGGTTGACCCGAAACCTGGGGTTTGCAATCGATGGATCGCCTGACCAGGATGATCGTCTTCGTGCGGGCGGCGGAGCTCCGGTCGTTCACTGCCGCCGCCGCCGTGCTCGGGGTCTCGCCGCAGATGGTCGGCAAGCACATCGCGGCGCTCGAGGCGCATCTGGGCACGCAATTGCTCAACCGGACCACCCGGCGCCAGAGCCTGACGGCTGCCGGGCAGATCTATTATGACCGATGCCGCGCCGTGCTGGCGGACGCCGAGGCCGCCGATGATGCGGTGCATGCACTGAACAAGGCGCCGAGAGGGCGCCTTCGCATCAACGCCCCGGTCACCTTCGGCACCGTGCGGCTGGCGCCGCTGGTCGTGCGCTATCTCGCCGCCTTCGTGGAGGTCGAGGCGGAGCTGGTGCTCTCCGACCGCTATGTCGACATCGTCGAGGAGGGCTTCGACGTCGTCCTGCGGCTCGGCGCCCTGCGCGACTCCACGCTCGCCGCGCGGCCGCTCGCGCCATACCGCCTGGTCGCCTGCGCGGCTCCGGAATACCTGGCGCGGCGGGGTGTGCCGGCACAGCCCGAAGCGCTGGCCTCGCACGAGTGCCTGGGTTTCGTCGGCTCGTCCGGCCTGGCCATGGATGAGTGGTCGTTCACCTGCGCTGGCCAGACCCGCCTGGTCCGGATCGGCGGTCGCTACCGGGTGAACGACGCGCGCACCCTGCGTGATGCCGCGGTCGCGGGCTGGGGCGTCATCCTGCAGGCCGAGGCCATCATCGCCGAGGATCTCGCCGCGGGGCGCCTCGTGCGGATACTCCCAGGCTGGGAGGGTCCGGTGCGACCGATGCATCTGCTGTTCCCGGCCGCCCGCCCGCTCACGCCGAAGCTGCGTGAATTCATCGACATGGTGGTTCGCGAATTCGGTCCCAGCTCCGGGTGATCAGCGCTCGAGAACAGGGCCGCCGGCCATACGAGCTGGGGCGCCACGTTCCCTCGCGCTGTCCTGCACCGGCTCGGTACCGTCCGGCGCGTGATCGCGCAGGAACGCGCCGAGCCGGGCGAAATGCGGGCCGCGCGGATCGGTCGCGCGCCAGGCCATGCCGATCACCCGGCCGGCTGCCCCGCTCCCGCCCGGCTTGAGCGGCCTGAGCTGCAACAGGCCGCCAAGCGCATCGGCTCCGTCGGCGAAGCGGGTCGCGAGCTGCGGCATCAGCGTAAAGCCCTCGCCGGCGGCGACCATGTGGCGCAGCATCTCCAGGCTGCTGGCGTGCCGCGCATGGCGCCCGGTCGGGCCGGGCAGGTTGCAGAGCGAGAGCGCCTGGTCACGCAGGCAGTGCCCCTCGTCCAGCAGCAGCAGGTCGGCTCCGGGCAGGTCCTCCGGGCTTGGTGCCGGCGCGTCGAGCAGGGCATGGCCGGCCGGCAGCAGGAGCTGGAAGCGCTCGAAGAACAGTGCCGTGCTGTCGAGCTGGCCGTCCGCCAGTGGCAGCGCCGCCAGGATCGCATCCAGGGTGCCGCGCTGCAGCTGCTCGACCAGCTCGATCGTGCGGCCCTCCTTCAGGCGCAGTTCCAGCCCGGCGAAGCGGTCGCGGAGCGCGCGCAGCACCAGCGGCAGGTAGTACGGGCCGAGCGTCGGGATCACGCCGAGGCGAAGCGCGCCCTGCAGCGGATCGGTGCCGGCGCCCGCCATCTCCAGCAACCCGAGCGCCTCGCGCAGCACGAGGCGTGCCTGCCGCAGCAGGACTTCGCCATGGCCGGTCACTTCGATACGTCGCGCCGTGCGCTCGAACAGAGGCGTGCCGAGCAGCGCCTCGAGTTTGCGGATCTGCTCGCTGAGCGCCGGCTGGCTGACCCCGCAGCGTTCGGCGGCCCGCCCGAAATGCCGCAGCTCGGCAACCGCCAGCGCATATTCCAGGTCGCGCAGCGAGAGGCCACTCAGGTGGGTGCGGGTCATTGGAAGCAAGCTCGTCTCGTGGGTGGCGTTGCAGACTACCAATTCTTCAGACTACCAGTCCGGCCGTGTCGCTGCTCTTCCCCGTCCTCGCCTGCCTGGCGGCAGTGCTCGCCCTGCGCCTGCCGTTGCTGTTCCTGCCGCTCGGGCCCTGGACCGGCTGGCTGCTGGCCCTGGTGATGTTCGGCATGGGCGCCACCCTGCGGCCGGCCGATTTCCAGCGCGTGCTGCTGCGGCCGGCGCCGGTGCTGGCCGGCCTCGCCTTGCATTACGGCATCATGCCGCTGGCCGCCTGGGCGATCGCGCACGCACTCGGGATGCCGCCGCAGCTCGCCGCCGGCATGATCCTCACCGGCTCGGTCGCCAGCGGCACCGCGTCCACGGTGATGGTGTTCGTGGCGCGCGCCGACGTGGCGCTGTCCGTGAGCATCGGCGCGCTGTCCACGCTGGCGGGGATCGTCATGACCCCGCTGCTGGCGTGGCTCTATATCGACACCGGCGTGACCGTGGACGTGATCGGCCTGCTGCGCTCGATCGTCATCATCGTGGCGTTGCCGGTCGTGCTCGGCCTTGTCGCCAACCGGGTGCTGCCGGAGGACTGGCGGCGGCCGCTGCCGGTGCTGTCGATGCTCTGCGTGGTGCTGATCATCGCCGTCGTGGTGGCGTCGAGCCGGGGCAGCCTGGCCGCCCTCGGCCCCTCGGTGCTACTCGGGGTCGTGCTGCACAACGCCATCGGGCTGGGCGGCGGCTACTGGGGCGGCCGGCTGCTCGGCTTCGACCGCGCGACCTGCCGGACGCTGGCCTTCGAGATCGGCATGCAGAATTCCGGCCTGGCGGCGACTCTCGCGCGCACCTATTTCGGGCCGGTCGCGGCATTGCCTGGCGCGGTGTTCTCGGTCTGGCACAACCTCTCCGGCTCGGTGTTGGCCGCGATCTGGAGCCGAAGGACGCGTGATAGGGAAGCCCTATGCCTTAAACAGGAATGATCGAATTTGCCGATCAGACGGCGACGGCTACGGTCCGGCGGCAATCTCGGATCGGACACCTCCATGAGCGATTTGAAGCTGACGACGACGGCCGGCGCGCCGCTGCCGGACAACCAGAACAGCCGCAGCGCCGGGCCGCGTGGTCCGTTGCTGCTCGACAACTACCAGCTGCTCGAGAAACTGGCGCACCAGAACCGCGAGCGCATCCCCGAGCGCGTGGTGCATGCCAAGGGGTCCGGCGCCTGCGGCACGCTGACCGTCACCCACGACATCAGCAAGTTCACCTGCGCGAAGCTGTTCAGCGAGGTCGGCAAGCAGACCGACCTGCTCATGCGCTTCTCGACGGTCGCCGGCGAGCGCGGGGCCGCCGACGCGGAGCGCGACGTGCGCGGCTTCTCGGTGAAGTTCTACACCGAGGAGGGCAACTGGGACCTCGTCGGCAACAACACCCCGGTGTTCTTCATACGCGACCCGATGAAGTTCCCGGACTTCATCCGCACCCAGAAGCGTCATCCACGAACCAACATGCGCTCGCCGACCGCGATGTGGGATTTCTGGTCGCTGTCGCCGGAGAGCCTGCACCAGGTGGCGATCCTGTTCTCGGACCGTGGCCTGCCGCAGGGCTATCGTCACATCAACGGCTATGGCAGCCATACCTTCAGCTTCTGGAACGATGCCGGCGAGCGCTACTGGGTGAAGTTCCACTTCAAGACCCTGCAGGGCCACAGGCACTGGACCAACGAGGAGGCCAACCAGGTTATCGCGAACGACCGCGAGAGTGCCCAGCGCGACCTCTACGAGGCGATCGAGCGCGGCGACTTCCCGAAGTGGCGGCTGTTCGTCCAGATCATGCCGGAGCTCGACGCGGAGAAGACGTCATACAATCCGTTCGACCTGACGAAGGTCTGGCCGCACAGCGAGTATCCGCTGATCGAGGTCGGCGAGGTCGCGCTCAACCGCAATCCCGAGCATTATTTCGCCGAGATCGAGCAATCCTCGTTCTCGCCGTCGAACATCGTGCCGGGCATCGGCGTCTCGCCGGACAAGGTGCTGCAGAGCCGCCTGTTCGCCTATGCGGACGCGCATCGCTACCGCGTCGGCACCCATTACGAGATGCTGCCGGTGAACCGTCCACACTCCGTGGTGAACACCTACCATGCGGACGGCCCGATGCGCTTCGACGCACCGAAGGGCACCGACCACTATTACGAGCCGAACTCGTTCCATGGTCCGGTCGAGCAGCCATCGGCCAAGGAGCCGCCGCTGCGCATTTCCGGCGACGCGACCTGGTATGACCACCGCATCGGCAACGACGACTACACCCAGCCGGGCAACCTGTTCCGGATGTTCGACGAGGGCCAGCGGCAGCGGTTCTTCGCCAACATCGCGAGCGCGATGCAGGGTGTGCCGCACGACATCATCGCGCGGCAGATCGAGCATTTCCGTCGCGCGGATGCGGCCTGGGCGTCGGGGGTGGAGGCGGCGATCAAGGCGACCCATACCCAGGCTGCCTCGGCTCCGACGACTGCTGCTGACGTGGCTGCCGCCGCGGAGTAACCTGCCCAGCATGCACACTGTCGGTATCCTGCTGATCAATCTCGGCACGCCGGACGGGACGGATTATCGTTCCGTCCGGCGTTATCTTTCGGAATTCCTCTCGGACCGCCGCGTCATCGAGGCCAATGCGCTGGTCTGGCAGCCGATCCTGCAGGGGCTGGTGCTGAGCCTGCGGCCGCAGAAGAGCGGCCGCAACTACCAGCGTATCTGGAACACGGAGCGCAACGAGTCCCCCTTGCTCACCTATACGCGGGCGCAGGCGGATAAGTTGGGCGCGCGACTCGCGGGCGAGCAGATCCCCGTCGTCTACGGCATGCGCTACGGCAGCCCGTCGGTCGATACCGCCATAGGTCAGCTCATCGAGCAGGGCTGCGAGCGCATCGTGGTGCTGCCGCTCTATCCGCAATACAGCGCCACCACCACCGCGACCGCGAACGACCAGGTGTTCCGCACGCTGATGCGCCTGCGCCGGCAGCCGGCCGTGCGCACCGTCCCCTCGTTTCCGGATCATCCGGCCTACATCAGGGCGCTGGACGCGTCGGTCCGACGAGGGCTGGCCGGCCTCGACTGGAAGCCCGATATCCTGGTGGCCTCGTTCCATGGCCTTCCGAAGAAGTACGTGGCCCTCGGCGACACCTACGACGTCGAGTGCGAACGCACGATCCGTGCCCTGCGCCGGTCGCTCGGCCTGAACGAGCGCAACTGCCTGCTCACCTACCAGTCGCGCTTCGGGCCGGCGAAGTGGCTGGAACCCTACACCGCCCCGACCGTGGTCGAGCTCGCGAAGAACGGCCTGCGCAAGCTCGCCGTGGTGATGCCGGGGTTTCTCGCGGACTGCATCGAGACGCTGGACGAGATCGGCAACGAGTTGCGCGAGGAGTTCCTGCACGCGGGCGGCGAGAAGTTCTTCGCCATCCCCTGCGTCAATGCCGACGAGGAGGCCATCGACATGCTCGAGACGCTGGCCCGCGCCGAGATCATGACCAGGCCGGCCCGCGTCACGGCATCACGATCTGCAGCTTGATGTCGGTCGGGCGCGCCGAGGCCGCCCGCTCGAACGCCTCGACCGACTGCTCGAAGCCGAAGCTCTCCGCGATCAGCGGCTTCAGGTCCACCTTGCCGGACGCGATCATCTCGATGGCGCGGTCGAATACGTTGGCGTAGCGGAACACCGTCTCGATGCGGATCTCCTTGGCCTGCGCCGAGACGATGTCGAACGCCACCTTGTCGGGCGGCATGCCGACCAGCACCACCGTGCCGCCGGGGCGCACGCAGGCTAGCACGTCGTCATAGACGCGCGGACTGCCGCTGGCTTCCAGCACCACGTCCGCACCCCAGCCTGGGCCGCAGAGCGCGTCGAAGCGGTCGCGCAGGCGCTCGCGCGCGACATTGACCGGGATCAGGCCGGGATAGCGCGCGGCCAGCTCCAGCTTCGGATCGACCACGTCGGAAATTACCACGCGCCCGGCGCCGCTGCCGAGGGCCGCGAGCGCCACCATCAGGCCGATGGTGCCGCAGCCGGTGACGAGGCAGGTGTCGCCGGGCTTGATCGCGCCCTTGACCGCGGCCTGGACGCCGATGGCGAACGGCTCGACCATGGCGCCCTCGGCGAAGCTGACGTTGTCCGGCAGCCGGTAGGTGTAGGCGGCGGGATGCACCACCGACCCGGTCAGGCAGCCATGCACCGGCGGGGTCGCCCAGAAGCGGACCGCGGGGTCGACATTGTAGAGGCCGAGCTTGGAGGCGCGCGAGTTCGGGTCCGGGATGCCCGGCTCCATGCAGACCCGGTCGCCGACCCTGAGGCTGCGCACGTTGCTGCCGGTCTCGGTGACGGTGCCGGCCGCCTCATGCCCCAGCACCATCGGCTCGCGCACCACGAACGGCCCGATATGGCCGTGCGTGTAGTAATGCACGTCGCTGCCGCAGATGCCGACGGTGTGGATGGCGATGCGCACGTCATCCGGCCCCAGTGTCGCGGGGACCTCGATGTCGCGCAGGGCAAGCTCGTGCTGGCGTTCGAGGACAAGTGCGCGGGCGGTGGTCACGGCAGTCTCCTTGTCAGAGGGTCTTGAGCATGCCGCCATCGACGAAATAGGCGGAGCCGACGCTGTAGGTCGCCTTGTCGGAGCACAGGAACACGAAGAAGTTGGCCAGTTCCTGCGGCGTACCGAAGCGCTTGATCGGAGCGTGCTCGTCGGCCACGCCCTGCAGGTAGGCCTCCCAGTCGCCGCCGCTCTCGCTGGTGAGCTGCTTTGCCGTCTTGATCCAGTCCGGTGTGAGGATCAGGCCGGGATTGATGCAGTTCACACGGATATTGTCGCGGATCACCTCGGTTGCCAGCGTCTTGCTGAACATCATCAGCGCCGCCTTGGTGACATTGTAGATCGGCTCGTACCAGAGCGGCTGGGCGGCGCAGATCGAGGCGTTGTGCAGCACCACGCCGCCGCCGCGGGTGCGCATCATCGGCACCAGGCCGCGCGCCAGCCGCACTGCCGCCATGACATGCAGGTCCCAGTACGACTGCCACTTCTCGTCCGGCGCCTCCATGATGGTCTCGTTCGACCCGGTGCCAGCATTGTTGATGAGGATGTCGACACCGCCGGCTGCCTGCGCCGCGTCGATCACGGCGGCGGTCCCGAGCCCGGTAGCCATGTCGGCGGCGACCGTGATCGTCCTGGTGCCGTGCAGCGCCTCGATCCGCGCGGCCTCGGCCTGCAGGCGAGCCGCGTCGCGCGCCACCAGGATCAGGTGTACTCCTTCGGCGGCGAGCCCCTCGGCGACGGCCGAGCCGATGCCGACGCTGGCGCCGGTGATGACGGCTACCTTGTTGTTCAGACCAAGATCCATCGGAGCGCCTCCCCCGACCTGTTTGCGGCCGGTGGTTCAACCTGGCCTGGCCGGGAGCGAAAGCTAGAGCAGCCTCCGACGGATTGAAACCGCCTCGCGGCGATGTGGGTGCGATAAAGCTGACCAGGTGGATCATGCTGCCACGCCCTCGGCACCGGCTTCAATCTGCCGCGAGCGTCGGCCTTGCAGCGTCAGGCACCGGAATATGCCCTGATTTGGCCGCTATTAATCCTGATTTCAGCCATATGACTGTCCATGTTGTCGCAGCGATGCAGCTGGTCTGGCTCCTACACATCGCGACACGTTGTCTGATCACGGTCGGCGAGGCCGCCCTGCTGGTCTGGGCCATCGCCCTGGCCGTGGTGCTTGCCGCGTGGCTCGCCTGGTGCGGGACCTGGATTTTGCGCCGGCTCGGCATCACAGCCGCGATTGCAAAAGCAGCCTTCCAGGCGCGGGCAGGCCCTACGAGCCGAGATCGGGCGGCGTACCAAACCAGAGCGGAGCGATGAAGACCACCGCCGCGAACACCATCGCCAGCGCCGGGCCAACCTGACTCATAACCAAATCAACATGATACTCGAGGCGTCCTGCAACGGGACCGCACTGTCCGCGATGTGTCGCAAAGTTGCAATAACTCGGCTGCATGTTTTGGCATTCGACCACAAGATTCTACGGCGTCCTGCGACCTGAGGTTGTGATGACGCTGGCGGCCAAAGTCCGGGGGCCTTATAATTGGACCGCGGCACGGCGGTGCTGGAAAAATTCTCAGGGGTGCCCGGCTCGGGTCTCGATGCGGTCGGCATGCAACATCTCGTCGTGAATTCCGATGCGACCGGCCTGCGACCGGGCGGGCATCACGAAGCCCTCAGATTGCTGGGCGTCGTCTTCGACTGGATCCTGGTGCCGGTGGAGGCAATGCTAGCCTTGTGGGGATCGCTGCTGCTGGTCGCCCTGGCCGCCTGGGGGGTCTGGGGCGTCATCTGGCTGATCCGCCGTGCTGCCCTGCGCCTGAGGTTCCCCGTCGCCCCCGTCGGCGGGGACGGTCCGGTCGCCTGAAGGCGACCGCTGCGGGCGCAGAGGCCTCTCCTGCCGCCCGTCCGGGACGGCGCACAAGGCGGCACCCGCCATCGCGGGGCCCAGCACCACCGCTATAACCGGACCGTCCAGCGCTGCGGCGAGGCCCCACAGCAGCAAGGCCACGCACCAGTAGCGCGGCCTGCGGCCGATCACGATGGCGAGCAGCCCGCCGAGGACGGGCAGGGCGCGCAGCAGCGCGTCGAGTGCCACGCCGAGCGCATCGAAGCCGGCTCCGGCGGTATCGTACCGGCTGCCGGGCAGAAAGGCGCGCAGCCAGCCGAGCAGCAGCCCGAACAGCGCCAGCACTCCATGCGCCGTGGTCTCGAACAGCACCATCAGGAGCACCAGGACGAGCGGCAGCAACAGCAGGGCCAGCGCCGCCACGCTGCAGAGCGTGGCAACGATGCCGGCGGCCGGGCGGATCCAGGCGGGCCATTCCGCCCCGCCAGCGATCATCATGCCGGCCGAGGGAGCGCGGCCGGCGACGGATTAGGGAGCAAGGAACGAGGTGCGGTTGAGCGGTGCCGGGGGCATGTTTACGTGGTAACAGAGTGAAGGTGCCGGCAACCATGCATTCCAGTCGATCCGGCCCGGCCGGCCCGGCCGACGACCCGAGCTGGAGCCGCGTGCTCCGCCGGGACAAGGGCGCGGACGGCTTGTTCTGGTATTCCGTCGCGACAACCGGCGTGTACTGCCGGCCGTCCTGCCCCTCGCGCCAGGCCAGGCGGGAAAATGTGGACTTCCACGCGACGCCCGAGGCTGCCCGCCGCGCGGGCTTCCGGCCATGCCGACGCTGCGATCCGGATGCACCGCCGCTCGCGGCAAGGCATGCGGCCCTGGTGGCGGCGGCCTGTCGGGCCATCGAGCAGTCGGATGGCCACCCCTCGCTCGGACAGCTCGCGGCTCAGGCCGGGATGAGCCCGTCGCATTTCCATCGGCGGTTCAGGAGCATCACCGGCCTGACGCCGAAAGCCTATGCCGACGCAGGCCGGGCCGTCCGCGTGCGCCACGCGCTTGCCGGCGACGACAGCATCACTGCGGCGATCTATGAATCGGGCTTCGGCTCCAGCAGCCGGTTTTATGCCAGATCCGGCGGCATGCTCGGGATGACGGCGAGTCGTTACCGCGCCGGCGCCCCAATGGAGGAGTTGCGCTTCGCGATCGGCCAATGCTCGCTCGGGGCGATCCTGGTGGCGTCCAGCGCCAAAGGCGTCGCCGCCATCCTGCTCGGCGACGACCCGGAGGTGCTGGCGCGCGATCTGCAGGACCGCTTCCGCAACGCCTGCCTGATCGGCGGCGACGCCGCCTACGAGCGACTGGTGGCCCACGTGGTGGGGCTGGTCGAAGCGCCGCGGACCGGCCTCGACCTGCCGCTCGATATCAGGGGCACCATCTTCCAGCAGCGTGTCTGGCAGGCTCTGCGGGAGATCCCGCCCGGTAGCACGGCGACCTACAGCGACATCGCGGCACGGATCGGCGCACAGGACGCGGTTCGGGCGGTCGCCGGCGCGTGTGCCGCCAATGCGTTGGCCGTGGTGATCCCCTGCCACCGCGTCATCCGGCAGGATGGGGCGCTGTCCGGCTATCGCTGGGGCGTGGAGCGCAAGCGGCGACTGCTCGAGCTGGAGCGCCAGCCCTGAGCGGACGGCCTGTGCCGCCGGCGGCCGTGTTCAGCCCCCGATGGCTGCAGGCGCGGCACCCGACGCCGGGACAAGATACACCGGACGCGGCGGGTCGCCGGAGCCCGGAATGGCGGCGTCCAGATCCTGCCAGGGGTCGCGCCGCCAGGTCTCAGCTTCGCGCGCCGTCGCGCTGCGGGCGTGCAGGGCATCGGGGTCGCCGTTCCAGACTGGTCGGCCTTCATGCTCGAGGATCGACAGGTCTGCCCCTAGCCAGCTGTTCAAGGCTTCATCGAGGTCGCCGTGCGCCCGCTGCCGCGCGACGTTCAGCACCAGCACCGAACGGTCATGTGCAAGGACTGTCTAGAGCAGCCTCGCGGAGGTCTCCGTGGGCTCGGGTGCGGGGTCTGGCGTCAGCAGACCACAGGTGCTGACGCATCGGTGTTAAGCTTTATGTTCGATGCGGCCGGGCGAGCACAGGCGGCCGACATTACCATTTCAGGAAGCCGGCCAGCCTTGCGATGAGGTCGGCGGCGGCATGCCGATCGGAAAACGGGCCAGCATGCAGCAGGACGGCTTCACCATCCGGGGCCTTGCCGAATACGCCCGCGCCGGGCCGGAAGTGAAAGCAGACCAGTTGCTGCCTGTCGTAGAGGTATCGCGGCCGGCCATCAGGCAGGCCGTGCTGCATCCACTGCGTTGCCGTTGCAGGCCTGAACCTCATTCCCGACATGCGGACCGCCCGAACGTGTTGTGGCGCACAAGACTACGGACGAAGTCGCCTGCTAGATGCAAACGTTCGTTCACTCCATGTTCTTTGCATGTATCGAAGCATTGTGT
>CAXTVI010000031.1:0-52338 GCA_964247695.1 uncultured Acetobacteraceae bacterium
TTCTTCTTCTGCAAGGCTGGATCGAGCCAAAGCAATCCTTCGTCGCAGATCTCGAAGCCGTGGCTGCGGTAGCCGGGAACCCCCTGGAACAGTGCATCACTGATCGCCACGCGGTCCTTCACGTCGATCGGCAACTGGCCGTGCTTCGCGCTGACGATGATCAATGTCGTGTCCGCCACGCCTTGCTTGGTCAACTCCTGCCGGAGCCGGCGGCCGTCCGGGTGCCGCGCGCCAGACCGAAATTCGCGCAACGCCATGCCGGCGCTCAGCCAGCAGCGCCACATCAGGCAATACGTCATGGTGGCCGGACTCCGCGACGACGAGCGCATCCGGCGCGACCCATCCCGCCTGTGTCAGCGACGCGAGGCTGCGCGCGACCAGGTCGCGACCATAGGGCGGGTCGAGGAACACCAGCCGGCACGGGATGTGACCGGAAGGCGCACGCGGGGGAGCCGTGGCGTCGCGGGGCAGCACGGCGCTGCGGGAGTGAGCGTCGAGGGTCGCGACGTTCGCCCGCAACGCAGCTATCGCCCTCCGGTCCGTCTCGAAGAACACCGCGTGTGCGGCACCGCGCGACAACGCCTCGAGCCCGAGCGCGCCGGTGCCGGCAAAGGCGTCCAGCACATGGCAGCCTTCGAGCGGCTCCGCCCACGGTGCGTGCGCCAGCATGTCGAACAGCGCCTGACGCACCCGGTCCGCTGTCGGCCGGGTCGTGCTGTCGCGCGGCGCGTCCAGGGTCCGGCCACGCCACGCGCCGGCGACGATGCGCATCTAGTGACGCGGAGACGGCGCCAGTCCGGGCACCTGTTCGCGCAGCACCTTGCCCTGCACCTCCTCCAGTTCGCGCCGGGCCAGGGTGCCGAGCTGGAACGGGCCGTAGGCGGTGCGGATCAGCCGCGAGACATGCAGGTTGAGGTTGAGCATGACGCGCCGGACCTCGCGGTTGCGGCCTTCGCGCAGGGCCACCGTGATCCAGGCATTGTCGCCCTTGCGGCTGTCGAGACCGGCCTCGATCGGGCCATAGCGCACGCCGTCGATCTCCGAGCCATTCGCCAGGTCGGCCAGGCGGCGCTCGTCCACCATGCCGAAGACGCGGACCCGGTAGCGGCGGATCCAGCCATTCGAGGGCAGTTCGAGCCGCCGCGCCAGCGAGCCGTCATTGGTCAGCAGCAGCAGGCCCTCGCTGCTGAGGTCGAGGCGGCCGACGCTCACCACCCGCGGCAAGCCCGGCGGCAGGGATGCGAACACCGTCGGACGGCCCTCCGGGTCGCGGTGCGTCGTCACCAGCCCGTCCGGCTTGTGGTAGCGCCAGAGTCGGGCGCGATCGGGTGCATCGACGACCCGTCCGTCGACCTGCACGATGTCGCCGGGCTGCACGAAGCTCGCCGGATGGCTGACGACCGCGTTGTTCAGCTTCACCCGGCCGGCCGGCAGCAGCTTCTCCGCGTCGCGCCGGCTGGCGACACCGGCGCGGGCGAGCCACTTGGCGATGCGCTCGCCCCGTCCTGCCTCGTCGGGCGCCGGACCCTCCTGGATGTCGTCCGAATCGCTCATGACCGGCGCGCCGCCTCGACCAGCGCCGCGAACAGTCGCGCATCGCCGGGATCGATCAGGTATTCCGGGTGCCACTGTACCCCGAGGCAGAACCGGTAGGACGGCGCCTCGATCGCCTCGATGACGCCGTCGGCGGCCCGCGCGCTCACCACCGCCGAGCCGGGCTCGCGCACCGCCTGGTGGTGCGCCGAGTTCACCCGCATGGTCTGGCTGCCGACGACCCGGTGCAGCAGCGTGTCCGGCGCAATCGCGATGGCGTGCCCTGCCTCGTGACGCGGATTGGGCTGCTCGTGCTGCAGGCCCTCCGGCACCGCGTCCGGCAGGTGCTGGATCAGCCGGCCACCCAGCGCCACCGCAAGCAGTTGCTGGCCGCCGCAGATGCCCAGCACCGGCATGTCCCGCGCCAGCGCGCCGCGCACCAGCGCCAGCTCCGCCGCGGTGCGGTCCTGCTTGAGCACCACCGTCTCGTGCAGCGCCCCGTCGCCGTACAGGCCGGGATCGATGTCGAAGGCGCCGCCGGTGACCACCAGCGCGTCGATGCGGTCGAGCATCGCCTCGGCGAGGGCGGCATGGTGTGGCAGCGCCATCGGCAGGCCGCCCGCCTGTGCCAGGCTGTCCATGTAGTTGGCGCGCAGGGCATACCAGGGGTAGCGCGAGTAGCCCGCCTCCGCCGGCTGCTCGCTATCCAGGGTGACGCCGATGACCGGTCGGGTGGAGTGGCCGCCTTGCTTCATGCCGTCTTGCTAGAGGAAGTCAGGTGATGAAGGAACCGGGCATGTCCGATCCATCTTCCCCCGTCCTGCCGCCCCCCGTCCCGCCTTCTCCCGCCTCCCCGATGCAGGCGGCACTCGACGAGGCGCGCGCGGCGGCGGCGCGGGGTGAGGTGCCGGTGGGGGCCGTCGTGCTGGCCCCGGACGGCACCGAGCTGGCGCGCGCGGGCAACTCGGTGGAGGCGACGCACGATGCCTCCGGCCATGCCGAGCTGCTCGCCATGCGGGCCGCGGCGGCGCGCCTCGGTAATTCCCGCCTCACCGGCTGCACCCTGGTGGCGACTTTGGAACCCTGCGCCATGTGCGCGGGGGCCTGCTCGCACTTCCGGATCGCCCGGCTGATCTTCGGCGCCTACGACCCGAAGGGCGGCGCGGTCGAGCATGGGCCCGTGCTGTTCCGGCAACCGCACAGCCTGCATCGGCCGATGGTGATCGGCGGGGTGCGCGAGCAGGAATCCGCCGGGTTGCTGCGGAGCTTCTTTGCCGCGCGCCGCGGATAACCAACCTTTCATCACGGCGTATTGGTGAGGATTGCTGCCGCACCCCATGTTCGGATCGCCTCAGGAACAGGGTTGCCGGTACGACGAGCAGTTGCCGGGGCCCATCAACATCAGGACACCCATGTCATCCTTTCCGCCTCGCCCTACGGCTTCCGACACTCGCCGACGTCGCCTGACGCGGCCAGCGTTCGCCATCCTGCTCGCCGGCACCATGCTCACGGGCGTGGCGGCCGGGTCGTTCGAGGCCGGAGGCACGGCATATGCCCAGAGCGCCGTCGCCGCCCATCCCGGCGCGATCCAGCCGCAGGCGCTGTCGCAGCGTCTGCCGGACTTCACCGGCCTGGTGAAGGAGGTCAAGCCGGCGGTGGTCTCGATCACCTCGCAGCTCAAGGCCGACGCGGTCGATGACGAGGGCGGGGATCAGGGCGGCCAGGACCAGGGCGGCGGCGGACAGCAGATGCCGTTCCCCTTTCCGTTCCCGTTCCAGATGCAGCACCCCAATGTGCATCGCACGGTCGAGGCGCGCGGTTCGGGCTTCATCATCTCGCCGGACGGGTTCGTGGTCACCAACAACCACGTGGTCAAGGGTGCCACCTCGGTCAGCGTGACGCTGGATGACGGCACCGTGTTGCCGGCCAAGGTGGTAGGGCGCGACGCCCGTACCGACCTCGCGCTGCTGCGGGTCAAGGCCAGCGGCAAGCTGCCCTTCATCCAGCTCGGCAATTCAGACGATGTGGAGCCCGGCCAGTGGGTGATCGCGGTCGGCAACCCGTATGGGCTGGGTGGCTCGGTCACCGCCGGCATCGTCTCGGCGCGCGGCCGCGACATCGGCGACGGCCCGTACGATTCGTTCCTGCAGATCGATGCGCCGATCAATCGCGGCAATTCCGGCGGCCCGCTCTTCACCCAGGACGGCAAGGTGGTCGGCGTCAACACCGCGATACTGTCGCCATCCGGCGGCTCGATCGGCATCGGCTTCGCCATCCCGTCCGACGTGGTGCGCAACGTGATCGCGCAGTTGCAGAAGAACGGCCGCGTCACTCGTGGCTATCTCGGGGTCCAGGCGCAGGCGGTCACGCCGCAGATCGCCAAGGGGCTAAACCTGCCGGCGTCGCTGGGAACTCCGCCCACCGGCGCCCTGGTCGCCAACGTCACCAGCAACTCGCCCGCCGAGAAGTCCGGGATCAAGCCGGGCGACGTCATCACCCAGATCAACGGCGAGAAGGTCGGCACGCCGCGTGACCTCGCCATCAAGGTGGCCAGCGTCGCGCCGGACAGCGAGGCCAAGCTGACGTACCTGCGCGACGGCAGCAGCCAGACGGTCGATGTGCATGTCGGCAATCTCGGCAAGGACGGCGCCGGTCCCGCCGGTAACGATAACGGCCAGCAGGGCGGCCAGGCCTCGATCGGCGTGGGGCTCGCAGCACTCACTCCGGACGTGCGCCAGCAGCTCGGCATCGATGACAGCGTCCACGGGGCGGTGGTGCACGACGTGCAGCCGAACTCCGCCGCCGACCAGGCCGGCATCAAGCCCGGCGACATCATCCTCGGGGTGGGCAGCCACCTGGTAAGCAACCCGGCCGAGGCGGCCCGGGCCGTGCACAGCGCGCTGAAGCAGGACCAGACCGTGGCGCTTCGCATCCTGCGCGACGGCCAGAATGCCTTCGTCGCGATCTCGCCCACTGCAGGCGGCTCGCAGGCGCCGGGTGGCGACGACGACGATAATGGCGGCGGCAACCAGGACAACAGCCAGTCTGGCTAGAAGGCGGCTGGCTGACGAGCCGGGGGGCGGCTTCGGGACCGGTGGTCCCGGAGTCGCCCTCAGCCATGTCCGGCATGCCCGAAGGTGTCCGGCGTGCGTGGGCCCTCGGGGCCGGCGAACCGGGTCAGGATCGCGAACAGCCGCAGGGCATCCACTCCGCCGCGATCGGCGACCGATCCGTGCTCCATCTCGCTGGCGAGGCTCTCGGCGCGGCCGGCGACGATGCTGATGGCGCGGTCGAGCGCCGCGCGCGAGAGGGCAAGCTGGTCAGGCTCGTCCAGGCTGTCCCAGCGGTTGCTCATGTGATCCGTCTCTCAGGATTGCCCGCTCATCCTTAAGACGCACAGATTAAGCAATCCTTTCGCCATGCCGGTTGCGGTGCCAAACATGTACGGTCACGCATGACGAGGCCTCGGCATGATCATCCGCAGCGACGAGACCGCCGATCTTCCGACCAGCTCCGGCGCAATGCGGTTGCACGTCTTCCGGCCCGCAGTACCCGGCAGATATCCCGGTATCCTGCTGTTCTCCGAGATCTACCAGGTCACCGCGCCGATCCGGCGTCTCGCCGCCACCGTCGCCGGTAACGGCTACCTCGTCGCGGTGCCCGAAATATACCACGAGTACGAGCCTGCCGGGACCGTCCTGGCCTATGACCAGGCTGGCACGAATCGCGGCAACGCCCTGAAATTCAGCAAGCCGGTCGCAGCCTGGGATCAGGACGCGCGGGTCGGCTTCGATTTCCTGGCCGCCCATCCACAGTCGAGCGGGCAACTCGGCAGCGCCGGCGTCTGCCTCGGCGGCCATCTTGCCTTCCGCGCGGCTCTCGATCCGCGCGTGGCGGCGGCGGCCTGCTTCTACGCTACGGATATTCATTCGGGATCGCTCGGCGAGGGGCGGCACGACGACAGCCTGTCGCGCATGGACGAGCTGCGCTGCGAGACGCTGTTCGTCTGGGGACGGCAGGATCCGCATGTTCCCTTTGCTGGCCGCGAGCGCATCCGGGCGCGGCTTGAGGAGGTCGGCGCGAGCTACGAATGGCACGAGGTCAACGCGGCCCATGCCTTCCTGCGCGACGAGGGGCCACGCTACGATCCGGCCCTGTTCGGCGAGGCCATCGGCTGGATGCTGTCGCTCTTCCGGCGGCGGCTCGGCGGCGTGCTGCCCGAGGCGCTGCCGGCCGACATACGGGGATGACCACAATGCAGCCGCGCATGTCGACGGCCGAGGCAGCCCTGTTCGAAGGCCTGCTGCGCTGCTCGCAGGATTATGTCGAGTTCGGCAGCGGCGGCAGTACCTGCCTCGCCGCCACGCTGGTGGGGCGCTCGATCGTGTCGGTGGACTCCGCCGAGTTCTGGCTGCAGCAGGTGCGCGACGCCTGCGCCGCTGCAGGGGCGGCGATTATCCCGGAACTGGTCGGCGTCGATATCGGCCCGGTCGGCGACTGGGGGGTGCCGGCCGACCCGACCACGCGCGCGCGCTGGCCGACCTATCACAGCGACATCTGGTCCAATCCGCGTGCCGCACGCGCGGATCTCTATCTTGTCGACGGCCGGTTCCGCGTCGCCTGCGCCATGCAGGTGCTGCGGCACTGCCGGCCCGATGCGCTGCTGCTGGTGCATGATTTCGTATCCCGCGCGCACTACCACCCGATCCGCGAGGTGGCGCAGGAGATCGCTATCGTCGAGGATCTGTCGCTGTTCCGGTGCCCGCCGGCTCGCGACATGGTGCAGATCCACGCCCTGCTGGACACCTACCGCTTCGAGCCCGCCTGACCGCGAGACGAGGCGGCGGAAACTCCAGGAAAAGCTGAATTCCGCTGCCGGAACTGGTAACTTCGGGACCACCGAACGCGAACAATGAGGCAGGACAGCAGGCATCCGGGCGAAGCTGTCGAGCGTATCCAGATACCTCCAGAACCATCGGACGATGAGCATGACATCACGCAGATCCCTGCTTGCGGGCGGCATCGGCCTCGGCGTCGCCTGGGCGGCAACCCGCGTCTGGCCGGCGCATGCGGCGGCCCTCCCCGGCAACGGCACCGTCGCCCACACCGACGCGCAGTGGCGCGCCATGCTGACCCCGGCGCAGTATGACGTGCTGCGCCAGGCCGGCACCGAGATGCCGTTCAGCAGCCCGCTGGACCGTTCGTTCGCGGCCGGCCGCTATGACTGCGCTGCCTGCGACAACCACCTGTTCGCCGCCAGCACCAAGTTCGACAGTGGCACCGGCTGGCCCTCGTTCTTCGAGCCCTTGCCGAAGGGCGTGTCGCAGGTCAGCGACGGCAGCCTCGGCATGCAGCGCACCGAGATCCGCTGCGCGCGCTGCGACAGCCATCTCGGGCATGTCTTCAATGACGGCCCGCGCCCGACCGGGCTGCGCTACTGCATGAACGGCGTCGCCCTGCACTTCATTCCATCGGGCTCGACGCCACAGGCCAAGGGCATGGAGAAGCAGACATGAAGCTGACCCTAAAGACCGCCTTGCTGGCGGCCCTGCTTCCAGTCGGGCTGATCTTCGCGGCGCCGCGGCTGCACGCCGACGAGACGCCGCACCTGGTGCCGGCTCCGGCGATCGACCAGCCGGCCGGCACAGCGCCGAAGCTGGACACAATCGTGCTCTCTGGCGGCTGCTTCTGGGGCGTGCAGGGTGTGTTCGAGCATGTGAAGGGCGTGACCCAGGCGCTGTCCGGCTATACCGGTGGCGCCGGCGTCACGGCGCAGTACGAGACCGTCAGCACCGGCAGCACCGGCCACGCGGAATCCGTCAAGGTCACCTACGACCCCAGCAAGATCTCGCTCGGCGGTATCCTGCGCATCTTCTTCTCGGTGGCGCTGGACCCGACCCGCACCGATGGCCAGGGACCCGACGAGGGTAGCCAGTATCGCTCGGAGATCTGGGTCGCGAGCCCGGAGCAGGCGCACATCGCGAAGGCGTACATCGCGCAACTCGACCAGGCGCACGCGTTCGCCGAACCGATCGCGACCCGTGTCGATCCGCTACGCGGCTTCTTCCCGGCCGAGGGCTACCACCAGGACTATCTCGTGCTGAACCCGGATGCCGGATACATCCAGGTGAACGACATGCCCAAGGTGCAGGCGCTGCAGCAATTGTTCCCGTCGCAGTGGAGTGCTGCGCCGAAGACCGTCTCGGCGAGTGCCACGACGCGCGGCTGATCGTGGCCGTCAGGCGGTCTCCGCCTTCGGCGCCTCCTCCGCCTCGTCGCCACCGCGGCCGAGCAGG
Organism: uncultured Acetobacteraceae bacterium; assembly: GCA_964247695.1. Taxonomy (GTDB): domain Bacteria; phylum Pseudomonadota; class Alphaproteobacteria; order Acetobacterales; family Acetobacteraceae; genus Lichenicoccus. Next base: position 7,830 of record CAXTVI010000031.1, read on the forward strand.
CCGTGCGTCTTCAGGTGGTGGCGGAACTGGTAGTAGGTCAGGCCCAGGGCGCGTGAGGCGGTGCGCTGGTTGAAGCGAGCGGTCTCCAGCGCCTGCTTCAGCAGCGACGCCTCGAAGGCGCGCGTCCTGGTCAGGAAGTCGCCCTCCACCGGCAGCGACGGCTCAGAGACGTTTGCCGTGCTTGTCGCCTGGGGAGCGGCTGCAGCCACGGGCTGCACCTCCGGCCCCGGGATGCCGGCGAGACGGGGGAACGGGTCCAGCACCACCTCCGCCACCGGCCGACCCGGATTGGTCATCCGATAGACGCTGCGTTCGACCACGTTGCGCAGCTCGCGCACGTTGCCGGGCCAGTCATGCGACCGCAGCACCGCCATCGCATCCTGGGCAAAGCCCGCGAACATCTCGCGGCCCAGCTCGCGCGTCATGCGTATCGCGAAGTGGCCGGCCAGCAGCGGGATGTCCTCGATGCGGTCGCGCAGCGCAGGGACCCCGATGACGTCGAAGGCGAGCCGGTCGAGCAGGTCGGCCCGGAACTTGCCCTGGCGCGCCAGGGCGGGCAGGTCGGCATGCGTCGCCGCCACCACCCGCACATCGACCCGCTGGGTCTCGTTGCCGCCGACGCGCTCGAAGCTGCCGTACTCGATCACCCGCAGCAGCTTCTCCTGCACCGCGGGCGACGCGGTGGCGATCTCGTCGAGGAACAGCGTGCCGCCATCGGCCAGCTCGAAACGGCCGGGCCGGCGCCGGCTCGCCCCGGTGAAGGCGCCGGCCTCGTGCCCGAACAGCTCGCTGTCCAGCAGCGCGTCGCCGAGCACGGCACAGTTCAGCTTGATGAACGGCCGGTCCCAGCGCGGCGAGAGGAAGGCGAGGCGGCTTGCCACCAGCTCCTTGCCGGTGCCACGTTCGCCGATCACCAGCACCGGGCGCTTCAACGGCGCCGCCTGCGAGACATGCTCCAGCATGTCGCGAAACAGCGGGGCCTCGCCGAGCGGTGTCGCGTTGTCTTCCGAGGCTGTGGCCGAACGCGCCAAGTCTTGGGTCTCCATGCCAAAATCTGCGGGATCACAGTGTCGCCGCCCGTTCCCCTTGAGGCAAGCGGGGGCAAAAAGTTCCAGGCAAAACAATGGCTTGAGCGGAGGCACCGCCCGTGGCACGGCTTATGCTGTGGAAAGGCGGCAAAGCACTTCCAGCGCGATGGCAGGACCCACAGGATGAGTATCTTCTCCAGGTTGACGGATATCGTGAACTCCAACATCAACGCGATCCTCGCGAATGCGGAAGATCCGCGGAAGATCATCCGGCTGATCATCCAGGAGATGGAGGACACGCTGGTCGAGGTGCGGTCGTCCGCGGTGCAGACCATCGCCGAGCGGCGCGAGATCGAGCGCCGGCTGGAGATGCTGGCGCGCGACGAGGCGGAATGGCAGCGCAAGGCCGAGCTGGCGTTGTCGCGCGAGCGCGAGGATCTGGCCCGAGGTGCGCTGCAGGCCCGTGCGCATGTCACCAAGACACGTGAGGCGCTCAATCTGCAGCGCGAGCAGATCGCGGCCGGGCTCGCACAGCAGAACGAGGACATCGCCAAGCTCCAGGCCAAGCTCGCCGACGCCAAGTCGCGCGAGCAGGCGCTGGTCTCACGGCACGGTCTGGCCTCGTCGCGCGTCAAGCTGCGCGAGACGCTCTATGACGAGCGCATCGGCGACGCGTTTTCGCGTTTCGAGCAGGTGGAGCGCAATCTCGATGTGCTCGAGGGCCGGGTGGAGTCCTATGATCTGGGACGGCGCTCGCTCGAGGACGAGCTGACCGGACTGGAGACCGACGAGAAGGTCGAGAGCGAGCTGGATGCCTTGCGCGCCAGAATGCAGCGCCGAAGCGTGACCGGCCCGTCTGAATCCTGACCGGCCGTGACGACCGATCTGCCTTGCCGAACAACGACCTTCCGTGAACCGGGATAGATCATGATCGACAGCCTTGTTCCCCTGGTCAGCGTGCTCGCACCCTTCGCGCTGGTGTTCTTCATCGTCAGGATGCGGCACGAGCGGCGGATGCGGGAGATGAACCAGCAGGGGCTCAGCCAGGAGGAGCAGCGGGTGCTGGCCGACATGGGCGAGACGGCCCGCCGCATGGAGCAGCGCATCGAGAACCTCGAGCGCATCCTCGACTCCGAGCTGGCCGGCTGGCGCAGCCGCATGTCGCTGTAGGGAGGCGATGGCGATGAACCAGGATTTCCGGGTCTGGCGCCAGGACCGGGGCGCGATGTTCAGCGGGATCTGCTCGGGGCTTGCCGAGGATCTCGACCTGCCGCTGCCGCTGCTGCGCCTCGTCGCTTTGGTGTTCCTCGTGCTGCCGACCGGGCTCGCCTACCTCGCCTTGTCGCTGCTGCTGCGGCGGCGCCCCGCGCGGTCGGCGCGCAGCGGACGCAGCGCCGGCGATCGTGCCTTTGCCGGCCTGACGTCCGGGTCGGCTGGCCGGCAGGAGCGTCCCGTCATACCGGCGGGTTCCAACCTCGCGTTGCTGGCGCACCGGTTCGAGCGCATCGAGCCGCGCCTCAAGCAGATCGAGGCGTTCGTGACCTCGAAGGATTTCGAGCTGCATCGCGACTTCCGCCGCATGGGCGAGTAGGCGGGCGCCCGATGTTCCCGATCACCGACCCATCCCGCGCCGCCGACATACGCATGCGCCGCCGCCGCGCGATCTGGCTGCTGGTCGGCATCGTGGTGGTGCCGCTTGTGCTGGTATTCGGCCGGTCCAGCCACTCCGGCGACAACGGCGCCTTCCACATCGTGCTGCCCAACTTCACCATCAGCAGCGACGACGCCAGCCAGATCCATATGGCCCTGCAGCAGATCCCGGGGATGGCGAAGCTGGCCTGGATGGTGGAGGGCGCCACGCTGCCCGAAGGCCGCCGCGACGGGACTGCCCTCAGCGCCAGCGGCAGCAAGCTGGCAATCGACCTGACCTGCGCCCAGAGCATCGCCGTGGTTCCGAAATCGGACCTGGGCGGCCGCATCTTTGCCTCCAGCCTCGACGGCTCGCCGGTGCAGGAAGCCGGCCTCGAGCTGCGCGGCGGCGCTCAGGACAAGGTCACGCTCGGTGGAACCTGCCGCCACGGCAGCACCGACGTGGTGGTGCAGGCATCGCCGTCGACCGCGTTGTCCATCACCCTGAACGGCGGCACCAGCCTGCGCACCGGCGCCTTTTCCGGCCCGGTGCGGCTGGTGCAGCGAGGCGGCGGCGATGCGGTGATCGATGCGGCCGGCGGCCTGGACGTGGAGAAAGATGGTGGCGGCGATCTGGTCGTCGGTAGTGTGGGGGTCGTGGGACAGGCCGGGCAGAGCCTGCATCTGGTGCAGCGCGGCAGCGGCGATGCCACCATCAAGGCCGGCAACATCGACCATGCCGACATCTCCATCGAGGGCAACGGCGACGTGCATTTCGGACCGGACGCGCATCTCGGCGGCCTCTCGCTGGTCATGCGCGGCGGCGGCGACGTAGCGGTATCGCACCTCGACGGCTCAGCCAACATCCAGGCCACCGGGTCCGGCGATGTGGCCATTGCGCGGATCGCGGCCCCCAACGTGCATCTGAGCAGCGCCGGGTCCGGCGACATCTCGATCGCGGCCGGCAGCATCGGCCGGCTCGCGGCCGCGATGCATGGCTCCGGCGACCTGGCTGTGGAAGCCGAGATCGGCGATGCCTCGGTGCAGGCCGGCCCCGGCTCCGATGTCAGCCTGCCGCATGTCAAGGGGCACCTCGATCGTTCAACATCCGGCGAGTGATCCGCTGTAAAGTCGACCGATTCGCCCGCGCCTCCGGCTCGCGCCGCTGCCGTATTTGCACTTGTCCTCGCCCCACGGTGTCCGATCATGGCCGACATAGTCACGTTCCCGCCGCGTCAGATCCGGGCCGCCCGGCTGCCGCCGCTGCCGCGCCTGCATGGCGCCGTGCGCACCCGGGCCAGCCTGCTTGCCGCCGGCTTCTCGGTGCTGCTCACCATCCTCAGCTTTGCCCTGGTCATGCTGGTGGGGGCGGCGCTGATGTATGACGGCAGCTTCGTCAGCCTGGCACCGACCGGTCTCTGCCTGGGCGAGCACGCCTGCCAGTTGCCGGGGACCGAGCCCTTGCGAGCCCTGCTGCCGATGCAGCGTGATCTGCTCGCGGTCGGGCTGGTCCTGCTGTCGGCACCCGCCCTGATGGTGCTGGCGCATCTGCGCGGCCTGTTCCGGCTCTATGCCGCCGGGATCGTGTTCGAGCAGGACAACGTGACCCAGATCAGCCGCACCGGGTTCTGGCTGCTCGCCTATGCCGCGGCACCGTTCCTGGTCGACCTGCTGCTGCACCGCGCCGGCCTGTCGCCCGGCGGCAACTGGTTCCGGATCGACGAGGTCGCGGCGGTCATCATCGGTCTGTCATTGCTGCTCGTCGCCCAGGTGATTGCCTGCGGGCGCGAGATGGAACAGCGCCGGGACCTCTTCATCTAGTCCTGTCGGGTCGCGCTTCGCCGACGAGCCAGTCAACGAAGCCGGCAGACAGGCCCCCGGCATCGGCCTGACGTGGGATGATGGCGACATAGCCCGTCCGCGGGACCGTGATGTCCGGCAGCGGCGCCATCAGCCTGCCGGCGGCGACGTCGATCTCCAGCATCGGCAGCGGACCGATCCCGAGGCCAAGCCCATCTTCCACTGCCTGCCGGGTCACAAAGAAGTGATCCAAGATCTGGCGGGGAAGTCCGTCCAGGTGTTGCAGCCCCGCCGTCTCGAGCCAGTCCGTCCAATCACCGGCGCGGGTTTCGGTTGCAAGCAGCGTATGTCCCTCGATGTCGGTTGGCTGCAGGACCGGCCGATGCGCGAACAGCGCAGGGCTCATGATCAACGTGTCGACATCATCCAGCACCGGAACAACGCGATGCTGAGGCCATGCATGCTCCCGGGCGCCGCGCCGGATCGCCACGTCGACACCACCGCGCAGGTCCTCGAGCACGGTCGACACCGTCGTGACAGCGACTTCGACGTGCGGATGACCGGCGTGGTAGCCCCTGAGCCGTGGGATTAGCCAGCGCATCGCGAAGCTCGTCGGGGCGCTCACACGCAGGATGCGGCGCGCACCGGGCCGGCCGCACGCCTGCGCCGCCACGGCCAGGCGGTCGAACGAAAGCCCGACCTCGGCCGCGAAGATGCTCGCCATCGGCGTCGCCACCATGCGGCGGCCCGCCTTCGTGAAGAGCCGCTGCCCCAGCCAGCCTTCGAGTGCCGCGATCTGCCGGCTCACCGCGCCATGGGTGACGCCAAGCTGCGTCGCCGCCTCGGCGTAGCTGCCTGTCCGGGCGGCGACCTCGAAGACCCGCAGCGCGTTGAGAGGTGGCAGGCGACGCATGAACCCCGTGAGTAATGCTGACGCGTATCGTGAGCAATGACCGGCTGGTTGAAGATTCCTTGCTTATCTATCGTCGCGCAGATGACCACCTCGACCGTTCTTCACGCGACCGTTGACAACCCAGGCCGCTCAGCCTCGACCCGATCGCGCACCCTGTTCGCCGCCTGCCTCACCCACGCGCTGCATGACGGCTACACCGACGGTCTCTACGCCTTCCTGCCGGTATGGCAGGCGCAGTTCGGCCTTTCGTATATGGCGCTTGCCGTCATGCGCGCCCTCTATTCCGGGACGATGGGAGGCCTGCAGATCCCCGCCGACCAGGCCCTGCGCGGCCTGTCGCCGCGCGCGGCGCTGATCCTGTCGACCATCGTCGCGGCGACGGGCCTGCTGGTCATGGCGCTACCGTTCGGCTTTGTCGGCCTTTGCGTCGGCCTCGTGGTGGCCGGCATCGGATCGAGCATCCAGCATCCGCGTGGCTCGATGCTCGTCACCGACAGCTACGGCGAGGCGTCGCGACGGCCACTCGGCATCTACAACTTTTCCGGCGATCTCGGGAAAGCGGTATTGCCGGCGGGTGTCGCGGTGCTGCTGCCGATCCTCGCCTGGCGACCGGTGCTGGGCCTGATGGCGGCACTGGGCGTCGCTCTCGCGGCCGCCCTGGTGGCACTGGCACCGGCGGCTCCCGTGATCAGGAAGGCAAAGGGGGTGGCGGCGACCGGCGGGCGCCGCAAAGGCTTCGGCATCCTCACCGCGATCGGCGCGCTCGATACGGCGACACGCATGGGATACCTGCTGTTTCTGCCCTTCCTGATTCATGGACGGCACGGCGGCTCGCCGACGGTCGGGTTGGCGCTCGCCCTGCTGTTCATCGGCGGTGCTTTCGGCAAGGCGACGTGCGGCTGGCTCGGGGAGCGGCTGGGTGTCGTGGGCAGCGTCATGGTGACCGAGGCCGCCACGGCTTGCCTGATCGCGGCGACGCTGTTCACGCCACTGACGCCGACGCTCATCCTGCTGCCGTTGCTCGGTATCGTGCTCAACGGCACGTCCTCGGTGCTCTACGGCACCGTGCCGGAGCTTTCCGATGGCGATACGGGACGGGCCTTCGCGGTCTTCTACACGAGCGTGATCGGCTCCGGAGGAATCGCGCCGATCTTCTACGGCGCGGTTGCCGATCACAGCAGCCAGACGATCGGCGTGCTGGCCTCGGCGGCAACCGCCGTCCTGATCGTTCCGCTTGCACTGATGCTGAGGCCGCATTTGCGCAACCCCGGATCCTGAGGCGGATCGGCCAGGGCCGCTGCCGATCATCCAATCACCACATGAAGGCTCGCCACATGGATACCGCACCGCAGGCGCCGTGCATCCTGATAACGGGCGGAGGCCGCGGCGTCGGCGCGGCGACGGCGCGGCTCGCTGCCGCACAGGGATACGACGTCGCGATCAGCTTCGTCTCCGACGAGCCTGCAGCCCTTGCGGTGGTGTCCGATGTGGAAGCTGTCGGGCGGCGGGCTCTGGCCGTGCGCGCGGATAGCGCGGATCCAGAGCAGGTCGCCCAGCTCTTCGCCGCGATCGACCGGAAGTTCGGCCGGATCGATGTGCTGGTCAACAACGCCGCGGTCCTGGCGCCGCAGTCCCGCCTGGAGGATCTCGGATACGAGCGGATGCGGCGTATCTTCGCGGTCAACGCGATCGGCCCCATCCTCTGTGCGCAGCAAGCGGTGCGGCGGATGTCGTATCGCCACAATGGGCGGGGCGGCGTAGTGATCAATCTTTCGTCGGCATCGGCGCGGCTTGGCAGCCCGAACGAATATGTCGACTACGCGGCCTCGAAGGGTGCCGTCGAGACCTTCACGACCGGCTTCGCCAGGGAAGTCGCGCGGGAGGGCATTCGCGTCAACTGCATTCGCCCCGGTCACATCTACACGGAAATGCACGCCAGCGGCGGCGAGCCGGGGCGGGTGGATCGCGTCAAGGACTCGATCCCCATGGGACGAGGCGGTCAGCCCGAAGAGGTTGGGCGGGCGATCCTGTGGCTGGCAAGCGCCGAGGCTTCCTTCATCACCGGCACGTTCCTTGATGTCACTGGCGGCAAGTAGGCAACGGCTCAGATCCGGGTTCAGGGAAGCAGGCGGTAGAGCGTGGTGGCGCGCAGGGTGCGGTCCTCCAGCTCCAGGGAGGTCGGGACGTCGTAGCGGGCGATCTCCTGCAGGCCGCCAGCCGGCAGATAGGCCCGTCCGGGATCGGCCACCAGCACCTCGGCGGTGACGGCGCAATGCTGTAGCCATGGCAGGATGTGGCGGGTCATCGGCGCCTCGTAGCAGACGTCGCCGCACAGGATCAGGTCCCAGCCGACCGGGCTGCCGACCACGTCGAGTGCGAGTGTGCTCACGTTCACCTTGTTGAGCGTGGCATTGGCCCGGATCGCGGCCACCGCCAGCCGGTCGATCTCGGCCGCCTCGACGCTGGCCGCACCCGCCATGTCGCAGGCGATCGCCGCAATGCCGCCACCGGCCGCGAAGTCCAGCACACGCCGGCCGGCAACCAGCGCCGGATGGTCGAGCACGTGCCGGGCGATGGCCTGTCCGCCGGGCCACGCGAACGCCCAGAACGGTGGCTCCCCGGCTTGAGACATGAGTTCATGCTCGGCCAGCCAGTCCTCGGAAGCCTGCCAGATCGGCGTGATCTCGGTGGCGAGATGCAGGCGGATCTCCGGGACCAGCGGGGCGGCGGCGACCACCGTATGCTCCGCGATGAAGCGGGCGTTGCGGTCCACTACCCCGGATGTCCCAGCAGCAGCGCCAGCCCGACCGCGATGCCGACCTCGCGGTTGGCGCGGAACAGCCTCAGGCAGGTCGCCGGGTCATCCTTGTCCAGCCGTGCGACCTGGTGCGCCAGCAGGGCCGCCGGCAGCAGCAGCGCGACCCAGAACGGCCAGGAAAGGCGCGCCACGAGGCCGGCGCCAGCGAGGGCCAGCAAGGCGAGTGCGTAGCAGGCTCCGACGAAGCGGCGCGGCAGATTAGCCATCAGTCGCGAGGTGGATTTCACGCCGACCCTCGCGTCGTCCTGCATGTCCTGGAAGCCGTAGATGGTGTCGAAGCCGAGGTCCCACAGGATGGCGGCGGCGTAGATCAGCCCGAACCCGGCATCGATGCGGCCGGTCGCGGCGGCATAGCCCATTGGGGCGCCGAACCCGAAGGTGAAGCCCATCATGAGCTGCGGCCACCAGGTGATGCGCTTGGCCAGCGGATACAGCGCCACCAGCAGCAGCGACCCCACGCCCAGCGCCCAGCACAGCGGACGCAGGCAGAGCAGGACGGCAAGCCCGGCCAGCAGCAGCAGGCACAGGAACACCATCGCTTCCGGCATACCCAGCGCGCCGGACGCCAGCGGCCGGCCTGCCGTCCGGGCCACCTGCCGATCGATGTCGCGGTCCCACATGTCGTTGACCACGCAGCCGGCGGACCGCATCACCAGGCTGCCGATGCCGAACAACAGGAGCAGCCGCAGCCGGGCTGCCGGCGCCACGCCGTCCGGCAGCAGCATCCCCCACAGGCCGGGCAGGAACAGCAGCCAAGTGCCGATCGGGCGGTCCAGCCGCGCCAGCAGCGCGTAGGCCCGCAGCTTCGGCGGCAACTGGCCGACCCATCCGCCCGATACGATGTCGGTATGCGCCATCGGCCGCATGGTTTCCCTCATTCTGCGCGGGCCGGTATGGCTGCGTGCCGGCGCCATGGTCAACCGGCCCAAGGACCAGGAGCAGGAGCAGGCCGATGCAGGACCAGCCACGGCTGCATGTCGATGAGGACGCAGCCCTGTTGCAGGAGGGTGCTGCCGTGCCGATGCGCGAGGACCAGGCGCATTATCTCGGCGTCGTGCTGCGGCGCGGGCCGGGGGATGGGGTGCGCCTGTTCAATGGCCGTGACGGCGAGTGGGAAGCCAGCATCGAGCATCTGCACAAGCGTGGCCGCGGTTTCTTCAGGCTGCTTCGACGGGTGCGGCCGCCGGTGGCCGAGGACGGTCCCGTCCTGCTGTTCGCGCCGCTGAAGCGGGATGCGACCGACCTCGTGGCGCGCATGGCGACCGAGCTGGGCGTGGGTTCGATCCGGCCGGTGCTGACCGAGCGCACCAATGCCAGCCGCGTCAACCTGGAGCGGCTGCGTGTCATCGCGATGGAGGCGGCCGAGCAGTGCGAGCGGCTGACCGTGCCCGACATCGGCGAGCCGGTGCGCCTGCCGGACCTGCTGGGCGGCTGGCCGCCGGGGCAGACACTCTGGGCTGCGATCGAGCGATCCGGCGTCGGGCCGCCTCCGGCGCCCGGTGCTGGCTTGCTGATCGGACCGGAAGGCGGCTTCAGCCCGCACGAGCTCGACCTGCTGCGCTCGCGCCGCTTTGTCGCCGGGCTGTCCCTCGGGCCTCGCATCCTGCGCGCCGAAACCGCAGTGGCGGCGGGGCTCGCCTGCCTGCAGGCCTCCCGCGAGCGATGGGGGCTGGTGCCCGAGGGCGCCGCATCGCTATGAGAACGCCACCAAGCCTTCATGTCTTTCAGCCGGCTGATGCAAGCGGAGCCCGATGTCGAACCCCGGTGACCAGGACGCGACCCCGATCGAGCCCGGGCCGGGACTGCTCGCGCAGCTTGCCAGCCACCTGGCGCTGGGGTGCAAGCCTCGCGAGCAGTGGCGGATCGGCACCGAGCACGAGAAGTTCGGCTTTCGCACCGGCGACCTGACGCCGCCGCCCTATGCGCCCGATGGCATCGAGGCCCTGCTGGAAGCCTTCGCAGCCGACCCCTCGCTGCCGTGGGAACCGATTGCCGACAATGGCCATGTGATCGGCCTCAAGGGGCAGGATGCACATCGCGGCGCCTCGATCTCGCTGGAGCCGGCCGGGCAGTTCGAGCTGTCCGGGGCGCCGCTGGTCAGCCTGCACCAGACGGCCACCGAGATGCATGGGCATTTCGAGGAGCTGCACCGGGCGGTGGACCGGGCCGGCACGCCGCTCGGTTTCGCGCCACTCGGCTTCCACCCGACCGCGACCCGCGCGCAGATGCCCTGGATGCCGAAGAGCCGCTACGCCATCATGCGCCGCTACATGGCCGAGGTCGGCAGCCTCGGCCTGGACATGATGCAGCGCACCTGCACCGTGCAGGTAAACCTCGATTACGGCTCGGAGGCGGACATGCGGCACAAGCTGCAGGTGGCGCTCGCCCTGCAGCCTGTGGCCACCGCCCTGTTCGCCAGCTCGCCGTTCCGCGAGGGCACGCCGAGCGGGTTCATGTCCACCCGGGCGCATATCTGGACCGACACCGACAATGCCCGCTCGGGCATGCCGCCGGCGTTTTTCGAGCCCGGCTTCGGCTTCGAGCGTTTCGTCGACTGGGTGCTCGACGTGCCGATGTATTTCGTAACCCGCGACGGCGGGCTGCTGGATGTTGCGGGCGCCTCGTTCCGGCGCTGGCTGGCCGGCGGCGAGCCCAGGCTCGCGGGTGTCGCGCCGACGCTGGGCGATTTCGACGACCACCTCACGACTGTTTTCACCGACGTGCGGCTGAAGCGGTTCCTGGAGATGCGTGGCTCGGATGCCGGTAGCCCCGGGATGATGCTGGCGCAGAGCGCGTTCTGGGTCGGGCTGCTGTACGACGATGCAGCCCTCGAGGCGGCGCACGCGTTGGTGCGCCGGCATGACTGGACCGACTATGTCTCGCTGCGCGCACGCGTGCCGCGCGAGGGCCTGTCGGCGCGCTGGGAGAGCGGCACCGTGCGCGATCTCGCGGCTGAGCTGGTGGCCATTGCCTCCGACGGGCTGCGCGCGCGGGGCATCACCGCTGCGGGCGCCGATGAAAGGCGGTATCTCGAGCCGGTGCGGGCCATCGCCGCCGGCGCCCCGAACCAGGCCGAGCACTGGCTGGCGCGCTATCACGGCGCGTGGAACGGCGACGCGTCGCGCATCTTCGCCGAGGCATGCATCTAGGCAGACACAGGGGCATCGCCGTGGACGGAGCCATTTCCAGGCGAGTAATGGTGGCCGGCGTCGGAGGCCTGGCAGCCCTTGGCACTCTGCCGGCGGATGGCGCGGCGCCGGCGGCGACGCTGAAGCTGCGGCTGCTGGAAACCTCCGACCTGCACATGTTCGTCCATGACTACGACTACTACGCGTCGCGCCAGGACAACACGGTCGGGCTCGCCAAGGTCTCGACGCTGATTTCTGCGGCGCGCGCCGAGGTCCGCAACAGCCTGCTGTTCGACAATGGCGACATCATCCAGGGCAATCCGCTCGGCGACTACATGGCGCTGCCCGGTCATCTCAGGCCGGCAGACGGCCACCCGATGTTCCGGGCGATGGACCTGCTCGGCTACGACGCCGCCACCTTTGGCAACCATGAATTCAACTACGGGCTCGACTTCCTGCACGCGGCCCTCGCCAGCGCGCATTTCCCGTTCGTGTGCGCCAATATCGAGACCGCGGACGGCAAGCCGTTCGCGCCGCCGACGATGGTGCTGACACGCCGGTTCATCGACGATGCCGGCCGGGAACAGGCGCTTCGCATCGGGCTGATCGGCTTCGTGACTCCGCAGATCATGGTCTGGGACAAGGCAAGGCTCGAGGGCCATATCCGCACGGTGGATATCGTCGATGCCGCCCGTCGCTATGTTCCCGACCTGCGCCGGCGCGCGGACATCGTGGTGGCGCTCAGCCATTCCGGGATCGCCGGCGGCGAGCGCCAGGGTGGCGAGGAGAACGCATCGCTGCATCTCGCCGCCGTGCCTGGAATAGACGTGATCTTCACCGGCCACCAGCACCGGGTTTTTCCGGGGCCCGACTATGTCGAGATCGATGGCGCGGACGCGGTGCGTGGCACGCTCGCCGGCAAGCCCGCGGTCATGCCGGGGTTCTGGGGCAGCCACCTCGGCGTCATCGACCTGACCCTGGAAAAAGATGCCGCCGGATCCTGGCGCGTTGCCGGCTTCAAAGTGGCAACGCGACCGATCTACCGTCGCGAGAAGCACCTGGCAATCTCCCTCGCAGCTGACGATCCGCGCCTGCTGGCGGCGGTCGCGGTGGAACATCAGGCGACCCTGCGTTGGATGGAGCAGCCGGTCGGACGGACGACGCGCCCGATCAACACCTTCTTTTCGCTGATCGGCAACGATCCGTCGCTGTCGCTGGTGAACGCGGCGCAGCTCTGGTACGCGCGCCCGCTGCTCGCCGCGACCCCATACAGCCACCTGCCGGTGCTGTCCGCGGCGGCGCCCTTCAAGGCGGGTGGCACGGGGCCGGAATCCTTTGTCGACATCCCTGCCGGACCGCTCGACATGAAGGACATCGCTTCCCTCTACATGTTTGCCAACACGGTCTGCGCGGTGCGCTGCACTGGGGCCGAGCTGCGCGAGTGGCTGGAGCGTTCGGCGGCAATCTTCAACCGGATCGATCCGGCGGCGAGCGGGCCGCAGGAGCTGGTGGCAGCCAAGGTGCCGAGCTACATGTTCGACGTCATCTCGGGAGTGACCTATGCCGTGGATCTGTCCGCGCGGGAGCGCTACGGGCCCGACGGCAGGCTGGCCCATCCGGACGCGCATCGCATCCTCGACCTGCGCCACGACGGCAAGCCGGTCGATCCGGCGCAGGCATTCGTCGTCGTCACCAACAACTACCGCGCCGATGGCGGTGGCGGCTTCGCGGGCACCGGCACCGACCGGATCGTTCTGTCGGCACCCGACTTCAACCGCGACGTGATCGTGCGCTACGTGCTGGCGCACAAGTCGATCACGCCGGCGGCCGAGGCGGTCTGGCGGTTCGCGCCGTTGCCGCGGCCGGTCGTCCTGGCGTTCAACGGCAATGCCGACACGGCAAAGCATCTCGGCGAGCATCCAGGCGTCAGCCGGCTGGGCGATGGCGCGGACGGCTACACCCGCTACGGCCTCACGCTGGGCTGACTGGCGCCGCTGGCGCTCTTCTTGCAATCTTCGGCCGGCCCGAAGCAGAGGAGCCGGCGCTGGACCTGCATTTCGTCGATGCCCTCGCGCGGCCGGACCGGCGTGCAGCACTTCCCGAGCCGCGGCCGGGGGATGCGTTCCTGGCGGGTGGAACCTGGCTGTTCTCCGAGCCGCAGCCAAACTTGCGCCGGCTGGTGGACCTCCCTTCGCTCGGCTGGCCCTCGGTGGTACCCGGTGCCGAAGGGCTGGAAATCGGGGCGACCTGCCGCATGGCCGAGCTCGAGGCCTTGGAGCCTCGCGCGGAGTGGACTGCCGCCGCCCTGTTCGGACCTTGCTGCAACGCGCTGTGGGGCTCGTTCAAGATACGCCATGTCGCCACCGTCGGCGGCAATCTGTGCCTGGCACTGCCAGCGGCACCGATGGCCGCTCTCGCCGTCGCATTGCAAGGCGAGTGCGTGATCTGGACCCCGACTGGTGGCGAACGTCGCCTCGCGGCAATCGACTTCATCACCGGGCCCGGGCAGACCGCGCTGCGAACGGGCGAGATCCTGCGCGCCGTGCACCTGCCGACCCGGGCCCTGCGGCGGCGTACGGCATTCCGGCAGGCATCCCTCACCCAGCACGGCCGGTCGGCGGCGCTCCTGATCGGGACGCTGGAGGCAACGGGGGGCGCCATGAGCCTGACCGTCACCGCCTCGGTGCGCCGGCCGCTGCGCCTCGACCTCCCGGTGGTGCCGGAGCCTGGCAGGCTGCAGACGGCGCTGTCCGCGCTGCTCACTCCGGATCGGCTGCATGACGACCTGCACGGCGCGGCCGACTGGAAGCGCCTGATGACGCTGCGGCTGGCCGAAGAGATACGCCAGGAGCTGGCTGCTTGAGGTTCGCGCTGAACGGCGCGCCGCGCAGCATCGAGCCTGCCTGCGGCCAGTGCCTGCGGACTCTGCTGCGCGATGCCGGCTGCCACGGTGTGAAGAAGGGCTGCGACGCAGGCGATTGCGGGGCCTGCACCGTGCTGCTGGACGGCGAGCCGGTGCATTCCTGCATCGTCCCGGCTTTCCGAGCCGAAGGGCGCCGTGTCACCACGATCGAGGGGCTGGCGGGACCGGACGGGCTGCATCCGATGCAGCGCGCCTTCCTGGATGCAGGCGCCTTCCAGTGCGGATATTGCACGCCCGGCATGATCCTGACGGCAGCCAGTCTGGACCAGGCGCAGCGCAGCGAACCCGGGCAGGCGCTGAAGGGCAATATCTGTCGCTGCACCGGCTATCGCAGCATCGACGATGCGCTGCAGGGCAAGGTCAACATCGACTCCGGCTGCAATGCGCCTGCTCCTGCGGCGATGGCTGTGGTGACCGGCCGGGCGCGCTACACGATGGACATCATGACCTCGGCGGTAACGCCCCCGGGGGAAATCGGCGACGACGAGAAGTTTCCACGAATGCCGATGCTGCATTGCCGGCTGCTGCGATCGCCGCACGCGCACGCCCGCATCCTGCGGATCGACCGCGAGGCGGCGCTCCGGGTGCCCGGCGTGCGGCTGGTCCTGACGCACGAGGACGTGCCGCCGACGCTGTTCTCGACCGCACGCCACGAGAACCCGCACGACGATCCCGACGACACCCGCCTGCTCGACGACGTCGTGCGCTTCATCGGCCAGCGCGTCGCCGCCGTGGTGGCGGACACCGAGCAGGCGGCCGTGCGCGCCTGCAGCCTGCTGTCGGTCCGCTACGAGGTGCTGCCGGCGGTGCTGGACCCCGAACAGGCGCTTCACCCCGGCGCGCCTGTCATCCACGACAAGGCCGCGGACAGCCGCATTGCCGATGCCGGGCGCAACGTCGTGGCCGAGTTGCATGGTGGCATCGGCGACGTGGCCGCGGGGCTGGCGGCGGCCGACGTCACCGTGGATGCCACCTATCGCTCGCAGCGGCTGCAGCACGCGCATCTCGAAACCCATGCGGCGATTGCCTGGCAGGATGAAGAGGGCGTGCTGACGGTGCGGTCGAGCACCCAGGTCCCGTTCCTGGTGCGTGACGCCCTGTGCACGCTGCTGGGCTTGCCGCGCACGCAGGTGCGGGTGCTGTGCGAGCGTGTCGGCGGCGGCTTCGGCGGCAAGCAGGAGATGCTGGTCGAGGATATCGTGGCCTTTGCATCGCTCCGGCTCGGACGACCGGTCGGTCTCGAATTCACCCGCGAGGAAGCGTTCATCGGCGCATTCGGCCGGCATGCCATGCGGGTGCGTGTGCGGCTCGGCGCACGACGCGACGGCACGCTGACTGCGATCGCGATGGATGTGCTGTCGGACACCGGCGCCTATGGCAATCACGC
The DNA here is from genome assembly GCA_964247695.1 of uncultured Acetobacteraceae bacterium. Classification (GTDB taxonomy): domain Bacteria; phylum Pseudomonadota; class Alphaproteobacteria; order Acetobacterales; family Acetobacteraceae; genus Lichenicoccus. The sequence continues at coordinate 23,456 of CAXTVI010000031.1, forward strand.
GCCGGGCGTCCTGTTCCACGGGTGCGGCGAGAGCGTTGGCGTCTATCGTTGCGATAACAAATGGATTGACGGAGTTGCCGTCTATACCAACACTCCGCCTGCCGGGGCGTTTCGCGGCTACGGTCTCAGCCAGACCAACTACGCCATCGAGTCTGCCATGGACGAGTTGTCGGAAGCGCTCGGGCTCGATCCGATCGTGCTGCGGGAGCGCAACGTCGTCCGGCCCGGCGACGCGATGGTGTCATTCGACGCGGCCGCGCACGATGTCGAATATGGCAGCTACGGCCTCGATCAATGTCTTTCCCTGGTACGTGATGCGCTCGCCGGCGGGACGGACCGACTGCCGCCGGACGGTGCGGAATGGGTTGTCGGCGAGGGCATCGCACTTGGCATGATCGACACCATTCCGCCGCGTGGCCATCTGTCGCAGGCCGAGGCGGCGCTCGAAACGGACGGATCCGTCATCCTGCGCGTCGGAACGGCGGAGTTCGGCAACGGGACCAGCACGGTACACGTGCAGTTCGCATCGGGGATCCTGGCGTTGCCGGCCGCCCGCATCCGGCTGTCGCAGTCCGACACGGCGCTGCTGGGCTACGACACCGGAGCGTTCGGCAGCACCGGCACCGTGGTGTCCGGCCTCGCGACGGTGCATGCCTGCAACGCGCTACGCGAGCGTCTGCTGGAGGTCGGCGCCGGCCTGCTCGATGCGCCGGTCGAGGCGTGCGTGGTGCACGACGGCGCGGTAAGGCAAGGCGCGCGCGGCGTCGACTACAAGGCGATCGCGGCGCGGGCGGCGGACCTCGGGATCCGGCTCCGATGCATCGGCGAGACAGCCGGATCGCCGCGGTCGGTCGCTTTCAACGCGCAGGGTTTCCGGGTCGCGGTCAATCGTGCCACCGGTGTCGTGCTTATCCTGCAGAGCGTCCATGCGGCGGATGCGGGGCGTGTCATCAACCCGGCGCAATGCATCGGGCAGATCGAGGGTGGTGTCGCGCAGGCACTCGGGGCGGCCTTGATGGAACACATCGTGATCGACGCGGCCGGCGCGATCGCCAATCCGAGTTTCAGGAACTATCACGTCCCGCGTTATGCCGACATCCCGCGCACCGAGGTGCTGTTTGCCGACACGGTCGACCGGCTGGGTCCATTCGGGGCGAAATCTATGAGCGAGAGCCCCTTCAACCCGGTCGCGGCAGCCCTGGGCAATGCCGTCGCCCGCGCGACCGGCCTCCGCCTGCATCAAACCCCGTTTCGGCCTGATCGCATCGCCGGCCGCCTGTCCTCTGACGTGCAACACTGAACGGTTCAGGATGCTTTTTCTGGACGTCCCGTCCTGCCGGGTGCCTTGAAGTCGACAAACTTGTGTTGTCTCGTTGCAACCGGCTTCACCTGTTGTTGGACAGGGCTTGAAAGTGATGGACCGGGTGGCGTCAAGGCCTTAAAAGGCGGCCTGTTCGCCGGCTCTGCTGCCTGCATTGTGTCGTGCCCTGGAGCTTTATCTCGACTATATCTTGGCACCCTGCACTAGAACGATACTATAATGATACGACGGCAAACTTGTTATTTTGAGGTCAATTAGCCGCCGAAATACGTCCCGCTCTCCCTGTGACCGGCTTCCGGAACGTCGGACCCTGGGTCATACGGCAAGACGCCCCGCCCTGATTTGGGAAAGAATATATGGATTTGCATGATCTGGCCTGGAAAGCGAAGCAGTTGCCGGAGGGTGGCAGCCTTCCGCCGCTCGATGGCAGCGTGGAGGCCATGCGGCTTCGCATCCTCGGCAAGCTGATCTACCAGGTCGGCAAGCAGCCGCGCACGGCCAGCCCGCGCGACTGGTTCGTGGCGACCGCTTACGCCGTGCGTGATACCGCAACCAGCAGCTGGTTCGCGGAGCAGCAGGCACCCGCCGCCGGCGGCAAGCGCGTGTATTACCTGTCGCTCGAGTTCCTGATCGGCCGTGTGCTGATGGACACCATCGGAAATCTCGGCCTGACCGGCCAGGTGCGCGAGGCGCTGCTGCAGTGCGGCGTGGATCTCGACGACATCGTCGTGGAGGAACCCGATGCCGCCCTTGGCAATGGCGGCCTCGGGCGTCTGGCGGCGTGCTTCATGGAGAGCATGTCGACGCTCAAGATCCCGGCCTATGGCTACGGCATCCGCTACGAGCACGGCCTGTTCCGGCAGGTGATCGAGAAGGGCCTGCAGCGCGAGCTGCCCGAGACTTGGCTCGCGCACGGCAATCCCTGGGAGTTTGCCCGGGCGGACACGTTCTATCCAGTCGGCTTTGGCGGCACCGTGGTCGGCGAGCCGGGGCATGATCCGACCGGTCCGCATGGCTGGGTGCCTGCCGAGACGATCCATGCCTTCGCCTATGATACCCCGGTGGTGGGGGCCGGTGGCCAGCACACCAACACGCTGCGGCTCTGGGCCGCCCGCGCCGCCGAGCCGCTGCAACTCGAGGCCTTCAACCGCGGCGACCATGTCGGGGCGCTGCGCGACCGGGTGCAGACCGAGGCGATCAGCCGGGTGCTGTATCCCGGCGACGAAAGCTCGGCCGGCCAGGAGCTGCGCCTGCGCCAGGAGTACTTCTTCGCCTCGGCCTCGCTGCAGGACCTGCTGGCGCGTCACCTCGCCGAGTTCGGCTCCCTGGTGACGCTGCCGGACAAGGCGGCGATCCAGCTTAACGACACCCATCCGGCGATCGCCATCATCGAGATGATGCGCCTGCTGGTCGATGTGCATCGCATCGAGTTCGATCGCGCCTGGGCGATCACCAACGAGACCTTCAGCTACACCAACCACACCCTGCTGCCGGAGGCGCTCGAGACCTGGCCGGTGGCGCTGATGGAGCGGCTGCTGCCGCGCCACATGCAGCTCATCTACCTGATCAACATGCGTCACATGCAGGCGGCCCGCGACAAGGGCGCCGACCATCGTGTGCTGGCCGAGCTGTCCCTGGTCGACGAGCTGCATGGTCGCCGGGTCCGCATGGGGCATCTGAGCTTCCTCGGCTGCCATGCGATCAACGGCGTCTCGGCGCTGCATTCGGATCTGGTGCGCAGCCGGCTGTTCCAGGATATGGACCAGCTCTATCCGGGGCGGATCAGCAACAAGACCAACGGCATCACCTTCCGGCGCTGGCTGCACCGCGCCAACCCGGGCCTGACCCGGCTGCTGGTGGAGACGCTCGGCGACGGCATCCTGGCCGACCCGGTGCAGATGGAGCGGCTTGCGGACTATGCCGACAAGCCTGCGCTGCAGGCGGCGTTCGCGGCCGAGCGGCTGGCCTGCAAGCAGCGCCTCGCGGTGATCATCAGGGACCGGACCGGCGTGGTGGTCGATCCGGCAAGCCTGTTCGACGTGCAGGTCAAGCGCATCCACGAATACAAGCGCCAGCTCCTCAACATCGTGCAGGCGATCGCGCACTACCGGGCGATCCTGGCCGATCCGGGCCACCAGTGGGTGCCGCGGGTCAAGATCTTCGCGGGCAAGGCGGCGCCGGGCTATGTCCGCGCCAAGGAGATCATTCGCCTGATCCATGACGTGGCCCAGATGGTCAACAACGACCCCGTGGTCGGCGACCGGCTGAAGATCGTCTACATGCCGAACTACAATGTCAGCCTGGCCGAGCAGATCGTCCCGGCGGCCGACCTGTCCGAGCAGATCTCGACCGCGGGCATGGAGGCGTCCGGCACCGGCAACATGAAGCTGGCGCTGAACGGCGCGCTGACCATCGGCACGCTGGACGGCGCCAACATCGAGATCCGCGACTTTGTCGGGCCTGAGAACATCTTCATCTTCGGCCTGACCGCCCCCGAGGTGGCCGCGCAGTCCGCCCTTGGCCTGGACAGCCACCACGCGGTACGCGCCAACCCGGTGCTGTCGCAGGTGATCGACATGATCGCGTCCGGCGTCTTCAGCCCGGAGGAGCCGCACCGCTACCGCAACCTGATCGACGGTACCCAGTCCTACGACCGGTTCATGCTGGCGGCCGACTTCGACAGCTACGTGGCGGCCCAGGCGCGGGTGGACGAGACGTGGCTGGAGCCGTCACGCTGGTGGAGGATGGCCATGCTCAACACCGCCCGGCTCGGCTGGTTCTCGTCCGACCGATCGATCCGGGAGTATGCGGAGTCGATCTGGCGGGTTCCCGTCATGCAACCCTGAGGCTACGCTGCGGGTTGAAGCCCGCGGTCCGTGATCACCGGACCGGGAGGCTTTCTGACCCGCGCCTGCCCACCCGGCGCCGGCCCGATCGGCGATAAGAACAAGAAGTTCAACCCGGGGGACGCTCATGATCAATCCGACGCAGAACAACGCCGCGTTGTCGCGCAGCGCCATGGCCTATGTCCTGGCCGGCGGCCGGGGCAGCCGGTTGCTCGACCTCACCGACCGGCGAGCCAAGCCCGCCGTCTATTTCGGCGGCAAGATGCGGATCATCGACTTCGCCCTGTCGAACGCGCTCAATTCCGGCATCCGCCGTATCGGGGTCGCGACCCAGTACAAGGCGCACTCGCTGATTCGGCACCTGCAGCGAGGCTGGAACTTCTTCCGCCCCGAGCGCAACGAAAGCTTCGACATCCTGCCGGCGAGCCAGCGTGTTTCCGAGCATGGCTGGTACTCCGGCACCGCAGATGCGGTGTACCAGAACCTCGACATCATCGAGAGCTACGCGCCGCGCTTCATGGTCATCCTGGCCGGCGACCACGTGTACAAGCAAGACTACGAGCTCATGCTGCAGCAGCATGTGTCCTCGGGCGCGGACGTCACCGTGGGCTGCGTCGAGGTGCCGCGCGAGGAGGCAAGCGCCTTCGGCGTCATGCATATCGACACCGAGGACCGGATCATCTCCTTCCTGGAGAAGCCGCGCGATCCGCCGGGCATGCCGGACCGGCCCGACCTCGCGCTGGCGAGCATGGGCATCTACGTGTTCAACTCGACCTTCCTGTTCGACCAGCTGCGTCGCGATGCGGCGGCACCGGCAAGCGAGCATGATTTCGGCAAGGACATCATCCCCTACATCGTCAAGCACGGCAAAGCGGTCGCGCACCGGTTCTCGACCTCGTGCGTGACCGCCACGTCGGAGGCGGAACCATACTGGCGCGACGCCGGCACCATCGATGCCTACTGGCAGGCGAACATCGACCTCTGCGACCCACTGCCGGCACTCGACCTGTACGACCATGACTGGCCGATCTGGACCTATGGCGAGGTCGTGCCGCCCGCCAAGTTCGTGCATGACGACGACGACCGGCGCGGGCAGGCCACCGACAGCCTGGTCTCGGGTGGCTGCATCATCAGCGGCAGTCATCTGCGGCGCTCGCTGCTGTTCACCGGTGTGCACGTGCATTCCTACGGCGCAATCGAGAATGCGGTGATCCTGCCGTATGTCGATGTCGCCCGTGGCGCGCGGCTGCGCAACGTGGTGATCGACAGCCGGGTGCGCATTCCGGAAGGGCTGGTGGTCGGCGAGGACCCGGAACTGGACGCTGCCCGTTTCACGCGCTCCTCGAAGGGCATCTGCCTGATTACCCAGCCGATGATCAGCCGCCTGGCACTCTGAACTGGGAGGCCGGTCATGGCTGATCTGAAAAAGGTCGCGCTCTTCAGCAAGGAGTATCCGCCGACGATCTATGGCGGCGCCGGGGTGCATGTCGAATATCTGAGCCGGGCGCTCGCGCGCCTGATCAAGGTCGAGGTGCGCGCCTTCGGCGACCAGCGCATCGATAGCGGGCCGCTGACCGTCAAGGGCTACGAGCAGTGGGACGAGACCAGCCGCAACACCGATCCGCGCTATGTCGGCGCGGTCGATGCGCTGGCGCGGTCGCTGGTGATGGCCAAGGACCGCCTCGATGCCGACCTGGTGCATTGCCACACCTGGTACACCGACATGGCCGGCCTGCTGGCGAAGAAGCTGTGGGGCGTCCCGTTCGTGCTCACCATCCATTCCCTGGAGCCGCTGCGGCCCTGGAAGGTGGAACAACTCGGTAACGGCTACCATCTCAGCGCCTGGATGGAGCGCATCTCGATCGAGGCGGCGGACGCGGTGATCGCGGTGTCGCGCGAGACCCGTGACGACGTGCTGCGGCTGTTCGACGTGCCGCCCGAGCGGGTGCATGTCATCCATAACGGCATCGACCCGGCCGAGTATCAGCCGGGCATCGATCGCCAAGTGCTCGTCAGGTACGGCATCGATCCAGACAAGCCCTATGTCCTGTTCGTCGGCCGCATCACCCGGCAGAAGGGCATCATTCATCTGGTGAATGCGATTCCCGCGATCGATGCCGACCTGCAGGTCGTGCTGTGCGCGGGCGCGCCCGATACGCCGGAGATCGGGCTGGAGATGCGCGAAGGGGTGGCCAAGGTAGCGGCCGACCGGCCGGGCGTGATCTGGATACGCGAGATGCTGCCGCGTGCCGAAACGATCAAGCTCTACGCGCAGGCTGCGATCTTCTGCTGTCCCTCGGTATACGAGCCATTCGGCATCATCAATCTGGAGGCCATGGCCTGCGAGACCGCTGTTGTTGCCTCAGCCGTCGGCGGCATTCCGGAAGTGGTGGTGCCGGGCGAGACCGGATTGCTGGTCGATGTCGGGCTGGAGCCGGGCACGTTCGAGCCAAGCGACCCGGCAGCGTTCTCGGCCCGGCTGGCCGATGCGATCAATGCGCTGGCCCGTGATCCGGCGCGACGTGAGCAGTACGGCAAGAACGGCCGCCGCCGGGTCGTCGAGCATTTCAGCTGGGACGCCATCGCCCACACCACCCTCGACCTGTACCGGTCGCTGGTGGCGCTCAAGTAATCACGGTCGGTCCATCGCGCCCGGTATTGGCCTTGATCCCGGCCAGTTGCTCGGCGATTTCGATGATCGGCCCCAGGGCTTCCGCGACCGGGCGGTCCTGGCGTGTGGAGTCCGGCTCGAACCGCTCGAGATAGACGCGCAGCGTGGCGCCGGCGGTGCCGGTACCTGACAAGCGGAACACAATGCGCGACTTGTCCTCGAACAGGATGCGTATGCCCTGCTTCGTGCTCACCGAGCCGTCCACCGGGTCGGTATAGGAGAAGTCGTCGGCGCTGCCGACCGTGAGGTCGCCGAACCGGCGCCCGGGCAGGCCTGCGAGCTGCTCGCGCAGGCCCGACATCAGGGTATTCGCGCCGGCCGACTCGACCTCTTCGTAGTCATGGCGGGCGTAGTAGTTGCGGCCATGGATCTTCCAGTGCTCCTGCACGATCTCCAGCACCGTCTGTCGGCGGACAGCCAGGATGTTGAGCCAGAGCAGGATCGCCCAGAGACCGTCCTTTTCGCGCACATGGTTGGATCCGGTGCCGGCACTTTCTTCACCGCAGATCGTCGCGAGATCGGCGTCGAGCAGGTTGCCGAAGAACTTCCAGCCGGTCGGCGTCTCGTAGCAGGGAATTCCGAGCCGCTCGGCGACACGGTCGGCGGCAGCACTCGTCGGCATCGAGCGCGCGATGCCGCGCAGGCCGTCCTTGTAGGCGGGTGCGAGATGCGCGTTGGCGGCGAGGATCGCGAGGCTGTCCGACGGGGTCACGAACACGCCGCGCCCGATGATCAGGTTGCGGTCGCCGTCGCCGTCGGAGGCGGCACCGAGATCGGGCGCATCCGGTCCCATCATCAGCTCGAACAGATCGGCGGCATAGACCATGTTCGGGTCGGGATGATGGCCACCGAAGTCGGGCATCGGGATGCCGTTCATCACGGTGCCGGCCGGCGCACCTAGCACGCGCTCCAGGATGGCATGCGCATACGGCCCGGTGACGGCATGCATCGCATCCATGCGGATGCGCAGGCCGCCAGCGATGGCGGCGCGGATCGCCTCGAAATCGAACAGGGACTGCATCAGCTCCAGATAGTCCGCGACCGGGTCGATGACCTCGACGACCGCATCTCCCACATGCAGGCTGCCGACCCTCTCCAATGCGACCGCCGGAATATCAAGCGTCCTATACTCGGTGATGCTTTGCGTGCTGGAATAGATGGCGTCCGTGATCTTCTCCGGCGCCGGACCGCCATTGCCGATATTGTATTTGATGCCGAAATCGCCGTCCGGGCCGCCAGGGTTGTGCGATGCCGACAGGATGATGCCGCCATACGCGCGGTGCTTGCGTATAACGCAGGATGCGGCCGGGGTCGAAAGCAGGCCGCCCTGGCCGACCAGGATGCGGCCGAACCCGTTGGCGGCCGCCATGCGTATGATGGTCTGGATCGCCGCGACATTATGGTAGCGCCCGTCACCCCCGACCACGAGCGTGTGACCCTCGAAGCCGCTGAGGCTGTCGAAGATCGACTGCACGAAATTCTCGAGATAGTTCTGCTGCTGGAACACCGGTACACGCTTGCGCAGGCCGGAGGTGCCGGGCTTCTGGTCGCCATAGGGCGTGGTCGCCACGATCCTGGACGTCATCCTGATCCTCTCCACTGCCTGAGGCCTCTGAGACGGGCCGTTTGACAGATGCTAACCCGTCGCCTGGGCGGCCGGAAGGGCAGCGGCATGTCACGGGTTTGACAGTTTCAGCGACGTGGCGATAGCGTTCCTCGAAACCGGACCGTCGTTCGGGAAGTCAGGAGACGACGGCGGATGCACGGCCTGGGATCGGGCAGGTCATGACGGACGCAGCCGACCGTCCCGCGATCGATTGCCGGTCGCTTTCGAAGGGCTTCGATGGCGTGCCGGTATTGCGCGACGTCTCGGTCAGCTTCATGCCCGGAACGGTGAACGTGCTGGCCGGCGAGAACGGCGCCGGAAAATCCACCCTCTTCAAGCTGATCTCCGGGCAGCTCACGCCGGATGGCGGCGAGCTCTGGCTGGAGGGCGAACGCGTCCGCCGCTACGACCCCAAGCTGGCGCAGGCGCGCGGCGTGTCCATCATTCCGCAGGAGCTGGCACCGATCCCCGAGATGCGGCTGTGGCAGAACCTGCTGATCGGCCACGAGACCACCGGGCTGTTCGGGCTGGTCAAGCGGCGCGCGATGATCGAGCAGGCGCGAAGCATGCTGGAAGGCGTCGGGCTCGACATCGATCCGACCGTCACGATGCACACGCTGGGCGTGGCGGCGACCCAGATGGTCGAGCTGCTCAAGGCGACATCCTGGGACAGCCGCATCGTACTGATGGACGAGCCGTCGTCCGCCTTGTCGTCGCGCGAGACCGAGCAGCTGTTCCGGGTGATCGCGATGCTGCGTGGCCGCGGCGCCTGCATTCTCTATACCAGCCATCGCATGGAGGAGATCGAGGCGATCTCCGACACGGTGGCGATCATGCGCGATGGCGCGATCATCAACCACAAGCCGACCAGCGCGCTCACCGAGCGGCAGATCATCGCGGACATGGTCGGGCGCGAGATCACCGAGCTGTTTCCTGATCGCATGCTCGATGCCGGGCGCCATGAACCAGTCCTGGAGGTGCGCGATCTGCATGTCTCGGGCTATGACAATCCGGTTTCCTTCACCCTGCACGCCGGCGAGATCCTCGGCTTTGGCGGCCTGGTCGGCGCCGGACGCAGCGAGATGCTGGAGGCGATCTACGGCCTGCGTCCGGCGACCGGCAGCGTCACCCTGGATGGCGAGGCTCTGCGGCTGGGACACATGAAGGACTCGATTCGGCGCGGCGTCGCCATGGTGCCGGAGGATCGCAAGCTGGCCGGCGTGCTGACGTCGCTGTCGATCCTGGACAACCTGACGCTGCCGCATCTGGACAGCTTCACCGGGCCGGCCGGCTTCATCGACAACGGTGCGAGGCGCGAGCGGTCGCTGGATGTGCTCAAGCGAACCCGGGTCGCGTATGCGACGCTCGGGCAGCGTGTCGGGCACCTCTCCGGCGGCAACCAGCAGAAGGTGGCGCTGGCGCGCTGGCTGGTCACCGAGCGGCCGAAGGTGCTGATCCTCGACGAGCCGACGCGCGGCATCGATGTCGGCGCGCGCAGCGAGCTGTACCGGCTCATCAATGATCTCGCGGCCCAGGGGGTCGCGATCCTGCTGGCCTCGTCGGACATGCCGGAACTGATCAATCTCAGCCACCGCGTGCTGGTCATGCGCGGCGGCGGCATCATGGGCGAGCTTGGCCGCGATCAGCTCGACCAGGAGACCATCCTGCGTCTCGCGATGGGCCGATCGATGGATGATGCGCCCATCGGAGCGGGACCTGGGGATACGGCTCATGTCGCACACCACTGACACCGTGGCCTTCGCGCAGCCGCAGCGCCTGGACAGCCGCCGGATCGGGCGCTTCGCGCTGCGCTACTCGCTGGTCATCATCCTGGCGCTGTTCCTGGTGACACTCGCGGTCTCGAACCGGTCGTTCCTGACCGTCTCGAACATGAACGTCATCCTGATCCAGGTGGCGGCCAATGCCCTGCTGGCGACGGGAGCCACCTTCGTGATCCTCACCGGCGGCATCGACCTCTCGGTCGGCAGCATCGTCGGTCTGGCGGGCGTGACCGCCGCCCTGTTCGCGCAGAACGATGGCGCCCTGACCTGCGCCGAGGCGGTCGGGCTCGGGGTGCTGGCGGGGGGCGTGATCGGTGCCTTCAACGGGCTTCTGGTGGCCCTCGCGAAGGTGCCGCCGTTCGTCGCCACCCTGGGCAACATGACGGTCGCCTCAGGCCTTGCTTTCGTATTCAGCGACGGCCAGCCGATCTCCGGACTGTCGGACCAGTTCCTCGCACTCAGCGGCAATATCGGCGGTGTCTCGATCCCGGTGGTGGTCATGATCGTGGCCGTGGCGATCTCCTGGGTGGTGCTCGCGCGCACCCGCTTCGGCATGCATATCTACGCGGTCGGCGGCAACGCGCATGCGGCGCGCGTCGCCGGCGTCGGACTGCGCAGCACGCGGTTCGCGGTCTATACCATCTCGGGCGTGCTGGCCGGGATCGCCGGCGTGCTGCTGGCGGCGCGGGCGACGGCGGGTATCGCCAATACCGGTACCGGCTACGAGCTGAACGCGATCGCAGCCGCGGTGATCGGCGGCATCAGCCTGATGGGCGGCCGCGGCTCGCTGATCGGCACGATCTTCGGCTTCCTGATTATCGGCGTGCTGGATAACGGGCTGAACATCATCAATGTCTCGCCCTTCTACCAGCTTATCGTGAAGGGCCTGATCATCATCGGCGCCGTGTTCGTGGACAGCATCACGCACCGCACCGAAGACTGAAACAAGAAACAATTGGGGATCACGCACATGGCAAAATCTGTACTGCGAACGATGTTGCTGAGTGGCGCAACCGTGCTGGGTTTGGCGGCGGCGGCAAGGCCGGCGCTGGCCGACAAGGCGCATCCGGTGATCGGCTTTACCGTGTACGACATGAGCTCGTTCATCTCGCTCGGCAAGTCGGGCGTGCAGACCGTGGCCGACGCCGATGGCGCCAAGCTGCTGTGGAACTCGGCGCACATGGACGTCAATTCGCAGATTTCGCAGATCCAGCAGTTCATCAACCAGAAGGTCGATGCCATCGTCATCGCCGCGGTGAATTCGTCGACACTCGGCCCGCAGGTCGAGGCGGCAAAGGCGGCCGGCATTCCGGTGATCATCACCAACCTCACGGTCAGCGACGCGGTGATGAAGAACGCCGTATCCTATGTCGGCCCCGATGACGTAAAGGCCGGCGAGAACGAGGCGATCCATGTCATGGACGCGATCGGCCACAAGGGTGGCGTGGTGGTGCTGCAGGGTCCGCTCGGCCAGTCCGGCGAGATCGACCGCACCAAGGGCATCAAGAACATTTTGGCGAAGAACCCGGAGGTGAAGCTGCTGGCGATCCAGCCGGCGAACTGGAAGCGCACCGAGGCCTACAGCGTGGCGCAGGACTTCCTGTCACGCTACGGCAGCCAGATCAGCGGCTTCATTCCGGAAAATGACGACATGGCGATCGGCGCCATCCAGGCGCTGCGCGAGAAGGGCCTGGCCGGCAAGATCCCGGTGGTCGGCACCGACGGCATCAAGGACGGCATGCGTGCGGTGCGCGCCGGCACCGAGCTTGAGACCAATCTGCAGGACGCGCTGCTGGAACTCGGCATGGCAATGCAGGTCGCGGTGGACCAGGTCCAAGGTCGCCCGGTGCCGAAGCTCGCCATGTTCATCATGCCGCAGATCACCAAGGATAATGTCGGGCACTATTACGATCAGATGTATGTGCATCCCGACAAGTTCACCAAGGATCTGCCTGCGTTGATCAAGAAGAATCTTGCTGCCGGCACCTACGCCGATCAGTAGGTCCTGAACCCGGAGTAGCCGTCATGACCGCGTTCAGTTTCGAGGCCGCGTTCGACTTGTCGGGGCAGGTCGCCCTCGTCACCGGGGGCGCCTCCGGAATCGGCCATGCCATCGCCACGGCGTTGGCAGGACGTGGCGCCCGGCTGGTGCTGGTTGACCGGGCGACCAATGTGGCGGAAGTGGCCGCCGCACTGCCCGGCGCCGGCCATGCCGGCGTGTTGCTCGACCTGTCGGGATTTGCGGGCATCGAGCCCGCGATCGCGCGGATCGTGTCGGAGGCCGGCCGCATCGACATCCTGGTCAACAATGCCGGCATCGTCCGGCTGGGTGCCGCGGAGGAGGCCAGCGAGGCCGACTGGGATCTCACCATGGCGGTAAATCTCAAGGCGCCGTTCCTGGTGGCGCAGGCGGTCGGTCGTCGGATGATCGCACAGGGGTGCGGCCGTATCGTCAACATTGCCTCGCAGGCCGCCCTGGTCGCGCTGCACGGTCATGTCGCCTATGCCACCAGCAAGGCGGCCATCATCGGCATGACCAAGGTGATGGCCTACGAGTGGGGACCGAAGGGCGTGACGGTCAATTCCGTCAGCCCCACGGTGGTGAACACCGAGTTGGGCCGGCTTGCCTGGGCCGGCGACGTTGGCACCGCATTCCGCGCCAAGATCCCGACCGGCCGCTTCGCGGAGCCGGACGAGATCGCCATCGCGGTGCTGTATCTCGCCAGCAACGCAGCCGGGATGGTGAACGGCGAGAACCTTGTGGTGGATGGCGGCTACACGATCCAGTAGACTCAGAGCGGAGCGGCTCAGCCTACGTTCTCATATTGTTACATCGGCCGATCGGTCCTGTTCAAATCCGAGGAGACCGAACTTGCGGCAGTCAGGTTCTTACTGGAGGGCCGCGATGCTCGCAGTTGGAGGATGTCCCTGGCTGGAGCGGGTTGTCGCCGAAACCGCGATTGTCTTCGAGCAACCCCTGCCCTGGATAAAGTTCAGTTGCTCCACTCTCCCGCGCGCATCAGAGGTTGCCGTGCGCCACCTTGGGTGACGCCGTCGACGTCGATTTCGCCCGAACCGATCATCCAGTCGATATGGATCAGGCTGTTGTTGGCGCCGCGCGCGCCGAGGGCCGCCGCGTCCAGGCCCTTCGAGCCGTGCATGCAGGTTGCATAGGCCTGACCGAGTGCGATGTGGCTGGCGGCGTTCTCGTCGAACAGGGTGTTCTGGAACAGCAGGCCGCTGCGCGAGATCGGAGAGGAATGCGGCACCAGCGCCACCTCGCCCAGCCGGCGTGCGCCCTCGTCGGTGCCGAGCACGCGGTCGAGCACCTCGGCGCCCCGAACCGCGTGCGCGTGCACGATGCGGCCAGCCTCGAAGCGGACCTCGATCCCGTCGATCAGCGTGCCCTGGTAGGAGAGCGGCTTGCTGCTGCGCACGTGGCCCTCGACCCGGTCCTTGTGCGGCGTGGTGAATACCTCCTCGGTCGGAATGTTCGGAATGCAGGTGATGCCGTTGGCGGCGGTGCCCGAGCCGCCGAGCCAGGCGTGACCGTCGGCCAGTCCGACCGTGAGATCGGTGCCGGGACCGCGGAAGTGCAGGGCGGCGAAGTTGGCCTCGTTCAGCAAGGCGGCGCGGGCGTGCAGGGCCGCGTCGTGCTCCCGCCAGGCGGTGACCGGGTCTGGTCCGTCCAGCCGGCTGGCGGCGAAGATCGCATCCCATAGCCGCGCGACCGCGGCACCCTCTTCCAGTTCGGGAAACATCGTTCGCGCCCAGGACGGCGTGGCGCAGGCGACGATGTTCCAGTTCACCGCGAAGTTGGTGATCAGCCCGAGGGCGGCCTGGTTGGCGCGTGCGTTGGCGCGGTTGGCCCGGGCGACCCGGTCCGGATCCTGGCCCGACAGCAGGGCCGGATCCTCGCCGGTGATCGCGAGCCGGGCCGCGCCGCTGCGAAAGGCGTTGGCGATGCCGTCCGCCAGCCAGGTCGCGGCGCTGTCGAAGGCCGCATCCGGCGCATGCTGGAAGCGGGCAAGCCGGGTGACCTCGTCGGTGAAGAAGGTGGTGACCAGCGTGGCCCCCGCCTTGTAGGCGTGATCGGTGATCCGGCGCACCAGCGGCACGGCGTCGAGCGGCGCGGTGATGACCAGCTCCTGGTTCGGCGCGAGGTTCAGCCCGGTGCGGACCACGACCTCGCCGAGCCGGTCCAGCATGGCAGAGGGGCGTGTCGGATCAGCGGCCGGCGTGTGTCCGTCCATCGGGATCTCCTCTTGCGGTGCCGGCAGCCGCTTGCCCCGGCATGTCGCTTGCTATTCATCGGTACAGGCCTTGTTGTGGCGTGCGATGCCGGGCGCCGCAACCGGTCACATGGGATTTGGGACACCGGATGACAGCGCTCTCCCCAAACGCCTTTGCCGAGATCGACCCGCCGAGCCGCCTGCTGATGGGACCGGGGCCGATCAACGCGCATCCGCGGGTGCTGCGCGCGATGTCGGCGCAACTGCTCGGGCAGTACGACCCGGAATTCACTGGCTACATGAACGAGACGATGGCGCTCTACCGGCACGTCTTCAGGACCGGCAATCGCTGGACCTTCCTGATCGACGGCAGCGCACGCGCCGCGATCGAGGCCGCCCTGGTGTCGCTGATCGAGCCGGGCGACCCCGTGGTGGTGGTCAATTTCGGACGCTTCGGCCTGCTGCTGCGCGAGATCGCCGAGCGCTGCGGCGGCCTCGTCAGCATGGTCGATGCCGAATGGGGCACGGTGGTCGAGGCCGACGCGGTGCGCGACGCGGTGCGGCGGGTCAAGCCGCGCCTGGTGGCGACCGTGCATGGCGACACTTCCACCACGATGGCGCAGCCGATCCACGAGTTGGGCCGCATCTGCGCCGAGCATGATGCCCTGCTCTATGTGGATGCCACGGCGACGCTGGGGGGCATGGATGTCCCCGCCGATGGCTGGGGGGCCGACATCGTGACCGCCGGGCTGCAGAAATGCCTGGGTGGTCCGTCCGGCTCGGCGCCGATCACCATCTCGGAGCGCGCCGCGGCCCGGATCTTCTCGCGCCGGCATGTCGAGCATGGCATTGCGCAGGCCAGGTCCGGATCCTGGCCCGGCCCGACTGGCCGACGCATCGCCTCGAACTACTTCGATCTCGCCATGCTGATGGACTACTGGTCCGAGCGCCGGCTCAACCACCATACCGAGGCGACCACGATGCTCTACGGCGCCCGCGAATGCGCGCGGCTGGTGCTCGAGGAGGGGCTGGAGGCGCGGATCGCCCGGCATGCGCTGGTCGGGCGCGCCATGGCGGCCGGGCTGCAGGCGATGGGGCTGCGGCTATTCGGCGACCGGGCGCACAAGATGGCCAACGTGGTCGGCGTGATGATCCCCGACGGGATCGACGGCGAGCGGGTGCGCGCCCGCATGCGCACCCGCTTCGAGATCGAGATCGGCACCGCGTTCGGGCCGCTGATCGGCCGCATCTGGCGCATCGGCACCATGGGCTACAACTGCCGCGGCGATGCCGCCCTGATCACCCTCGGGGCGCTGGAAGCGGTGCTGCGCGCCGCGGGGTTTGCATCGCGCCCGGGCGAGGCGGTGGCCGCGGCCATGGACCTGCTCGACGGTGCGCAGGCTCCCGTGCATGAAAAACACTCCGCGTGACCGAAGCGCTCATGCTGCCGGGAACGTGCAACCATCGTAACGCTCCGGCGTCGTGACGAGGCGCAGGATCCAGGGCCGGCATCGTCCTGCGCACGGCGAAGGCTGAAAGCCGGCCGCAACAGCCGCCACGGAGCGTCCGTCATGTCCATCATCGCCTGGATCATCCTCGGCCTGATCGCCGGGTTCATCGGCAGCAAGATCGTCAACAAGTCGGGTGAGGGCCTCCTCCTCGACCTCGTGCTCGGCATCGTCGGCGCCGTCGTCGGCGGCTTCATCTTCAACGAGTTCGGCGCGGTTGGCGTCACCGGCCTGAACATCTACAGCCTGATCGTAGCCGTCGTCGGCGCGGTCGTGGTCCTGTTCATCTACCACGCCATCGTCGGCCGCCGGACGATCTGAACCAGGCCGACACCGAGTCGTGGCGTGCGTGGCCCTGAGCCGGGGCCACGCACGGTTTCCATCAGCCGAACAGCTTGGCAGCGGTCTCGGCGACGTGCCGACCCTGGTATCGTGCCCCGGCCAGTTCGTTCTCCGACGGCTGCCGCGAGCCGTCGCCGGCCGCGATTGTCGTGGCGCCATACGGGCTGCCGCCGGTCACTTCGTCCAGCCTTAGCTGGCCCTGGAAGCTGTACGGCAGGCCGACAACGACCAGCCCGAGATGCAGCAGGTTGGTGATCAGCGAGAACAGGGTGGTCTCCTGGCCGCCATGCTGTGACGCCGTCGAGGTGAAGGCGGCGCCAACCTTGCCGTTGAGCGCACCGCGCGCCCAAAGACCGCCTGTCTGGTCGAGGAAGGCGGCGAGCTGGGATGAAATGCGCCCGTAGCGCGTCGGCGTCCCCAGGATGATCGCGTCGTAGCCCTCCAGTTCGGCGACGGTGGCGACGGGCGCTGCCTGGTCGAGCTTGAAGTGGCCACCGCGGGCGATCTCTTCCGGGACCGTCTCCGGTACCCGCTTCACCGACACGTCGGCGCCGGCTTCCCGGGCGCCGGCGGCGACCGCCTCCGCCATCTGCTCGATATGGCCATAGGTGGAGTAATACAGCACGAGGACCTTGGGCATCGAAATCTCCTGACTTGTCCGGCGCAAGATATCGGTCGTGCTGGCCCAGGCGAAAAGTGGACTAGTTTGGGCCGCACTGTTCGATAGGACTGTGAAGCTAGGCTTCTTCGGGGATCTGGGCCACGAGGCGGCGGATCAGCCAGCCTGCGGCGGGTCCGGGGGCCGTGTCGGTACGGTGGATCGCGCTGAAGCGGTATGGCGCCGGCGCCAGATCGGGGAGGTGCAGGCGAACCAGCCGCCCTGTCTCCATGTCGTCCCGCACCATCGGTGACGGCATGTAGCCCCAGCCGATCCCGGCGAGCAGCAAGGCGTGCTTCGAGCCCAGGTCGGCCAGCCGCCATGTGCGCACCGCGACGACGGAGAAATCCTGGCCTTCCGTCAGCAGCGAACGATCGGACAGGACCAGCTGGATGTGGTGGCGGGCATCCAGGCGTCCGGCAGAGGCAAGCGCATGATCGGGAGCCGCCACCGGTAGCATCTCGATCTCGCCGACCGGCGTGCTTTCGATGCCGTGCATCGGACAAGGGATGGGGCCACTGACGCCGACCTGCGCCCGGCCATCGAGCACCAGTTGCGTGACGCCGCCGAGCGCCTCGACATGCAGTCGCAAGGTTACGGTCGGGAAGGTGTCCCGGAAGGCCTTCAGCGCGTCGACGAGCCGGTGCGTCGGCAGCATCACGTCGACCGCCAGCCCGACTTCCGCCTCCAGCCCGGATTCCAGGCCGCGCGCCTTGGCGCGCATGCGGTCGATGGCGTCCAGGATCAGCCGTGCATCGGTGAGCAGCGAGCGGCCGGCATCGGTCAGGAGCGGCCGCCGCGTGCCGGCCCGGGTGAACAGCCCGAGGCCGAGTTGCGCCTCCAGGTTGGCAATCGTGTAGCTGACCACCGAGGTGGCCCGGTTCAGCGAGCGCGCTGCCTGGGCGAAGCTGCCGGCCTCGACAACGGCGACGAACACCTGCAGCTGGTCCAGGGTAGGCGTGCCGATCGTCATTCTGCCCTCTGCCCGTCAGCGTGCCCGTGCCAAGATGGTGGCAGCTTCAGCGGAGAGAGACGATGGCAGAGCCGGCGAGCACGATCACCCTGCTGCACGGCGAGTACGCCCTGATTGTCGGCCAGGACGGCAACCGCATGTCGGTGCGGGTGGAAGGCGAGCACCTGGAGGACGAGGAAGGCCTGCCGGTCTCGGTGGTGCTGGTCACCGCCCTGGCGCGGCGTCTGCTGGAAGACCCCGACTTCCACGACGAGATGCTGGAATGGTACGAAGAACACGAAGAAGACGACGACGAGGAAGTCTCCGGCACCGCCTAACCCGATCTTCCTGAACGAACGGCGGACGCGCGCCAGACTGGGCTAGTGCAGTCTCGCGTGCGCCTCAGGGGGTCTCGTCCAACAGGGTGAGGTCGAAAACATAGTCATCGACCGGTGCGTCCGGCTCCGGCGAGCCGGTGCGGCGCAGCTCCCCAAGCAGGTCGGGGATCCGCTCGGCCGGCACCGCCCGGCTGAACAGGAACCCCTGGATCTCGGTGCAGCCCTGGCGCCGCAACTGGTCGAGTTGCTCCACCGTCTCGACGCCTTCGGCGGTGACCACCACGCCGAGGTCGGCCGCCAGCCCGACCACCGCATGCACGACGGCGGCACTCCGACGGTCATGGATCATGTCGCGTACGAAGCTCATATCCATCTTGATCTTGGAGAAGGCAAAACCGCGCAGGAAGCCCAGCGACGAGAAGCCGCGGCCGAAATCGTCGAGCGCGATGCCGACCCCAAGGTCGCGCAGCCCTTCCAGCACGCCGAAGCTCGACGTGTCGGCATCCATGAAGATGCTCTCGGTGATCTCCAGCTCCAGCCGGTGCGCCTCGAGGCCGGTGCGCCGCAGGATCTCGGAGACACATTGGATGAAGCTGCGCCCGCTGAGCTGCCCCACCGAGATGTTCACCGCGACCTTGAGCATGCCCGGCCACGTTGCCGCCTGCTGGCAGGCATGCTCGAGGATCCAACTGCCGAGCTCCTCGATCAGGCCAGCCTCCTCGGCCAGCCGGATGAAGCGGTCCGGCGAGACCGAGCCGCCGTTTGGACGCCGCCAGCGCGCGAGGGCCTCGAAGCCGCGCACGGCGTAGGTCTGGGCGTCGACGATCGGCTGGTAGGCCAGCACGATGCTCTTCTCGGTGATCGCCTCGCGCAGGTCGCGCAGCAGGGCTCGCTGCTCCTGCGCGATCTGCTTCAGGCCGGTGTCGTAGAACCGGAAGCAGCCGCCGCCGTCATGCTTGGCCTGGTAGAGCGCGAGGTCGGCCGCCTCCAGCAGCGCCTCTCCGGTATCGCCGGCGAGGGGCGCCATCGAGATGCCGATGCTCAGTCCCACCGAGGTGTCGCGCTCGTCGATCAGGAACGGGTGCTCGAACTGCTTGAGCAGGCACTCCGCCAGGGTCTGCATGGCGGTGACCGTGGTATTGCGCTGCAGGAGCATGAACTCGTCGCCGCCGATCCGTGCCAGCAGGCCGCCCTGGCCGATGCAGCCGTCGAGCCGCCGGCCGGCTGCCTGCAGCAGCACGTCGCCCGAGGCGTGCCCCATGCTGTCATTGACCGACTTGAAGCCGTCCAGGTCGATGCTCATCAGGGCGAAGGCCTCGCTGCGCCGTCCCAAATCCTTCAGCGCCGAGCGCAGGGCCTCGGTGAAGGCCTGGCGGTTCGGCAGGCCGGTAAGCAGGTCGTGCCGCGCCTGGTGCGACGCGCGAGCCTCCGCGCCGCGCGCCTCGGTGATGTCGGCGCCGACGCCGCGGTAGCCGATGAAGTGGGCCTTGTCGTCGAAGACCGGGCGTCCCGTCAGCGACCACCAGCGCAGGGTGCCATGCCGACGGACCGGCGCGGTAATGCTCCGGAACACCACGCGGTCGCGCATGCACTGGGCCAGCTTGCCGGCGTCTGTCGTCTCGACTTCCACCCCGTCGGACTGGTAGCGCGGGGCCCGCAGGATCTCGCTGAGACGCCGTCCCTCGACCCAGGCAACCGGCCGCTCGAGCGCCTCCGCGAGGCCGGGGGTCACGAAGCGCAGCCGGCCCTCGGCGTCGGTCTCCCACAGCCAGCGGCTGACGCGCTGGTCCACGTCGCCAAGCAGGAGCTGGATCATGTCCTGCTGGTCGTCCTGCTGGAGGCGCATCAGGGTGTAGCGCTCGAACAGCAGTCGGATGGCGTTTCCCGCGAGGATGATGAACACGGCATAGATGGCAAGCAGCGTGGCGAGCCACTGGAACAGCACGATGCCAGTCCGGTGCAGGGCCAGGAACGACCCCAGGATCAGCGGGATCGACAGTGCTTCCGAGGCCGCGAAGATCGGCATCATGACCAGGCTGGTCGCGATTAGGCCGGCGCAGGTGCAGGCGATCATGACCCGCATGTTGGCGTCGGCCAGTCCGAACAGCATGACCGGCATCGTGCTCCAGGCCAGGCCCAGGATGAAGCTCAGCCCGACCAGCATTTGAATGCGGATGTCGCGCTCGCTGTCGCTGATCCCGGCGCGCAGGGCCCGACGAGCGCGCCATGAGCCCAGCCAGGCCAACGCCACGACGATCTCGATGATCGCGGTGAGGCCGTAGCGATAGGCGACGAGGCCGACGCCGAGATTGGGCAGCAGGACCAGTGCCACCATGCCGCTGGTCAGCATGCAGTAGGGGGTCAGGCGGGCGGCGGCACGCAACGTCTCGTCATGGACGGCAGCGTGGTAGCGGCTTGGGGCCGGCTGGCGCCGCACGATCTGCACAAGCCTGTCCCGTGCTGCCTGCAGCAGACGCATCCGATCTCTCTCAGCAACGAAGCCCGGTTCGGCCCGTGGGCATCAGGGCGCGTCGCGCCACCGCACCGCCGGGGGACGCTACCACGCGGGAAGGTAACCAGCTGTGTAATAAAGCAGGGCTAGGTTGTCTCCCAGCCCTGCCTCACGGAAATGTTCATCACACAACTGTGAAACTAGTGATTCGTTTCATGCAGGCGCAAGCGCCAGCTTTTCCATGACGTCGGAAGCGGCCAAACCAAACAACTCCTCGCAGCGCCTGATATGGGCGAACAAGGTGGCACCTGCGATCGTGGGATCGGTCGCCGGGTGGTAGGCCCGGGCAAGGTCCTCGTCGATCTCGAGATGCGACGGACCTTCGTGCTCGTCATCGAGGTGCGCAAGGCCCCAGATCCAGCGGCCCGAGGGGAATGCGCCGGTAAAGGCCGGAGCGTGACAGAGGTAGGCCGCGAGTTCCTCGGCGATATATTCCGTCCCGGCGAGCCAGCAGAAGAACTCGACCGGGTCTTCGCTCTCGGCATTGGCAAGCAGTTTCTGCACACCCTCCATCATCGGGGCATCATCGAGGTCGATATTCATTTCATCGGCCGCCCGCCGCCAAAGCAGCATGTGCGAGCCCTCTTCCTCCTTCATCTCGCGCACCGCCTCGCGGGCCTCGTTGAAGAAGGCGCGCACCCGGCTCTGGCCGAAACGCTGGATCAGCGGGCGCGTCGGCAGGCGTCCGACGCGCACGTCGATGGCGCGCTCGAACGCCGTGACGAACGGCCAGAACCCGATCAGGAGGGCGCGGATGGCCTCCCGGTCGCCGGCGGCGCAGGCCCTGATCAATGGAGAGCCATAGACCTCTTCCCGCGCATGGACGCGCAGGGCACGTCGATCGACGGCAGGCTCGGAAAACAGCAATGCGTACATGATGCCCTCAATTTTTGAGAAATCGTTCCGGGAGGGGTGCTCCTGTGGACGACTAAGCCTCAATAACCGGAGGACGTGTCCAAAAATCGAGAAACTTCATGTAATTTATGCAGGCCTGCCTAAAAGATTCAGCTTGAAAATATAATTTGAAACCGAAAGAACATGGTTGTTTGGATTTCGCTCCGCCTGTCCTGATCGACCGGATCAAAAATGCGATGCCGCTTGAAAATTCCCCTCCCGTCCCGTTTTTGATCCTGCCCGGATTGCATGCTGCCCGGCTGGGGGGCCGGGGCGGTGGAGCGGTATCAGAACTGGAAGTAGAGAAACCGGCTGGGATCGTCGAGATGGCACACGCTGCCGATGAGCAGCACGCCCAGGGCCACGCCCCAGCCGAGGCCGGGGTGCCAGCGCAGCAGGCGCCGGTGGAACGGCCTGACCGGCCCCTGCGCCGGCCGGTAGTCCACCATGATCTGCTGCGTGTTGGGCAGTGTCCAGACCATGACGAAGCCGATGCCGATCCGCAGCCACTGCTTGAGATCGGTCGCATCGCCGGACAGCGCCACCACGCGCAGATGCACCAGCCGCGGCAGCACCCCGTGCGTATGCGGGGCCAGCCAGGCCGGCAACAGGATCGCGCCCTGGGCGGGATGCAGGCCGAGCAGGCCGCCCAGCATCGAGAAGGCCCCGGAGGTCGAACCGGCCCGGAAGAAGACCTGCGCGACCATCACCGACAGGAAGGTGAGCATCACCGAGGCCGCCACACTCGACCAGGGCGCCTCGGGATCCCCGGCCCGCGGCGGCGGGGACACGAAGATGCGCCAGGCATGGTTGATCGTGAGATAGGTTGCGTGCAGCAGGCCGAAGACCAGGAACTGAAATCCCGCGCCGTGCCAGATGCCCGCAAGGCTCATGGTGAAGACCATCGGCAGCAGGACCATGCCGGCGAACGCGCCGGGCTGCCGCAGGGCCTGCCGGGAGGTCCCGAGACCGCGCGCCATGCGCCATCGCGCCACAGCCAGTGCCATCGGATTGTAGAGATAGAGAGTCAGATAACGCGTCAGCGTCATGTGCCAGCGATGCCAGAAATCAATGATCGACTGGCTCTTGTACGGGGAGTTGAAGTTGAGCGGAAATACGATCCCGAACATGCGGGCGATGCCGATCGCCATGTCCGAATAGCCGGAGAAATCGAAGTATAGTTGTAGCGAGTAGCTCAGCACGGCCTGCCAGGCGCCCAACGTGCTCACCGCATGCGGCGCGACGAAGCCGGCATTGGCGGCGACCGCGAGCGGATCGGCGACGATCACCTTCTTGGCGAGGCCGATGGCGAAGATGCTGAGCCCGATGCTCAGATTCTCGGCCCGGAACCGGTAGGTCCGCGGATCGGCGAATTGCGGGATCATCTCCTGGTTGTGCAGGATAGGCCCGGCGATGAGATGCGGGAAAAAGGTGACGAACAGCACGTAGTCGAGCAACCCGTGCT
Organism: uncultured Acetobacteraceae bacterium; assembly: GCA_964247695.1. Lineage (GTDB taxonomy): Bacteria > Pseudomonadota > Alphaproteobacteria > Acetobacterales > Acetobacteraceae > Lichenicoccus. Next base: position 46,582 of record CAXTVI010000031.1, read on the forward strand.
GCTTCACCACGCCGTCCCTCTCGTCCATCAGGTAGCCGATCTGGGTGAAGGTGAAGAACGAGATCCCCAGGGGCAGAATGATCCGGCTCGCCCAGGCTGCGGGCAGCGTGTGCAGCAGGCCCAGGAAGGCGAGCGACGCCAGCAGGTATTTGTAGAAGAACAGCAGCAGCAGGTTGCCGGCGACACCGCAGGCGAGAAGCGAGGTCTGCCGGCGTGGGCGATCGCGGGTGCGGTCGATCAGGCGACTCAGTGTGTAGTTGCAGGCGATCGAGCCCACCAGCAGCAGCAGGAAATGCGGGTTCCACCAGCCGTAGAAGAACAGCGAGCACAGGACGAGCCAGGCTGCCGCCAGTCGATGGTGCGCGAGGTCGGGCCGGATCAGGCCGGCAAGATAGAATCCGGTGACGGAGACAGGCAGGAAGGCAAAGATGAAGCCGTAGGAGTTGAACAGCATCGGCCGGCCGCTTCCGCTAGATCTTCGTTCAGGTATGCAGCTTTCGGATCGGCAGGGCGGTGTGCAGCCCGGCGCCCCCAGCCAGATAGGGCCTGAGGAACTCCGCCACCTGCGCGGTGGCGTCGGCGGCGCCCTCCCGGCTCAGGTGGACGCGCCAGCCGTCGTCGATGAAGTCCGGCCCGGGCAGGGTGAGCGGATGGTTGTCCGACACTCCGGCATAGGAACGCACGATCGACGCGTAGGACGGATCGCACGCGGGCACCGGCGCGACATAGACCAGAACGCGAGTGCCGTGGCGCTCGTAGGCCCGCCGGAACCGTTCGATCAGCGCATGGTCGGGTGGCGTCAGCGGCTTGGCCGACATCGCGCAATGCTCCGCAAGCGCAGGCCGCTGGCCGGGCCCCAGCATGGTGAACGGTTTCCGCGGGCGCAGGAAATCGGACCAGCCGCGCTCCTTCTGCATCTCCGCATAGGCCCACACCCACCACTTCTCGGACGGGCTGAACTGGCGCACGCCCTGCTCCAGCACGATGACCGGGAGCTGGATCAGCCGGCGCGGATCCTGCCAGAAGACGCGGCGCATGTCGGCGAACGTGCCGTGCCGGATGGCCACCTTGGCGCCGTCCGCCCAGAGGTGCTGGATGTCCGGCTGGTCCTGCACCAGCGTCCACGGCCCGACATAAAGCACGATGATCCGCGGGCGTCGGTTGTGGGCGAGGTAGTCGTCGAGCAGCAGGCCGGGCGAGAACAGCACGGCGCCCGCTGACAGGCCGAGATTATAGGCGTCGATCTGCCCCGCCTTTGCCAGCAGGCTTGGCCGCACGCCGAAGGTCAGCGACGAGTCGCCGACGAAGACGACCTTGGCCTGCTGCTTCGTGAGCCCGAACTTGTAGCAATCCTCGGCATCCCAGAAGACCGTGCTGTGCCGGCAATAGAGCGTGTCCGACCTGATCACGCAGTACGGCAGGATCAGCGCGGCGGCACACAGCAGCAGCAGCGCCAGCAGAAACCGGGCGTGGCCATGCAGCGCGTACCACATCCGCCACGCGGCTACGGGCCGAAGCGACGAGCCACGGACGGAAATGCCGTGAGATGAACCGCGTGCAGACATCGACCCCCCCACCCGAAGCCAGAGCGCCCTATCCTTGCACGGAACGATCTCGCCGTTCCGGCGCAGCCTCTCAACCGTGTGAGCCTAGCGCAACACGCGCTCCCGCGTAGAGCCGTTTTCCGGGAATCGACAACGCCGTTCCAATTTGTTGCGATATGACAGCACGCCTCAAGGCCGCGCTGCGAGGATCGCGTCCAGCCTGGCATTGCCGCCGCCGCTGCGCACGAGGTGCGGGTATTGCAGCCCGGTCCGATCCTCGACCTGCACCGTGCGGTAGTGCCTGCCCGAGGTCACCAGAAGCTGGATCGACGCCCCGGTCTTCCTGGCCTGGGTGATGGCAGCGGCGAGGTCGTCCGCATCCTGGAAGCTCGACCCGTCGATCCCGGCCAGCGTGTCGCCTTCGATCAGGCCGGCCTTGTAGGCCGGGCTGTTCCAGGCCACCGACACGATCTTCGCGTCCTTGAGCATGAGGCCGATCGAGAAGCTGAAATCGCGCAGCTTGCGTTCCTGCTCGAAGGACTCGAACAGCGGCGACTTCTTGTCGGTCATCACCAGCCGGTAGCCGCCACGCGCGAACCCGTCGAGCGGTGCTGAGCCCCCGCGCCGGTCGAGCCGGGCGTGCAGGAAGCCGGCCCAGTCATAGGGCAGCACGGCGTTCAGCGCGTGCACGACATCGTCGAACCGGTAGGTCGAGGTGACGAAGCTGCCGTCATGGGTCGAGAACAGGCCGCGCGCGACGTCGTCGAGCGACTTGCCGCCGTGGCTGCGCTCGCGGATGAGGGTGTCGGCGTCCAGCCAGAGCAGCACGCCCTCGAGATAGTAGTCCTCGCCACGCTGCCAGTCCGGCCACGGCAGGTCGCGCCGGCGTACGAAGATCGGGCTGTTTGTAGTGTCCTCGAGCGGACGCCAGGCGCGCCCGACCTCGGCCTGCATGTAGGCGGCCTCGTAGGCGAGCGTGTCCAGCGCCTGGTCGCGGGTCCAGAGCTTCGCCCGGGCGGCAAGCACCTGGCCCCAGTACTGGGTCATGCCCTCATAGACCCAGAGCAGGCTGTCGCGCTCGGGCAGGCTGTTGAAGTCGGGCGACCACAGATCGGCGGGACGCAGGTACTTGCCGTTCCAGGAGTGGGTGTACTCGTGCGGCAGCAGGTCGCGGCCGTCGGCGGTCTTGTCCCACTCGGTGAAGTAGTTGCCATCGGTCGCGTTTTCGCTGGAACGGTGATGCTCCAGCCCCTCGCCGGTCAGCTCGTCGCTCAGCGCGAGCAGAAAGTCGTAATGGTCGTAGTGGTGCGAGCCGTACAGCTTGTACGCCTGCTGCACGATCGCGCGGTGCGCCGCCAGCTGCGCCGGCGTCACCACGAGCTCGGACGGCTTGTCGGCGACGATGTCCAGATGCACCGGCGCCTTACCGCCCGGATCGAGATCCAGGCGTTCGAAATAGCGCCCGGCATATAGCGGGCTGTCGAGCAGCGTCGAGAACGGCACTGGAGCGAACTGCACCGGTTCGGCGGTGGTTTCGGACGGCCCGGGCGCATGCAGCGCGGTGGCGAACTGCCAGCCGGACGGCAGGCGCACCGACGGGGCCACCCGGATGTCGCGCGTGAAGTAGCCGGCCGGATACAGCGCGACGGTGTTCCATTGCAGGTCGAGCATGGCGGGCGTCATCACAACGCGGCCCTGCTCCTCGGTAGCCGGGGACAGGAACTGGAAATCGACGCTGATCGAGGCGGCGCCCGCCGGCACCGGAACATGGAAGGCGTACATGTCCACCGGGTCGCGGCGCCAATCGAGCAGCGCGTCGCCGGCATGCGCGGCGAGTCCGGCCAGGAGCTCGATCGGACCGGTCGGGCCATGCGCGCCGGGGATCCATTCCGGATAATGCAGGATCAGGTCGCCGGCATGCGCCACCGGAATCGTCTCGTGCACGGACATGATGTGATGTGCGAGGTCGGTCGCGTCGACGGCGAGCGACATGGTGCCGGGATAGGGCGTATCCCTTGGCAGCGGCACCGCCGGCGGCATCGGAAGAGGAGCGGGGGAAGGCTGGTCGGCCTTGGCAGGATACGCCGTGAGCGAGAGCAGCGAGACGGTCGCGAGCAGAGAGCCAAGGCGGAGCATGCGGTATCCTGATCGGGTGCAGGCCCGGTTGGGGCAAATCCCGCGACCGGTCAAGATCTCCGGGTGCCTTCGAACCGGGATGACGAGGAGTTCAGGATCGCAGGCGGATCCAGGCCGGGGCATGGTCGCTGGCGCCGTGTTCGCCGCGGACCGCACGGTCGACCCCGGCGTCGCGCAGGCGCCCGGCGAGGGCAGGGCTCAGCAGCAGGTGATCCAGACGCAGTCCGGCATCGCGCGCCCAGCGCTCGCGCTTGTAGTCCCAGAAGGTGTAGAGCGGCATCGAGGGGTGGCGTGCGCGAAGCGCATCGGTCCAGCCCTGGTCGAGAAGCCGTCGGAATGCCGCGCGCGACGCGGGTTGCAGCAGCGCATCTTTCGCCCATGATTTCGTCGGATAGATGTCGGCGTCGGTCGGCACGACATTGTAGTCTCCGGCGAGCACCACCGGCACGCTGGCGGCATGCAGGTCGGCCGCGTGCAGGATGAGCCGCTCGAACCAGGCCAGCTTGTAGTCGAACTTCGGTCCCGGTTGCGGATTGCCGTTCGGCAGGTAGATCGAGGCGACCAGCACGCCCTCCACTGCCGCCTCGATGTAGCGGGCCTGCGTATCCCTGGAGTCCCCGGGAAGCTGTCGCCGGGTCAGCACCGGCTCGCTGCCGCGCGCGAGGATGGCGACGCCGTTCCAGGTCGGCTGCCCCTGCCAGACGGCGCCGTAGCCGGCGTCCCGGAATGCCGCGGCCGGGAACGCCTTGTCCGTCGCCTTGAGTTCCTGCAGGCAGACGATGTCCGGCCTTGCCTGCCGCAGCCACTGCAACAGGTTGGGAAGCCTGCGATTGACGTTGTTGATGTTGTAGGTTGCGATCTTCAAGACCGGTCAGCGATGCGCATGGCCGTGCCGGTGATGCAGGTCCGGAAAATGCGGGTGCCGGTGCCGCATTCGGGCATGACGATGAAGGTGGCTGTGCGGCTCGCCGGGCGGCAGGCCCGGAGGATGGTCGTGCCGATGGTGCTCGTCGTGCCGGTGGCGGTGCTCGTGCTCCGTCTCGTCATGCAGGTGGTCGTGCTCGTGCAGCTCGGTCAGATGCAGCCATAGCCCGGTGCCCATGAGCGCTGCCGCGGCCACGAGGATGGCCGGCACCGGCTCATGCAGCACGACGATCGCCAGCACCGCTCCGACGAACGGCGCGAGCGAAAAATACGCGGCCGTGCGTGCGGCTCCCAGGTGGCGCAGCGCCAGCACGTAGAGCGCGAGGCTGACCCCGTAGCCGAGAAAGCCGACCAGGGCCGCCACCCCAAGCAGTTCGGGACGAGGCAGGTGATCCCCGTGCAGCCACGCCAGCATGATGTTCACGGAGCCCGCCACCAGGCCCTTGAGCATGGCGAGCTGCACCGGATCGGCAGCCGACAGGCGGCGCGTCAGGTTGTTGTCGATGCCCCAGCACAGGCAGGCGCCGGCGATCAACACGCTGCCCGGGTCGAGGCGGGCGCTGCCGCCCCAGGACAGCAGAGCGGCACCCGCCAGGATGGCGAACGCGCCGAGCAGCAGCCGGCGATCCACGTTCTCCCGGAACAGGATCCAGGCGATGGCCATGGTCGCGAGCCCCTCCAGATTCAGCAGCAGCGAGGCGCTGGAGGCATCGCTGCGGGCCAGGCCGGACATCAGCAGGACCGGCGCAACGAGGCCACCGGAGAGGATCACCAGCCCGAGCCAGGGCAGATCGGCCCGGCGCAGCGGCGCTTCAGGTGGCTCGCGCAGTGCCGCACGAGTAAGGCGCAGTCCCGCCAGACCGGTGCCGGCACCGAGATAGAGCAGTCCGGCGGTCATCTGCGGATCGATGGCGCCGAGCAGCAGCTTGGCGATCGGCGTGCTGGCGCCGAACAGCGCGGCTGACAGCAACGCCAGGGGAATGCCGGCGCTCCTCATCCTGGCGAGGCGACCGGCACGCGTGTCAGTCCTCCGCCTCGCGACGCAGCAGCACCTCGCGCTTGCCGACATGATTGGCGGGACCGACCATGCCCTCCTTTTCCATCTGCTCGATCAGCTTGGCGGCGCGGTTGTAGCCGATCGACAGGTGGCGCT